>CATLPD010000012.1 GCA_950054485.1 uncultured Alphaproteobacteria bacterium | reverse complement strand
AACGAATTGATCAATCCGCTCCACATACGGGTATCTTGAGCCAGAACACCGAACCACTTCAGTGTAAAGCCACGCCACACGGTTACGGATGGTGTGTCGAAATCGTTAAACCCTGCTGCGACCATCAAAATCAATGGCAGAAACATATAGGAGAAAAAAATCACCATGTATATGTTAAGTACAATCCGGCTGTCCTGCCCGAAAGCCGTTTGTGATACCTTGCTCATTTCGCGATATCCTTAATGCCGACCTTGAACATTCGCATCATCAGGAAAACAAAAATCACGCAAGCAACCAACAGCGTGAAGGCATATGCTGAACCGGTGTTCCAGTTAAGCGATTCAAAGAATTTATTGTAGATCAACTGGGTGAACCAGGGTTCAGCCGTGCCGCGGGTCATAATATAAGGAACTGCATAAGACCCGGCCGAGAGCATGAAGGTCATGATGCAGCCAACGGCGATGCCAGGCTTGGCATGAGGCAGGACAATCCTGCGATGAATTTGCCAGGTCGGCGCGCCCAAATCACGAGCTGCCTCGATTTGGGATGTATCGAGTGTCTCAACCGTATTGTAAATGGGAAATACCATGAAAAGAATATAGGCGTAAACCATGGCAATAAAGACACCTGTGCCACTTTCCAGAAACGCTATGGGCTCAACCCCGATCAGACCCAGCAAAAAGTTTGCCACGCCGTTATAGTTCAGGATCATCAACCACGCGAAAACACGCAACAGTTCGTTGATTGCATATGGGATGATCAACCCAAGCATAATTATCGCCGCTCGGTTCGGCGTTGCCAGCTTTGCGACGGTATAGGCCATGGGATAACAGACAACAAACGCGATCAACGTAACCGCAACGGAGGCCAGAATGGTCTTTATAAATATGGCTAAATGACTGCCACCCATAATGGTATAGTTGCGCAGGGAGTAAACTTTTTTCGGAATAACCTCACGCGTTTCCAGCTCGGCGATTATTACCCGCTTCTCGGCAATGGTTGCATCGATTTCGGCGATTTTCGCATCGCGCTCCGGTGACGGAGCGAGGTCTTCTGCGTCCATTTTGTCAAACGCAAGCACATCGATATCGTTATAGTGAGCGTCGATTTGCACTGTAATCACGACGGCATCGCCACCTCGGTCGGTGTACCAGAAAGACTGCTCGACCATGATCAATTGCGGCCCGATAATCATGCCAATGACCCAAACACCCGAAAGCAGCAGGATCAGGCTTGTCAGATGCGGGCCAAATGAACGAAGCAGCCTACTCATCGGCAATATCCCCCACAGGCAGGATCATGCCGTCTTGCGGGGCAAAACAAAGACCCTTATGCCCGGACGGGTGGTGAGCCACGTCCCCGGCATTGACCAAATGAGCCGAGAAAACATCACCTTCACGGCGGAAGAATAAATTAACAAACGGGCCTTCCAGATCGCGTCGTTCAAATTCCACGGCAATTGCGTTCTCTTCGCGGTCGACTGCGCTCAGCACCTGCATCTTTTCGGGGCGAACAAATAAAACGACCTTGTTTCCGACGGCCTGATTTTGTGGGTTCTTAGCTCGCAGCGCGCCGTATTTAGTTTCAACCACGGCCATGTCGCCATCGAGGGAAGTCACCTTTCCACGAAATACATTGTTTGCACCGACAAAGGTTGCAGCAAAAGCCGTCGCCGGGGCATCGTAAACCCTGTCCGTTGTATCGACTTGCTCAATAACCCCAGCCTTCATGACAGCAATACGATCTGACATGGTCAGGGCTTCACCCTGGTCGTGGGTAATATAAATAAATGTAACACCGGTTTTGCGCTGAATATCACGAAGTTCTGAGCGCATATGTTGACGCAACTTCAAATCCAGGGATGAAAGTGGTTCATCGAGCAGCAGTACGGCTGGCTCAACGGCCAGGGCCCTCGCAACGGCAACACGCTGGCGCTGACCACCCGACAATTCGTCCGGTATTTTGTCGCCTTGATCTCCAAGAGCGACCAAATCAAGAAGTTCAAAAGCCTTATCTCGACGCCTGGTCTTTTCCCAGCCGCGCATTTCAAGGCCAAAGGCAACATTTTCCCAAACCGTCATCAGCGGAAAAAGAGCAAGGTTTTGGAAAATCAGGGCTGTCGGTCTCTTGTGCGGCCCGACCACGGTCATCTCTTCGCCGCCTATTTTGATGCCACCCGTGGTGGGGTTCAGGAAGCCGGAAACCATTCGCAGGATCGTGGTTTTACCACATCCTGAGGGTCCCAGAATTGAGAAAAACTCACCCGCTTTAACCTTCAGGTCGGTTGGATAGACGGCTGTGAAATCGCCGAATTTCATCGACACATTTGTTAGTTCTATATCCATTCCGCGCATGAGTCAGAAACCCCAAAATAATAAGATACAGGAATACAGTTTCCTCGCTCGACGCAAGAAAATGATGGAGCCATCTCCTTTATTTAAGGAAATGGCTCCGCACTTGTTTTATTAGATTAGAGAGCCGTAACCTTTTCAACGTACTCCTGACGAACGCTACTGAACCAGGGTGTGTTCATAGGCCACCACCACATATTTGCAATTGCGCCTTCAGGGTAAGCGATTTTAAATGCCGCTTTGTTGGCTTCGGAAAGATGACGTGCAGAACCAACAGCCGCAGTGTTGTAACCGGTATTATTGGCAAACATGGCACCAATTTCCGGCGTCATCAGGAAGTTGATGAGCTCATAGGTCTGTTCAATATTCGTAGCACCAGACGGGATAGCCATTGTGTCCATCCATGCAAGGGCACCTTCCTTGGGTGCTGTGTAGATCCACTTCTTGTCGACATCAATGTGCAGTTTGATACCGGTGGTATCCCATGTCTGACCAATGGTGCAACCGGCGTCGGTAAAGGCCGAAGTTGCTTCTGTCGCGTTGTTCCAGAATGCACCGATGTTTTTCTTGTACGGTTTCAGGAATTTCAGGCAACCATCCAGGACACGGCGCATATCGGCTTCACTCTTATACAGATCCATGCCGCGGTTCGACGAAACCTTGCCAATACTATCGAGATAAATCGCCAGGGTAATGACTATGGATTTCTGACGTCCGGCAACCTTGCCGTCCAGACCGTCAACCCACATATCACCATAAGATAATTCGCCTGGCTTGAAGCTGTGGACAGAGCTGTCATAGGTGATACCTTCGGTACCCCAGTCAAACGGTATCAAATAGCGCTTGCCGCGTCTGGAAGCACCTAGCTTAAGGGAGCTTCGCCAGATAGAAGAATCAATCTGGTCAAGCTTGATGCGACTTTCATCAACGGCCTGAAGCAGATCACCATCATCATATTCAGGACGGGTATCAACCGACGGGAAGATCAGATCAAAGCCCTTGCCGCCAGCAGCACGAAGCTTGCTCTGGACTTCTTCATTCGAGCCGTAGGTCGAAAGATTGATCTTGATGCCGGTTTTCTTTTCAAAGGCCTCGATGATGTTGGGCTTGATGTAATCACCCCAGGCGAACACATTGACTTCGCCGGAAGACGCCAGCGACTGACGAATAATAAACGGCATTGTCGCAGCAACGCCACCCGCTGCTACGGCCTTCAATAGGGCGCGGCGGTTAAATTTCTTGACCGCAATCTGAGTCATGCGGTTGGACAGTTTGGTAATCATAGTATCATTCCTTCAAAGGTTTAGAGATAAACCATAGGTATTCCCATAGTTTCTAATATTACAAGACGCAAATGTTCATTATTTTTGCATCTAATGTACATTAAATATTTTATGTCATATTTCCCCCTTTCTGTCCTTTAAGTTAATTGTGAATTGTTATCAAAATCTGCCACATCACATTGGTGCAAAAACACAATGTCATTTTACACCAAGAAGTAGTTTACGATTCCCCGCATTTAAATCCAACAGCAATTTCAATAAGTCCTAATAGTTAATGTTGTTACCTCATTTAAGGATGGATAGTACTCTTAACTTTGAGTTGCTTAATGGATATTCCATAGTTTACGAATAACAAAAGATTATCGACTCAATAGAACT
>CATLPD010000011.1 GCA_950054485.1 uncultured Alphaproteobacteria bacterium | reverse complement strand
CCATAAGCACCAAAGGCAAATGCGTTCATATCGCTGATCTGGAATTGTTCGTTAATTGACAAGGTAACATCTGCCGTACCTGTGGATGTGGCACCCAGTGTACCGTCAGCCGTTGCAGCCATTGCCGACCCCGCCGCAACTGTCATTGCACCTAAAGCCACCATTGAAAGAAATTTATTGAGTCTTCTCATTATTTTGTCTCCCTGTCTCATCAAAATATCGTCTAAAGAGCCACCCATACTTTTTCAAAGGGTACTATTGTACTATAACACAAATATGTTAACAGTTCCTTGATTCCTAAAAAATGCCCATAAATAGACAATTTTATTAAAATGCCGTGCAGCAAATTAAGGGGTTTTAAACATGAAAATAGTACAATAGTACTTATAAAAGTCTTACTCATTTTATGTGACTTAAATTATGGATAAATTGGCAAGTTTTATAATGTTTTTTTTATTCATCGCTCTTATTCCCTATACAGGAAGGGCGGCAACGGTAAACGGCCCTCTTGGGGCAACATCTACAGCCACAACAGATGTGACAGTAGTTATTGGAGATTACCTTAAAATCAGCGATCTTGATGAAATCGCTTTTGGTGCATATAGCGGAAGTGGGCATTTGGATGGCAATGATGATATTTGTTTATACTACAGCGGCTCGGGAGATTATCGAGTAACAATAACAGATGATTCAAACGACCTCACTCCTAATTCTTTTCAGGTCGAGAACACATCAAATACAGAAGAAGTAAACATGGATGTCTACTGGAACGACAAAACGGGTGTCTCAAGCAGAAAACTTTTAACCTACGGTATAGCCCTAACAAAACAATCCGGTGCAAACAACCTGTCAAATACATGTTCAGTTGGAGGGCTTACCGCAAACTTAAGCGTAAATTTAAGGCAAGGAGATCTAAAAGCCGTTTCAGGGGGCTATTACTCTTCAGAACTCATGATACTCGTTGAACCAGATTAAAATATAGAAAACTATCGACCTCATCCATTATTTAGCCTAAGCTCCAAGACCAATTACGAACGTGATATACATAGACTATGAGCAAATTTAAAATATTGAAGATACTTCACATAGAGGATAATCCACTTTACGTGAGTATTACCAAAGAAACACTAAAGGCTAAAAATGCTTTTGGAATGCATTTTGAAATAGACAATGTTATTTCTTTGGAAGATAGCTTAAAAGCATCCAAAATAAGTGGAGCACAGGAATATTTGGTCAAGGAGACGCTAAACCAATCATTTCTTATACAAATTATTCGCTCTTCTATATATAGAAAGCAAGTTGAGAACAATCTCTATCAAAAAGCACACTATGACAGTTTAACACACCTTCCCAATAAAAGTTTTTTTTTCAGACGTTGTAAAAAACATGCTGGAAAAAGCCGAACGAAGGAATCGGAGAGAAGCACTGCTTTTTATCGATCTTGATAAATTCAAGAGCATTAATGACACATACGGCCACAACTCGGGGGACTATATTCTAAAATGATAGCTTATAGAATTAAGCGCGCTATCAGAAGTAGTGATATTCTCGCTCGTTATGCAGGAGACGAGTTTGTTCTTTACCTTGATAGCGATGGAAACACACCATTAGAAAATAATGATATAATTGACATTGCTGAGAGTATAATTCTATCCGTAACCAAGCCTATAGATTTACGAAACGGTGAATATGCAAAGCTTGGCGGCTCTATTAGCATAGCAATTTTTCCTGAACATGGCCAATCGTACGAAAAATTACTTAAATCCGCTGATCAGGCCATGTATCTCGCAAAAGAAAGAGGCGGCAACTGCGCAGCCTTGTTAAGCTAACTTGAATTATATCTAGATATTATTAGTACACCCAAATGTGATAATTTTACGAAAGACCCGCCTTATTTTCGCCATGATTTTATATTATACTGTAAAAATGAAAAACCAGTCTGGAAATGCCCTGTTTTTAATCCTGATAGCTGTTGCTCTATTCGCGGCGCTATCTTATTCAATTACCACTTCATCCAGAGGCGGGGCCGGCATTGAAAAAGAACAAGAGCAAATTGATACGGCTGTTGAGCAACAGTGTATTGCTTATGTGGAGCGTGGCGAAAATAAATTAAAAGTTTTAAATGGCTGTGCGGATAACGAATTGAACTATGAACTGCCGGATGGCAACAATGCAAATGATGATGCCCCTACAGATGGATCTTGTGATTTATTTAAACCTGAAGGTGCAAATTTAACGCCTTGTGGCTCATACAAGGATATTTTATATACAATTGGCAGCATATACTCAGGCGATACAGACACTTATGCATTACTACCTACGGGAGATTTATTTAAATGTGCCTCTTGGTCAGGAAGTTTGTGTGATATGCAATTTGGCAGCGAATATGATGATATGCAAAACGGTGCATGTATGAGAAAAGGAGATGGGTCTGACCCCAGTAGAACTGTAGTGCCATTTTTTCAAAACTTTTTGGATATGGTTTGTGATACAGCATGTGGGGTATCTAGCTACAGCGGATACGGTGGAGGTGGCAGCTCATATTACGCAGAAGACGATTTTAGCTTAACACCCTATATAGGCGCTTGTGCGTTTCCATTAGGGCGTGTCCAATGTCCTTGCTTTTAGAAGGACTTGTCAGAATAACTTCGCGTTTTTCAATTTCTATAAAATCGTAATTCATACAATTTGAAACCGAAAATTGTCATAGAAACATCTCGGAGAAAATTTATCGATAGAGTACTTCCACCGCCATTAAATAACAAGCGCCCCACTGGGGCGTTTTTTTGTTTAATAGGTTGGTAATTATGCATTCGAACATCGGTTCGACGACAAGGGCGAAGCCCGCAGGCGCCATGGAGCGATAGCGAACATACTTCCCACCGTCACCGCCATTTAGTCTGCCAATTCCAAAATGTCAGAGAATATCTGCCCCACGCCCCGCAATCTGCGGGCTTCTATACATGCGTTTGGTCTCGGCCACTATGAAAATAGAGAATACAGAGGGAGCATCATGCGTTTTTCGTATTTGTTTTTAAGGTACGAAGGAATTGTATTATTTTCATGAGCAATTTTTTATACATCTTGATCTTAGCGCTTTTCATTTACGGGGCGCCCGCAAATGCCCAAAATGTGCGCGTAACAAATATGAATGCCCTTAACGGTGGGACATGGGTTTCCGGTAATGTCGTCTTAAACGATGTTATTTGCGTGTATGCCGATACGGGCAAGAAAACGCCTTATCTGGTGACAATAACAGATGACTCGACCATTACGCCGAATGCTTTTCATCTAGAAAACCAAACGCGCACATTGCAGATACCCTATACTGTCAATTGGGGAAATACCCCGACCAAAAAGGGGGCGAAAGTAACCTATGGTGTTGCTGAGGGTATAACAGGCGGTAATGACAGCAGTCAGACTTGTGCTGTTGGCGGATTTACATCTAATATAACTATCACGATAGATCGGCGCGATCTGGAAGCTGCGCCGGGCGGGACATATCGTGCAGAAGTGCGCGTCTTCATAGAACCCAATTAAAATGGCTTAAAGCGGCTCGACCATCACAGCCAAATGTGTGCTGTATATACCTGACGGGGCCGCGCGCAAATGCTCGTCTTTAACATTCACAGAAAGATTGGCATTATAATCTTGAGCCCCACAATCTGACTTTGCCATTTTATCGAATTTAACAGCGGTGTTTTGCTTTAGCCTTTTGGACTCTGTTTGTCCGGACCTATTGCTCCACGATACTTCCATCGGTAAACTTGCTGTTTTATGGATCTGGCTTTGATTAAAAATCTGAAAATCAGAGCCTGCACCTTCGGTATTACTTACATTTACTTTATAGCCATCGACGCCGTTCGTATAAATGCATAGATTGGTGTTGCCATTTAAATCGCCTTGATCCTGATACAAGCCAAGGTTAATATCCTGAATATTATTGATTTGGATGCGTGGTGGTATTGAAAGTGTTACTTGTGTATATGCCGTTGAAGTTGCGCCGATTTGACCATCTCTGGCAGCCCAAGTATCTGCAGCAGCGATAATGGTAAATAATACAATTATCGCTGTAAAAAATATCGATTTGCAGATCTTTTGGCTCATAATTCTATTCTACCATTTGAATAAGTTCTAAGCATGTCACAAATATGACAATTTCGCCACATATATTTACAAATGGTTAATTTAGCAAAAAGTTCATAGGCGCAAGCTATTGTTTTTAAATGACAAATTACAATAGCACTTTTCCAAACACCATGGTAATTGTGGCGAAAATGTGGCAGAAACGTATTTACGGGGGATTGCTTGACCGTATTTCGTATTAAGATTAGAATCAACATAGTGTTTAACCTTCAGTGAAACGTTGAGAAAATGTTCAAAGAATCCCGCAAAAAGTACCTATCCCTTTACACTGCATTGGCCCTAGGCATCCTTGTTTTATTCCATCCCGCACCAGCAATGGCCAACATTGCATTGGACAAAGTTGTTTTAACATTTGCCCCTGATGAACGACCCGTGCAAAACATTACGGTCACCAATCATTCTGATAAACCGACAAAGGTGACGGGTACAGCCTTTAAAATTACGAATTCCGGTCAGCCGACAGAATCAGAAGCCCCCGCTCAGGACATTGCGCTTGCGCCAAAAGCGTTCGAGCTGGAGCCTGGTCAAAGCCGTATGGTTCGTCTAGTTGTGCGCGATTTCCCTGAAAATATGGAAGATATTTACCGCGTCCGCTTTAAGCCCGACACACCTGAATACCGCACGCAAGAGACAGATTCAGGCACTAGCGTTAAAATCGGTGTTATCATGTCAATGGGAGCGCTGGTTATGGTTCAACCAAAAGTACCGCAGCAGAATCTTATTGTCACACGCGATGCAACGCAACTGCATTATCACAATCAGGGGAATACCACGGTACAATTACAGCGTGAAGACTTTTGCAATCAAGATCGCAGCGTATGTGTGCCACTGGAAGGCAAACGCATATATCCTGGTATGAAATGGGACCTTGATATCCCCAAAGGTTTGGAAAACACAGCCTTTACTCAAACAATTCTGGTCAATGGCAATTATTCGACATTGGCCTATCCTTTGCCCTGATTTCAAGGGTTAACTAACAAAAACCCCAAAGGGGGGTTACATTGATGCGATGCGCATGGACAAAGGTACTTTGTCTGTTGTGGCTGGGTGTGGCCACAGCATGCTTTACCGTGCCTACGCAACATGCCCATGCCCAAGATAAAACGCCAGCAGAAGGATTATCCGAACAAGAATTGATCGAGCAAACAGGCGATTTCAGCGCATTTGATTTCTACATCGGTGGCAATTACTACGGCATTGTATATGGCTATTTCGGGGATGATTGGCTTGCCTTTGAGAATCCGCAGGATGTTTTGGACATCGTGCCGGATGTCCGTGACAAAACAGCTCTTTTGCCGCTGTTTGAAGGTCGCATTTTCGGCGAAAAGGAACGCCCGAATATCGGAAAAATCGTGATCGACGTCACGACCTTTCGGGCCGATCTGACCATTGATCCCGATTTAACCTATACACGTGAGGTCGAGGGTCTGTCCGCTTTGGGCCCTGCCGAAAAAAACTTTGCTGTGCGCAACGAAACCCTGATTGCCGGGAGCACCCCGACCGATAATTTTGACCTGACTGAAAATATCACTGTCACACACGACACTCTTCTTAATCGCGGCCGCACATCTTTTACCAGTGTCGGATCACTTAGCTCTGCAGCGGGGTACGAGCTGACCGAGGCTAGTCTGAACCAAGACCTTTACACCTTCGATCAGGAAATGACGGCATCCGTCGGTCTTTTAGAAGCCGAAGGACAAAGTTTTGCCCGCAGCATCGATTTTTACGGTTTTAATTTAAAATCAAACGAAGATCTGCTGTTTTTTGACGAATTGAACCAAGGCACGCGAATTGAAATTTTTCTGCAAACACGATCACTCGTCGAAGTATACCGTGATTCAGAGGCCACAGGCCGCACGATTTACTCACGTACTCTTGATTTCGGAACGGTTGTGCTTGATACCCGCGAATTTCCCGAAGGCAGCTATAATATTGAAATTGTTGCAACAGACAACCGTGGTAACGTAACACGCGAGACACGGCCCTTTACCAAAACCAGCAAGCTTGTTCCTTCAAGCGCGCCGCAACTTGAATTCTCCGGCGGATTAGCACGTGACGATCTGGAAAATATTGATAACACAGGTGTGATTTATGCCTCGTATCGCAAAAGACTGACAGATCAATATGAAGTCGGCCTGTCCGGATATGGTGTTGGCGATGATATTGTCTTTGAAGGCAGCATCGCCAGCACGCGCGCCGCGGATATGTTCGGGTTTAAAGGATTGGTTGAAACACGGCTAACTGCAGGTATTGATATCGAGGGGCGAGCCTCGGGAGTGGAAGGCCTTCTGAATCTATCTGGAGAAGATAGCAACATGGTGATTTCCGCCAGAAAAGTTTTCGACCGCGACGCAGACCCAACGGACCCTGCAGACTTGGCACTAACGGAACGTGACTCAATAAACTTTAACTATTCAACACCACTGGACTTTTTTGAAAGCATAAACCCCCGCCTGAATTTCAGCGCACAATGGAGCAATTCCCCCACCACAGGCCCCACCCATCGATACGGGCCTGAAATTTCCGTACCGCTTGATATCTTTCCAAGGCATATAACAGATCTGAAAATGAGCTACACGAAAACCGACAGCGACCATCAGGCATTGATGTCTCTTGCCGTGCGTCAGAACCTCAGGGCTTGGCAGCGCACCTACGATGCTGTTATCCGCGATAACAGCCTTGATACGTCTCTAACGACCAATTTTGGTTTGGCATTTAACGGTCTTGCCAGCACCTATGACGATTGGCGGCGAAACCTTAATACATTTGTCGGGCTGCGTCTGGACCCTGTTTATTCTTCAAGCCGTGATGAAGTCGCCATGATTAACGCTGATGTTGACTACCTTAGCCGTATTGCGCGCCTGAATGCATATTTTGATGCCGACCTTAACGAACGTGACGGCATCATTGGTGGTGAATTCAAAAACACATTATTATGGTCCAAGGAAACCGGATTTAAAGCATCAGGGGAAACTTTGCCTGCAAACAGCGCTTTTCTGGCCGTCGCTATTAACGGGGTTCCGGATGCAAAGGTAGAGGTCACAGTTAACGGCCTGCGCAAGGGTTATGGCGTGACCGGAGAAACCGTTATCCTTCCTTTACAGACTTACAAAGCGCTCGAAATCGATGTTCAAAATTCGGAAGATAATGACAGTCTATACGTTATCAAAGAAGAACCGTCCCGTTTTACAGCCTATCCCGGCAATTATATATACCGCCAATTCACCGTATTAAAGAGTATTTTTATTTTCGGAGAGCTTGTAGATACTGATGGCGCACCGATTGCTAACAAGCGTTTTAAAATTAGCGATGATGTTTATTATACCGATGATTTCGGCACCTTTACCTTGGAATATGCCTACGAAGAAGGTAGCGGCGATATCAACATTAACGCAGATCCTTACGAATGTAGCTTGAAAGTCCCCACTCCTTCAGATGATGAGGTTATTGTCGAGGCTGGCCAAATCACCTGCCAGTAAACATAGACAATAAAAAGAAACCCCCGGGGCAAAACCACGGGGGCACACTTTTAACGAGGAGTTAAACTCAATCCGGCTCGATCAAAACTGTCAGCTCTGAGTCATATGAGCCTGCTGTTGCAGCTTGTAAATCGGCCTCGGCCA
>CATLPD010000010.1 GCA_950054485.1 uncultured Alphaproteobacteria bacterium | reverse complement strand
ACATGCTCCACCGCTTGTGCGGGTCCCCGTCAATTCCTTTGAGTTTTAACCTTGCGGCCGTACTCCCCAGGCGGTGTGCTTAATGCGTTAGCTGCGTCACCGAACAGCATGCTGCCCGACAACTAGCACACATCGTTTACGGTGTGGACTACCAGGGTATCTAATCCTGTTTGCTCCCCACACTTTCGTGCCTTAGCGTCAATACTCGTCCAGATAGCCGCCTACGCCACTGGTGTTCCTTCCAATATCTACGAATTTCACCTCTACACTGGAAATTCCGCTATCCTCTCCGAGATTCTAGAAAGGCAGTTTTGAGAGCAGTTCCGGGGTTGAGCCCCGGGATTTCACTCCCAACTTGCCTATCCGCCTACGCACGCTTTACGCCCAGTAATTCCGAACAACGCTTGCCCCCTTCGTATTACCGCGGCTGCTGGCACGAAGTTAGCCGGGGCTTTTTCTACTGCTACCGTCATTATCTTCACAGTTAAAAGAGCTTTACAACCCGAAGGCCTTCTTCACTCACGCGGCATGGCTGCATCAGAGTTTCCTCCATTGTGCAATATTCCCTACTGCTGCCTCCCGTAGGAGTCTGGGCCGTGTCTCAGTCCCAGTGTGGCTGATCATCCTCTCAGACCAGCTACTGATCGTCGTCTTGGTAGGCCATTACCCCACCAACTAACTAATCAGACGCGGGCCCATCCAACGGCGATAAATCTTTACCCCGAAGGGACTATACGGTATTAGCCATCGTTTCCAATGGTTATTCCGTACCGAAGGGTAGGTTCCCACGTGTTACGCACCCGTGCGCCACTCACCCCGAAGGGTTCGTTCGACTTGCATGTATGAGGCCTGCCGCCAGCGTTCGTTCTGAGCCAGGATCAAACTCTCAAGTTTGAGATTTCGATCCTAACAGTCAGTTACTGACTATTAGTTCAAAGAATTAATGTTGACCTGCACGTATCATTTTCATGATACATACAATTATTTTGCTTAAAAAAGCTTAGTGCTTGTACGTTAGAAAGATACGTGACAGATCGTTTATGTCTATACAATGTAAAACTGTATCTACACTGCTGTCTGCGTATCTCTTCTTTACAAAAAACTACGATGTTCTATAACCACGGTCACCCAAATTTTGGCCGACCAAATCTCCTTTGAAAATCGTTTAAATTTTCGGGTAGAAGAACCAGAGGTTCAGACAATATTCGGTTCAAAGATTCGTGTCAAATGTTTTTGTCACTTTTTTTGAACTTTTTTTAAACCGCCCAAAACTCTTTGTCTTTGGCTTTCGCCGCGACAACGAAGTGGGTTATACGACTCTGATGCCAGAGTGTCAACAGCCCAATCCATTTTTTTTCAAATTAATTCGTTTTTTTCGAAAATAATGCCCCGGCAAGCCGGTTTTCTTGATTATTTGGCGTCATTGTCGAAAGATCAGAATATCTAAATAGGGTTAAAAAAATCTGAATCAAGCGCGAAAGCTTGATTTTTATGCCTCTGGGGAAACCGATTCTATTTTACGTGGAGCAGGACGTTTAACTTGTTTCAAATCATCTTCTAGGGCACGCTGTTTTTCCAGCTTAGCTAAGACAGCATAAATCTGACTGCTAATTTCGCGGTATGTCATAGCATTCCTTGGCTGTTCGGTATCAATACAGTGTTGGACGCGCCCGCTCATTTCCCGATAAACAGCCTGAAGCTTGTTTTCAAGAATCGAAAAGCCGATTTCATTTAAATCTTCGATGTTTTTCGCCCCCTCCCCGCACAGATCATTTTTTCTAACATCCAAAATATTATTCAAAATCTCGCATGCATTGCGCGCGTACTGACGTTTATATTGCCAACCGGGCTTTGAACCAACGGCGCGATCGGCCGCAGCATTAAAAAAATCAACCAGTTGTATTTCCATTTCCTGCAGAGACATGTCTTTTTCCTTAGATTTTACCACGACAGCAACTGCTTTGGGCTGTTTGTCTTTTTTACCTGATGACCAAAGCATATTTACAGCCCTTTTCTTGACTGCAGAAGATCTGTGCCCTCTGCCAGTCTTTGGGCGCGAATGGCCGCCAGAGCCTTCGCTGTTTCAGCGCGCAACTGCATCGCTCTAATTTTTTCATCATCATCCCAAGCACGCTCGACTCTGTATCCTGCATTTTCAAAGTCCGATAAAAGGCCCTTCTCGATTTTATCCCAATCAAATTCTTCACTCATTTTACTTCCCTCTATAAACCCTTGCCTGACAGGTGGTGCGTATTCGCAGCCTCTTCTTCCGCTAGTTTCTGTTTACGGGCATTTAGAATTGCCGTCGTAAGCTCCGCCATAGCACGGGCAGCCGTTATTTCATCTTCCCAGTTTCTATAGCTGCTTGTATTTTTTGCGAGGTAATTAAACGCTTTGAGGTTTTTCTTTTCAATATCGTCAAAATCAAATTCTTCACTCATTTTACTTCCCTCTATAAACCTTTGCCAGACAGGCGGTGCGTATTCGCAGCATCTTCTTCCGCCATGCGTTGTGTGCGGGCCTGCAGACCCGTTTTAAAAAGATTCGCCGCCGCATTTGCAGCACCTGAGACTTCTTTGTGATATGGAGAATCCGCATTTCGCTCCGCATATCTGGCAAATTTTTCCGCAAGTTTAAACATGCGGTCTTCGAATTCGGCCAATTCTTCGGTTGTTTTCGGCATCATTAACTCCTTATTAGGATTTGGTAGAAGATTACCAAATCACACATAAAAAGTCAAGCGTTATGTAAATTTATCCCGTATTCGCGAGTTTGCTCTGCGGCTTGCGTCCCAACTGCTGGAAGATCCAGCGGGCCGTATCTGTCAAACCACCCAGATCACATCCGGTTTCAATACCTAGACCGTGCAACATATATATGACGTCCTCGGTCGCGACATTCCCACTAGCCCCTTTGGCATAGGGGCAGCCGCCCAGCCCGCCAACAGACGAATCAATCACAGATACCCCCCGTTCCAGGGCCGCATATATATTGACCAACGCCTGACCATATGTATCGTGGAAATGGACCGCCAGATGTTCGACGGGAATATGCGGCTTAACGGCATCCAGCATCGCTTTGGTTTTGGGCACTGTGCCAACACCAATTGTATCGCCCAATGAAATCTCATAACAGCCCATATCAAAAAGCCCTTTCGAAACCTCAGCCACTTTTTCAGGGGCGATATCCCCCTCGTATGGGCAGCCCATGACGCACGACACATATCCGCGCACCTTAATATTATTGTCTTTGGCTGTTTTGATAACCGGGGCAAAACGGTCCAGACTTTCTGCGATTGAACAATTTATGTTTTTCTGACTGAATGTTTCTGATGCCGCACCAAAAACGGCAATTTCCCGAACACCCGCTTTCAAGGCCATCTCCATGCCCTTAACGTTGGGCACCAGTACGGGGTATGAAACGCCCTTATATCTTTTAATGCCTGCAAGAACCTTGTCCGTATCTGCCATTTGCGGCACCCATTTCGGGGAGACAAATGCACCCGCCTCGATAACAGGCAAGCCTGACGCCGACAAACGGTCAATCAGTTCGACCTTTGTTGCAACATCAATCGATTGTTTTTCGTTTTGCAGCCCGTCACGCGGGCCGACTTCAACAATTTTGACTTTTTTTGGAATAGTCATTTAAAGGATACAAGCTCCAGCTTTTCATCAACCTGATCACCGGGGTTGGCATTGACGGCCTGAACCTCGCCATCAAAAGGCGCGGTAATCGTATGCTCCATCTTCATCGCTTCAAGAATCACCAGCGGCGCGCCCTTTTTAACCTGATCGCCGACATTGACCTTGATCGCAACAATCTTACCCGGCATCGGGGCGCTCAGCTTGCCTGCCCCACCCGCATCGCCTTCGAAATCGGCCAAGGGGTCATGCCAGTCAAATCGATAATGCAGACCGTCATATAAAACATCAACCTTGGCACCATCCACAATAATCGATGCGTTCAGCCATTGGCCGTCGACCAAAATATCAAAGGCCAGATCATCGCGTGACGTATGCACTTCGAAGTACTGGGGATAACCGTCATCATCAATGACACTGAAATGTCCAGCTTTATGCACCAGAACCTCGCGCATGATATCCTCGTCACCATGGCTGAAGTGGATCGCCTGTGGCGCAATACCGTTCTGACGCCAGCCCGTTGTATCATCCCAAGGGGACAGAGCTCCAACAGGGCGGGTATTGCGTCCCAGCACATGGTGCATGACCCCGATAGAGGCCAGAGCGAGCGTCAGGTCATCCGGTGCTTCATTACGCGGAATAAGATCATCATGATAAACATCGATAAAATTGGTCGAGACATTGCCTGCCTGAAAGGCGGGATGCATGACCGCATTTTGCAAAAATTCAAGATTGGTTTTCAGACCTGTAATGCGCGTATCTGATAAAGCCTCTATCATATGTTCGATCGCCTGATCACGCGTTTGCCCGTGTGTGACGATCTTGGCGATCATCGGATCATAATGGATCGAAACCTGATCCCCATCACCCATTGGCGATTCAAAGACCGCACTTTCAACGCGCACATGTTCCGATTCTTCCGGATAGCGCAAATAATTAATCTTACCCGCGGCCGGCAGAAAGTCATTCTGCGGATCTTCCGCATAGAGGCGCACCTCGATCGCATGACCGTTCATCGTCAGTTCGTGCTGTTTCAATGGCAGCTCGCCGCCGTTCGCGACATGTAACTGCCATTCCACCAGATCAGTGCCTGTGATCTCTTCGGTCACCGGGTGCTCAACCTGCAGGCGCGTGTTCATTTCCATGAAATAAAAACTGCCATCTTCATCCAGCAGGAATTCGACCGTCCCCGCCCCGACATATTTAATGGCCGCTGCCGCATCAACGGCCGCTTCTCCCATCTTTTGGCGCAAGGCGTCTGAAAGACCCGGCGCAGGGGCTTCTTCTACAACTTTTTGATGGCGACGCTGCAGCGAGCAATCGCGCTCGAACAGATAAACGAAGTTACCCTGACTATCGCCAAAAACCTGAATTTCAACATGGCGCGGTTTCGTCAGGTATTTTTCAATCAATACATGATCATTACCAAAGGCTGATTGTGCTTCGCGCTTGGCGCTTTCCAGACCGGCTTTAAAACCATTGGCATCTTCAACGATCCGCATGCCTTTTCCGCCGCCGCCCGCAGAGGCCTTAATCAAAACCGGAAAACCGATTTTACGTGCAACCCCCTTCAAAAAGGTCATATCCTGTTTCTCACCATGATACCCCGGAACCAGGGGCACGCCCGCTTTTTCCATCAAAGCCTTAGCTTTTGATTTTTCGCCCATGGCCTCGATTGATTTGGCTGACGGACCGATAAAAGTAATTCCCGCTTTGGCCAGCTTTTTGGCAAAACCCGCATTTTCAGATAGGAAACCATACCCCGGATGAACGGCTGTCGCGCCTGTATCTTTTGCGGCCTGAATAACCGCATCCATGTTCAAATAGCTTTCAGACGGTGCCGGCGGGCCTATGAACACGGCTTCGTCGGCCATCTCGACGTGCAAGGCATCGCGATCAGCATCTGAGTAGATTGCAACGGTCGCAATCCCCATATCCTGACATGTGCGGATGATACGACAGGCAATTTCGCCCCTGTTGGCTATCAGAACTTTATGAAACATTTTTATAACTTTGCGTTGATTTCTTGTGTTATGGTTTCAGCACTATCCTCGGAATTTATAACATCCAAAAGCTCGTTATCCTTTCCCATGAAATAAATATAGGCCGAATGCTGCATCATATACATATGATCATCATGCCCCGCGCCGTGACTACTATGATCGGCAGACATATCCTTTGGCTCCTCTTTTGCGGCATATACCTTGAAAGCATTAATTGCCGCGTCAACCTGCTCCTGACTGCCTGTCAGGCCAACAATACGCTTGTCAAACATATCGACATATTCGCCCATCACTTCCGGCGTATCGCGTTTGGGATCAACAGTAATAAACAAAACAGGGAGGTTTTTATCAAGGTCAGGCAAAACCGTAGACAGTTTCGTCAACGTTGCCGGGCAAATATCCGGGCAATTGGTAAAACCAAAGAAGACAAGTTTTTCAAGGCCTCGAAAGTTTTCTTGTGTGATCTCGCTACCATTTTCGCTGATCAGTGAAAATTCACCGCTGAGCTTTGTCGCCGCCTGCATGGTTTGCTCTTGTTTTTTAACGCTTTCAACCTCTGCAGGTGCAGTTTGAACCGTGTTTACAGTTGCCGGCGTTTCTTTTTGCATCTCAAAATATGCAATTGCGCCACCAAGGCCAAATCCAATCGCAGCCAGAATAATGAATCGCATAATATTTTTTTTCATTTACTTTTCCCTTTGATTATCTAGCTTGAATGTTAGCAAAGGAGACAGAAATGACAATTAAAATTTACCACAACCCGCGTTGCAGCAAATCACGCCAGACATTACAACTGTTACATGACAAGGGCTTTGAGCCTGAAGTCGTGGAATATTTGAAATCGCCCCCGACAAAAAAAGAGCTCGCAGAAATCGCTCTAAAGCTGCCTGATGGGGCAACACGCATGGTACGCGCCAAAGATGCGAAAGATCTGGGCTTTGATCCAAAAGACCTGACGCACGAGGAAATCATCAACCTTTTAGATGAAGACCCATCCGTCATGGAACGTCCGATCGTCGTGACCGATAAAGGCGCACGCCTCGGCAGACCGCCGGAAGACGTACTGGAAATTCTGTAAGGTCAGGCCCTAGCGTTTAGGACCCTTTTGATGTTTCTTTTTTCCTGAGGCCGGCTTGTTCGTGTTCGCCGCGTCCTTACCCAACAGGCCGCTGCGTTTCAACAGCGCCTTCGGATCGGCATCGCGGCCACGGAATGTGCGATATAGGACCTCGGGCTCGATCGAGCTACCGCTTTTCAGGATTTCTTTGAATTTCTTGGCTGTTTGCTTGTCGAACAAACCTTTTTCCTTAAAGGCCTCAAAAGCATCGGCATCCAGAATTTCCGCCCATTTATACGAATAATATCCGGCAGAATAACCACCGGCAAAGATATGGCTGAAAGATGGCGATGTCAGCGCCCCTTCGGATGGCATAACATCAAAAGATGACGTCACCATTTCTTCAAATAGTTTTACATCTGTAATGTTTGATGGATTCGTTGTGTGCCATGCCATATCCAACGTGCCCAAACGGGTCTGGCGCAATGTGAAAGAGCCTGATCTGAAGTTTTTAGCCTTTTCTTTCTGGGCAATCAGCTCGGCCGGAATTTTCTTGGGCTTGCCATTTGCATCCTTTTCTTTGTAATGCGCGGCAAACATATCCAGCACTTCTTTTTCACCGACCCAGTTTTCCAAAACCTGTGATGGTAATTCAACAAAGTCCCATTTCACACTGGTACCCGCCTGTGATTTATATTTAACATCCGACAGCATACCATGCAAAGAATGGCCGAATTCATGGAACAGCGTTTCCACATCACGGAAGTTAAGCAGCGACGGTGTGTCTTTGGTCGGCTTTTGGAAATTACCATGCATTCCGACGATCGGCAGTATGCGCCCGTTATCATCATTGGCCTGCGTGCGGTATTCCATCATCCAGGCGCCGCTGCGCTTGCCCTTGCGCGAGAAATAATCAGCAACCAGGACCGCGATTTTCTCACCGGTGTTCTTATCGTAGACATCATAAGCATTCACATCGTCATGATAGGTCGGATAATCTTCGTTTAATTTGAAATCAAGATCATACAGTTTTTCCGCGACATCGAAGGCGCCCTGTAAAACCTTTTCAAATTCGAAGTAAGGCTTGAAGGCTTGCTCGTCAAAGCCGTATTTTTCTTTTTGCAGCTTTTCAACGAAATACCCCACATCCCACGGTTTCAAATCACCTTTAAAACCATGCTTTTTCGCAAAGGCTTGAACTTCTTTATGGTCTTTTTTCGCCATATCCAGTGAAGCGTCTTTCATTTCGGTCAGCATTTTATTGACCGTCTCGACGTTTTTCGCCATACGCTCTTCCAAAACAAATTCGGCGTGATGTTTATAGCCCAGTAGCTCCGCCTTTTCATGACGCAGTTTCATCGTTTTAAGAATAACGGGACGGTTATCATATTTATCGTGCAGGCCACGATTTCTGAACGCACGCCACATATCTTCGCGCAATTTGCGGTTATCCGCATAATCCAGAACGGCCAGAACCTGCGAGATATCCATTGTCAAAAGATATTTATCTGCCTGCCCGGCCTCTTTTGCCGCTTCCTTGGCAATATCGATATTATCCTGCGGCATACCTTTCAGCGTTTTGACATCATCAACCCAATATTCGAATTCTTCGTCGGCCAGCATCACGTTCTGGCGGAAGGTCACAGACTGTTTTGACAGTTTTTCATTAATTTCACGTAGGCGTTTTTTATCCGCGCCCTTCAGCAGCGCGCCGCTACGCACAAAACCTTTGTAGCTGTCACGCAGCAATTTTGCCTGCTGGTCATCCAGTTTTAGAGCATCTTTCTGGTCATGGACGTGTTTGACCTGACGGAACAGGTTTTCATCCAGCGAAATATCACTGCCATACTGTGTCAGTTTCTGGCTGAAGACGGCTTCAATTTTTTTCATCTCGTCATTTGACATGACGCCAGACATATTGAAAAAGACAGAACTAACCAGACCCAGCTCTACATCCGCATCCTCCATCGCCTCGATCACATTTTCGAAAGTCGGCGTTGCGGTGCCTTTGATGCCTTCGTAACGCTCGCGCGCAACTTCGATCGCCCAATCCAGCGCCGGTATGTAATGTTCCGGTTTGATCTTATCAAATGGTATCGTGCTGTGACGATCCTTGGCTGCTTTGACAAGTGGATTGTTTTTCGGCTCATTAGGCATTTTGCTCTCCTTAAATTTCATCTATATATACAGTATAGTAAAGTCGAATAGTTTCAAGATCGTTAACAGAAGGTAAATATATGCATATTCAAAATCAAATCGCACTGGTCACCGGCGGACGTTCGGGCATGGGGCGCGCCACAGCCGAACATCTGATATCTTTGGGCGCAAAGGTCGCGCTGGTTGATATTGCGCTGGAGGTTGCAGACGTTGCCAAAGACATCGGCGCGATCGGCTATACAGCCGATGTCGCCGATGAAAAAAGCATATCGGATGTTCTGGATAAAATTGAAAAAGAATTCGGCGCCTGCCCACGTATCGTTGTCAATTGCGCGGGCATCTGCCCGGCATCGCGCACAGTCGGTCGTGACGGCCCCCACCCGCTGGATCTGTTCGAAAAAACATTGCGCGTGAATCTGATCGGCAGCTTTAATGTCTTGCGCCTTGCCGCCGAACGCATGTCAAAGGCCTCTGCCCTGAATGATGATGACGAACGCGGCGTTATTATTAATACCGCATCCGTCGCCGCCTATGAAGGCCAGATTGGGCAAGCTGCCTATTCCGCATCCAAAGGGGGGATTGTCGGTATGACATTACCGATCGCGCGCGAGCTTTCAAAAATGGGTATCCGGATTGCGACGATTGCCCCCGGCATCATGGAAACCCCGATGATCACGCAAATGTCGGAAGAAGTACAAGACAGCCTGAAATCAACAATGCTGTTTCCAAAACGCCTTGGCAAACCTGAAGAATTTGCAAAACTGGCCGCCCATATTTGCGAAAACATGATGATTAACGGGGAGACAATCCGTCTGGACGGCGCGCTGCGCCTTGCCCCGCGTTAAAGAAACGTGGCACGGCAATTTTTTGTTGTTCAAAAATAGCGCGATGTTTGTCTTTGATGATTTGCAGGTTTTCCTGCATTGAATCGCCTGCATCCTCGATCGTCAGATAAAGCGTGTCGGCCGGAACGGGTAGAACGTTATCTGCAATGCCGTATGATCGGCTATACCATTTTTCGATATCCATACGCTCGAAAGCGGCGAATTTGATACGGCGCAAAGATGATGGATGGGCCCACCAGAACGCCACGGAAGACAGAGCGAGCGGATGTTCCGGCTTTTTTAAAAGAACTTCCACACAGACATCCGGCCCGACCTTGAAGGTTGACGGCGCACGGTTTTCATACCTTGAAGTCAATTCAACGGCATAGCCTTCGCGCTCCAGCATATTCACATAGGAACAAATCGCTGCCCCCCAATGCATGACATCGTCTGCGGGGATATCACCCCCAAATGTCATGCGTGTTGCTATTTTTAAAACGGGCTTTGCTTTCTTTGTATTTCCTTTAACAACCATCGAGAACATGTCCCCTGCCGCAGCACGGCCCGGGTCAGGACGAACGCCCGCAACATCATATTTTTTCATAGGGCGATGTGGAATCTCAAGAATTTCTTCATGGTCTTTTACTTCTTTTGCTAACAGCTTCAAGCCTTCGGGCCATCCATATTTAGCCAGCTTTATTGCTTCTTCAAAATTTTCGGTTTGCGTTTTATGCTGATGCTCGGCCTGACTGAAAAGGATTTTATCTTTCCAAACAACGGGAGTGTTTTCGATCCAATGTACAAATTCTTGTGCTGAATAAAATTTTTTATGAATCATTTTCATGACGATTACCGCATGGTTCTGGGGTTTGGTTTTCTTGTGCTCTGTTTATCTTTTTCGCGTGTGTTTTCGGGCAATTCGCCTTCCAGGCGCTGGCTTAACCCTTCAACCTTATCTGATATTTTGCTCAGGGCGGCATTTGATGTCGATGCCTTGTCCAGTTCTTCATTGATATACATCATTTTTTTACGCGCTGATGTAATCTCGTCCGCTTGAATACTGGCCTGATCAACCAGATTTTCAAGGTCTTTAATCTGGATGTTCAAACGCTCGATAATACCTGACGGGTCGACCTTTTTTAAAACCTCTATTTTTTCATCCATAAGCTGCATGAATTGTGTTTTCTGGTCGATATCCATTCCCTTTAAAACAACGCGGTTAAAGGCTTCGGATGTTGTAAACTCCGCCTTCAAAAGTTTTGCCCCGTTGACGGCAGCACGGGTTGAAACAATGTGGCGCATATGAAGATCGAAAACAATCTGTCTGGCCTGATGTACCATTGTGACCCATGCCAGATAGCTTTCGCCGACCAGCTCTTCGACAAGCTTTTTCTCAAAATCCTGATCATAATCTATCTCCTGAAAACCATAGCGGTCCAGCGTTGCGCCATCCAGCGCATTACGGCCCATATACTGCAATGAAGCCCCGCGGCCCCATGTGTTGGCCGAAGCCATAAAATGGAAATCAGGATGCTGTTCAACCATGGCGTCAGGTGCATCAAGATACCCGTTATCAAGCGCCGCATGCAATGCCACCAGCGTTTGGGGGTCCGACGCATCCATTTCATCGAACAGGAAAACGCCGCCTTCTTCATAAGCTTTGCGAAATGGCGTATGAACAATCTGACCATTGGCATCAATGAAGCCTTTGATCTGATATGTTGATTCAACAGCGCCGATAAAATAAAACGGCAGATCCATTTCTTGGGCTACACCGCGCCCGATTGATGTCTTTCCGGTTCCTGACGGCCCCACCATCAGCGGCGCCACCTCGGCCCTGACCATTCTCAGGACATCGTTGAAATCCTTATGCCGCGATTTGGCCAGCTTTTTATTATTTGTTTTCTTGTCAGACATCTTAATCCTCTTAAACATGTACCATAGCGATTTTTAATTATTATGTCAATTTGTTTTTGCTGGTTATGAAAAAAATATTGACAGGTTTGCTTTTTTATGCAAAATAAGGCGATGGTCAAAAATATATTTAAAAAAGAAAATATTCAGGACTTCGGCAGATGGTGCAAAGACCTTGCCATTGATACCCCTGTTGAAATCTATATGGGGGCATTATTGCTAGGTGCTGTCGGCGGCAGCTGGGGTTACATTACCGAAGATGCCAAACGCGGCCAAATACCGCTGGCATTCTCGGAAATCGGAAATACCCGCTTTGAGCTGACGGATATGCGCGGCATTGAAGTCCCCGCGCTGACCATGTTTTATTCTGCCGTCAATGATACGGCGATGCAGGTTTTCGAAGCCAATAACATGTCATATCATCAGTTCTCCTTCGCGAACGGCACAGACGAAGAATTTACATTCCAATTAGCGAAGAAAGTTGAAGACGGCCTCAGCGATCATACGCAGATCCCTGACTATGCCGCAAACATATCCGAATATGCTGATGGCGCGCGCGAATCCTTGGCAAAATTTTATGATGCCAACGAAGATTTGCCCGCGATCGTTTCCGCCCTTGATGCTGTCTGGCAGTATGATCGCGATGACCATTACGAAACGGTATGTACGACCAACATGGATGGCGATACGGAATGTCACAGTGAATACGATTATTCAATTCACGAATATACTTACAATGCTGCGGCCGCCAGAAATGCCGTATCTTTGGTTCGCGCATTTAACCAGAACCATCCTGATATCCGCATCAACGAACAATTGATTTTACCCGATAAACTGGGCGCTGATAATGAATGGGCTATTCGCGAAAGCCGCCGTCAACTGCCTGACTATCAAGCCCCGACACAAGACGAATATATTGAATATGCCCGCAAATGGGCGACAGGTTCCAACTATTATGTTCTGGGCCCTGTCATTTATGAAGATCATGCCTATCTGCAAAATAACGCCGGTCGCATTGAAGGCGCAACTTGGACAGCCCGCAGCCACCGTTACAGAACCTATTCCAGATCAGATTCCGGCCCCGAGGAATACCGCATAAACGAGGCCGCTTACGAACGCGCACAAAATATGACAGATAATATCACCCGCATCACAGCCGGTATCGATTTTGCCGAGGCGCGCATCCCGGCCCTGTCTGATAGCATCATTGAATACGTGAATATCGTTCAACATTATCAGGACGGCAGCCCCCGCGGCATGAAAAGCCATATTCTGGAAGAGGCCCGTGCCATATACGGCCAAAACATGGCTGATGGCTTTGACACAACGCCATTTAATGGTTGGAAAGTTTTAATGTGGTTGGTGCTGGGCACTATGGCGGGCGGCTTGATTGGTTTTGGCGCGGACCGCTATATTGAAAATAATACACGTTATAGCATGCGTTCGCATTCGCTACGGTCTTTCAACAACTGGAACACCCGCCGTAAATTACGCCCGAACTAATTTATTCCGCGTATAAATCCATAAATTTTGCCAGCTTCATGTCTTTTTCAGACAGCCCGTCACAATCATGTGTTGTCAGCGTGACCTCGACACGGTTATAGACGTTGAACCATTCCGGGTGATGCGCCATTTGTTCGGCTTTCATCGCCACCGCCGTCATAAAGGCAAAAGCGCGTTTAAAATTTTTGAATTTGAAAGTTTTTTTGATCGCATCACGACCGTCAATCATATGCCAATCGCTTAATTCCTGCAGCATTTGTTTTTTTTCTGCATCATCCAGTTTTTTTACCATTTCTTTTTTCCTTCCGATTCGCTATAATCATAATTACCAACCTATTGCTTCCATTTTATTGGGGGAACAGCATTGAAAAGTCAAACGATTATGATGGGGTACACCACCCCGCCGTCTATTGAAGAAATAATTACGATCGCCGAGGAAATCATCGACGAGCTGCCTGAAGGTGTTGAAAAATACATCGGCAAGCTGATTGTCGAGGTCGAAGATTTCCCCGACGATTACATTATGGAGGAACTGGATCTGGAAACACCGTATGATGTTTACGGCGTCTATCAGACATCTGGTCCGCGTGCGTTGAACCGTACAAAAGGCAAACAGCAGGACGTTTTATATCTGTATCGTCGTCCCATTCTGGATGCATGGTGTGACACGCAGGACGATTTCGGCCTATTGCTCAGCCGTATCATTCTTCAGGAAATCGGTTATCACTTCGGCTTTACCGATGATGAAATCGAAATGTACGAAGAAGAAATGATTCCGGAATCAAACGTCATTATGTGCGGTTAGTCTATCGCGCCTCGAAAAGACACAATTCAAACGGATTTCCATTAATATAACAGCCCTGCATATTCTGCAGCCTTAAGCTGATGTCCTGTGTCATGGGAATAGCTGAAGGCAATGTGCCCATATCAAGATCACGAGTGTCTGTGTGATAGCGCATACAATAAAGCGGGCCTGCTTCGCCCTTGTTACATTTATTGATTTCCCGATTTAACAACGACGATAATTCAGCATGTTCAGGATGCCCCTTTACGAAAGCGGACATCGCTTCGTCTATCAATCGCCCCTCAAAGACCCAGCGATTAATTGTGCCGTCAACTATGGCCGCCGTACTGTCAACAAGCTTTGTCGACCATCTGGTAAGAATGGATTGGCTTTCACGACCGGCAAAATCATAAAAACTAAGCGCAACCGTACTGACCGAAAGGATAAAGAAAAAGACGACCATTAAAACACTACCTGACGACACGATTTATGATTTCCCCTGACTGACTTTAATTAGCCTATAGATAAAAAGTTTGAAATCCCTTAATAGCACTATGAAACTTGACACATTTTAAATAATTATGTAAAATACTAAAAGTCTAAAGGGGTAAAAATGTTAAGATCATTAAAATTAATAGCGGGCGGTTTGTCATTGTTATTTGCTCAAAACAGTCCTCCAGCATATTCTCAAGAACCCCCTGAAATCTCCGAAGAAAGTCCGCACGCCTGCGTAGATGCTGAAATTATTATCAATCAGGAAAACCCCTCATCACGCGACCTAACCTATCAGGAACGAACCCTTCTTCAAGGCATTTTTGGAAACGAGCTTAATTTAGAAAACCTTGCTCTACATTTCTACAGTGAAGAAGCAGGCTGCAGCGCAGGGTTTGTTCAAAACGATCATGAAGTACATTTCACCAATCTATATTCCTATTCCGAAAATTTTGCACTGGAATCTGACCCCGTTTTATTGGGACTTTTCATGCATGAAATCATACATGTGTTACAATACCAGCAAAATCCAGACCCTTTTAACGATTACAATGGCCCAAAAAATGAAGTTTACGTTTACGAGCTTAGCCCCGAAAATTTGGACTTTGATTCTTATCACAGCGAACAACAGGGCGTTATGATTGCAGATTACATCGTTTTATATTTATCGAACATTCAAGATTTTAAACTTTATATGCCCGATACGGAAAACGCAGAAGATATACTCCGCGAAATTGTCGAAAGACGGTTTCCGGCTGCCCGCGAAACACGCCTTGAATTCGAGCGCACAGGCCGCCTTCCTTGGGAAAGCACTCAGTCATTTAATCCACCACGCAATTTAATACATTTTAAGGTGCAAAAAACGCCCAATTGAAGCAACGCGTCTAGAATGCATTGATATTATCACCGCCATAAAAAACTGAATATTATAGCGGTTAATTTTAAAAATATGGAAAAAGCGTTGACATTCAAAACTCAGCGTGTTAGCATTATGTAAATTTATAAGGGGAAATGCTATGGTACATTTTATAACACTAAAAAACGAATACGGAAGAACAGTCTCTATACCCAAAAGCAACATTACATCTTTAAGCACCCTACACGTAAATGAAGTAAAATCACGCATACTAGGGCACTCCGAAAGCCAGCATTATTCAGCCGATAAAATCGGAGATAGCTTACCCGCTTTCACAAAAGTACGCTTTAAAGAAGCCATAACTGTATCGGGCTTTTTTAGCGCCTACTCTGAAGATCGATTAAGAACCGCATATGTAAAGGGCAACGAAAATGAGGTTAACACCCTAATCTCTAAAGAAAGAGATATTTCTGAACGCTGCTTTACATGCGATGATTTAACAAAAACTGTAAGACATAACCTATCTGACGAATTCAAACAGTATTCCAATAACAAAGAAATGATGGGAAATATAGTCTTCTATTTCATGTCAGCGCTCGCTACAGCATCACTGGCTTTCTCTGCGCTCGCTTTAACAACGCAAAAGTCAGATTTCTGTCAAAATGCAGAACAATATGTCACAAAAACAGCTGAAGAAAAAAGGGTATGTGGCTTTAATTAAGCCATTTAACCAATATCTGCTTCAGATAATGCTGTTAACAACCCCTTTTCCATCATGCGGGCCATACGGCGCGCGAAAGATGCCGGGTCAGGCAGGGGCTCGCCTTCGATTATACGGGCCTGGTCTAACAGCAGCCATGCCGCATCATCAATCGCCGATTTATCATCATTTGCAATCATATCCTGCAATTTTAAGATAACGGGGTGATGGTCGTTAACCTCCAGAATGCGTTTGGTCAGCTCCTCGTATCCTTGTGATTTTTTCAGGACGCGTTCGATATGCATATCAGCACCACTTTCGTCTGCGACCAGACAAACGGGGCTTTCCGTTAGGCGTTCGGATATCTGAACATCTTTAATTTGATCGCCCAAAATCTCTTTCAGTTTTGACAAGAGGCCCGAAATATCGGCCGTTTTTTCTTTTTTCTTTTTCTTCTCTTTTTTTGCGTCGCCCTTGATTTTGGATAGCTCGGAGCCGCCGCGCGTCACAGACTTAAATTCCTTTTCCATGAAACTATGCGCCATTGGAATCCAGAATTCGTCGATCGTATCGGTCATGAACAGGACTTCGACGCCTTTGGCTTTGAAGCCTTCCAGCTGCGGGCTGTTTTTCGCCGTATCCAGATCAGGGGCGGAAATATAATAGATATGCTCCTGCCCATCTTTCATGCCGTCAATATAATCCTGCAAGGTGATCAGATCGTCACCGCGGGTAGAATGATAGCGCACGACCTCGTTCAATTGATCACGATATTGGTGGGCATCATACAGACCTTCTTTGATGACCGCGCCATATTGCGCCCATACATCCTTGAACAATTCAGGGTTATCCAAAGCCATGTTTTTCAAATCACCCAAAATGCGTTTTGTAATCGCACTGCCCATTTTGGCGACCAGTGGGTTATGCTGCAAAACTTCACGGCTGATGTTCAGGGGCAGATCTTCACTGTCGACAACGCCCTTGATAAAACGCAGGAACGGCGGGATCAGCCCCTCGACACCGTCGGTAATATAAACGCGTTTCACATACAGCTTTACGCCGTGCGCGCGTTTCGGATCATATAGATCAAACGGCTTCATGCCCGGTATATACAGCAGATTTGTATATTCGAACATCCCTTCGGCTTTCCAGTGCCATTGGTATAGAGGTTCGTCCATCGCCATACCGCCGGTCGAAACATGGTGATAGAATTCAGTATATTGCTGTTCGGTGATATCAGATTTCGGGCGCATCCAGATGGCGCTGCCGCTGTTCACCTGTGGAGCTTCATCGCCTTCACCCAGCAAAATCGGAAAACTGATGTGATCGGAATATTTTTTGACGGTATGTTTGATGCGTTCTTCCAACAGGAATTCGCCGGCATCTTCTTTCAGGTGCAGGGTTATTTCCGTGCCGCGCCCATCCCAGACAGATTCATCAATTTCATATGATCCGCGCCCGTCGGAACCCCATTCAAAGGCTTTAGCCGACCCGGCTTTGCGGGTTTTAACAACGACCTTGTCAGCCACCATGAAGGCCGAATAAAAACCAACGCCGAATTGCCCGATCAGGTTAACAGCATCCTTGCCCTGACTTTCTTTTAGATGTTCCATCAATTTCGATGTGCCGGAATGGGCGATTGTACCCAGGTTTTCGATCAGCTCCGCGCGATCCATCCCGATGCCGTTGTCGCGCACCGTCAATGTACGCACATCCGTATCAAAATAAATACGGATATTCAGATCAGGGTCATCCTTGATCAAATCTTCGTTTTGCAGGGCTTCGTAGCGCAGTTTGTCACACGCATCGGATGCGTTTGATATCAGTTCACGCAAAAAGATTTCTTTTTCCGAATAAAGGGCATTTGCCACAATATCCAAAAGACGTCCGACTTCGGCCTGAAATTCAAATTTTTCCGACATGATCTATTCTCCTAAAACTTCATTTACAGACAATTTACCTTAGACACCTTTAAAATCAAGGGTTCAGGCGTTGAATATGCCAGTCGCCTTGCGTATTTTTTGTATATATACCGCGGTCATGTAAACGATATTCGCCCGCCTGCCAGAATTCAAAATAATCTGGAGTAACCCGAAAACCACCCCAATGCGGCGGGCGTGGGATATTATCGCCATCAAATTTTGACTCATATTCCTTAAACCGATTAACCAAAACATCTCGACTTTCCAGTAGTTCGGACTGCTGTGACGCCCAGGCGCCAATACGGCTTTGTGGATGACGGCTGTTAAAATATGTGTCAGATATAGACGAATCGACCTTTTCAATTCGGCCTTCTATCCTGACTTGGCGATTTTGCGATTTCCAGTAAAACAACAGCGCCACGTTGGGGTTCGCCTCCATCGCCTTGCCCTTACGACTGTTGTAATTCGTAAAAAAGACAAAGCCGATTTCATCAAACGTCTTTAACAGCACCATACGTGAAGATGGCCGACCATCTTGGTCAATTGTAGATAAAGACATAGCATTCGGGTCAACAGGCTCGTCTTTAACAGCTTTTTGGAACCATTCATCAAACATTTCGTATGGGTTTTGTAACAGTGTGAGGGGCATTTTAAATTCCTTCGTAAAACTGAAAACAGATATTGTTTATCCGTATCGGATGTTTAATATCTAAACTATGTTTAATAATAATTAAGGATGAAACAAATGAAAAACAAGATTTTAGCAATGGTTATTGCACTACCACTGGCTTTGGGCGCATGTGCACAGGATGGTACATGGCAAGGTGTCGGCGGTATGGGCGGCAAGCAAACAATCGGTACAGCAGCCGGCGCAATCGGCGGTGGTATCATCGGTTCAAATATCGGTGGCGGTAAAGGCCAGCTGATTGCTACAGGTGCAGGCGCCCTATTGGGTGGTTGGCTTGGTGGCGAGCTTGGTAAATCGCTTGATAAAGCCGACCGTCAATATATGGCGACAGCGACAGAAACAGCTTATACAGCGCCAGTTGGCCAGACAATTCAGTGGACAAACCCACAGTCTGGTAACTCGGGTACCGTAACAGCCGTTAACGAAGGCTATGCCGGCGACAATTACTGCCGCGAATACCGTCAGACAATTATCATTGACGGCCGCACAGAAACTGCGACAGGCACAGCATGTCAGGACGCTTACGGCAACTGGCAGCTTGTAAACTAATCTGAATTTCACAGATAATGAAGAAGCCGGCTTTTTGCCGGCTTTTTTTTGTTTTTTAATTTTTTTTGCTTATTATAAAAAAGATGAAAGCTCTGAAAAAAAATACCTCCCTAAATTCTAAAGGTAACGCGCTGTTTTTGATACTCATTGCCGTAGCGCTTTTTGCGGCACTATCGTACGCTTTGACCCAATCCGGGCGGGGTGGCGGCAGCACCGATAAGGAAACAGAAACCTTAGATGCGGCAAGATTGGTACAATATGCCGGCGCAGTGGAGCGCGGCATACAAAGAATGAGAATTTTAAACGGAACGCAGGACACCGACATCAGCTTTCACGATAACGGGTGGGGATTTACCGGTTATCAACATGGCTCGCCACAACCAGATGAAAACCGCGTGTTTCAAACAGACGGTGGCGGGGTGACATGGCAGGACTTCAGCGATGTTGGAATCTTAAAATATAATGGCGTTAATTCTGTGAATGGCGTCGGCGCATGCGATGACAATTCCAGCTCAGCCTGTAAGGATTTAATGATGGTCGTGATTTTAAGCTCGGAATCAATGTGTCAGCAAATTAATAAAAGTTTATTTGGCAACACAGCATACGTATCTGAAGATTTTACGACTGGCACCACATCTCCCAGCAACACCATTTTCAATGGAACATACGGTACCAGCACAGCTGACAGCACCGCCTTGATAGACGCTTCGTTAAATGGTGTCAGAACAGCCTGCGTTCAGGATAGCGGAACAGCCACGAAATTTATTTTTTATCACGTATTATTGGCGCGCTAGTGAGCCTGCTTCTTGCCTGCTATTATATGCCGCAGGCCTTAGAAATTGCGTCATAGGCATCAGCCGTACCGCGCAGGCTGTAGGTATCTGTCGTCAGCGTTCCACGTGTCGATGTACCCTTGATCACCATTGTGCTGCCTTCACGAATGGCGCGGGTAATACGGTCATCATCTGACTGGTTATAAGCCCAGGCCTTTTCCCCCTCGGTCGCCAATTGAAATTTTTGCCCTGCAACCGCTACATCCACCATACTATTCGCCTTGTATGAATAGCCGGTATCAATATTGATCATATTGGTGTGCCCCTTTGAAGGCCAATGCGTAATATAAGCATAAATATCACCGCGGCGTGTGTAATTCCCCTTTGCCGATACCGGCTTACTGGACATGAAACAGACTTTTTTCCCGGCCTCGTCATCAAAGGTAAAGGCATTCCAGTTGCCGTATGTACCTAATAATTTCGGCGTGCTCGACGCTGTCGCCTGCTGTCCGCCCAGCGCAATAATTCCCGCCAATAACAGCGAGATTTTGAGTGTTTTTGATAGAATTGACATTGATCCCCACTTCTTCTTATATGATTGCCTTATTATTAAACCATATCACTTTCAGGATTTCATCCCCTTTTTTCTGATATAGCGCTTAAAAATATTACGGCAATAAAAACGTATTTCCCCCGTAAAAACGCTTGACAGCCTGCCGAGAGACCCGTATAAACAGCCCTGATTGAATTTTTAATACGAAGGATAAAACCCATGGCTAAAAAAGGTCCACGTCAGACAGTTGTACTGCGCAGCGAATCCGGCTACCAATATTTCACAACCAAAAACACCCGTAATACAACGGAAAAACTGGTTTTGAAAAAGTACGACCCGCAAGTGCGCAAGCATGTAGAATTTAAAGAAGGCAAAATGAAATAATAAAAACGACCTTCTTCCTAATAGGCCCGTTAAACGGGCCTTTTTTTTATGCTTTTATTGCAGAAATTTGCTGGTGCCCTGAAGGGTATTACCACCATCAGAGGAATCAAGCTCGAGGCTGGTTTCCGTCTTTGAGATATCAAGCTCGGGCGGTTTCTCGGCTTCGGCTTTTTTCTCTTGCGCCTCAGCTTCCTGAATTTGTTCATCCGTCATATACATATCGGGCGTGATAACGCCGATGCCATGGAAAACGCTTTGGTTACGTCCGCCTTCTTTCGCAGCATAAAGGCTGTCATCTGCCAGTTTCAGTGCCTGATCAACACTGATTTCCGGATCTTCAATAATAACGCCCCCTATACTAACGGAGCATCTGATCTGACCTTCGGGCGCGCTAACCTTGAATGGTTCATCTGCAATCGATTGACGCAGACGTTCAGATACCTGCATTGCAATTTGCGGGGTAATATCCGGCAAAATCGCGATAAATTCCTCGCCCCCCATACGAGCAACCAGATCAAAACCGCGCAGACGTTTGGCAATCCGGTCAGCAAATTCGACCAAAACCTCGTCCCCGACCTGATGGCCATAGGTATCATTGACCTGTTTAAAATGATCGATATCCATCATCAATATACCAATCGGCTTTTGCGTGCGGGCAATATTGGTCAGGATTTTTTCAAAATGGGCACTTAGATAGCGACGGTTGAACAACCCCGTCAACGTGTCGGTCAAAGCCATATTAAGGCTCTGCTCGTAGTTCTGGCGTAGCCTGTTATGATAGCGTTTGCGACGCACCTGTGTTCTGGCACGCGCCAGCAGCTCGTTACGGTCAACAGGACGCAGGATATAATCGTGCGCGCCAATCTCAAGCCCTTGGGCAACGCGTTTCATATCTTCTTCCATCGCAACCATCAAAATAGGAATAGATCGCGTGCGGTCATTAGAACGTAAATTTGATATCAGGCGCAAACCGTCTTCATCCGCCATATTCAGGCTGACGGTTATTAAATCGAAATCATGCTCCTGCGCCAGCGCCATGGCCTGATCGCTACTGACAGCAGGAATGACGCTGTCATCATCGCGTTGCAAAGTCTCGATGAATTTATCACTTTCGAAAACCTTGTCTTCAACAACCATAATCTTGGCCTTATCAAAGGATTCGGCCATTTGCGTATCGGAACCGGAAACAACGCCCAGTTGGCTGGCTGTGTTTTCACGAATTCGCCACTCATCAATCGTCATCTTCAGACGCACAAGCGATCTGACGCGCGCCATAAGGGCCGTATCATTTAATGGTTTACTCAGGAAATCATCGGCACCGGCCTCCAGCCCGCGGACTCGGTCCGTTGCATCTGTCAGGGCCGTCACCATAACAACAGGAATATGCGCCGTTTCAGGGTCAGCCTTTAAACGTTCACAAACTTCAAAACCGTCCATACCCGGCATCATAATATCAAGAAGAATAATATCAGGGGATTTGGTTGCCGCCAGCTCCAGCGCATCCTTACCGTTTAACGCCGTAATAACATCAAAATATTCACTGCTGAGCTTGGCTTCCAGCAGTTTTACGTTTGGCAGAATATCATCAACAACTAGTACGCGTGCAGACATGATATGTCACTTTCCCCTTCCCCATCTATCCTATCGTCAAAATATAAATAAGTGTTTAAATATATTTTTGCACGACAGATATAAATTCCGTCACAGAAATCGGCTTGGCGATATAATCCTCGCAACCGCCCTGACGGATTTTCTCTTCATCACCCTTCATCGCAAAAGCCGTAACCGCAATGACCGGAATATCCTTCAAATCCTTTTCCTTTTTCAGCATGGCCGTTACCTCTAGACCTGAAATTTCGGGCAGTTGGATATCCATGATAATCAAATCCGGCTTGTTTTTCTTAACCATATCCATCACAAGGCGGCCATCATTTGTCTGAAAAGTGTCATAGCCGTGGGCTTCAAGCAGATCTTCGAACAATTTCATGTTCAGCTCGTTATCTTCTACAATCAGGACAGATTTTTTATCCGTGCTCATAAGACATCCCCCGTATTATTATTTTTACATTCTGTCGGCGGCAATTTTGAAAGTGCGACCAATTCCTGATGGACAGAAAACTTGTCGTATTCAACAGTGATATCACTGACGACACCATTTTCGTGCAGCCTGACTTTCATTTCATAGGATGGTATCTCGCTTCTGCTTTCAATGCCCTCAATCGGGAAGAAAGCAAGACGCATGTTCCATGATTTATTATCCAGCAAATCCTGATCTATAGCTTTTTTGCCTGCCAGCTTTTCAGGCGAAGTTTCCATCAAACTGCCTTGATCAATAAAGACATTGATTTCAGACGGCCCCTCGTCATCTGTGCCGTCAAACATTACGGCATTAAAGAAACGCTCGCCTTCCAACGCATTATGAATGGTTGCAATCGTATGCTGGGCCGGAAAAAAGAAATTCGGTTTCAATTCATATGTCAGCCCGGCCGGTTCGCGATAATCGACAACGCCTGTCCAGTCATCCAGACGATAGGATTCGCCACGGTTCATGTCATCCTGTATACCATCGGTAAAACCTTCCGAGATAAAATGAATGCGATCCCCGCTTTTATCTTCCCAAGATACAAAATGACTGCTGACCGCTATACTAGGGCGGTCGGTATAGTAATAGTCAATTGTGAACCTGTGGTCGGTTGACCATGCATCGCACGTATCTTCCCATTTAAAGAACATCTCGCCGCTCAGCTCGTTAATCGGGCTACCGGCGTGTATTTCGGTCAGGCTTAATCGATAGAGCGCCTTATGCGGCGCAACGCGGGACACGACATCCTCATATGGGATATCCTTTGCCAGCTCGCGTGCGATCGGGTCATCCAGATTTTCTGCAAATACAATAGCCTCCGGCGTTTTTTTAATGCCATAGGATATCACCGCCCCCAATAAGAGAACGCCGATAACTGCAATTGCTATTTTAGAAGAATGATCTAACCTCATACTATATAAGGTAGTAGAGAAAACACTGATCGGCAATGGTGTTTTAAGTCTTTCCACCATTTTATTAGAGAGCTGACGCCTCAGAGAGGATATTTATTTACATATATATGTGGCATAATTTTAGCAACCCTTTTCCATGTGTAAAATGTGATAGGATATAAAAATGAGCAGAAAAACAAACTATACAGATTTAATCGGCGAAACAGATACAGCCCGTGACATCCGCGATGATGACGCGTTGCGCCGTACGCATTCGATGACTGTTGCGATGCTGGAGCATGCCCATAAGCTCATTGCCGAAGCCGAAAAAGAACTTAAGGAAAAAAACCAGCGTATAAAGACACTTGAAAATCTTGCTGTAACCGACGAGATGACAGGTCTGTTGAACCGCCGCGGTTTCGAGCATGCCGTCGAACAGGAAATGGACCGTATACACCGCGGGCAATCACTTGGCGGTGCATTTGCCCTGCTGGATATGGATAAATTCAAACCGATCAATGATACATACGGACATTATGCCGGTGACCTTTGCATTCAGGCTGTGGCACGCTGCCTGCAATCCAAGATTCGGTCTACCGATATGGCGGGACGTCTGGGCGGCGATGAATTCGCGATTTACCTCAGCAATGTTGATCGCAAAATGGCGATTAAAAAACTGAAAAAGATCAATCAGAAAATCAATGACTTGTCATTGGTTTGGGATGATCAGTTGATCAATATCGGTGCCAGCATGGGCTGCGTCATGGTCGATAATTCAATTAAATCATACAAAGATATCTATACCCGCGCCGACCATGAAATGTATCGCGTCAAAACGATGTCGCGTGATCATGAAACGCAACGCAACGAAATCCTGAGTGAAACCAACTTAATTTAAATTTACATAAGCTGTTGACGATTCTGCCCTTCTATGTTAAACAGTGGCAAGCATAGATACAGGAGACCGCCATGACAGCAATTGTTGAAACGAAACCCCTTTTAAAACCTGAACAGTTTTTTGCAAAAGGCGTAGATCTGTCGGTCTGCGGCGACGCGATTGACGCAGTAACAGACGAGATTATTTTCGAATACGAAGTCATAAGCCCATTCCCGTTGGAAGATATTGAATATGACCCTGAAGATATCGAGGAAGACGAATGCTATGGCATCGCTTATATTTCGATGAAAAATCTGGGCGCCCTGATTGATTGCGCACGCGCCAACGGACAAAGTGTAATGAAACTACAGGGCGACATGGCGGATTTAAAAATCAAGAATGCCGGACATTCTAAACAAAATTCAGCGCCACAAGCAAACCCATCATTCAGAAAATGATCCATATGAAATTGCGGGATTAACCCGCAATTTTGATTTTTTCTTTGGGCAGATCTTTCTTGATGTGTACATCTTTCAGATGATGCTCGTCCGCTTCGGCAGGCGCACCCATCAGCAAATCTTCAGCCTGCTGGTTCATCGGAAAGGCGATCACTTCACGCACGTTCGGCTCGTCGGCCAGGAACATCACGATACGATCAAGACCGAATGCGCAGCCGCCGTGTGGTGGAGCGCCATAGGTAAAGGCACTATACATACCGCCGAATTTCTTTTGAACGGTCCCTTCAGGATATCCCGCAATTGAAAATGCTTTTTCCATGGCTTCGGGTACGTGGTTTCTGATACCGCCTGATGCCAATTCAACACCGTTCAATACACAATCATACTGAATAGCTTTAATATCCAGCGGGTTTTCATTTTTTAAAGCGTCAAGACCGCCTTGTGGCATTGAAAACGGGTTATGCGAGAATTCAACCTTACCTGTCGTCTCGTCCAGTTCATACATCGGGAAATCAAC
>CATLPD010000009.1 GCA_950054485.1 uncultured Alphaproteobacteria bacterium | reverse complement strand
CCCTTGGTAAGGGTGAGGTCGAGAGTTCAATTCTCTCTAGCAGCACCATTTTTATATAAATAAAATCAATAACTTAATAGGCGTTACTTGATATTAACTATTTTACTAGAATTTGCCAGAATCGCGTGAACATATCGTGAATCTAAAGTGCCTTTGACACAAAATTGACACAAAGCTAATCTTTGAATAATTCGCCAAGTGAATCGGCATTTTTGGCCTGCTCTTGGCTAAGGTAATGCGTATAGTGATAAGTCGATTTTGGATCTTTCCAACGGCCCGTTGCTGTCAGTGCTTTTGCATCCATCCCCCGATATTTTGCTAAGTTTGTTGCAAACGTGTGTGACCCCACCTTATGACTGCTTAGATATTCAATTCCCGCCCGTTCAGCAGTCTTCTTTAAGCGTTTATTTACAGCATGTCGATCGATAAAGCTAAAAACTTTCTCCCTATCCATATAAGGCTTAATAGCTTCAATAACGAAATCTGGCAAATATGCCATGCGCGGGTCTCCGTTTTTTGTTGTGCGCAGATAAGCCTCTTGTGTATTTAGGTTTACATCTGCCGGCCGCAAGTTAAGGGCTTCAGAAATTCGCGATCCTGTGCCAGCTAAAAATGCCACAATGGCCTTTAGCTCGTCTTCAGCTTCAGCGTTAAACTTGCTGAACCACTCCTTGTTTGCCCATTTAGGAGCGGGCCGCTTGGTTTTTGGCATCTTAATGCGTATATAAGGCATCCAATCTAAATCATGGGCATAATGTAGGATAGCGGCCAACGGCACATAGAACTGGCGCTTTATTGTGCTTTTTGAGTGTTTGTAGACTTTCCCGCCTTTTTGCCGTTGATAGCCAGGATAGGCGGCACGGGCAGCTTTATCTATCACTTCCTGATTAATACTGGTTAGGGGGAGTTTTCCAAGCTGTTGCAATATCTGCTTTAGATAGCGGTCTTCACCGCCATTATCCATGTATTGTTCAATTGCATGGGCAACAGTTTTAACGCCTGTCTGTTTCTTATCTAATAAGCCACGTATTTCTTTTTCACGCTCAAAGGCCAACTTTTCAGCGACTGCTAAGACAGTCGTTTCTGTAGTCTCTCGTACACGTCCAAATCCTTTGATTGATCCTGTGATCTGGTAATATGGCGAGCCTTTGCGCTTTGTTGCTTTGAGTGACATCTGTGAACCTTTATGTAGTCTATATCATCCTTTGCGTAAAGCCATTCGTCATGTTCTTTAATGACGGGGTTAATTCCTACTGTCTTGGCGAGCTTTCTAACGCGTCTTTTCTGAATAGAGGGCTCGACATTAACATAGCGATCGGCGCCAAGCAATTCTGCAATATCAGCTTCATTTAGTAGCATCATCAACCTCCTTTAGCATCGCATCCCTAGCTGTTTTAAAAATCCATACTACCATATCACCTTTAGCTACGTGCTTATCTTGTTTCATTTCAGCATCTAGCCAATGCGGTATATCGCGCTCAATCATTTCAAGATGCTTTCTAACCTCATGACCTTTCATACACCGCATATCTCTAGCCATGACAATATCTCTTGGTAAACCGCCCCAAATATTTACATCAGGCTCCCCCATAACCCTATCCGCAATCATCAGGGCTTTGCGGATTGTTTCTAGCGCACCTTGATTAAACGAATAGTCTAGCGGATCACCTTTAAGCGCGACATCGACAAGCTTCTTAACTTTATTAAAATCGCGTTGTTTCATTTTAGAGCCTCAACATTAATTGATTTCACTTTTTCAACAATAAAATCGCCACAATCATTGCTAAATATTCCGATGTTTTCAGGCGCAAGAACCTGCTCAAAAAACCACTGTTTTCCATCTTCGGAATCGCCATACCAAACATCTGGATCATATTCAATTTCAACTGTAATTTTTAAAGTTTTTACCATTCACCCCTCCTTCATTTTGTTTTGAACCAACAGAAACACATTTTCTAAATCGTCTTGCTCTGGCACAAAGCTGCCGTATGGTTCAACGAGATAATCTTTAACATCATCCCGCGCTATGGATATATGTGTTTCTTTTTGCTGTTGTAGGGCTTGAAGTTGTAAGTGGCAATAACTCATAGTCTTTGGGTATTCACCAGCATCAATACACGCTTTAAAAAATGTAATCGCATCATCAATCGCGTCTGTCATTTTGTTTCTCTCCTGTCTTTCAATCCCCAACCACCCATAGCTTTACCGTGACGCAAAATATCTAGCCCGCATTCAGCCACAAAGACCTTTTTGCATTTTGAACATGGCCAGTGAACATTTCCATTCTCATCTCTTGACTCCATGTCATATCCGTAAAATTCATGGGCGCATTTCTTTGGCTTACTGAACCACTTAAACATCCCGCCCCTCCAGTTCTTTCAGTTTTTCGAGGGCTTGTTCAGTGCATAATTCAGCAATGTCAAACTTGTCTATTTCTAGATTTTTTTGAATACACATTAGCAATTCAACAACCTCCCTGATCACCTCATTGTCTGAGCGGGTTGGGGCGTTATCAATGCCGATAGCTGTGGTCTCTTCTGGTAGAGCGTCTATAAAATCCTTGTGCTTTTGCGCTGTCTCGAGGGCGGTGCGGATGGTTTGTTCGTGCTTTAAAATATAATGGCGCAACTTTTCGTAGTAAGCATCTGTCTTTTTGTAGTTGACAGCATCATCAAGATCATCCAAAGCCCGTTGGGTTGCGTCAGTCTTGGTCATTTTGTAGTTCCTTAAATAATTTTTCTGCCATTTCCCGTGCGCGCAATGTAGCATCTTCCAATTCTTCTTTCTGCCAATAAAACCTCTTTAAAGGCCATTTGTCTCGAAACCACATGGGAACTAAATCCAGAATGAATATTTTAAACTTAAACATCATTCACCTTCCTGTGGCGGGGTGGGGAGGTAGCTTTTATAGTTACATATCGCTGATATAGATTTATGATTTGAACCGTACTTTTCAGCCAGTTTTCTATAAGACGTACCCAGTTCTTTACGTTCTTTTCTGATAAGTTCAGCCGTTTCAAAATCCAGTTTTGTATTCGGGCCAGTTTTCCCGTACCAATAGTTTTTCTCGGGGTATCTGCCAGCTTTTTTTGAATGTTTAACATTCTCTGCCTGCGTCACCCATTCAAGGTTTGTGACATGGTTATTTTCGGTATTAAAATCTTTGTGATTGACCACATTCTTATCAATTGGTTTATCTAGCCAAGATAGAGCGACCAATCTATGAACCGATTCTACTTTTCTGGGGCTTGAAAGCCTAACCAACCTATAGGTGCCTTTTGAAAGCCATTGCCTTAATACTGTCTTGCAGGCTTTTTTGCGAATAACGCCACTGTTGTTAATTTCATAGTGCTGTTCCCAACCTTTAACATCCTGCCATTCAGGGGCGCGGGTGTTTAGCCATTCACGAAATTCATCTGCTGTCTTTTCATAGTGATAGATATATCCAATCCGAAAAATACAATCATTGTTCGTGCAATACGCATCATGGTATCCAACAAATTCTCTTATGCCTAGTTTTGACCCACAAAACGGGCAACGCTTAAGTTCACTTCCCATCAATCTCTCCTTTTAAAAAATGCGGTGAAATTTGCACAGACAAAAGATCACGCGCCAGTTTTTGTTGCGGCTCAAGTGCGTCAATATAAATTTGTCTTACCAAGCTGAATAAATCGGCACTAAAACGACTGGCTTCACGGGGGTCTGCTGGTTGCCACCTATCAAAGAAATGTTCTGCCATACTTTCAAATTGCCTCTTTCTAATATCTTTTGTATGTTCTTCAATATTAATCATCAATCTCTCCTCTCGCTTTCCATGCGGCTTGCCATGCCTCCCATTGGTCTTCTGCCAACGTTTGAGCGTAACCATCACCACTTCTTTCAAGTTTTACGTTGTAAGATGACCAACCATCTTCATACCACTCCTCAAAAGCAGACCTGCATTTGGTATCACATATGTTACTATCTTTCTTCATTGCTTAATCTCCGCATTATTAACAATATTATCTGCCATCAAACCCAATGAATTCACCGCATGCTTAACGCCTGCAACAAACGCCTTGTGTTCTGCATCTGTGTTGAACGTGTGGCCTGTGTGTAGCTCTATGGTGGCTTTGTTTTCGTGTATGAGTTTTATGATGTTAGTCATCACCCCTCGCTTTCATCATCGCGTCTGCTATCATGTAAGAACCTTCTGCTATTTCACGTGCATCACTCTCGCTCGTAATGGCCGACACGCTACTGCTGTAAAAAGCCGCGGTGTAAGATTGTAAAGCCTGACCAGCAAACCAGTCGCGCAGAGGTACGCCATTGTTTTTATCCTTGCGTGACCAATCGACTATTTTCATTGCGTCTTCTAATGTTTTATCCATTACTGATCACCTTCTATATACTGCTTAATCCGTTCCTCACCGATCTTTTCGATTGCGTCTTGTGCTGATTGTTTGGTTGGGAAGTAGACGGTATTTGCGCGCTTGTACGTCAGATCAAAATCAACCAAAAAATCGTCAAAGTGAAGTTCGACATAGTATTTATGTTGAGTATGACTACACCAGTTAATAATCCCGTTACCCCAAGCCTCATGCGCCAACCTACGCAATTCTTCATGCGTCTTGATGCTCTCTAATCGACGCTCGGCTTGTTCGCGGGTGCGGAAGGAGTTGCCTATTAAGACTGCTTTATCTAATATTTCTTGATGGTAATTTGCTTTATCATCTATAAAACCAAACTCGTGAATAGAAAAATAGTCTTGGTAGATTTCGGCCTTATACTGCCCCACGACCTCCACAGGCTCCTTCTGCGCGGCATCGTGCTTTTCTTTCAGTTCCGCTAGTTTTTCTTCTAGCTCTTTTATTTCTTTGCTTAGGTTTGTCATCAAATTATCCCTTTCCCTTTTGCCCATGTTTCGGCGTCTAATTGCGTTCTGTGACCACTCATATATATCCGGCCATCATTTCTCATGTCTGCCCTAAACCCTTCGTCTGTGTAATCCTGAAACCAGCACCAAGGCAATATTGGCTCGGCCCTGTCAAATATCAGTTGCCAGTTTCCAACCGCCATTATTATTGTCTCGGTGGGCTTCAAGCTCGGCTTCCAGTCGGTCCGCTTGTAATTTGCAGCGCGTGGCAAGTTCGTCATCGATGTTCCAGTTTTGCAATGCGGTTCCCCGTAACGCATCTATTATCTCCTGCTGTCTTCTTGGTGGATGTGTAAGTTCTTTGTTCATTTCTTTGCTGCCTTTTTCTTATTCTCTCGCGCTATCCTGTTGTAACTGGATTGACGTTCAAAGATTTCGTCATAGAGCTTCAATCTTTCGTTTGCTTTCAACAACTGTGATTGGAATTGTTCTGCAATCTTTTCGTGCGTTGATTTCAGCATTAGCATTTTTTAGCTCCTGTTTAAGTTCCCTGATGGTTTCCTGATAAACAAATTCCTTTGATTTGACTTGTGACTCAATTGCGTCAATTCGCGCGTTACAGTCATCAATAAACTTGTTTAATCTGTCTGCTAAATTCTTGTTCATTCCTTGTCCTTTAAAATTGCCCGGACTTTATCGCTGGCTTTACCGGGCTGGTTTTGGCGTCCTATATTCGATGAAAAACAGAGGATTTCAGCGGCCATGTTGGGGTTTAATCAGAAGGGCACTTCGTCCGAAAAATCATCCGGCGCCTGCCAATCCGAGGTTGAGGGGGCTTGTTGTGAACTCTGGGAAGAAGTCGCCCCCTCATTCGCTTCAGACTTGCTGTCTAAGAGTTGCAAAAATGAGTCAAACGGGCGCAAAACAACTTCAGTTTTGTACTTTGTCACCCCGTCCTTTTCGTAACTGCTGTGTTCAAGCGCGCCTGTAACCATGATCTGCGAGCCTTTCTTGACGTAGCTTGTCAAAACCTTGTTCAGACCTTGGTTAAACGACACACAATTGTGCCATTGAGTTTTCTCTTGTCTGTTGCCTTGCTTGTCTTTCCATGTTTCGGATGTCGCCAGTGAAAAGCTAACAACAGTGTCGCCACTCTGCATCGCTCTTTGCTCTGGGTCTTTTCCAAGTCTGCCGATCAGATCGACGCGGTTTAGTGATTTAGCCATTATATTTCTCCTTTTAATTGGTTAAGCTTTTCCATTAGTTTCTCGTTAAATTCGGTCAGATATTTTTCGAATTTCTTCAAATAGTCTTCATCCCGATAAACACGTATTTGCGCCATTGGCAGTTCAGGGTGGTAGGAAATCCACTCAACCCATTCACGTTCGGCAATCCATATCTGGCCTTGCACCTGCGGCTTGTATTTCGCGTCTATCTCTTTCGCGAAGTACGCTGATAGGTGTGTTTTAGGGCAGGGGCATTTGATTTCGATTGCGCCATCATTACCAACAATTCGGTCCAGTGACACGCCTGCGGTCATATCGTCGTTTGTGATAAAGCCTGTCTTGAACGTCTTCACATCGTTTTGCAGTTCGTACAACGCCGCCGCTTTTGGCTCTAATTCCTTGCCCCGTGCAATCCAGTACAGATTATCCAGAACATTATCTTCATCGCTGCACAGCACTTCTCCCAGTAGCTCATGGATATATTCATCAGCCTGTTTGCTTTGCTGTCCCGTTGGCGTGATGATACGGGAAAATCCTGATCCTGTAGGGATGCCCCTGCGCAGGTCGTACCATTCCTGCGTGCCTTGTTCTACATCGTGCGCAATCATTTCTGCGCCGCCTTTTTGTTCAGGGCCACTCTGGCTTTTTGGAAGTCTGCTGAGCTGATATTTTCCAGCGCATCAACTTCCATGTAATTCAGGAAACCGCTCTTATCGGCTTGGCTAGCCTCCAGCAGGCGTTCAAGCTGCTTAACCTGATTTTCATCGATACGCGCAACCCGTGCCATGTTGCCATCATCGTCTTCATCGCAGGTGACAATGTTAAAGATACCGATCAGCAGGTATCGCTTGGCATAGCTTTCAGCAGACGCCTTGGCCTGAATAGCGTTTTTAGAACCGCTGGCATCAGATGGGAACTCGCGTTCATAGTATTTCGTATGGCCTGCATCGTGCGTGACCTCAGCAAAGTAAACCGTGAAGCCGTCAACTTGGCTTGGCTTTGTGCCGTAGGAAATACCGAACCCATGCTTTGAGTAAATCGGACGGGCCACCTTATCAATGTCTTCATACTTGGCGTATTTTGAATTGTGCGCCTTGGTTGTTTTTGCGATAACCGGCATTTCATTTTGTGCCGCGTTCATTGCTTTGTTAAATGCAATTTCGGCGTTTTTATTCATGACGCGTTCTTGTGCATCCAGCATGCGCTCAACAACGTCAATGCCATTTTCCTGTTGCATTGCCTGTTCAATTAAGCCGTAAAACGGGTCTTCTGTCTGCGTCGTCAATTCTTTACTCATCTACTTCTCCTTCGGGTTTCCTACTTTGTTCGGGTGGGGGCGCATACCAGAGTCGAACTGGCAGTACCTGCTAACGTGATACGCCCCCATAAGTTAATTCCAAGGCTTAACACTCGGCATCGGCGCAACGGGAATAATCCCCATGTCGTCAATCAACTGCGCGTAGTGTTGGGTTAAAAACTTTTGCTTATCACATTGTGTGATGTCCGTTGCCTTAGCCTCATGAACCGACACGACAAACAGTGCCGCGATATAACCCACAACCAGACCTATCAAGATTCCGCGGATCATGATTCCACCATTTCTTTCAGCTTCTTTAAAACGTAGTTTGCGTTTTCTGATTGAACAGAAGCCAAATCTTCAGGCCAATTAAACCCCTCGCTGTTAATATCAACATCATCCATAGCAGACCAAAGATCGTAGTCATCCAGCCACTTCAAAAGCTTTGAAAACGTATCTACAGCCTCTATTACAGCTTCATTACGCAACCGATATCTTGTTTTCCAATAGACCGCGCTGTTTTCTTTCCCGTATGTCATCAGTTAAAACTCCATTCAAGTTGATCCATGCGGTCAAAAAGGTCTTCGGTTTTAGCAAAAAGCGTTTCGTCCAGTTTTCTTTCTTCTTCATCGACCCATGCCTTATATTCGGCAGGGTAGTTGTCTTGCAAATGGCAGGCGTCATCCACAAATGTGTCAAAAATAGTCTTCATGATTTCCCCCAGATTAAAGTGTGCGAGCGTTATGCCAGCGACGCATACGCCATGGCTCGTTACCGTCTGATGGCGCTTTGTCCTCCAGCTTGGTCAGCTCGTGTTTAGCGTCAGACATCAGGTCTTCGAAGATGCTGTCGAGCGTTTCGATCATGCCCTCTTTAGCGTCTTGATCTGTGATGTCGTAACACATTTCGTTAAGTGTATTTTGAAAGCCTTTAGCGGCTTTTAGGATTGTCGTGATTTGATCGACTGATTGTTCGTAGTTGTTCATTTGAGTTACCTCTGTTTTTCATCTTATAAATTTAATGTACAATACGTACACCAATAAGTCAATAAGAAAAAGTACAAAAAGTACACTTTTTTCTGTATTCTTTTATTTTTCTAGGTATAATGGGATTTGCAGACACGGTTCTGCGGGTTTTAGAACAGGTAAAGATGTGGAATAAAAAAACGGGCCACCATATAGGCAGCCCGGAAAATCATGATATCAGAAGCGTTGCAATGGCAATCGCCAGCCGATAGTCAATTTTAATTGTCAGATTTAAATTAAACATGCGTTTAATCCTTACTGACTGTCGGATCCTTCAGCCATAAGGTTGAGGAAATCGCGGCTAGTGTGCGTTACAACCCTGCGCACATAGCATCTCAGGTCGGTTCTTGGGTAAAGCTTATAAAATATACCCCTCGCACCGAGCGGCTAGATGGTTCAAACATCTGCCTTGCAAACTTTCATCGCATCTGGGTGTCCACGTATGGGCCAGTTGAACATGCGAATCGAGTAAGTAGCTTTTATTCTACATCTTGCCTGTGCTGGAGTCTAATTTAAGAGGGTTATTCCGAATTATTGTCTACATATTCCTGAATTTTGAATTGATCACTAACCCAATTGCGCTCTTCATGTTTATCATCGCCAAAAAATGCCATCTTTTCCCAATATCTGCCATTTGCATCCTTAAGTTCTTTGCCATTTTTGCCGACCAAGGTTCTATATTGCCACGTTTGACCAGTAGATGTATCGAGTAAAATTGTACCTACGTAATCGATATTCTGTATTTTAAACCTGTCCGCTATAACTGTTTTTTGCAGTAATGGCACTTCATCTTGTTTGATAATCTCATAATTTGTTACGGCCCACCAAATAGCGCAGGCTAATATTATAAAGTAAATCCCACTTAAAATATTGCTATCCATTATATATCCCTCAATTTTTTCTTTTTAATGCTATCCAATACAACACCCATGATCTCCACTTTCTCCATGCCCGTAGAGGGGCAAGGATCGCCCATATAAGGCCAAGGAACAATTATAGGGGCTTGGTGTGCTGGATTGTCGCTGCTGGGCATTAGAAAAGCTCTGCCAGTCTTTTCCTCTATGCTAAGGCATTTAACAGTTGTTTCGTATTCCCCATTGCGAACACGTTGAACGATTACACAATCACCGTCCATTATTGGACTATTCAATTGATAGGGGTTGATACAGATTAAAATCGTACTTTCTGGAAATTTACGGTTCATAGAATCACCGACAACCCGCACGGCAAAAATATTATCGTTCCCCGCGTATTCTTCCGGAACGGGGATTTTTTCACGGTCATCTTCAGGGTATTCCACAGATTCACGCCATTCACCAGCCTGGACAGGGGCAATGACCTCAATATAGTTCAAGTCAACTTTCTTAACTGTATCTTCTCGCTTTACGCCATACATCAGATATTCTGGGGTCGTTTTAAACGCCCTTGCATATTCTTCTGACTTTTTAGCAAATTCACGGCGCCCGCTTTCATGACTCTTGTATGTGTCCAAACTCCAGCCAAACCTTTCAGCCACTGATGTCTGCGTCTTGAATCCTGCCGCTATTCGGCATTTTGTGAGTCTATCTGCGGGTGTTTCTGTCATATCTAAACCTTACAAAAAAAATAGTGTACAAATCGCAACTTTTTTACTTGATTTTAAAGTGTACAAATTGTACGCTCTTAAACATGGAAGGTTTTAGAGACGTTATAGATATGTGGCCAACCAGAACCGAGCTCGCAAAAGATTGTCAGGTCTCAGAGCAGGTGGTTCATAAATGGCATATGCGAAATAGCGTCGATTCAAAGCACTGGTCAGATTTGTTGTCCAGCGCAAAGAAACGACATCTTTCATCTATTAATGCTGAGCTTTTGATCGAGATATCAGCAAAAAATAAACATAACAACCAACACTTATCATAATCTAAAGCTGTTTGTCAACAGTTCTGTGTAAGTGTTTCAAATGTCGGGGGATATTTGCATGACATTTACAAACAATATCGAGGTAGACGAGTGCCAGCAAGTCTGGATGTACGTCATTAAACAAGCCATTTACGACGCCACATTCGGCACAGTTAAAACGCAAAAGCCTAAGCCGAAAAAGTGGAACCCTTCAAAAGCAACAAGTATGACAACGGCCCTAGATGCACATAATGCGCGTCATTGGTTCACAGGCAACAGCAAGGATTTTCGCCTTGTCTGCGAATGGGCAGGGTTTGACCCGGATCATGTGCGCCAGATGGTGATTAACGTCATGACAGAGTGCAACCAGTATCTACCAGAAAAATATCATTTTAAGGGGGGAGTATGAATTTTCTAGCTTTAGATTTAGCAACGAGAACAGGCTGGGCTTATATGCTGGATGGTCAAGTTTATTCAGGCGTTACAGATTTTAAACGCAAGAAGAAAGACCACGAAGGCGAGCCGTTTCGAAAATTTTACATGTGGTTCAATACTATTCTGAAAGACGCCAAACCTGAAAAGATTTTCTTTGAAGAACCAGGTTTTATGAAGTTCCGCAAAGCAACAGAAATGCGCGGTGGATATGCTGCGATTGTAAAGGGTTATTGTGCAGAGTTAAACCTTCCAATCGAGGGTGTGCCAGTCGGAACAATCAAGAAACATGCAACAGGCAAAGGTAATGCGAAAAAGGCCGATATGGTCGCCGCAATGAAAGCGCAAGGCTTTGATCCAAAAGACGATAATGAAGCCGATGCGCTGGCACTGTTGAAATATATCGAAGTGGTGGGGTTGGCATGACCCAGACCCTGCCGTATCCATTAAACCAAATCGATTTAACATCAAAATCATTCAGAAAACAGGCCAATGAAATCTATTACAAAAGCAGAAAACAAGCCGCTTTTCTGAACTTTCTCGATCCAGCTTTTCAAAACTTTAATCCAATAATTTTAAAGCTTTTCATTGAGGAGCTGGAAAAGACGTATTTCAAGGACGAAACTAAAAGGGAGTATGGGGGGTGACATTACCAGCGCTAAAAAGAAAACTTTCAGAAATTGTAGATGAATACACTGAAAAGTTTGACGCAATCGAAAGTGAAAAATCAGCTTTTGAGGCTGCCGGTAAGAAAGTTAGTTTAGCCACAACAATCGGCGGCACTTACAACCGAACCAGAATTGATACTGGTAGCTTGCATGCTGAAACCATGAAAATGGCATTGCTCAAGTCTGCATGGTGGCATGTTTATAACGGATTAAACATCGATACGATTGCACCTGCGAATGATAAAAAGCGTTTTGAGCAGTTATTAGAAAATCCACCGCCATTTACCATGACGGACATAAAAGACGTCTTTGGCGATTATGTGGCAGACCCATGGGGTAATATATTGCGGGGCTTGGCTGAAGTTTTTGCGGGATTGGATCCTGCATACAAATCACATGAAAAAGTGAAGATCGGCGTAAAGGGCCTGCCTAAGCGGATAATTATTAATGGTGTAAAATCATTTTATAGTTCTGGTGAAGATCGTCTGCGTGACGTTCTAAATGCTTTAGCCGCCTATCAAGGTAAGTCATTGACGGAAAGAGCTGAAATTCAAGCCCTTATTGAGAATGGTGACGCTCTTTTAAATGAATGGGATTACAAAGATTACAGGGGTAAACACATTAGGTTTCCTGCCCGTGGCGTGTGGTTAAAAACATTTCAAAACGGCAATGGGCATCTGTTCTTTGAGCCTGAAACGCTGAAAGATATTAACCGCGCCTTAGCCGAATATTACGGTGATGTGTTGCCGGATTGCCATGAAGCGAAACCTGAAAAGAAACGTGAAAGTACAGAGGTGTCCAAGGATCTGCAATATTATCCTACACCGCAAAAGGTCGTGGATCGTGTTTTAGACGATATGTATCAAGTTAAGGGTGATAAAATCCTTGAGCCATCATGCGGGTGCGGTCGATTTATGGACGCTTTGCGCGATAAGGGCGCTAAAGTCTTTGGTATTGAATTTGATCAGGGTCGTGCAAATGAATGCCGCGCTAAGGGCCACAATGTTCTGGTTGCGAACTTCCTTGAAACCATTCCAACGCAAGAATATGACCGCGTTGTTATGAACCCGCCTTTCTACGGCAAGCATTACGCTAAGCACATTAAGCATGCCATGAAGTTTTTAAAACCTGGTGGCGAGCTGCGTTCAATACTTCCCATTACAGCGAGATATGACCACGATTTAATTGAAGGAATGGGTTTTAAGCATCGCTGGCATGATTTGCCTGTTGGTTCTTTCCGTGAAAGCGGCACAAACATAAATACAACCGTCTTAACAATGTGGCAGGTGGAGAAATGAGCATTAACTACGTCCAGTTTCATATCGGTGACTTTTTATCCGGCACAATGTCTATGAATACGGCAGAGATCGGTGGCTATATGATGATGATCACAGCGCATTACAATGCGGGTGAAAAAGGCTTGCTCGATGATGAAGAAAAGCTGCGCACGATAACCAAGTGCGACCGTAAGACTTGGAATAAAATCAAGGACACAATTCTGGCAAAGTTCTACCTCGAAAATGGGTATTGGAAACACAAAAGAGTGATGGATGAAATTGAAAAAATTAAGTCCAAAGCAGGGCCGGGTCGTCCACAAGTTCATAAAAAAAATGATGACTTGGGGAACACTAAGTCGGTCAAAAAATGCACGACTTCGGAATCCCAACTAAAAAATAAGTCATTGAAAAATAACGATTCCCAAAAAACAAACCAAAAACCAATAACCAATAACCAAGATATAAAAGAAAAAAATACAAAAAAAAGAAAAGACGAACAGACGGAAAATGATTTTGAAATCTTTTGGTCTGAATACCCAAACACAGCCACTGGGGGCAAGGGGGCAAAAACCGAAGCCCGAACAAAATTCAAGAAACTGATCACGAAGGGAGTAAAAGCAAATGACATCATCGAAGGCGCAAGAAGATATCGGAATTACTGCGAAGCCACAGACACCTACAACAAACACGCCGCAACGTTCCTTAACCCCGACAAGCAATTCTGGAGCGAAGACTGGACAGCTAATCCAAGGCAAGCCAGCCCAACCCCTAACCGAAAAACAAGCTACATGGATGAACTCGCAATGGGAACAGCTGGAGCCTATGAAGCGCTATGCGGACAAGAGAGCGATTTCCACTGAATACGGATATGACACCATTGGCAGCAACCCGATAATCGAGGTGCAGGAAATGACGAAGGAACTGGAAAGCTTTTATCAACACGCTAATCAGCCGGCATCCCGTGATCTGATCCTTGGGGCGATTACGCGTCTGGCGGTTCACAAGCGCATCGATGGGGGCAATTCACGGATTAAGGTTATCACCGAAGACCTAGCCCGTGATCTGCAAGGCGTGTCCGAGTGGGTCGTGAAAAAGGTTTGTGATGATTACCGCCACGATCCGTCACCGTTCTTTCCAACCGTGGGCGATTTTGTGCAAAGGGCGTCTGATCTACAAAGCCTGGTCGGTTCAATTCGCGTTAAGGGTGGCAAGCCGATGCAAAGACCAGAACAGACCGAGGTTAAGCCTAAGGATAATTCGCAGTGGGTGAAAGACCTTTGCACAGCATACCCGAACAAAGATTACAGCGTGATTGAGGTTATTCCAAAGATTCACGCGCTGCTGGTGAAAAAGCCCGGTATCTGGATTTTGGAAAAGATGGCAGAGGAAGTGCCAAGCGTTCCGTTTGGTGAGTGGTTGGATCAAAAAATTCAAAGTGTGGCATAGGCGAAAGGGGCAGGGGATGAGTGAGATTGATTTCGAAGTATTGGCTAGGCGCAACACACAGGGCGAGGGAGTGTGCAAGCGCATGGTCAAGCTGTCAGGGGAACGCAAAGCGCACGAGGGCTTCATGTGCAACATTCATGCGAAACTGTTGGATGCGCTCGACATGACGCAACAGGACGCGATGGTTGATATTATCCTAGGCTTTGAGGGTTTGACCCGAGGCATGGGGGTAAAGGTTGGATCGTACGGGCCACGCGTAGACAAGTCTTACAGCACCGGATCACGCATGATGGAGCTGGAGGGGTTGTACGTGCAATGGTCAAAGCTTTGCCAGGTTGAGCGCGTATCACACGCAATGGCGATGGATTCAGTTGCGTACGGCAAGTCCTTGCGCCAGATCGACCATGACCGGCGACAACGGACAGGAACGGCAAAGTCAAACCTGATTGATGCCCTTGACCTGTACTGCAAAATGAGAGGATGGAAGCGATGACTGACAATGTTGTTAACTTTGGGGATGCGAAAGCCAGCAAAGAAGATGTTCTGCTGTGTGAGTGTGATAGCCAGATATTTTCGATTATCGAGCTGGGCGGGGAGATATTGGTCGAGTGTAACGGCTGTGAATTGCTTTTCCGACTGAAAGACATCAAGGAAATATTCAAAATGGCAAAAAAAGTTTAATTCAAAATCAAAGGCTTAGAACAAAAAGAGACGAAAACGAGAAAAAACTTGAATTTTTACTTGCAAATCGGGTAACAAAAGTGGTATGATATTATCAAGCTTAGAAGTGCGTCTGGAGACAGGGGCGCTTTTTTTATGCCTATCTACCATGATGTAGAAAAGGTTACCGTGACGCCCAGCGTCTTCGGTCAATGATTAGCTCGGTAGGCCGCTCTACGATGCGTACCGGGCCGCGATTTCAGGTCAGTTCTAGCGAGCTGGCCTTTTTTTATTCCCCCAAGCCCTGCGGGTGCGGAGTAACTCCCAGATCTCCCCCGTGGGGCAACTTTAACCAAACAGCAGAGAGACAATGGCAGACCTAACCGAAAAACAGAAATTATTCTGCAAGGAATACATGGTCGACCTGAATGCAACACAAGCCGCAATACGTGCCGGGTACTCTGAAAATTCAGCCAAAGAAATCGGTTGTGAAAACTTAACAAAACCTAACATACAAGAATATCTGGAAAAACAGATGGCCAAGCGGTCGGCAAAGACTGAAATCACGGCAGAGTACGTTCTGGAAACCATCAAAGAAACGATGGAAAAGGCTGTTAATGCAAGTGATTTGCCAAACACCTACAAGGGCGCTGAATTGCTGGGCAAGCACCTGAAACTATTCACAGACAAAATCGATCTTGGCGGGCAGGCTGGCAATCCTGTTGAGATTGTTGAAGTCGGATATGTCACAGCGAAAGATAAGGATTAACATCCCCGAAGCCTTTAAGGGCTTATTCGATCCATACCGCTTTAAGGTTTTCTATGGCGGCCGCGGCGGGGCAAAAAGCCATAACTTTGCACGGGCTTTGCTGGTGCTTGGCATGCGGGGCAAAATCAGGGTGCTTTGTGCAAGGGAATTGCAAAACAGTATCACGGATTCCGTTCACAAGCTGCTGGCAGATATCATTTACAGCCATGGGCTTGAAAGCTTTTACACCGTGCAAAAGGCGACGATATTCGGCCGCAACGGAACGGAATTTATATTCAAGGGGCTGAAACACAACGCAACCGAGGTGAAGTCAACCGAGGGGATTGATTACTGCTGGGTAGAGGAAGCGGAGAAGGTTTCAGACAATAGCTGGGAAGTTTTGATACCGACCATCCGTAAAGCCGGTTCGGAAATCTGGATATCATTCAACCCGAAAAACCCGACTGATCCAACGTATATCAGGTTCGTGGCAAATGCTGACGACGATATGCTGGTCAAAAAGGTTAGCTGGCGCGATAACCCGTATTTCCCGGATGTTCTGGAACAAGAGCGCAAAAGGCTGGAAAAGCTTGACCCTGTTGCATATGCCCATATTTGGGAAGGGGAGTTTGACGAAAGATTCCATGGTTCGGTATACGCCGAAATCCTTAAACAAAGCCAAGAGGCAGGGCGCATTAGCACAGTGCCGTTCAAGGCAGGCATACCCGTCATCACAGCGTGGGATTTGGGTCACAGCGATTCAACGTCAATATGGTTCGCGCAAAAGATAGGGCTTGAAATAAGGGTTATTGATTTTTATGAAGCCAATCATCAGCCGTTATCGCATTTTGCCGATATCATCCGTGAGAAGCCGTACAGCTATGACACGCATTACTTGCCGCACGATGGCAGACATGAACGTTTGGGCATGCAGGGTTCAATCAAGGACCAGCTTGCAGAAATGGGCGTACCATGTGAAACCCTGCCACCAATGACGTTAAATGCGGGGATAGAGTTAACCAGAGCGCTTTTGAACGAGTGCTGGATAGATAAACAAAACTGCGCTGAAGGTCTTCACGCGCTTCACCATTACCACTTTAAATACGATGAAAACAAGGGGCGGTTTAAAGACAAGCCCGAGCATGACTGGTCATCACACGCAAGTGATGCAATGCGATACCTTGCTATGGCATTAGACAGTCATCAGCCGGAAACAGAATCTACACCATACGCGCAAAATCATTACAGCGCGGGTTCATGGATGAACTAAGGACAATCTTTACATGACAGACGACAAGACAGAAAACACGGATGATTCCGTGATTAAGACCGCTTTGGATCGATTCAAGTGCCTGGAAGACTTGAACGATGAAAATTACAAGCGCGGTGAAGAGGACGTGGAATTTGTACTGGGCGACCAGTGGCCCGAGCAAATTAAGAATGAACGCCTGTCACAAGGGCGTCCATGCCTGACCGAAAACCGTTTGCTGCCATTTGTGCATCAGGTGGTCAACCAGATCCGCCAAGCCCGTCCGGCAATTCGCCCGAAACCCGTTGATGATGCGGCCGATGTTGAAACCGCCGACATCTTAGCGGGCATTATTCGCAATATTGAAACCGTGTCAGATGCCGAAAGTGTTTACGACCGGGCAGCTTATAACGCCGTTTCAGCGGGTATCGGTTGGATCCGCATTGTCACGGATTATGCAGATCAGGACAGCTTTGAGCAAGAAATCCGCATTGAAGAAGTTATGAACCCTTTCAGCGTGTATCTTGATCCTGATGGCGAGTATGGCTTTGTATTCGATGACATGGACAAGGACGACTTTGAAGCGGCCTATCCAAACGCCAAGGCTGAAGGCTTTGAGCTGAACGACAAACATGCAAGCTGGCTGCAAGATGACAAGGTTCGCATTGCTGAATATTACTACAAGGATTACGAGACAAAGACGCTTGTTGAATGGTCGGGCGGTATTCAGATGGAAAATGTTATTTCCTATTCTGAAGACGTACCAGAAGGCGCCGAAATCATCCAAGAGCGCACAGTTGAAATACCGAAAATCAAATACTGCAAATTGACTGCCGCTGAAGTTTTAGAAGAAACCGAAGTTCTGGGCAATTTTATTCCTTTGGTTCCCGTCAAGGGCTTTGAAACGTGGGCAGATGGCAAATGCCAGCTTTATAGCCTGATACACCAAGCCAAAGACCCGCAGATGATGTTCAACTTTTGGAAAACAGCATCAACAGAGGTTATCGCATTACAACCCAAAGCGCCGTTTATTGGTGCAAAGGGTCAGTTTAAATCAAACCCCCGCGCATGGCAGAACGCCAACCGAGAGAATTATCCATTTTTAGAATATGACATGGTGATTGACCCCAAATCAGGGGTTCCCGCACCACCACCACAAAGACAAGCCCCGCCATCATCAACAGGCGCACAGTTGCAGGAAGCTATGGCGGCCGCAGATGGCATCAAGGCGTCACTGGGCATGTATGACGCGTCACTGGGCAATCAAACCAATGATATTTCCGGCAAGGCTATTATCGCCCGTCAGATGGAAGGGGATAACGCAACATTCCACTTTATCGATAACCTGTCAACGGCCATGAAAAAGGTTGGGCGCATTCTGATTGACCTGATCCCGAAGGTTTATACCGAACGCCGTATCTTACGCATTTTGGGCGAAGACGGCACAGAAGAAATGGTTCCGATTAACCAGCCCTATGCCAAGAACGAAAACGGCGACCGCGTACCCTTGGGGCAAGGTATGCAGATGGCAGGCGTTTTTGACCTGAAAGCAGGCAAGTATGATGTCGTGGTTGAAGTTGGTCCCGCATATGCAACCAAACGTCAGGAAGCGGCGAATGCATTGATTGAAATTGCACGTGTGCGCCCTGAATTATTGGATGTTGCTGGCGATATCTTAATCAAGTCGCTGGATGTACCACACGCGCAAGAACTGGCAGACCGTATACGTGCCACAATGGATCCTGCATTGCTGGGCGAAGATCTTGAAGCCAAACGCTTGCAAATGATGACGCAGGGTATGCAGCAGCTTGAACAGCGCCTTGCTGAGACACAAGCGGCCTTAGACGCCAAAAAGAACAATCAAGCCTTTGAAAACCAGTTAGAAGCCAAAAAGCTAGAACTTGAAGCGCAGAAAACACAAGCCGACATCGCCAAAACCATGGCCGATATCGAGAAAATCAAAACAGAAACACAAGCGCAAATACCGGCAGAGGTCATGCAAGACCTTGCCAGCGCAATCACAGATTTGAATGCCCGGACAATTGATATTGAAGGGGCTTTCGATGCTTTTCTTTCCGCACAGGAAATGGAAGGGGCTACTGGCGAGCCTGTTTAATCCGCCTGCATTTACCACATAGGAGAACCGCACAATGAGCGATGAATCATTGCAAGGCGAAGTCGTCGAGACTTCTGCTGTGTCCGAACCTGTTGAGGACGTAAAAGAACAAACTGCGCAAGATGACACCACAGATCAGGCGGTGGAATCGGATTCAAATGAACAGCCCGAAGCTGACGAACAAGCGGAGCCGAAGGATAAGCCGAAAAAAGAGCTGACAGATGCCGAAAAGAAAGCTTATGCCCTCGAGAAACGCGTTGCCCGTCAAACAGCTGCTTATAACGAGTCACAAGAGAAAATCCGTGAGCTAACGGAACAACTATCAAAGCTTCAACCCAAGCAGGAAGACAATACCCCGAAAGAGGATGATTTCGATACTTGGGAAGAATATCAGGACGCACTTGTCGAGCATAAAGCCGAACAGCGTTTACGTGAAAAGGAAACCGCTGAAAAGCAAAAGCAATTGGCACAAAAGCAATACGAACAGTATGCCGCAGCCGAGCGCAATTTCCAAGAACGTGAACAGGCTTTCAGACAAGAGCATGCCGACTATGAAGAAAAGGCAGATGCATTTATTGAAATGCGGAACATGTATGTCGATAAACGCGGCGCACAAGACCCGACATTGAATGCCATCGGTCAAGTCATAGCGGAGACTGATATGGGGCCGGCATTAATCCATCACCTAGGCGGCAACGCTGATCTGGTTGATGAATTGGTGACAAAGACGCCAGTTCAAGTTGCCTTTGCATTGTTCGAATTACAGCAAACCCTTTCTCAAACACCTAAGCCTGACACTGAAACCAAACCTAAACCAATCAAGCCGCTGAAAGGTTCCGGCAACCGTTCGCCAAACCCGAACGAGATGTCAACAGAGGAATACATGAAGTGGCGTCAAGCTAAAAGGAAATAGTAAATGACTTCAAATACACTTTTGACCATCGATCAGGTCACAAATGAAGCTCTGCGTATTCTGCACCAGAAGCTGAACTTTGTAGGCTCGATTAACCGCCAATATGACGACTCTTTTGCGAAAAAAGGTGCAAAAATTGGCTCAAATCTACGCGTTAAACTGCCACCTCGCTATACATCGGCAACAGGTGCGACATATTCCGCAAACAACACTGTTGAGAACTATGTGAACGTTCCATGTTCTACCCAGCGCCACGTTGGTATGGACTTTACATCTAAAGAACTGACACTGGACATCGACAAGTTTGCTGATGAGTTCCTGGAGCCCGCAATGGCACAGTTGGCAGCTGACATGGAATCTGATGCCATGAACATGTACAAAGATGTATCTGCGCAAGTTGGTACGGCTGGTACGGTTCCGGCAACTTTCAAAGTCTTGGCTGAAGCTGCGGGTAAAATCCGTCAAAACGGCCTTGTTAATGATGACAGTCTGACAGCTATCCTGAATACGGATGCGCATGTCGAGATGTCTGATGCATTGAAAGCCTTGCAAAATCCATCGAAGCAAATCGGTGACAACTACAAAAAAGGCCTTATCGTCAATGAGACAGGTGGTTTCAAGAACATCTTTGAAAATACGATGATTCCTGTTCACACCAACGGCTCACAGGGCGGCACTCCTTTGGTTGATACTGCGGCTGCAGCTGACGGCGACACCACAATCCACATTGATGGTGTTACTGCCGGCAATACTTGGACTGAAGGTACTGTCTTTACAATCGCAGGCGTATACGCTGTTCACCCTGAAACGCGCGTTTCTACAGGTAAATTGCAACAGTTTGTTGTAACAGCCGACGCAACGTTTACAGCGGGTGAAGCTGATGTTCCTGTGTGGCCAACGCTGCAATCAACAGGCAACTTCAAGACAATCAATGCATTGCCAGCCGATAACGCGGCAATCACATTGGAGTCAGGTTCAGCCAGCACAGGCTATGCACAAAACCTTGCATTCCACAAAGATGCCTTTGCGTTTGTGACTGCTGATCTGGTTAATCCAAAAGGTAGTGTCGAGTTCGGCGCGCAGAAACAATATGACGGATTGTCATTGCGTATTCTGCGTCAATACGATGCACGCACAGACGAGTTCATCACTCGCGCTGATGTTCTTTACGGTTACGCGACTCTGCGACCAGAGTTGGCCTGCCGTATTACTGCATAAATCAATTAAGGGGAGGGGGCTTTATGCCCTCTCTTTCTTTTCAACGAAAGGATTTTCAATGTCTATCTGGATGTACAAAGACGGCGAAGCAAAGCTGTTCGAGAACAAAGAAGACGTTCCAAAAGGCTGGGCAGATAGCCCAGCAAAATCACAAGATAAACCAAAGGCTGAAGACAAGCCAGCGCCTAAGAAAGGCAAGAAATAATCATGACAACCGCCCGCGACATCATAGAAATCGCACTGCGTAAAATCCACGTTCTAGGGCGTGGACAGTCGTTGCAAAACGATGAAGCGCAAGATGCGTTGACAGCATTAAACGATATGCTGGCATCATGGTCTGTTGAGGGCGGTTATGTCTTTACCGAGACAACAGAGACATTCAACCTGACATCTGCGGCCAGTTATACAATTGGCAGCGGGGGGGATTTTGATACAGATCGCCCGTTTGAAATTGTCAGCGCTTATGTATCGGATGCATCGACGGATTACCCGCTGATGTTGATTGACCAGAAAGAATATTCACGGATTAGTAATAAGACGATTGCCGGCGTTCCTGACCAGCTTTACTTTGACAATAATTACCCGCTTGCAAATATTAAGCTTTATCCCGTACCAAGTGCGGCCAATACATTGACCCTGAACAGCTATAAGCCCTTAACATCTTTTGCGGGGCTATCAAATACCGTCAATTTGCCCCCAGGTTACAACAGGGCGCTTGTCTTTAACTTGGCGGTTGAATTGGCGCCTGATTACAGCAAAGAGCCTACAGGAACGGTTTTAAGCGTTGCCGAGCAATCTAAATCAATCATATTCACATCCAACACGCGCAACGACAAATTCATATCATCAGTCGATACAGCGCTATTACAGAATTACAGCGATTATAATATATATCGGGGGTACTAAGTTATGCGTATTCCCTTTGTCGGGCCATCCTATCAGATGGATGCCCGTTCTTTTGACGTACAGCGTACAGTAAATCTTTATCCGTTAATGGCCGAGGTTCAAGGAACTAAAGCGGTAACAGCATTGCGCGGCACACCGGGCAGGGAACTGTTCGCAACAGTTGGTGGCGGGCCGATACGGGGTTGCATCAGTTCAACGTCTGGCCGTGCCTTTGTCGTGTCGGGTGATAGTTTTTACGAGATTTTAAGCGACGGCACTTCAACAGATCATGGGTCACTGAATACGCAAACAAATCGTGTCAGCATTGCCGAAAATAGTACGCAGATCATCATCGTTGATGGTCAAGATGGCTGGATATTTACCAAGGCAACGGACACATGGGCGCAGATTGTCGATGTAGACTTTCCGACCTGTTCGATTATCAGCTATCAAGACGGGTATTTCCTGACGTTTGAAGACGGATCACAAAAGTTTTATATCTCTGCGCTAAACGATGGCACAAGCTGGGACCCGCTGGACTTTACAAGCGTTGAAAGTTCGCCTGATGATTTAACGGGCATCATATCTGATAACGGTAACGTCTGGCTGTTCGGCAACAGATCAGTTGAGGTTTACCAAAATACAGGAAACGTTGATTTCCCGTTTGAACGTATTGGCGGGGCCATCATCCAGACTGGATGCGCGGCTGGCTTCACAGTACAGAAATTCGATAACACAATCGCATGGCTGGGCGTTGACGAACAAGGTCGCGGCGTTGTTTGGAAAGCTGAAGGATATCAGGCCAGACGCCTATCAACACAGGCCATTGAAAGTAAAATTAACTCTGTTGAAAGCTTTGACGGGTCATATGCGTGGGTATATCACCAACAGGGACATATTTTTTATGTTCTGCAAATTAAAGGGCTTGATACGACTTTCGTATATGACGGCTCAACAGGCTTATGGCACGAAAGACAATATCAGGATGCAAGCCTAAACGCACGTAAACAAGACCGTGGGGCATGTCATTTCTTTTTCAACCAAAAGAATCTGGTTGGTGATACGGAAACGGGCAAGATTTATAACATGGCGCTGAATATCTATGCAGATAACGGCGATGAAATCATTCGCGAGCGTATTTGCCCGCATATTCAAGACGAAAAGCGTGTTATCGAGCATTCATGCTTTGAATTGGACATGGAAGTTGGCGTTGGCCTGACATCCGGTCAAGGTTCCGACCCGCAAATCATGATGCAATATAGCGACGATCAGGGTTCAACCTATTCAAACGAGCTATGGCGCTCAATTGGCAAAAAAGGCCAGTATTCAACGCGTGTAGATTGGCGTCAATTGGGTCAATCACGCGATAGGGTTTACAAAATCCAGTATTCGGATCCGACATTTATACAAATTAACGAGGCGTATTTAAATGCCACTTAATAAAGCACCGATACAGGCCAAACCGATAAACGATAAAACGGGCTATACTAATACGGTATGGGTTAAATGGTATGCATCAATCGTCCGATTGCTGGCACGTATACGCAATAATGGCACAATTGAGCCTGTCACCTTAACCGATGCACAGGCAGAGAATAATTCGATTTACTACAGTTCAGATCAAGCAAAGCTGGTTTACAAAGACAGCGGGGGGACGGTGAATGGCCTCTATTAGAGTGGCCGAACGCGACGACTTGCCGCGGGTTGTGGCATTGATAATGGAACGGGCGAAAGAGTTCAAGTTTATGAACTTTCCAAAGCCGGATATCAATGTGGTCGCAGATACGGTTTATAAGAATTATATGCTGGCCCCGTGCTTCGTCATGGAAATTGATGGCAAGATTGTCGGATGTGCCAGCCTGACATTAACAAGCTTTGGATGGTCAAAACAGGTGATTTTGGCGCCATTTATGGTCTACATCCAAAAAGCACACAGAAGTTTAAAACACACTAAAGCGATATATAAAGCCATTCAGGAGTATGCAGACGAATGGGAGCTTTTATATGTCGATGATTACATAGCAACAGACAGGATTGAAGCCAGACAGAGACTTATGCGGGGCATGGGTTTCGATATTCAGGGCTTTATGCTGACATATAAAGGAGAGTACTAAATGGGCGGTGGCAAAGGCGGCGGCGTTGATACATCAGGCATGGAAGCGGCAGCGCGTGAATCAAACGCATTGCAGGAAAGAATTTACAATGAAAGCGTTGAGCGTGGCATGCCCTTCTATAAGGGCGGAAAAGCTGGCTTTGATATGCTTATGGATTATATGGGTGTGCCGGGCGGTGCATCAATGCAAACGCGTGGTCAAATCCGTGAAGAATTATTGCCTGAATATACGACTTCAATCACGAATAATGCGGGCACTGATCCTGTCTATTATAATAATAGCGGTGGAATTATTAGTGCTGATAAGCTTATAGATGATCCGGGCGGTAGTGACAAGAAAATGTACTACGCAAACGGAATGAACCATTTTGCAAAAATGCTTACGCCAGGAGCAACTCAAACTGATCAAGTTGATTACGATGGATTAAACGCCGCCATTGATGCCCGCCTAGCAGGCCAAGAGGGTAGCGAGCCTGATTATTACGGCTCATTATTGAAGCCGTTCTCTATGGATGATTATCAAGCTGATCCGGGCTACCAATTCCGTTTGGATGAAGGTCAAAAGGCTTTGGAACGCAGATTGGCCGCACAGGGCAAAACATTTAGCCCCGAAGCTGCGAAAGCTTTAATGGGGTACAATCAGGGCATGGCAAGCCAAGAATACGGCAATGCCTATAACCGCTATAACATGGATCAGGGCAATACATTTAACCGCCTTGCATCAATTGCCGGCATCGGCCAGACGCAAACAGGACAGATGGCTGGACTGGGCCAAAATTACGCCAATGCAGTCGGTCAGACAAACTCGAGCCTTGCAAACGCACAAGCGGCCGCAGCACAGGCAGATGCAGCCAATAAAGGTTCAATGTTTAATTCTTTGCTGGGTATGGGTGCAAACCTTGGTAGCTCTTACATGATGGCAACAGCGCTTTCAGACAGAGACTTAAAGGAAAACATTAAATATCTGCGCCAAGAGAAAGGCCAGAATATCTATGAATTTAACTATAAAGGGCGCAAGGAACGCTTTGAAGGTGTTATGGCACAAGAGGTCATGGAAAGCCGCCCAGATTGCGTTGTTATGCGTGACGGGCATTATACGGTTGATTATGGGCGCTTAGGATTACAGATGAAGGAGATCGGATAATGGTTGCAACATTTGATGGTAGTGCTTTCCTGCAAGGCGCAAATATGCAGATTCAAGACCGCCAAAACCTGATGAATAACTTTTCGCGCTTATTATACGGAATGCAACAAAATAAAATTAGACAGGATGCGATTGCACGTGCAGAGGCGAAAGATGCCGCGGCACAGGCGATGGACCCGCAAACCATCTTAGCCGATATTGAAATGGGCAAAGATGTTTCGCCAGATCGCATGGCCCGATTAAAGGCGTGGGATAAAATGAATACCTCAAAAATGGGACAAGATCAATGGGGGCGTACTTATCAAGCTAATAGATCAGTTTTGCCCAGCCAAACGCCTGACATAGTTTCACAGGGCCGCAACACTTTTGGCGCTGTTGCAGGCACACCACCAATTGTTCCTAATGACATGCCCATTCAAGATGTTCAGCCGCAATCTGGTGTTTATCAATCATTGAATCCAATGGCGCAAACGCCTGCCGGACAGATGGAATCTTTTAAGAACGAATTAGACATTCAAAAAGATATCATTATGGATGAAAGAAAAGCTGACCGTGAACGCGAAGCAGAGGCTGGTAAGGAAAAACTTTCTTTGGAAAATCAAGCCGCTCAACTTGATAGCCTGGATGAAGAAATTGACAGAGCAATTGAGCAGACAGATTGGAAAAGTGCAGGCGCGGCAAGCTTCACAGGCATGGTTGGTGGAACGCCAGCAGCTGATTTGGAAGCCCGTCTGAACACAATCACAAGTGATGCTGCCCTTGGGCGTTTGGCAGAGCTTAAAAAAGAGGGTGGAACGCTTGGCGCTGTTAGTGAAAAAGAATTGGCCTTACTTGGTAGCGCAATAACTGGCCTAACACAATCACAAAGCCCCGAACAGCTAAGATTTAATTTGAAAAAATACAAAAGGGTTCGCCGTGAAAGCTTTGAGCGTGTAGCGGATGCCTATAAAAAGAAATACGGTACAGATATAGATTTTGCCGCCTCTATTCCACAAGAGACTGAACAGTCGTCAAACCCTAGCCAGACTAGAAAAGACCTAAGCCAGTACAGCTTAGAAGAACTGAAAGCTATGGTTAAATAATGTCATTCAATAAAGCTTTCGAACATTTAATGCAGGCTGAAGGTGGCTATGCAAACAGTAAGCATGACCGCGGTGGCGAGACATTCTATGGCATTTCATCAAAATACTACCCCAATGAAGTACGTAATATAAAACGCATGGTGGATTCTGGACAAGATCCATCAGAATACGTGCGCGGATTTTACAAGCGCGAGTTTTGGGATGCATCTGGTGCTGAAGACATTGGCAACCCGTCATTGCAATTAGCCTACTTTGATACGGCAGTTAATAGCGGGATTGGAAAGGCAAAAGAGCTTTTGCAAAACGCATCATCTACAAATGATTTCTTAGACAAAAGGCAGGAATTTGTGAATCAGATAATTGAAAACGACCCTTCACAGGCTGAATTTCAAAATGGCTGGAGAAACCGAATTGATGGCTTGCGAGAAAGTGATGCCCCTGCATATAGCCAAGAGGATATTTTGGCAGAGATTGCAAGACGCGAGGGCGAAGAACAACCGCAGGAAATGCCATATTCACAAGATGAAATTCTGGCCGAGATCGAGCGCAGAGAACAAGAACAATACAGCCCGCTACAATCCGCTGGTTTAGGCTTGGCGCAAGGCGCATCATGGGGCTTTGCCGATGAAGTCGGCTCTTATGCTAAAGGTTTATACGATGGCGTGACAAATTTAAGCGTGGATGCTGGCATTCAAGGCTATAAAGATGCTATGCAAGAAAGCCAGAATGCGCTACAATCTGCACAAGAACAAAATCCCGGATCCTATTTAACTGGCGAGATCGTCGGCAACTTGGCAGGATTTGGTGGGGTTGCAAAAGCAGCGCCCGGAGCTGTAAAAGGACTAGCAAACTTTGCGAAAAAAGGTAAAGCACAGACAGCAGCAACAGCCCTTGGAACTGGTGGAATATCGGGGGGTGTATATGGAGCCGGAACGGGCGAAGGAACTCTTGGAGAAAGAGCAGAAAACGCATTGGTTCTGGGACGTTATGGTGCCGCTGGGGGCCTTGCTGGTGCTGGTGTTGGCGCAGTAGCAGGCAAGGGTTTAAACGCTTTAAATCGTAAATTCACTTTAACAGAACGTGTTCAAAACTTAATCGGTAAGAAAAACTTACCGGCACCTACATCTAATCCAAACACACCTACGAAAATACAAAAAGCCACTCCTGATGGTTATACATTACCAAAAGGCGCCGCAACTGAAGATGTTGATTTAATGCGTGTTGAGGAAGCGGCCAGACAAGGTAATTTAGGTCAGGAAGCGCAAGCAGCTATTACACAAGTTGACCAGCAGTTTCAAGATCAGGTTCAAAAAGCTGTTAAAGGTTTTGCGGGTAATAGCGATGAATTAAGTGATGACATCATAGCGAAAGCCACAAACCAAGTCAGACGCCGCTTTAATGCCCAAAAAGCATTACAAAACAAACTAATGAATGCCCGCAATGATGCAATAGGCCGTTCCAAAGTCTATAAGGGTTATACACAATCTACACTTTTGAAAGATGTGCAAGAAATCACAACGGATCCAGAGTTCAGCGCATCTATGGCGATGGCCGGCGATGAAAATGCCATTAAAAAGTCTTTAGTATTTTTAAATGATATATTGAAAAAAGACGGTGATTCAATTCGCTTTGCAGACCTTGCCGGATGGCGCTCTGCCTTGGGTAAAATCAACCCTGCAAGCCCCGAATATCAGATCAGCAAGCCTATCCGAGCCGCCTATGATAATTGGCTGGAAAATATCAACCGCAATGCGATTAAAGCTGGGGATGATGAACTGGTCGATAAAATCTTTAAAGCGAATAAAGCGTACAAGGATTTCAAAGAAACATTCGGCACAAATAAATTCCGCGGTCAGTCTAAAATTCTAGAAGATATTCTGCAAAAAGACGAACTAACACCTTATCAGCTTAAATCAATGATTATGGGGGCTTCTAGCAAGGGCAAGGCAACATCTGGGCAAGTTGTTAAGCGTTTGATTAATACTTTACCTGAAGCCCGTCAAGAAGCGTTTAAAACTGACTTACGCAAAGGTTTGTTTGCATCAGTCCTTGAGGATTCAACAGATGAAATGGGCAATATTAAATTGGGCAAGTTAAAATCAGAGCTTGTTAAGCTAAAGAAGAATGAAGCGTTTCATAGGTATTTAGCCAATGGTCAAATGAAACAAGATTTAAACGAATTGACCTTTAATCTTGAGAAATACATCAAAGCACAGTCGCGAAAAGACGTATATGCGCCATCTGCGCCTGCTGTTGCACGTTATGCCAGCGCAATACTTCAAAAACTAAGCATGATACCGACCGGGGCGGGCAATCTTATTTTAAGGCCAGCTGCGGGGGCAATTGATTCAGGTGCCGAAAACCTAACTCGCACCAAAGGTAAGAAAATATTATTCGAGCAAAGCCTGAAAGACATCAAAGACAAATTGATAAATGAATCCAAATCAACTGCCAAAATTTACGGCGCATCTGCTGGTGGTGTAGGAGCCGCCGGCACTGTTAATCCAGGAGACTAAAACATGGCTAAACTAGCACCTTATGGCCCGTTCAGAGCGCTGGACGGGGATGGAAACCCTTTGTCTGGTGGTAAGCTTTACACCTATGAAGCTGGCACAACGACGGAAAAAGATACTTACACGACAGCAGATGGCGATATTGCCAATGCAAATCCTGTTATTCTGGATGCCAATGGCTATGCAGATGTATGGCTGGGTTCGGGTTCGTATAAGTTTGTTTTGAAAACGTCTGCTGATGTAGATGTTTGGACGATTGACGACATTCTGGGCGATACGACAACAGGATTTGGTGGCAGTACGACGACCACGGCCGCAAACCTGAATGTTACATCCGTATATAATAAGACCTATATCGAATGCACGGACACTTTAACGCTATCTCTGCTTGATGTGGCAACGGCTGAAGACGGCTTTTATTTCATTGTCAATAACACAGGTTCCGGCACAGTTACAATTGATCCGGATTCATCTGAGCAGGTTGATGGCGCAAGTACAGCGTCAATTGCCGCGAGCAGTTCCGCGATTGTGCGGTGTAACGGTACTTCATGGAATGTTTTGTTTAACGCAACGGTCGCCAGCGATAAGAATAATTCTTTCACGGGCAACAACAGCTTTGCGGGCAAAACAGCCTTTAAGGACGATGGAGAATTAACTGTTTCTAGTGGTGCTATTACGATTACAGGTACCAAACATACTGTTGATACTGAAAGCGATGCGGCCAGCGATGATTTGGAAACAATAAATGGGGGGGCAGACGGTCAGTTTTTAATTATTTCACCGGCAAACGATGCAAGAACGGTTGTATTAAAATCCACGGGCAATATCGATATTGCAAATGACATAACCCTAGACGACAGCAATCTATCAGCCGTCTTGATATATGATAACACCTTGTCAAAGTGGATTGTGCTGTCTAAGCCGACTACATTTGCTGATGCTTCTGACATCGTCACAGGAACGGCAACGGATAAGTCGGTCACTCCTGCACATTTGGATTTTATAACGTTGAGCACGACAACAGCAAGCAATGATGCGGATGTTTCTTTTGATATTGACTTTTCAAAATTCCCCACACAAAGAATTGAGTTTAGCGGGGTGACTCCTGCAACGGATGGTTCTGGATTCAACTTGCAATATTCTGCTAACGGTGGGTCTTCTTATAAAACAGGAAGTTATCAATATGCATCAATAACAAATAATACAAACGCAACCACACCGACAGGAACGGGGGGATTTGGGCAGACAAATATTAACATTGCGCCTGCGGTGGGTAACGCTGCTGGCGAAAGCTGTTATGGATTTTTAGAGATACGGCAAACAACCAGTGACTATTGCCATGTTTCGGGGATTGTCACTTCAATTAATGGCAGTGGATTTTTGGTAAATTATAGAGTTTCTGGCTCATGGGGTGCGGATACAGATTCTATTGACAATGTTCGTTTATTAATGGGATCTGGCAATATCACAAGCGGAACATTTATACACAAAGGTAGCAGATAATGAGAAAACTACACGACGGAACAGAAGTATCTTTAGACACTCCAACCAAAATGAAGAACGGTAAACGCTATCTTTTGACGGATGTGGAAAAGGCAGAAGCTAAAGAACGTGATAAACAGTTCAAAGCCGAACAAGCCGAGCTTGCAAAAACGCAATATCAGCGTGATAGAAAAGAAGAATATCCAGACATCGGCGATCAGCTTGATGTAATCTGGAAAGAGATTAACGAGCAAAGACTTAACGGTAAAAACCTAACACAAGACGCAGATGATATGCTGGGTAAAATACTAGCCGTAAAGAAAAAACACCCTAAGCCAGAAACAAAGAAATGACAACCCTTGCACAATTTGTGGCCCTGTTTATCTGGATGGGCTTTTGGGCTGTTCAAGCTGGACGATCTATGCCTAAGAAATGGACAGCGTGGCAAGATAAAGCTAATTGGCTGTCTTCGGTTCCTGAATTTATACTCGCGCTAAGTATAGGTTTATCAGCTGCAATCGGCTGGGGTGATAAGTTCGACCTATCATGGCTGGCAAAGGGCATCATATTTGTCGCAGGTTCTGCTATATCGTATGCGGGCATACAGGCGGCCACATGGGCATATCTAAAGTGGGAAGGGTATGGAAAACCAAAAGAAACGCGACAAAGCACCCTACGTCCTTTAAACGACGCTATAGGCAAATTGCTGGGCTATAAGCTAGGCGATAAAGGTTATTCATGGATATGGGCAGCCACAAAGGGCTTTATCATTACATTACCTTTAGGCGGCACGGGCATGTTGTTCCTGCCATTGGGTAAAGAACTGGCAAGCCGTGTCTGGAAGCTTTTACCGGGTGACAGATGGTTCCATGCTGAGTTCACGGGCGATGGCATTGCTTATGCCGTATCTGTTTTAACATTCTTATGGGCTACAGGAGTTATTTGATTATGGCACAAAAGATAAAACCCATAAAAATTTTACTGATTGATGACAGCGAGTCTGATGCGTACTTAGTCTGCGAACATGCGGAAGGCCATGAAATCAAGGTGGCACATTATTTAAAGAACGCGCAAAAATTACTTAAAACAACGCATTTCGATTTGATTATTACAGATGTTTCACTGCCGGATTCATTTGGCTTGGATATTATTCAAAAACTTAAAAAGTATGCTCCTGTGTTGGTCATTTCCGGCATCTGTAATAAGAAAATGCAGGAGGCCGCTTTAAGGCATGGCGCTATTGGAGTGATTGATAAAAATAAAATTGAAAATCTTACCTCCACGGTCAATGCCTATGCCACATAGAGATGAAACGCTTCAAATACTTTGGGAACAGCAAAAAGAAAACAACAAGGAATTTAAAGCGATTAGGGATGAAATTATTAAGGGAGATGCCGAGCTATACAAAAAGCTCGATGAAAGATTCGACAAATTAATGTCGATAATTTGGTGGTGCGCTATTTCACTTATATCCATGCTGCTAGGGGTGGTTGGGTATCTTGTTATTTATGGCAGGCCATGGATAAACATCTGAAATAGGGGGTAGTTTGAGAATAGCGATTTTAGCGGCCTTAGTGGCCGTTTTTTTATGGGCGCAACCAGCCAAAGCAAATGTGGGGTTGTGCGCAAGTACAAAAGAACTTGCCGCCGAACTTATAAGCCACGGCTTTGCATTTACATCTACCTTTACAGCTAGACAGGGAATTGTATTGCAGTTGTTTGTATCGCCGATTGATGGCTATGTAATGACATGGGCTAGGGATTTAGGCGAAACATCCTGCATTATATCAACCGGCCCTGTCTGGATTTGGGCGGGGGAGCCGATATGAGCGAGCCTAAAATCCTGCTATGGGATACAGAAATTTCGCACATTATTTCTCAACATTACGACCTTTGGAAAATAAACGTTCCGCATTCAAATATTCTTCATGACTGGTTCATGATCTGCGGACAGTGGAAGTGGTTAGATAAAAAGCGAATTGAAACAGTCAGCCTGTTAGATGATATGCCAAGATTCCTAAACAATTCATGGGATGTGCGTGATTTGCATATTGACGATTACGTGGTTGTTAAAACTCTGCATGGCGTACTGTCTGAAGCTGATATACTTGTTCATCATAATGGCGATAAGTTCGATGTTAAGAAGTTCAATGCTAGGGCCTTGTACCACGGTTTAAAGCCAATTCCAAACATACCGACTGTCGATACACTTAAAGAAGCGCGTAAAGTCTCTGCCATTTCAAGTAATTCACTTGCTTATCTTGGCGAGTACTTCGGATTCCCGGCACAGAAAAGAAAACTAAAGCCCGGAACAATGCAAAAAGCGGGCTTGGGTGATGTAAAAGCGATTAAGGACGTAGTGACATATGGCCGCGGGGATATTCCGCCCTTAGAAGCGCTTTATTACAAATTACGCCCGTTTATGAAGTCGCATCCAAACCTTAACACCTTTATCGAGGGTGGCATGCTCTGCAATTGTGGTTCAGGAAACCTTCAAGCAAGGGGATATAGACGCACTAAAGCGGGAAAATATCAGCGTTACCAGTGCCAAGACTGCGGGTCATGGTCATCAGGGCGTAAAAACTTAATCAGAACACCAGTGGAGATAAGATAAATGTACAAGCTTTCAGCTCGCTCGCAATTGAGACTTGCAAACGTTCATCCTGACCTGAAGAAGGTCGTTGAACGCGCGATAGAACTCACCGAGGTCGATTTTACAGTCTTAGAAGGTATGCGCTCAAAGGAACGTCAGGCCCAACTTGTTAGGTCCGGCGCATCACAAACAATGAATAGCAGGCATTTAACAGGCCATGCTGTTGATCTTGGGGCGTATTTGAATGGTCAGGTCCGTTGGGACTGGCCCCTTTATTACAAAATCTATGATGCTATGGCGGCGGCATCACAGGAATTGGGCACACCCATTGAATGGGGCGGTCATTGGACCACGCTAAAAGATGGCCCGCATTATCAGCTGCCTTGGAAATATTACCCAGAAGAAATCGAAGGAGAATAAAATGATTGAAACTATTGCACAAATTGGTGCTGCAATCCCTGATTGGGTTGCGGCCGTTCTGGCCGTTATGACAGCGGCTAAAGCTATTACAACATTAACGCCAACGAAAACAGACGACGAATGGCTAAACAAGATTCTGCGCGTCTTGAACGTCATTGCGCTTAATGTTGGTAAAGCAAAGAACGCAGACGATAAATGAGCTTGATTTTATCCGAATTGGCACGGCTGGTGGTTTATATCATCGCCGTTGCCATCGGCTTAATCTGGGCCATTCGTTATTTTACTAATCAGGGCAAGAAAGAGGAAAGGGCGGACCAATATGAAGAAACTCTCAATAATCTCGAGAAAGCTAAAAAGGCCCGTGATTCCCTTTCTGATCCTGACAAGCGTGACGATGTTCGCAAGCTGTTCACACGGTCCGACAAGTGACTTTTGCCTTATTTATAATCCTGTGTACAGTCATGCTGATGATACAGAAAAGACAAAGAGCCAGATTGATGAAAATAACGTGGTCTGGCTAGAACTCTGTCAGTAAAAAAGCCCGGCATGGCGGTCGTATTTATCAGAAATTAGCGCAACCAGATCGATCTTGTTCCTTTGGGCGGTATGCAGAGCGATTTTAAGGACTCTGTGAAGGCTTCCTAGATGTTCGACTATGATTGCCGGCAAAGATTCACTAAAACGATTCACGACGCGAATATGGGCGTTTTTGGCATCGAATTTAACCTCGATGTGGTCGGTTCCAATGTCATCCTTTGGATGAAACTTTTCAACGCGTATCATTTAACCAATGTTCTCTTTTTGTTCTATCTTGTCATGATTCTATTAAGGGGGTCAATATGCACAAAACACCTGACTACACTTGGCAAGCTGTCTATGCTGACGGCCGTATCGTTAAAGCATATAAATTTGGCCAGAAATGCCAAAAGTGGATTTCTGAAAACAATAATTACCAATTGAAGAGAACAAAACGTGATTGACACAAAAACTGTCACACGGCATAACAAGATATTGTTAATAAACGCTTAAATCTCCCTTGGTAAGGGTGAGGTCGAGAGTTCAATTCTCTCTAGCAGCACCATTT
>CATLPD010000008.1 GCA_950054485.1 uncultured Alphaproteobacteria bacterium | reverse complement strand
CCGGAATGTTTGCCTTTTTGTGATATCCGCTTTGGGCTGCGGATATTTTTAACATCCAGCTCCTGTTTTAAGGCGCGTACCGAGCCGAGCTTCAAATACCAGTCAAAGATCATTTGAGCCAATTGCTCTTCATCCGGATTTATATGCAACTGGCGATTTTCGATACGGTAACCGACAGGCGCGGCTCCGCCCATCCACATACCTTTTTTCTTGCTTGCCGTGATCTTGTCACGAATACGTTCGCCCGTGACTTCCCGTTCAAACTGGGCGAAGGATAACAGTACATTGAGCGTCAACCGCCCCATTGAGGTTGTCGTGTTAAAACTCTGCGTAACACTGACAAAGGTGACGCCATATTCGTCAAACACCTCCACCAGCTTTGAAAAATCCATCAGCGACCGGGTCAGCCGGTCAATCTTGTAAACGACCACAATCTGGATTTTCCCGGCCTTGATATCTTCAACAAGCCTATTTAATGCGGGTCGATCCATCGTTCCGCCGGAGTAGCCGCCGTCATTATACTGCTCGGCGCTGGCGCGCCATCCCTCTGATTTTTGACTCATGATGTAGGCTTCACACGCTTCGCGCTGGGCATCAAGGGTATTGAACTCCATATCCAGCCCCTCGTCTGTAGACTTTCTGGTATATATCGCGCATGTCATGGTTTGATTTGTATTCTTCATAGCTCCATACACGCTTGCCGTGGCGAGGAAGTCCAGTCAATAGTGATATTATTTCAGGCCGAAAAACACCCAGCCATTCCATTTTGACCCGGTAATATGATTTGCGATTTTTGAGAGGCTGGACCAAATTTCTCCGCCAAATTCAAATCCGTTTGCGGTGACAGAGACGCTATATTTTTGACCCTTGTAGATACGTTCCAGCCGCGTGCCGGGCTTGAGGCGTTGATTGGGTCTTGTCAGACTAAAACTACTTTTTCTGGATTTTCTCAGAAATCGCATTTTTGCACTGGTTTTGACCCTAAAATTTAATCTGCCACCAAAAGACCCTTTTAACCAATTTTAAGCAAGCCGTTATTGGACAGTAAATGATCATTTTTGCTATGATTAAACCATGACAAAAACCAACCCCTTCAAATACTACAAATCCAGCCCCGAAATCATCAAAATCGCGATCATGCTTTATGTTCGATATCCGCTCAGCCTGCGGCAAGTTGAAGATATTTTGCATCATCGCGGGATTGATATCACGCATGAAACCATCCGTTACTGGTGGAATAAATTGGGTCCGGTAATCATGAAAGAGCTGAAGAAAAAGCGTGCGCACTCACCATCAAATTGGCGCTGGCATATCGATGAAGTTTTCGTAAAAATAAACGGCGAGCTTTATTACCTATGGCGCGCAATCGACCATGAGGGAACAGTTTTGGACTGTTTCGTTACAAAACGACGAGATAAAAAGGCCGCCAAGAGAGTCTTAAGAAAACTAGTGCGGAGCTACGGGAAACCTAAACAAATTGTCACTGATAAATTGAAATCATACCGGGCCGGAATGCGCGATTTAAACATGGTCGATATCCACGAAACACAGCAATATAAAAACAATCAAATTGAGAATTCCCATCTTCATTTTCGACGGCGGGAGAAGATGATGAACAAATTCAGGCTGGCGCGATCCTTACAAAAATTTACAGCAATTCAGGCAACATTTCAGAACCATTTTAATCATCAGAGGCATATCGAAAAAAGAGAACATTTTAAAGATTTGAGACAGACATCTGTTGATGTCTGGAACGAGCTACTTGTTGCTTAAGATTTGACGTAGTGAGCAAACAGAGAAAAGTTTGCGTTAGTCTGACATCACCTTTTATCCCGCGTGAGCTGACATATCTGATTTACGTGTTTCTAATTGTTACGCCGCCACTGATTTCGACCTATTTTCATATGCGGCTGTTCGGCCTGACGCTGATTGCTGTGATCGCCGTGGTTTGGGTATTCCTGTCCTACGCCTATATCTCATTTTTCTGCCTACTGGCAGGCGCGGCGACGCTGCATTTGATTTATATCATCGTTCATAATAAATGCTGCCGGGAATGCCCGGAGATTTTCAGGTAGGGGCGATGGTAAGCATAATATAAAACAAAAATGAGTTTTACGCCGGTCTTGTCAGACTAACTTGGTGATTTTTTAATATTGTGCTGATATGATAACTTCATGTCCAAAATAAATCACTTCAAATATTATAAATCCAGCCCCGAAATTATCAAACTCGCGATCATGTACTATGTTCGATATCCGCTCAGCTTAAGAAACATCGAAGATATTTTGCATGAGCGCGGAATTGATATTTGTCATGAAACTATTCGATACTGGTGGAATAAACTAGGCCCGGTTGTTGCGAAAGAATTGAAGAAAAAGAGAACACATGCACCGTCAAAATGGCGGTGGCATATTGATGAGGTTTTCGTCAAAATCAAGGGTGAAAACCATTACCTTTGGCGCGCTGTCGATCATGAAGGTGTTGTTATAGACTGTTATGTTTCAAAACGCCGCAATCGCAGGGCAGCTCTTAAGTTTCTTAGAAAAGCGCTTAAAAACTATCAGCCGCCAAAACAAATTGTAACCGACAAATTAGGCTCTTACCGCGCCGCTTTAAAAGAGCTGAATTTGATACATATACAAGAAACCAAACGCTACAAAAACAACCAAATTGAGAATTCTCATTTGCATTTCAGGCGGCGGGAAAAGATAATGAATCGTTTTCGATCAATGCAATCCTTGGAAAAATTCACAGCCATTCAATCACAATTTCAAAACCACTTTAACCATCAAAGACATATTGAAAAAAGAGAACATTTTAAAAACTTACGCCAGTCATCAGTAGATGTCTGGAATGAAGTTCTTGTGGCTTGATATTTGACGCAATTCGCCCCCCGGAGAAAAGTTCGCGTTAGTCTGACATCACCAGCTGCACGGCGGCCTCATATCAAAACGCATGTTTTGAACAAAATATAAATTTTCAAGATGCAGTGACCTGTACTCAACAGAAAATAAATAATGATCCACGCTCTCACATTCCTGTAAATTCAGCGATGGTCAATGCGATTATTCCTTATATGGATATGGTCAAACAGTCCGTTGAAAGCGGCAAAATAACGGAAACTGAAGGTCAATATTTAATTGCTGAAAAAATTGCTGAATTCGATAACATTCAGAGACAGCGGCGCAATGAAAATAAACTCCTAGACGCGATGACAAGACCTTCACCAATTCAAAACACAATGACAAGCTGTCATGCAGCTGGCAATGTTTTTAATTGTCATTCTTATTAACTTAAATGTGATAATATCTCTTGCGAAAATAAAGTGAATTATGTTTAAGACCGTTTATTTTAAGAACATTCCCTCATTTCTTTCAATGCCTGCCGAATAATTTGAATCGCGGAATGCATAAACAACCCTGCAATTAAGAATGCGACGAGGATGTCAGGCCAGAAAAGCCCTGTATATGCAACAGCGATACCTGCAAAAATAACCAGAATGTTACCTATCGCATCATTACGGCTGCAAAGCCAAACGGAGCGCACATTGGAATCGCCATCTTTATAGCGCCTTAAAAGCATTACGCTCGCCATGTTCGCACAAAAAGCTAAAACCCCGATTAAGCCTATTGTCAAAGGATCCGGCGCGGAACCAACAATGGTACGGTAAACTGTAAATCCCAGAACTCCTACAGCCATGAAAGCTAGGCTAATACCTTTAAACAAAGATGCTTTTGCGCGCGTTTGAATTGACCGTCCGATAACGACAAAACTAAGGGCATATGTGAATGTGTCGCCTAAAAAATCCAACGCATCAGCCTTAAGCGCCATAGATTCTGCAAAATAGCCGGACATCATTTCAATCACAAACATGATAAAGTTAATAGCAATAATATATTTCAGAATCGCTTTGTAAGATTCGGTCATTCCTTCAAAGGGAACGTTTCCGCAACAATCTGTTTTAGTCATTTTTTCTAATTGATCCATTACGTTTCCTTTTTCTCTTTTTTGGACGCAAATTTTTGATACAAGGCCGGCAGAACGATTAAGGTCAAAATTGTTGACGATATAATGCCCCCAATGACGACTGTTGCCAAAGGCCTTTGAACCTCTGACCCTGCGCCTGTATTAAAGGCCATGGGAACAAAACCCAGTGATGCAACAAGAGCAGTCATTAACACAGGGCGCAATCGGGTTAAGGCACCCTCGGTAATAGCCTCTTTAAGTTTCATACCTCTTGCTTGCAGGTCACGGATAAACGAAAGCATGACAACGCCATTTAAAACAGCGACACCCGACAAAGCTATAAATCCGACCCCTGCAGAGATCGATAAAGGTATGTCTCTTATAATCAGTGCGAAAATACCACCTGTTAATGCAAGCGGAACACCCGAAAAGATAACAAGCGCCGCACGCGCAGAATTAAAGGCCATAAATAGCAAGCCAAAAATTAGTAATAGCGCAATGGGCACAACAATTGCTAAGCGCGTTCGCGCCGAAATCAGTTGCTCAAATGTACCGCCATATTCGAACCAATACCCCGCCGGAAGCCGGACATCGCTTTGAATGCTTGATTGTAGTTCGGATACAAAGCCTCCTAAATCACGTCCACGCACATTGGCTGTCACGACAATACGACGTTTTGCGTTTTCACGGCTGATTTGTGCGGGACCATAAATCACATCTATATCCGCAACTTCACGTAGAGGCACATAGTCCGGTCGGGTAGACAAGCCTTCATGCTCTGACAAGGGCAATGGAATAGGAAGACGTTTAAGGGCGTCAATATCCCCCCGCAAATGTTCGGGAAGCCTGACAACGATGTCAAATCGTCGATCACCTTCATATAAAATACCAGCCTCGCGACCGCCAATAGCAACCTCAATGATGTCCTGTACGTCTGACACATTTAACCCATAGCGATCTAATCTTTTGCTATCGGGTGAAATGTTCAGGGTTGGCAGGCCTGTAACCTGCTCAACCTTAACATCGGCTGCCCCGTCAATTTGATTGAGCGTTTTTTCAACTTCTTGTGCTGATTTTAAAAGCTGATCTAGGTCATCACCATAAATCTTGACGGCCAGGTCACTTCGCACCCCTGAAATCAATTCGTTAAAGCGCAGTTCTATCGGTTGTGAAAACTCATAATTACTGCCCGGAATTTTCTCAAGCGCAATTTCCATTTCCTCAATCAAATCTGATTTTAGCTTTCCCGAATCTGGCCATTCTGTCTTTGGCTTTAACAACACGTATATATCAGCGATATTAGGAGGCATGGCGTCTGTTGCAACTTCGGCTGTGCCAATACGGGCAATAACAGTTCGCACCTCGGGAAAGGTCATGATTTCTTTTTCAAGTTCCAATTGCATTTCAACTGATTGAGTCAAAGACGTACCCGGAGCCCGTAATGCCTGAATGGCGATATCACCTTCATCTAATGAGGGCACAAATTCTGTTCCCATACGCGTTGCTGCAAAAAAACTGATAACGACGAGAACGACGGCAATACCAATCATGGGCATAGGGTTTTTCAGGCTTAATTTTAACAGGGGCTTATATGCTTTTTGCGCGGCACTCATAATGCGCCCTTCTTTTTCATCAACAGAACCTGTTATAAAGGTTGCAACAGCTGCAGGAACAAATGTTAATGATAATATAAGCGCCGACACAAGAGCCGTTACAACAGTAAAGGCCATAGGGTGAAACATTTTCCCTTCAACCCCGCTTAGCGAGAATATAGGCAGATAAACAACCGTAATAATAACAATACCGAATATACTGGGCTTAATCACTTCGGCGGTGGCTTTGGCGGCCAAATCAAATCGTTCTTCTTTGTTTAGAATTCTACCAAGTCGATGCTGTTCCATACTGAAGCGGCGAATACAGTTTTCAATGATAATAACCGCACCATCAACAATGAGTCCAAAATCGAGCGCGCCGAGGCTCATCAAGTTACCTGATGTTTTATTTTCGACCATGCCAGTAATCGTCATTAACATGGCTATTGGAATAACGGCCGCGGTAATAAGGGCGGCTCTAAAATTCCCTAGCAATAAAAACAGAATGACAACAACTAATAACGCACCTTCTGCAAGATTTTTTTCAACGGTCTTAATCGTTCTTTCAACTAATGTTGTTCGGTCATAAACGGTTTGAACAACCACGCCGTCAGGAAGGCTTGGCGCAATTTCTTCGAGCTTTTTTGCAACACGCGTTGAAACTTGCTGAGCATTCTCACCCATCAGCATCATAGCCGTTCCCAAAACTGTCTCCCGCCCTTCTTGGGTTGCCGCACCTGTACGTAAGGGCGCGCCCAATTTCACATCGGCAACGTCATTGATATGAATTGCGACATCATCGCGTTTGGTTAATATGACATTATTAATATCATCGATATTTTTGACTTGGCCTGGAGCGCGCACCAAATACTGCTCACCGTTGCGTTCAATGTAGGCCGCCCCAACATTCGAATTATTCTTTTCGAGGGCAGATAAAACATCATGTATCGTTAAATCATAGGCCAGAAGGCGTTCCGGATATGGGGTCACATGAAACTGTTGCTCAAAACCGCCGATTGTATTGACCTCAACAACACCCTTAAGGTTTCGCAACTGCGGGACAATAATCCATTCTTGAATTGTCAATAAATCCATTGGCGTATAAAGACTACCGTCTTCTTTGCGTGCGTTTTCCTCGGCTTCTACTGTGTAAAAATAAATCTCACCCAATCCTGTGGAAACAGGCCCCATGATAGGTTCCAGTCCTTGTGGAACTTCGCTTTTTATTTGCTGTAGTCGCTCATTAATAAGCTGGCGTGCAAAATAAATATCTGTGCCATCTTCAAAAATAACGGTGACTTGCGAAAGCCCATAACGCGATGTTGAGCGCGTATAATCCAAATTTGGCAGGCCTGCCAATACGGTCTCAATCGGAAAAGTAATCCTTTGCTCAACCTCAAGCGGAGAGTAACCGGGCGCACTCGTATTGATTTGCACCTGAACATTAGTAATGTCTGGCACCGCATCAATCGGCAGTTTTTTAAAATTATATAATCCTAAGGCACATAGACCTAAGACCATAACCATGACGAGCCATCTGTGACGAATGGATAACAGTATAATATTTTCAAGCATAAGTTTTCTCTTTTTTATAAGTTCAATGGGCGTGAGCCGCAGTAGATTTTAAAATGTCTGATTTTACGATATAGCTTCCCTCTGCAACGTATTTTTCATTTGCGTCTAAGCCTTGTAAAATCTCTGTATATTCTGAGTCTGCTTGCCCGATCACAACGGGGCGCGCTTCGTAACTATTTCCCGATTGAACAAAGACAACATCACCTTGCTCTTCCATTTTTTGCAAGGCGCTATTTTTAACGGCAATTCTTACGTTTTGGCCGGAAATGACCACATCCCCCTCAACAGTCATGCCGGGCTTCCAAATTCGCGCGGTGTTCGGCAGTTCAATGATAGCAATCTGCGTTTGGCTTAATTCGTCTGCTGTTGGAAACAGCATATCAATTTTTCCATTTGCCATTTTTTCACGTTCAAGAGTATGGATCTTCACATTTTGGTTGCTTCTGACAAATTCAGCATCACGGGGAAAAATATGAAATTTGGCCCAGACGTTAGACAAGTCAGCAATGGTGAATAATGTTTCCGCACCCGTTACATCGCCAACATTTGTATTGCGCGACAAAACAACGCCGTTCATGGGGGCTATAATGTTATAATCACGCAGACTATCGTTAGCCTCAACAACCGCCAGGACTTGACCTTTTTGAACCTCTTGTCCCAGCTCGGTTTTAACAGCGCGCACAATTCCATCAAAGCGCGCGCGAATGTCAGCCTTGGCATTCTGATTTAATGTGATACGCCCCGTCAAAGGGATCGTTTGGTTGATTGTTTTTGGACCGGATATTTCAATTTTAAGCCCCATTCTCTTGGCTGATTCTGTGCTGATTTTGGTGCCAGCCTCTTCTTCGCTATGCCCACCTTCTTCGTGCCTAGAGTCTATATGTCCCTCACCTTCATGGTCTTCATGGTCTTCATGGTCTTCATCTTCATGACCATCAGTCGCATGATCTTCATGATCGCCTTCGTCACTATGCATTTCCACGGTTTCTGTATGCCCGTGCCCATGTTCGTCTTCTACTTCTGCATTAGCTATATTCGTGCTGATTAAAAAAAGAGTAAAAAACACGAGAAAAGGTGATAACAATTTTTTTAAATTTTGAGTGTTCATTTGATGTTTCCTTGTGTTGAAGATAGGTGATCCATAATAATTCGCTCGTATGCGCCCATAAGCACATCAATTTCAGATTTGGCCTCATGCAATATTAAAATGCTATCGAGATATGCGCTTTGAACCTGATACAATGTGCGTTGGGAATCGAGTAAATCTAAGAACGAGAATCGCCCTGCAGAATACCCCTTGGAGGCTTGATCATAAGCTCTTTGAGCGCTCGGAATAATATCATTTTGATAAGCTGTCACCTCATCATGGGCTAATGATAGTTTATCCCATGCAGACACCGCAGATTGTCGCAATGACAAGTCTTGCAACTTACTTTGCGCTTCCATCGACGCTACATTGGCATTGGCCTCGTAAATGGCACCTTGGTTTCTATTGAACACAGGTATAGGAAATGAAATCCCTGCAACCAAAGCCGTTGAATCTGTCTCATTAAAACGCCGAACCCCAAGACCGATTGTGGGGTCGGGAATGGCTTCGGCTTTTATAAGGTTTAGCTCAGATTGAGACTGCGCACTAGCAATCGCAAAAGCCCTAACTTGCGGTAAATTTTCAATCGCGGTTAAAAGTTTTGTGCGATCAGGCACGTCGGGAATATCGTTTAAAGCCGTATCAACATCATCTATATTTTCGTCTGCGATTAACTTAGCAAGCTGTGATTGCGCTACTGCCAATTCAACCTCAGCCCGTGTCTTGGCCAGCTTTGCTGCAGACTGTTCAATATCAACTTTAGTATGCTGAATATCAGATGCTGCTGCCGCGCTTACGCGTTCTTTTACAGTCGCATGTGTTTTGTCGGCCAGTGACAGACGTTTTTCAGCAAGCTTTAGTCGTTCTTGCGCAACCGCGACCCTTATAAAATAGATATCCGTTTCTGCCAACAGTCCTACTGTTTGGGCCAAAGCATTTTGATAAGTTATTTGATAAGACTGCTCCGTCACAGCTTGACGCTTTTGACGTTTGCCGCCCATCTCTATTTTTTGTTCAAGGCCGATTGTCGTCTCTGTCGCATCAAATCCTGAAAAATCTTCATCACCTGCAAAGTTTTCGATTTCAAATACAGCCTCAGGGTTTGGCACAAGCCCCGCTTGAATATGACGCCCTATAGCTTTGGAAACATCTGCTAAACCAATTAAAACAGATGGGTTGTTTTTAAGGGCTTTTTGTAGGGCCGTATCCTTATCAATAGTGCCTGCCTGTGCTGGCAGCGCACATAAAATGCCCACCGCAAGGGTTGTTATCTTCGTTAAAATATTCATTTTTTCCTCAAAGCATAGTTATATAGTCACAATACGTATGATGTTCGTCATACGATTAAAAAGCAGGGTATATGGCTACGCTAAAAACGCAGACGCACTTCACCTGTTTTAACTATGCTTTTGGAGGTCGTTTGAGGCCGTAAATAAAATCAGCGGCATGTAAGTCTTTTGCCTCAGGCATTATCTTGTTTGATAAGATTATCGGCGCATTTATAAACTTACTATCTGTTGATAAATTATGCGTGTGGGCACAGCAACTGGAACACGCCATATCACAGTCCATATCAGCCTGATTGTGTTGACTGTCTGAAGAGTCAACTGCAGATATAGCCGTATGCGTTTCGCCGGATGAAAAATCATGCGCATGCACGATGTCTGCTGTAATACCCAGCAACATTGCAAACACAGAAAATATCATTATGAACTTTCTCATTTTTAAGAAATAACACGCTTCTTAAAAAACTTCAACTTCATTATCCTTGTTCCTTTTAAACAAAAAATGTGCACCCCAATCCTCCAATCAACCAAACAAAAGCTATGACTGACAAAACAGTAAGTATTTTCTCTGAAAGCTTTTTAGATTCCATACCTGTAGACTGATTCTGTCTTATCTTCCACCAAACAAAAACAATACTTGTTATAATAAAGGCAACATTTAAAAACATGGTGTAGTCAATTTTAAAAAAATTACGTTCAGCAATGCTTTTGGTGGCAGAAGAATCAGGCAACATATTAAAAGTCGCAAAACCATAGTGCATTATCAAGGCCGCACCTATTAGAACGACTAGAAACACAGCCATAATATACAATGCGGGTTTCCAGCCATAATATTTTGCCTGTATTCTTAAAACAGGAAACACAACGAGATCGCTAAATATAAAGGCCATGATACCTGCAAAGGCGACTCCGTTACCGTATAATACTGCTGCTAAGGGAATATTGCCCATAGAGCCGATAAACGTAAAAAAGGCGGCGACTGGCCCCACAATTGTCTGCACAAGAATTTGCCAAAAGGCTGGATCATCTGTACCAGAGCCTACGAATAAGGTTTGAAAGAAGCTTTGAGGAACAAAAACGGCAATGATACCTGCAATTGTAAATCCGACCGTTACATCTTTCCATACCATCATCCATTCGGAGACATAACGGCTTGCGACTTTTTGCCAACCTTCTTTTGATGTAATTAATTTCTTCCAATCAGGGACATCTGATGCCTGCTTTTCATTTGCTTGTTCCTGCGCGTGCTGACGTGCCTGTTCTTCTAATTTTTTTGGCAAAGTTAATTTTACAATGCCCCACATAAGAATTATTAATAATAAACCGCCCAAATATTCTCCGACGACGAATTGCCATGACAGAAAAACACCAATGATAATTCCAAGCTCTATAACCAAATTTGTTGAGGACAGAAGAAACGCCAAAGACGGGATAAGGCCAGCACCTTTTGTGAATAAGGAGCGTGTCGTGCCAAGGGCGGCAAAACTGCACGAACTGGAAATAAAACCAAAAAATGTTGCGAGCGCGACACTTTTTGCGCCAGCCTCGCCCATAGTTTGTTTCATACGTTCACGCGTGACAAAGACCTGAATCATAGAGCTTATTAAATATCCCAACCCAAATGCCCAAAAAGCCATCCAGAATAAACCCAAGCTCGTTATTGCGGCCTTACTATAAAGTTCTAAAAATTGTTCCATTGCTTTTCCTTGGTCGTTCAGAATTTAAGAAATATAACATCTTATATAAAAAAATTAACCTTCTCTTATAATTTTTGTGTATAATGATAGTATGAAACGGATTATATCCACATTTTTAATTTTGGCTGTTTTCTCGCTGTCCTTGGCGTGCTTAATGCCGTTATGCTCTAAAAAGGCCGAAGCGACGAGCGCCCAGAATAGCGCTATGGAAGTACCCTGCCATGAAATGATGGATCAGGAAAACACCCTTCCAGATACATCCGACATGTCCATGATGGATTGTCTGGATCAGGATTTTGTACATAGTGTGCAGGCTCTTGATTTAACACCGAAGCATGATATCAGCAAAGTAGACTGGAATCTGTTTGGGGTTGAACAATTGGAAACGACGGCAATCCAGACACAGCATTTTCCACGGGGTCCGCCGCACGAACTCATAGTATCTGATTCTAATTTCCCACCCGTTTTCTTAACGACACAGCGCCTGCGCATCTGATTAACCTCCTTTATTAACGGTTTTAACCTGAATAAAAGGAGATTTTTCCATGCGCGTTTTTGCGTTTTTAATTCTGATCATATTTTCCATGCCCGCCATTGCGGCCGATGTGATTTATATTTGCCCTATGCACCCCCATATCGAAGGGGAAGCTGGGGAAACCTGCCCTATCTGCGGGATGGCCTTAGTGCCAAAAGAAAGTTCGGCTCCGATGTCCATGCCGCCAGAAATGGATTCTATGCCAGACAAGAATACGACTTATATAAACCCAACCTTTATGCAGACGTTGGGAGTCAAAACGACAACGGTTTCCTATTATAATTTTGGCCGCAACATCCGCGCTTATGGTGAAATTATTCCCAGCACCCGGAATGAAACGCTGATAAACATGCGAACCGAAGGCTGGATCGTGGATCTTGCTACAGACGCCGTGGGTGACACGGTAGAAAAAGGTGATCTTCTTTTCACTTATTACAGCCCTGATCTTATGAATGCGCAATCTGACTATCTGATTGGCAGTCGCGTCAGGAATGCTGAAGAACGTCTTCGTTTGTACGGTATGGACGATAAGGCAATTGCCGAATTTAAAAAACTAGGCCGCATGATGAAAGCAACGCCTTTTTATGCGCCTGCTGATGGTACGGTAATTGACCTTAAAGTTCGGAAAGGATCTTTTGTCAAGGTAGGTGATCCTGTTCTGGCGTTCCAAGATTTTAGTGAAGTTTGGGTTAATGCCGATGTTCCGATACGCGATTTACAATTTCTATCCGAGGGCCAGCCTGCTGAAATTATAGTCCCCGAAACAGGAAAAACCTTTAACTCGTCAATCGACTTTATTCATCATGTCGCCGATCCAGATACGCGCACAGGAATGGTTCGCCTCGTTCTGCCGCACGAGCATCTGGAGCCCAAACCCGGCATTTATGTTGATGTTGTTTTTAATGCGAATGTGGCCGATCGTTTAGCCATCCCTGCCGAAGCTGTATTATACGGCAGCGAGGGGGCAAAGGTCATTGAAAGTTTAGGTGATGGGATGTTTAAGCCCGTGAATGTTAAAACGGGTATTACCACAGACGGGTATACAGAAATATTAGGCGGCCTTATGGCCGGGCAAAAAATTGTCAGATCGGGCCAATTCATGATTGATGCCGAAAGCAGTTTGCGCGGTGGTATGTCGGGCATGGGCGATATGAATATGGACGCCGATACGCCTGCTATGGATATGGAGGGCGGCCATGTCCATTAAACCTGAAACAGGACTTTCCCATGACCCGTCGACAAGTTTTGTCGCCAAAATCATTGATTTGTCTGTCAAAAACAGTTTCTTTGTTCTTTTGGGTGCGCTTGTCATTTTATCTGCGGGGATATTATCCATTAAAGAAATCCCGCTGGATGCTATCCCTGACCTCTCGGATACACAGGTTATTATACGCACCGATTTTTCAGGGCAGGCGCCGCAGGTGGTAGAAGACCAGATTACATTTCCCCTGTCCGCACAAATGCTGGGGCTGCCCAAAACCAAAGTTGTACGTGGATATTCAATGTTCGGCACTTCTTTTGTCTATATTGTTTTTCAAGACAATGTTGATATGTATTGGGCCCGCAGCCGGGTTTTGGAAGCCTTGTCCCAGGTGCGCGCCACCTTGCCCAATGGGGCAGACCCGCAATTGGGGCCTGATGCAACAGGTGTCGGCTGGGTTTTTCAATATGCGCTTTCTGATCCAACTGGCCAACATGATCTGGCAGAGTTGCGAAGCCTGCAGGATTGGTTCGTAAAATATGAACTGGCCACAGTTGATGGCGTTGCCGAAGTCGCAAGTGTTGGCGGTTTTGTAAAAGAATTTCAGGTGTTGGTCGATCCCAATAAGCTGCGCGCATATAACGTTTCCTTGAATGAAGTCATGCAGGCAACGCGTTCAGCCAATCAGGAAACAGGTGGGCGCACTTTGGAAATGGCCGAAACTGAATATTTAATTCGTTCATTTGGTTACATTAATAATACACAAGATCTAAGTCAGGCCGTTTTAAAGTCTGAAAACGGTACACCTGTTGTGTTAGGTGATGTCGCCCGCATTGTTGAGGGACCCTCAATCCGCCGCGGCATTACAGAACTAAACGGCAAGGGTGAAGCTGTTGGCGGCATTGTCGTTATGCGCCCGGGCGGCAACGCCTTGAATGTGATAGAGAATATTAAGGCCAAACTGCAGTCTGTCAAACAAGGTTTACCAGATGGAGTTGAACTCGACATTGTTTATGATCGAAGTAAGCTGATTACGGGGTCGGTCGATTACTTGAAGAGTAAATTGCTGGAAGAAAGCTTGATGGTGGCCTTGGTTACATTTATCTTTCTATTGCATGCCCGAAGCGCATTGGTCGCAATAATCACGTTGCCTTTAGGCATTCTGGCCGCTTTTATGGTTATGGCCGGACAAGGCATTACAGCCAATATCATGTCGCTTGGCGGAATCGCAATAGCGATTGGCGCGATGGTGGATGCGTCAATCGTTATGGTTGAAAACGCGCACAGGAAGCTATCCTCGTTGCCCGTCAATTCTTCAGCGGTGCAAAAGCGCAATGTTATGATTCAGGCCGCTAAGGAAGTTGGACCGGGCTTATTTTTCTCTCTCTTAATTATTACGGTGTCTTTTCTGCCTGTATTTGCGCTAACAGGACAATCTGCAAAACTCTTCACGCCACTGGCCTTTACAAAAACATATGCAATGGCGGCAGCAGCATTTTTATCTGTGACTGTTGTGCCGGTTTTGATGTTATGGCTGGTACGCGGAAAAATTCGAAGGGAAGATGAAAACCCTGTAAACCGCTTTTTTATCTCGCTCTACAAACCCATTCTTAATTTGGCTCTGAAGTGGCGCAGAATAACTGTCGCGTTTTCACTTGTGGCATTACTTAGTACGGCGATCCCCTTAAGTAAAATCGGTCATGAGTTCATGCCGCCCTTATACGAAGGTGGATTGCTTTATATGCCAATGACAGTGCCGGGTGTTTCCCCTGCCAAAGTTCGTGAAATTCTACAGGTCACAAATCGCCAGCTGATGAGTGTGCCGGAAATCAAACAGGTTTTTGCCAAAGCCGGCCGGGCCGACACTGCAACAGATCCTGCGCCCCTGGCAATGATTGAAACATGGGTTGAATTAAAACCCCAAACTGAATGGCGTCCGGGTTTAACACCTGAAAAGTTGATCGCAGAATTGGATAAGAAAGTACGTTTACCCGGTATGATGAATAGCTGGGGCTATCCGATTAAAATCAGGCTGGATATGTTGACAACCGGTATTAGAACACCAGTCGGCATTAAAATAGCCGGCCCTGATTTAAAAATAATTGATAAAATTGCAAAAGATGTTGAAACTGCCGCCCGCAATATTGATGGAACGCGCAGCGCGATAGCCGACCGCGTCGTTGGAGGGAAATATATAGAAATCATTCCTGACCGCCGGGAAATTGCGCGCTATGGCATTTCGCTTTCGAACGTGCAAATAGTGATACAAACAGCCTTGGGCGGAATGGCAGTTGATGATGCTGTCATAGGACGTGAGCGCTATCCGATTATGGTTCGCTATGACCGGCCCTATCGCGAGCATGTTTCTGATCTGGATAATATCCTTGTATCCACCCCCGACGGAAAACATATTCCGCTTGCAAACCTTGCGGACATACGGATTGCTGAAGGCCCATCTATGATTAAAAGTGAAGATGCCCGCCTGAACGGCTGGGTCTTTGTCGATATTGAAGGAACAGATATCGGCACATATATTTCCAGATTACAAAATCAGCTTAATAGTCTGGAATTGCCCTCCGGGTACACTTTAAAACTTTCAGGTCAATTTGAACAAATGCAGGCTGCCAACGAACGGCTTAAAATTGCGGTTCCCGCGACCTTACTGATCATACTAATCTTGTTATACCTACATTTCGGCACATGGGACAGGACGCTTCTTATAATGCTTTCTGTTCCTTTTGGCGTTATTGGCGGCATCTGGTGGACGTGGCTGGCGGGATATAATATGTCCGTTGCTGTTGCCGTCGGTTTTATCGCTTTGGCTGGTATTGCCGTTGAAACGGCCATTGTCATGTTGATTTATATAGACCATGAGATGCGTGAACATTGGCCAGACACACATAAGGGCTTGATAGAAAATGTTCGCAATGGCGCGATACAAAGACTTCGCCCGAAATTAATGACAGTCAGCACTATTATACTGGGTCTGGTGCCTATTTTCCTAACCAATGGCCCAGGTGCGGATGTCATGCGACGCATAGCCCTGCCGATGATTGGTGGCATGATTACCACAACAATCTTAACGCTGATTTTAATTCCCGTTCTATATGTCATTTATATGCAATGGCATTTAAAACTACCAACCTCAAACTCAAATGAAAGGAAAGTCCTATGAAACATATAATTCCACTTATTTTAATGTTAATTTTCGCGCTACCCGCAGGAGCCGAGCCAATGCAGACATTAAAACCTGTCGAGGCAAAATACATTTGCATGGTCAATGACACAGCTTTTGAAAAAGAACAAATATCGGTCAATGTAGAAGGCAAAACATACTTTGGGTGCTGTTCCATGTGTGAAGCGCGCTTAAAAGAAGATGCGGCCGTACGAACAGCAATTGATCCGGTTAGCGGGAATAAGATTGATAAGTCTGAGGCTGTTATCGGCGCCGATGCAAACGGCAAAGTCTATTATTTCGAAAGCGCGGAAAATTTTGGAAAGTTTGAAGCTGGTCCCAATGTAAAATCTTCTCATATGATACACGAAAATATGATGCCTGCATCTGATGACCTTATTAAGGGAACCGGTGTTTTAAACACTGTTAAGCCTGAAGAAAATAAAGTGAATATTACACATGGGCCGATACCCGCTTTAAAATGGCCGGACATGACGATGGACTTTCAAACTTCAGAAAATATTGACCTTTCTAACGTTAAGCAAGGCGATGAAATTGTCTTTTTCTTTAAACAGGATGGCTATAACTATGTCATTGATAAAATAGAAGCTAAAGATGATCATTATCACGAAGATCATCAGGAACATAAACATTAAGGAGACATAAAAATGAATTTTGAAATCATTCCAAATTGGCATCCTGTTTTTGTTCATTTTACAATCGGTTTGCTGGGCATCTCCGCTTTGTTTTATATGGCGGGACTGGTGACAAAAAAAGACGTTTTTTATACGGTTGGAAAATGGAACCTGTGGGTTGGGGTTGCCATCACAATTGGAACTGTGCTGGCAGGCCTGCAAGCGGCGGGAACGGTAGACCATGATGCCGAAAGCCATGCCGCTATGATGGACCATAGGAACTGGGCCTTAACAACGGCAGGTGTTTTTGGCGCACTGGGCTTGTGGAGCTTTTTAAAACATCAAAGATCCACACCCACAGCCCTTTTCACAATTGTATTGTTTTTAGCATCTAGCATGATTGCTATTACAGGCTTTAAAGGGGCCGAGTTAGTATATCGCCATGGTACAGGTGTAATGTCATTACCGGATACAGGCACACATGATCACAGTGCACACGCACATGGCATTGAAACAGAAGATATGGCCGACATGCCTCACCATGAAGGAGAAGCAAATGTAACTAAAATTGCAGATGATCATAATGATTCAGTCGATATAGAACACGATCATTCAAGTCACCCGCATTAAGGATTTTCGCATGAAAAAAATTGGTTTCATCTTTTCCAGTCTAGCAGCAGCCCTGATTTTATCAGGCTGCTCGCTCACACCTGAATATATGCGACCGGATGTTAAAACCCCGGCATGGCAAACTGATTATAAATCAGATGAAAATTTACAAATTTCACAACTATGGTGGAAAAATTATAATTCACCGGAATTAAGCCGGCTCATTGAAAAAGCGCTGGCTAATAACAATGATTTACAGGCCGCTCTATATCGAATTGAACAGGCTAGAGGCGGTCTGCAAATTGCCGGCGCAGATTTGCTTCCATCTGCTTCCGCAACTGCGGCATATATGAGCGGCTCGACCATTCCCATGAATATTACGGATATGCGTAACAATGGCATTCCAAAATACACGGCTAATGCAGGTATTTCCTATGAATTGGATTTATTTGGCGCAAATCAGGCAAAAAAAGCCTCTGCTGCATTTTCCTTACAAGGAACAGAATATGCCTATGATGCCATGACACTTGTTTTAATTGGTGATGTGGCCCAAACTTATTTTAATGTATTAAGACTGCAAGAGCGCTATGAACTTGCTGAAAAAAATATTGATCTGGCAGAGGATAGTTTAAAACTTATCACCGCGCGCTTTCAAACTGGCAGCCTTACATCCTATGATATGACGCAGCAGGAAACCATTCTGGCAAACCGCAGGGCGGAAATTCTCACGCTTGAACATGAAATTAATATTGCCAAATCGGCACTTGCCTTATTAGTTGGGGAACCGCCGCAAAGTTTTCAGGTTAACGTGGATCGTCTTGAACATATAAAGGTGCCCGAAGTTCCGGTATTGCAGCCAGTAGACCTTTTAGAAAGACGGCCTGACATCAAAAACATGGAGGCGCAGCTAATGGCGGCCAATGCGGATATAGGTGCGGCGCGGGCCGCATTCTATCCAGATATCAATCTTGGAACGAATCTCATTACCGTTTTTGATCCCGCGGCAACCGCTTTGATTATCGCCTCATCCGTGTATGCCCCGATTTTTCAAGGGGGAAAGCTCAAAGGTAATCTGAATAAAATTACTGCACGCCAAAAAGAATTGGTAGAAAAATACCAGCAAACCGTTTTGAAGGCTTTTAAAGAATCCACAGATTCAATGTCAGGACTGGCAATAGCAATAAAGCAAAAAGAAGCCTTCCATGACGCTGCAGAAAAATCCCGCCAATCATACAAAATAGCAAATCAGCAATATGATGTCAGTGTTGTCGATTTTCAAAATGTTCTTGAAGCGGAGCGCACGGTGTTGCAAGCCGAAGATAATTATATAAATGCACAATATGAAACGCTCTCTGCCAGTATTGAATTATTCAAAGCGATGGGCGGCGGATGGGGCGCTAATGAAAGAAATGGAGATTTTAAAGATGAAAGATAGCCAAAAAAACTGCTGCCATCACGATGGCTCTCATACAAATGAAACCGTAGATATTTCCAATGAGGGGGCAATCTATACATGCCCCATGCACCCGGAAGTCCGCCAAACAGGTCCCGGCACCTGCCCGAAATGCGGCATGGCGTTGGAGCCTGAAACAATATCCGGTGAGGAAGAAGAAAATCCGGAACTAACGGACTTTCGCCGCCGGTTCTGGCTTGGTCTTATTTTGACCCTGCCCTTGGTGGTATTGGAAATGGGTGGTCATTTTACCGATCTGCATCTTATTGATGAAAGTATTTCCAATTGGGTTCAAATGGCCCTTGCAACACCTGTTGTATTATGGGCGGGATGGCCGTTTTTTGAGCGTGGCTGGCAGTCCGTCAAAAACCGCGCACCTAATATGTTTACTTTGATTGCAATGGGAACAGGCGTTGCATGGATTTATAGCGTGGTGGCCACTTTCCTTCCAGGGATTTTTCCAGACGGTTTCCGCAGTGAACAGGGTATTGTGCCCGTTTATTTTGAGGCCGCCGCAGTTATTATTGTACTCGTTCTTCTTGGTCAGATCATGGAATTGAAAGCCCGTGAAAAAACCGGCGGCGCAATTAAGGCGCTTTTAGGCTTGGCGCCCAAAACTGCGCATAGGCTTAAAGACGGTAGTGAAGAAGAAATTTCAATTGAAGACATCCAAAAAGGCGATCTGCTGCGTATTCGTCCTGGGGAAAAACTACCTGTTGATGGTGTTGTGATTGAGGGCGAAAGCCATGTTGATGAATCCATGATTACGGGTGAACCTATGCCCATCGAAAAATTAGAAAGCAGCAATGTGATTGGTGGTACCGTTAACGGCAATGGCTCTCTTATTGTGCGCGCTGATAAAATCGGCAGTGAAACGATGCTGTCGCAAATTGTCCAGATGGTCGCCAATGCGCAGCGTAGCCGCGCACCAATTCAGCGTATGGCGGATAAGGTATCTGGCTGGTTTGTACCGCTTGTTATCAGCATTGCTGTTATTGCCTTTATAGCCTGGATCATTTTTGCCGAAACCCAAGGGTTTGGCTATGGATTGATTGCAGCGGTAAGCGTTTTGATTATCGCCTGCCCCTGCGCGTTGGGGCTGGCTACACCGATGTCCATTATGGTTGGTGTCGGCCGCGCTGCCAAACAAGGCATACTCATTAAAAATGCCGAGGCGCTGGAAACACTTGAGAAAATTGATACTTTGATTGTTGATAAAACAGGGACTTTAACAAAAGGACATCCGGCATTAACAGATGTTTTTTCTACCGCAGGTTATAGTGAAGAAGATATTTTGCGCTATGCAGCTTCACTAGAAAAAGGAAGTGAACACCCCTTAGCCATGGCTATTATAAAAGGTGCGGAAAATAGAAATATAAAAATACCTGACAACGAAAATTTTAAAGCCGTAACCGGCAAAGGTGTAAAAGGCATTGTAGAAGGACATACGGTTACATTGGGAAATAGTAAGATGATGGCGGATATCAATGTTGAGCTTTCTGAACTGCAACATAAGGCCGAAAGCTTTAGAAAATCAGGTGCCACAGCTATGTATTTATCTGTAGATGATAAGGCCGCTGGTGTTATCGCAGTTTCTGACCCTATTAAAGAAACCACGCCTGACGCATTGGCGCGCCTTAAAAATATGGGGCTTACGGTCATTATGTTGACAGGTGATAATGAAACAACAGCCCATGCGGTTGCAAATAAACTTGGTATTGATCAGGTTTATGCAGATGTACTGCCCGCAGACAAAAACCGCATTGTGTCTGAACTTCGCGATAAAGGTGCTATCGTTGCCATGGCCGGTGACGGTATTAATGATGCCCCGGCTTTGGCGGCCGCACATGTGGGTATTGCTATGGGCACAGGCACCGATGTTGCGATGGAAAGCGCAGGCATGACACTGCTTAAAGGTGATCTGCAAGCGATTTGTGATGGGATAAATTTATCCAAAGCCGTGATGCGAAATATCCGTCAAAACCTGTTTTTTGCATTTTTCTATAATGCGGCCGGTGTACCGATTGCGGCAGGTATTCTTTATCCATTTTTCGGCATTCTGCTTTCGCCTATTTTTGCTGCGGCAGCCATGTCGTTAAGTTCCGTCAGTGTCGTTTTAAATGCATTGCGGCTTAATTGGAAAAAGACCTGAACTTTTACCCATAAATAACGTAATAATTAAAAGAGAGGATTAACATGAAGAAATTTAAAAATTTGACCCGGCGGCAATTTATTGGCGGTGCCGCGGGTGCGGCTTTTGTAACGGGCCTTAACATGGGATTACCGCTTCCTGCTTGGGCACAAATTCCGCAAGTTGCTGGAAATATTGATTTGAACGGGATCAAAAATATAGCCCCGCAATCTTTATATAATCTGGATATCGGGTATGCACCTTTTAAGCTGGGCGGCAGGACAGGCCGCGCAACGGCTATCAATGGAACGGTTCCCGGCCCTCTCATCAAATTGCGCGAAGGCGACAAAGTCCGTCTGAACGTCACAAATTCCATGATGGATACCGAACATTCCTCTATTCACTGGCACGGGCTATTGGTGCCCTTCCGCATGGACGGTGTTCCGGGGCTTACCTTTAATGGCATCCAACCCGGCGAAACCTATGAGTATGAATTTGAATTAAAGCAAGCGGGGACATATTGGTATCACAGCCATTCCCGTTTTCAAGAGCAAACGGGGACCTACGGCCCATTAGTGATTGAACCGAAAACACCTGAGCCTTTTAAATATGATCGTGATTATGTGGTCGTTTTATCAGACTGGTCTTTTACAGACCCTGAACAGGTTTTTGCCAATATCAAGCGTGAAGGTGATTATTATAATTTCCAAAAACGAACCGTTTGGGACTTTTTTGATGATGCGGCAGACAAAGGACTGGGAAAAACTATAAAAGACCGCATGATGTGGGGAAAAATGCGCATGTCGCCCGTTGATCTGGCGGATGTGACGGGAGCTACATATACGTACTTGATGAACGGCAATTCACCCAATATGAACTGGACAGGCATTTTTAACCCGGGTGAAACGATACGCCTCCGCTTTATTAATGCGGCCGCCATGAGCAACTTTGATGTACGCATTCCGGGGCTTGATATGACGGTAGTTATGGTTGACGGGAAAAAAGTCAAACCCGTTAAATTTCATGAATTTAGAATTGGAGTCGCAGAAACCTATGATGTATTGGTACGCCCCACACAGGACAAAGCTTTTACCATTTTTGCCGAAAGCCTTGATCGCAGCGGGTTTGCACGAGGGACCCTCTCCCCGCAGGCCGGATTAAGCGCGGCGGTTCCGCCGTTGCGAGCGCGCCCGGTGCGTAAAATGCACGATATGGGTATGATGGCCGGTATGGATATGGATACGGGCGAAATGATGAAGATGAATGATGCAGATATGGCCATGACAGCGATGGGCCATGGCGGCATGCATCATGGAATGAACCACGGTTCTGAGCAGATGGAAAACCCCAGCATTCCCGGCCCCAACGGGGAAAAGCCATTCCAGCCCGACAAATCAAATACAAATGTTGTGATGGTGATCACCGACCCTCAAGACCGTCTGGCTGACCCCGGCATAGGCTTAGGTCAGGACGGGTGGAAGGTTTTGACCTATAAAGATTTGTCGTCTAATGAACCTCAGCCATACAGCCCTCATGTTGACAGAGAGATGAGCATTAACCTGACCGCCAATATGGAGCGTTATATGTTCTCATTCGATGGCAAGAAATTTACTGAACAGGATGGACCGTACTTGTTCCGGCACAACGAACGCCTGCGACTATACATGGTTAACCACACCATGATGGAACACCCCATACATCTGCACGGAATGTGGATGCAGTTGGAAAACGGCAACACACATGAAAATCTTCCGTTTAAACATACGCTTTTAATGAAACCCGGTGAAAAACTTTCTGTTCTGATTACGCCGGTTGAAAGAGGCGACTGGGCATTTCACTGTCATCTTTTGTATCACATGGAGGCTGGCATGATGCAGGCCGTTCGCGTTGCTTGATTTTTTAGAAAGGATAAAAAAATGAAATTTAAAACCCTGATTCTGGCGGTGATGATTTTGCCTAGTGCGGCAAATGCACAAGGCCATGACATGCACAATATGCATAATACACAGATGCAACATCAGATTGAATATGCTGATCCAAACGATCATAACATGCCCGAGGACTATTACGACGTAACAACGGAACCACAAGTTAATGAACCGATTGTTAAAACCGTACCGGATGGTCAGCCAGGCCCACAGGAAAACTTTGGTGTTCAGCAGGTTCACGATAATGAAAACTTCTATCGTATAATGGGCGACCGCTTGGAAATGCGCTATCAGGATGGTGATAATATGGCTCTTTACGATATACAGGGCTGGTATGGTAATGATTACAATAAGGCATGGATAAAAGCCGAGGGTGAATATAATACCAGTGAAAATGAACATGAACAAACCTCGCTCGAGGCGCTTTACAGCCGCAACATTGCCTCTTTCTGGGATGTACAGGCCGGTTTAAGGCACGACTTTATAAATGACGAAGATGATCGAAATTTTGCGGCTTTCGGCGTGCAGGGGCTGGCGCCGTACTGGTTTGAAGTGGAAGCCACGTCCTACCTGAGTGATGAAGGCGATGTGTCTGCAGTGCTGGAGGCAGAATATGACCTGCTGTTATCGCAACGTTTTATTATTCAGCCGCGCTTTGAAACAGAAGTGTCATTAAATGATGTGCCTGAATATAATATCGGCTCTGGCATCACAGGCTTTGAAACAGGGATTCGTGCCCGTTATGAATTCAGCCGTAAATTTGCACCTTATATCGGCGTCAGTTGGGAACAAGCTGTTGGTGAAACGGCCGATTTGATGCAAGCTGATGGCGAGGATACCAGCAAGACATTTATGGTTGGCGGCATAAAATTCTGGTTTTAAAAATGGAAAATTCTTTTTTTCATATGGATTTTTTATCCACTCTTTTTATTTTTTTGGCAGGATGCATCGCTCTTTTGATTATCGGGGTATTTATCCATGATAAGTTTCAATCATCAAATGCTGTAAAACGTAATTATCCTGTTTTGGCTTGGTTACGCCCTATATCTGAAAGATTGGGAGAGTTTTTTAGACGCTATATCTCCTTCGGAGATCGTGAGGCTCAGCCTTTTTCCCGAGCAACGCGCAAATGGGTTTACGAAGCCGCCGATGGCAATGCAAATATCCAAGGCTTTGGGACGAAAATTAATTTTCGTGACCGGATATATTACTTTAAAAACGCGATATTTCCTATAAACGAGAATGAAGCTGAACTCAGCCCTTCAATCGTTCTTGGGCCTAATTGTGCGTTTCCCTACCAACCCGAGTCTTTTTTTAATATATCCGCAATGAGTTATGGTTCGTTATCTGCTCCCGCAATTGAAGCCCTGTCACATGGGGCTGAGATGGCAAAATGCTGGTTAAATACAGGGGAAGGCGGGCTGGCGCCCCATCATTTAAAGGGAAACCCTGACATAGTATTTGAAATTGGCACCGCTAAGTTTGGAATAAGGGATACGGATGGGAATTTTGATCCGGGAGCGTTTATTACAATTGCTGAAAACCCGGCTGTAAAAATGTTTGAACTAAAATTAAGCCAAGGCGCTAAACCGGGTAAGGGTGGAATCCTGCCAGCATGCAAAGTCACTGCAGAAATTGCTGAAATTAGAAAGATTGAAGAAGGTAAGGATGCGGTTTCCCCAAATCGTCATAAAGAAATAGCTAACATTCCAGAACTTTTGGATTTTATTAATCTACTGCGCGACATGTCAGGTAAGCCGGTCGGATTTAAGACAGCTATTGGAAATATTAACTGGCTTGAAGATTTGTGCCATGAAATTAACAAACGGGGAAATGATACAGCTCCGGACTTTATTACTATCGACGGAGCTGAAGGTGGTACAGGCGCATCACCAGTCACGTTGATGGACAATTCGGCAATGTCTATATTTGATGCCTTACCGGCAGCGGTAAAAATTTTGGAGCGGCATCATTTAAAAAAGCGAATGCCTATCATTGCTTCTGGCAAATTAATTACCGCCGGTGATGTTGCTTGGGCTATCGCATCCGGTGCAGATTTTGTTGTGTCGGCACGGGGTTTTATGTTTTCTATCGGGTGTATTATGGCGATGAAGTGCCATACGGATAAATGTCCTAGTGGCGTTGCGACACATGATAAAAAACTGCAAAAAGCCCTTAAGCCCCAAGAAAAAAAAGAAAAAGTTAAAAACTACGTAGTACAAATTCAAAAAGAAGTGGAAACTATAGCCCACACTTGCGGGGTTAAACATGCCCGCCTTCTAAATTCGAACCATTTGGAGATACTAAAGTAATGATGATGTTTATTGCAACGGTCTTAAGTCTTATCATGTTATTTGCAACAATTTGTATTCATTATAGCGGCTTAAAATTTATTTCGTTTGGAGCTAAGCGCTATGATACGTCTTCACACTTTGTAGCGTTAATATTGCTTTTGTGTATTGCTTTATTGCACTTGTTACAAATTATTTTATATGCCTTTGCTTTTTATTTGCTTTTAAACTTCACTGATTTGGGGTCTTTTACTTCAGAATTTAAACCTGTTTTGCGAGATTATATATATTTTTCAGGCGCAAATTATACAACACTTGGCATGAGTGACTTTTATCCACAGGGTCATTTTAAAATATTTGCAATTACAGAAGCTTTAGCAGGTTTTATGATGCTTACCTGGTCAGCGACATTCTTTTACTCGACGGCAGGAAAGTTTTTAAACGATGAGACCTAAACTATGACAAAAAGGGAACCTATTCATAGCACTAACGTATTCTATATTGAAGCAGTAAAAAATACAGGAGATTAAAATGAAATATTCAAGATTTTTTGCCATGATTGCAACATCCACAGTTATTATGCTGGGTTTGATGTATCTAAATTCATATTCAATCTTTGAGCATGCCTTTTGGAGTGAAACCCGTTTTTATATGGCGTTTGTTATGGGCGCGGCCATGGCCGTTGTTATGCTTAGTTTTATGCTGGGAATGTATAAGGACAAAACAAAAAATATGCTTATATATATTGGCAGTACCGCCGTTTTTGCCCTAGCCCTATTTCTTGTCCGATCTCAGGTTACTGTTGAAGATACGTCGTATATGAGCGCGATGATCCCTCACCATTCGATAGCCATCATGACCAGTGAGCGTGCCGGTATCAAAGATGTTCGTGTCCGTCAATTGGCCGATGATATTATCAAGGCCCAGCGTAAAGAAATCAAAGAAATGGAATGGTTGATCGATGACATTAAGGACAATGGATTGGTTGAAACCGAGGCTGAAGCACAAAACCGCCCATTACCAAAATTTGAAGGAAAAGTGAACGGCGATGCGCTGTAACCTTAATTGACCTTAGCGGTTTTCAGAGACATAACAGATCAAGGGTTAATACGTCATGTATATCTGGGTGCGGTTAAAAACTGCGGTCTGCATAAGTTATACGCGCATCGATTTTAACTGGATAAAATCTATTTTGACGTCTCAAGATAAAAGCGCAAAAATCTTTTGTAATACTTAAGATATTATATGGAGTTGATATGATAAAAGATTATTATGTTCCTCTAAGAAATTTACGTTCTTTTCCTTCAGAAACAACTTTAGCCTATATCCCCAAAAGAGATATAGAAAAGAGAAGCGAAAAAGCGCTTATATATGCTTTTATTTGTAATCGTCAACTATTCGGGCGCACCTATGAAAAAATCCTTCCTTTTTATTTTAATAGAATGCCTAAGGACAGCGGTGTTGTGATATACACCATGGTATGTAGCAAAATCCTAGGGTGGCATAGAAAACCTGGCGACATTGATTTGCTTGTTATTCCCTACGAAGGTTCTCAATTAGCTCTTCATAAAAGCCTTGCAATAGAAGTTAAAATCTCCCGTAACCGGTTTGATCGCCAGCACAAATCTCCCAACCAGTTTGGATATAGCCAAACTCAGGGACTTGAAAAAATGGGATTTCCTTACACTGCCCTTATTCATCTTATTGTATCTGATGTTTCTCCTGAAGAAGAATGGATAAACATGCAAATGATGCAAATCGCTGATAATCATGATATGTGCAAATTCATATCAAATACAAAGCAAGATTTAATGCCATACAATCTTTTGCAAAGATCATACCGTCGGCTCCTTAAAAACCGCCCGAAGGAAAGCTCAATGGGATTAGTATGCGCGTATTTGGATTTAATTTTTCTGGAAACAAAAAATGAGCGGTTATTTTTTCCTGTGGGAGATGCCGCGCATCCAAATTCCAATTATTCCATCTCGTTATTAAAAGAACTAGCGCAATTTGCCAATATTGAAAGAAATTTACATTACAGTATCCCTCGATATGATCCCTGACTTGATTTCGAAGCTGATTATAATTAAATCATATACACTGATATTATATTATCAGTTCTTAGAGAATTTTTATCAACAGACTACTTTCACCGCCATCTAGTCTGCTAGTTTCCGAACATTAGAGAATATACGCCCCACGCCCCGCAACTTGCGGGCTTTTTTGTACATGCATATCTAAACGCACTCAGGAGAATGAGAATTCTGGCAAAATTGGCCCTAAATTCTCCTTTGCCAGATTTGCGGTGCGTTTGCCTGTTAATTCCCTGATAACAGGGAATTTTACAGGGAATATTTATTTTCTAGACATTGGTGTTTTTAAAAAAATGAAAGAAAACATTGGATTCAAGCCAGTTTAGTTCAATCAGAACAAAATCTTCAGGGAATTAACAGGGAATTACATTTGGCACATCAGGGATTTGAAGCTTTTCATGATGGTATGGCGAATATAGGATTCACTGTAGTTTTCGTCTTTGGCAATCTTGTTTAACGGCTCGCCGTTAAAATGCCGGTCACGCCAGTCGATACCCTGGATCAGACGCTTTAATTCATCTGCAGGCAGATCGAGAATATCTTTGTTCTTATTCTGATCGGGATTAATTGTGACGGCTCCATTTCGTCCACGTCTAACAGAATATTTTATGGTTATTTGATCTTCTGAGATCGCGTTTTCAGGCAGGCTGATCTGAAGATATTCTTGCGCCGGAGTTCTGAGCCCATCTGGGTTAATGTTGATTTTAAGGCACTCAAGGTCAATTGTGATTTTGGTCACAAGGTTTTTGATTAGGGCCAATCCGGGGATCTCTGCCAGATGCTTTATCAGGTGAGCCTCTCGCGGGTTATCAGCATTATTTAAAAGTTTTGCAATGTTTTTACGCAGATTCAACTCAACCACTTGTTCTATTTCATGGGCAGGCAGGCGAGCAATTAAACCTTTCGGATGGTCTTTATATTGCAACAAATTTTGCGAGATATAATAGCAATATTGCTTATCCCGCTTTTGTGTAAATGTAGGACTATAAGGCACGCCCTCCATATCAAATATCAAACCTGTCAGAAGGTGTCTTTTTTGTGTCACTTCTGATCGTTCAATACTATTGTTTTCCAGCATGTCTTGCACCTGCTGCCACTTTTCTTGGCTGATGATGGCAGTGTGCAGTCCATCATAGGCTTTATCTTTATGTTTGATCTGTCCGATATAAACAGGGTTTCTGAGCGTTGAATAGAGCGCACCGCGGCTGAAGTTCTTACCTCCGGAATGTTTTCCTTTCTGTGACACCCGCTTTGGACTGAGGATATTTTTAACATCCAGCTCCTGTTTCAAAGCGCGAACAGAGCCTAACTTTAAATACCAATCAAAGATCACTTCCGCGATCGGCGCCTCATCAAGGTTTATATGCAACTGGCGATTTTCAATACGATAGCCTACAGGCGGCGCGCCGCCCATCCACATACCTTTTTTCTTGCTTGCCGCAATCTTGTCGCGGATGCGCTCTCCCGTGACTTCTCTTTCAAACTGGGCGAAGGACAACAATACATTAAGCGTCAAGCGCCCCATGGATGTTGTTGTATTAAAACTCTGCGTGACACTGACAAAAGTGACGCCATATTCGTCAAACACCTCCACCAGTTTTGAAAAATCCATTAGCGATCGTGTCAGGCGGTCAATCTTATAAACAACAACAATCTGGACTTTCCCGGCCTTAATATCGTCAACGAGCCTATTTAATGCCGGACGATCCATCGTACCGCCGGAATAGCCGCCGTCATTATATTGCTCTGCACCGGCCCGCCATCCCTCTGATTTTTGACTCATGATGTAGGCTTCACATGCCTCGCGCTGGGCATCAAGCGTATTGAACTCCATATCCAGTCCCTCATCTGTGGACTTTCTGGTATATACTGCGCATGTCTTGGTTTGAATAGCATTTTTCATGACTCCATACACGCTTACCGTAGGCAGGAAGTCCAGTTTAATCTGATCCGTTTTTGTTTTAATGCTTGATAAATAAAGTCTTTTGAAGGTATTGTCTTTTAACTATCGAAAGGAATAATCATGCATAAAAGCGTTTTTATTATTTTGGCCGCACTCAGCTTGTCAGCCTGTGCTTCTATCACAAACGACTCACATCAGCCTGTAGCTTTATCATTTAGTGATGGCAGCGAAGGAAACTGTGAGCTCAAAAACAAACGTGAATTTTATGATGTTGACATCCCAAGCACCCCGATGATCCGAAGATCTGATGACCTGCTTCAATACGACTGTATCAGCGATAACGGTAAAGTTGGCGTAGGCGGAATTCCAAGCACAATGGGTGGAAAGATTGTGGCAAGTGCTGTTTTCCTTGATTTTGGAATTGTGGATTCTATCACTGATAAACACAGAGAATATCCACAAAGCTTTGTTATCCCACTTAAGGATAAAGCAAAAGACAAGTAAAACGTTTCTTTATTTTAAGCCGAAAAACACCCAGCCGTTCCATTTTGATCCGGTAATATGACCCGCGATCTTTGAGAGGCTGGACCATTTGGTTCCGTCATATTCAAATCCACCCTCTGTCACGAGAACGCTATATTTTACACCTTTATATATGCGCTCCAGCCGCGTACCCAGCTTCAGGCGTTGATTAGGATTAAAACCGCTACGGTTGTTTCGATATTCAGACAAAAGCTCATACAGCTTCTTTTGAACGGACTTTGGAAGACCACCCCTGTCACGTTCCCACTGTTTAAATTGAAGGCTCGCTTCCAACATTGCGCGGCCCAACCCTTTGTGCGCAGGCATCTCCCAATATTTACCCCAATTCGCACGCAACTCTGTCAGACTAAGATCCTCTATCGCCGTCATGCCACGTCCCTCAAATAATCTGCAAGTTTTATAATCAGATTGCGCTTTTTACAATTCTTGATTTTTGATAGAGACAAGAGCATATCTTGCAGCTTTCGGTCCCCCTCCAGAATTTTGATGGCTTTCGCCAGACGCTTTGATTTTGTTTTGAATATATAACAGGTTTCAGTGACATTTTGCATGATGGACCTCCTTTTAAAGTCGGTCCATACAGGCTTGCCGAGGCCAGCAAGTCAAGCCGTAAACGGTATTTATAACCCATACATACTGTGTTCAGGAAGGATCTGATCTCCCCAGCCTTCATGTTTACCAAACTCAAGGTATTGTTTGCGCATTTTCTGATTAAACTGAGCCCATTGATATTCGTTCTCCGGCTCATCATCGTCTATTTTTGGGTGCGCAGTCGGACCAAGCATCTCACGCATGGCAAAGTTATGACTGTACATCTGGTGCTTTCTTTCGAGGAGCATACCAAAACTATCAGGCTCAGGCGGCGGGGTGAAGATTTTTGCCCTTTCTCTGTCCCGCATTTTTTTTGTGACGTTCTGAGCGCGACACGCCGCCTCTTCCAATTCTTCCATACTTTTTTTAGTATATTCCAGTAAGATTTTTGCTGCCGCTAGATCCCCTTGCATCGCTTTGTTATATAGCTGCATGACTAGGGCTTCCATTTGGCTGACCGAAAGCATCTGGCCTTCTTTTTTAATATTGATTTCAATCTCCCCCATATCGACAATCATTTTCATGAACTCAAAGCTTGTCTTGGAAATGGGATGAAACTCTGTTTTATTCTTACTGCCCTTTGGGCGACCGCCGGGATTGCCGCTTTGGCCTTTTTTGAACTGGCTATCTTTCGGCGGATTTTTATAGCCGACAACATAATCATCAGCCATGAGAAACCTCCTCACTTGTGATCACGTTCAAATTTACTAATTCCGCAGTTTGACCTGACATGTCTTCCCAACGTTTTATGATCACATCACAATAAAGCGGGTCAAGCTCAATAAGAGCAGCTTTACGTTTAGTTTTCTCTGCTGCAATCAATGTTGTGCCCTACCCTCCAAAAGGATCAAGAATAACATCTCTACGATTTGAGCAATCAAGCATCGCATCGGCAATCATCGCCACCGGTTTGACAGTCGGGTGTAATTTCAAAGAATCATTCCCCTCACCTGCAAAAGAATTCACTCCGGGATATGTCCAGACGTTTGTACGGTATCGCCCATGCTGACCGAGTTCGACATTATTAGTGTGTTTACCTTTGCCCTTCTTGAAAACAAAAACCAGCTCATGCTGACTGCGGTATAAACTTCCCATGCCGCCATTATCTTTGGCCCAAACACACAGGTTTTTGAACTCAAGATTATTTTTACGTGCTGCCGTTAACATTTCCTCCATGTGTCGCCAATCCATACAGGAAAATAGAATTGCGCCATCTCGGCAATGCTCTGCCATCTCGTGATGGGAACGGGTCAGAAAGACTGTAAATTCATCGGCAGACATTTCGCCGGATGCCATGACAAATTCACGATGTTGAATGTTGCCGGAATTACCGACATGCCCATCAATTTTGACATTGTACGGGGCATCGGTAAAAACCATATCAGCTTTTATATCACCCAGCAAAATCTCATAACTTTTTGGCTCCAAGGCATCACCGCAATAGAGCATATGATCACCCAGTTTATAAAGATCGCCTGCTTTTACACGGGCATGTTCTTCATCAATAGCGGGAATAGCGTTTAGAGGATCGGTATCTGCCTCAATATTAAAGTTAAGCACGGCTTCGATTTCAGGCATATCAAAGCCTGTGAGCGTTAAATCCATATCCGGTATTAAGATCTGCAGCTCTTCAAACTCAAGACGCAATGCTGCCTTATCCCATTCCGCATCTTCATGGATGCGGTCATAAGCAATACGTAAAGACTTAACCTGCGCATCTGTCAGTTGATGAATGCGTACAACCGGCAAGCTGTCGCAGCCCAATTCTTTAGCTGCGCCATAGAAGATATCGCCAATCACAATGATACCGCTTTGATCGACGACGATCGGAAGCACAAAACCAAATTCCTGTAAAAACTGCTTTATCTTGTCAGCCTGTTTCGATTTTGGCACTTTCAATTGGCGTTGATAGCGCTCAACATCTTTTAAGGCACAATATTCAATTTGAATTTTATTGCTAAATTTGTTCATGATATTCCCCACACTTAATCCGCTCAATTATAATACATTAGAACGAAAGGGGAACAGTGGCAACGATTCGGTCTTATGAGATTGCCAAACTAACTTGAGCTTTTCTTAAGCTCGTCATGTTACACTCATATTCATGACCAGAGACAATCCATTAAAGTATTGTGCATCCAGTCCAACAATCATAAACCTTTTAATCATGATTTGTATTCGTTTTCTTCCGAGCTAGAGAAACATTAAATATCTTTTGCACATTCACTGTGTAATATCACTCTCGCTATAATTTTAGACAGTATCTGTTATTTACAATAAAGAGCGCAGCCACACCGTTTTTGGTGCAGCCGCGCCAATGGATTAAATGGTTGCAGCCCCAGAGCCATAAGGTTCAGAGCCCATGTAATAAGACAGCAACATATCTTTTGATTTCAGGGCGTCCTGTGATTTCAGATATGCATGGAGGTTCAACTCTCTGGCATCAACTATACCAGCTAAAGTGCGATCGCTGTTAACAACAGGCATATAGCGATAACCAAAGTAAGTTATTATATCCAAAGCATCTTCAACGGTATCATGAGGGTTCAGGACGTCAGCATTTGCAATCATCATATCCTTGGCCGTCATGTTATCGGATGCTTCTAGCTGGGAAAGTTGGTCTAATCGCTCTTGTAGCCTTAAGGAGGTTCCAAAAGCTTTGCGAACAATTTCCCTTTCTGTGATCAGCCCTAAAAAACGACCAGAATCATCAATAACGCCCGCTGCACCACCACCGTGGATTTGCATGCGTTCAATCATATCTGGGGTTGTGTCTTTTGGACTAAAAGTTAAATACTCACGCTCATTAATAATATCGCGTACAGTCTGAGCATATTTTTCTGGTCTCTTTCGTATCGTCATCATGACCTCCTTTCGTTAAGCAAGACCATAACAAAAACACTCTAAAAGTGCCAAAGAAGCATTGCTTCTTTTCCTGTAACCTCTTGTTATTGAGGTATAATATTATTATCTATGATTCTCAGCACTTTTGTCAAGTGAGTGCTAATTTTTTTAAAAATGGTATTGATTTTTTTATTCAGTTTACTAATTATAATTTTAGAATTGCGTAGGGTGCTCTATAGTAGGCTCTAAATAGCAGTTCAAGCGTAAGTTGTATTTAGTCTTGCTTAACGAAAGGAGATTGAAAATGGCAAACGTAATGACACTTACTACTCCATTGATGCGTGAAACGATTGGCTTTGATAGATTTAACGATCTATTCGAAAACCTTTTTAACGGTACAAGTGAAAGCTTTGATGGATATCCTCCATACAACATAGAAAAACTTGGCGAAGACGATTACAGAATTGTCATGGCCGTTGCTGGTTTTGACATGAATGACCTGAATATCGTTCTTCAGGACGGTGTTCTTACTGTTGAAGGTCACATTCGCAATAAAAAAGAGACCGAGGAAGAGGTTCAGGTATTGCACCGCGGTATTGCAACGCGATCCTTTGAACGCACATTCCGCCTTGCTGATCACATTCATGTGACTGAGGCAGACATGAAAGATGGCTTGCTGACCATTAGCCTGATCAGGGAAATTCCAGAGGAAAAGAAACCTCGCATGATCCCGATCAAGGGTGCGGCTAAACAAATCGAAAATAAAAAGAAAAGCTAACTTTGACCCCTCGCAGAAGGTGCGCTGTCTGCCCCGTGGCAGGCAGCCCCCTTGCTAGACCGATAGCAAACGAAAGGAAAAAAAATGAAAAACGTTATATTAAATAAACTCAAAACGGGCGTGTGCACATTCGCGCTCGCAACATTAATTATTGGATCAAGTTCAGTCGTATATGCTGAAAACGTGGATACTACAGTTGCAGCAAACGCTGACGTGCCGATTGAACAAAATGTACAAGATCAGACCGCAGAAAAGCGAAAAGAAATAGTAAATGAGGCGGTTACAGCCCTGCGCGAAACGCATAACGCTCTCAAAGCTTTAGACGAAGAGAAAAGTAAGGAAGCTTTGTCAGCATTAGAAAAAGCAACCGGTAAGCTTGAAATTATTCTGGCGCGCGATCCAACTCTAGCTCTGGCCCCAACAGGAGTTACCGCCGTAACTCAAAACGTTTTAGGCTCTTTGAAAGCAGTTAAAGACGCTAGAAAAGATGCCAAAAATATGCTCGATGATGGCAAGGTTCAAGAAGCGAGGCGTTTATTAAGAGGTCTTGCAAGTGAAACGGTGATTAGTACCACCAATATACCTTTAGCAACCTATCCACTTGCCATTAAGTCAGCAGCAAAGTTGATTGATGAGGGGAAAACGGAAGAAGCCAAAAACGTTTTGCAAACCGCACTTAACACAATGGTGATCACTCAAAAGGTTATTCCGCTTCCCGTTGTTTCAGCCGAAGCTCTATTAGCTGAGGCGGAGACATTAGCCGAAAATAAAGAGCGAACGGAAGATGAAAACCAACGGCTGTCAGGTCTTCTTGAAGCAGCAGAGGTTGAGATAAAATTCGCACAAGCTCTTGGCTACGGCCAAAAAAAAGACTTCGAGCGTTTTTATGATGAAATTGGAGCTATTCAAGAGAAAACATCTGGCGGGAAATCGGGTGTAGGGTTCTTTGACAAGATCAAAGGCTTTATGGGCTCGATGACCACAGACAGCCAACCGGCACAAAACAAAGCTAACTGAGAAAGGAGGCAGATAAGAAAATAGAATTGAAAAAAAATAAAGTGAAGGGCAAACAAAAGGTTTTTGTTTGCCCTTCACTCTTTAATCTAAATTTTTAATTATTTATAATATGCATAAACAGGCAACCCTATCTAATGTGATAATATCTCTTATGTTTTTGATGGAACTGTAATAGCCTAAATTCATATGCATATTGAATTGCAAAAGGTCAGACACTTATGTTTCTTGAAAAAATCAAAACCCCGGGATTATCCCACCTGTCATATATTATCGGATCAAAGGGCAAAGCTGCCGTTATCGATCCACGGCGCGATTGCGATATCTATGTTGAGATTGCCCGAAAGAACGGATTTGAAATCACGCATATATTTGAAACCCACCGTAATGAGGACCTAATTACAGGCTCGCCCATATTAGCGGATGTGACAGGTGCCACTGTTTATCACGGGCCGAATGCAGCAGGGGATGTAGAGTTTGCCAAAACCACCATTGATGGTGACGAATTTAAGATCGGCGATGCGACCATCAAATCACTTGAAACGCCGGGTCATACAAAAGACCATATCGCCTATGCCTTATATGACCAGAATTATAAATACGGCGCAGTCGGCGTTTTCACTGGCGATGCGTTATTTATAGGCGATGTCGGGCGCACTGACTTTTACCCTGACCAAATGGAAGAAATGGCGGCCACCTTATATGATAGCCTGCAGAAAATTCTGGATCTTGGCGATCAGGCGCTGTTATACCCCGCCCACGGTGCCGGATCTGTGTGTGGGTCCGGAATGGCAGATCGTGAATTTTCAAGTATCGGACATGAACGAAAAAACAATCCGCGCCTGCAGCTTAGCCGTGATGAATTCATAAAAGCTAAAGTGAGCGAGGTTCATTACCAACCGCCTTATTTCAAGACGATGGAACGTTTAAATCTCGAAGGCGCAAATTCTGCGCCACGTATTCATTTCCCGAAAATCATGACACTGACTGATCTAAAAGACGCAAACCCCGATTATATTATTGATACACGTGAAACCATGTCATTTGCATCGGGACATCTACCCGGCAGCCTATGTCTGCCGACAGGCATGATTCCGGCCTTTGCCGGATGGTTTTTGGATGAAAAGGACAGCCTGTGTCTGATTGCTGATGATGAAAGCAAATTGAAAGTATCTGTCGAGCACTTGGTACGTACAGGTTTTGATAATATTCTGGGCGGCTATACCGGATTTGTACCAGCCGTTGCAAAGGGTTCACATTTTGAATCCATACCGACCATTTCGACAGAAGATGTTAAAAGCCGTTTGGACAATCAGAAAGATAATTGGATCTTGCTGGACGTTCGCGGACAGGACGAAGTTGAAAAAAGTAAAATTGAAGGATCAAAACATATCTATATCGGTCATTTAAACACAAAATACAAAGATCTTGACCCGTCAAAACATTATACAGTCATGTGTGCAAGTGGTCAGCGCGCAACAGTCGCTGCCGGGTGGCTGCAATCCAAAGGGTTTAAAAATATTGATATCTACCTCGGCTCCATGGGCGCGTGGAAAGCGGCACATAAATAACTATTTATTCCACGGCATACGCACCAGCAGTTTTGACATGCCGCATACGCCGGTAACACCTGCATTCATCAGACCCAAACCTGCGAACAACGGCAAGAGCAACCCCCACGGCGTCACAAATAAGTATAAGGCTAGACCTAATAAAATCATTGATGAAGCCCCGATTTGAACTTGCTGGTTTAACGGCTTAATATGCGTTTCTTTTGTAACAACATCAAAGCCCGCACCTTCCCAAGCCTCAATACCGCCTTTGACCGAATAAAGCGTTTTATCATTCAGGGATAATTTTCCAAGCGCCTGGGCAGACCGGCTGCCTGATTTACAATGCACCAGAATATCTCTTGTATCGCCGACAGCTTTTCTTACTTTATCCTCATCAATCTCATGAAGCGGGATGTTCTTCGAATGCGGTATGTGCACAGCGCGATGTTCTGCGCCTGTGCGCACGTCAATCAAGGCTGCGCCTTTCTCAAACATTTCTTTAGCTTTTTTTACATCAACTGTTTTTGTCATTTTATTCTCCTACATTTGTAAAAACATTAGCCATTTGATCATATAGCTAACGCATAAAACGCTAAAAAGTCCCAAGACCCAGAGTCCTAAAAACCAGAGCCATTGTTTCTGTTTTTTTGATCTATTATTCCAGGATTTTTGCCACATCAATACATTGCCTCGTGCGTACTTTTACCTCTGAAAGTCCAGAAACAAAAAGCTGTATACGCCAATATAAGCGGCAAGAACAAAGCTGTACCGATCAGCAGGATTGACTGTGATGTAGAAACAGCAGCCGCATCCCAAATTGTGAATTCAAACGGAACAATCCAAGGGTACATGCCTATGCCAAAACCTATGTATCCTAAAAGAAACAGACCAAGAGAGCATAGGAAGGGCCGAGCCTCACGTTTTGGATTGTTCAGATCTCGCACGACAATGCTGAACAAGGAGACCGCCATTAAAGGAATGGGCAGCAAGTAATAGAAATTTGGCAGCGTAAACCAGAGTTTGTATATACGCTCATCCACAAAAGGCGTTGCAATACTGACGACAGCCATAAAAAAGGCAACAAGTATCACATTATACTTCGCTGCCAAACGCGCCCATTTTTGAGTAATATCATCCGTCTTATATATCAACCATGTTGCACCCAGCAGCGCATATCCGAAAACCAAGGCCACACCCGTTAGCAAAGCAAAACCATTGGCCCAATCCAATGGTCCGCCCGTATAGCCACGGCCCGTTACTTCAAAGCCTTGAATAAAATTCCCTAGAATGATGCCCTGCATGACAGCTGCCAGCAATGATCCAAAGTGAAAGGCAGCATCCCAGATCCAGCGCTTTTCCTTTGAGGCTTTGAACCTGAATTCAAAAGCAACACCCCGAAAAATCAAACCCATCAACATAAATATTATCGGAAGGTATAAAGCAGGCATAATGATGGCATATGCAACGGGGAAGGCTGCAAACAAACCACCGCCGCCCAAAACCAGCCACGTTTCATTACCATCCCAAAACGGCGCAATCGAATTCATCATTTTGCTGCGACAGTTGTTTGATGGCGCGAAAGGAAACAAAATGCCAACGCCCAAATCAAAGCCATCCAAAACGACATAGAGAAAGACTGCGGTTGCAATCAAAAGCCCCCAAATAAGCGGCAAATCAAGCCACATAGAAAAATCAATCATTTCCACTTCTCCTAATCTTTCGTCACTTCACGCGCAACAGACTTCTCCATACTATGGTCGTAATATCCTTTTTCATCGTTTCCGATCAAGGAAGGACCTTTTCTGAAGACTTTGAACATGTAATAGACACCCGCGCCAAATATAACTGAATAAACAATTACAAACGCTGCCAGTGAAATCGCCACCTGTTCTGCAATCACAGGTGATATGGACTCTGCCGTTTTAATCACACCGTAAGCCGTGTAGGGCTGACGACCAACTTCTGTGACGAACCAGCCTGCCAATAATGCAATAAATCCACTGGGCGCCATGACAAGGCACCAGCGATGAAATAATATATTTGTGAATAACGTTTTGCGCCAATGCAAAAAGGCCGCCATAAAGCCTGTTAAAATCATCAAAACACCAAGGCCAACCATAATGCGAAAAGACCAGAATACAATCGCCACGGGTGGGCGCTCATCCGCAGGAACATTTTTTAAACCTGGCACAACCCCGTTTACATCGCCCGTTAAAACCCAACTCGCGAGACCCGGCACTTTTAATTCGTAATCGTTACTTTCCGTTTCCTCATTCGGCAGCGCAAACAACAAGAGCGGAATATTTGCCCCCTCTTCCCAGTTTCCTTCCATAGCCGCAACTTTAATCGGCTGATGGTGCAAGGTATTTTCACCATGTGCATGACCGATCAGCATTTGCAATGGCGCGACAAAAAATGCCATCAACATCGCCATTGCCATCATGACTTTTGCGTGTTCTTTAAACTTCTTTTTCAAAAAGAAATAGGCACCGACACCGCCGACACAAAAGGCTGTTGTCAGATAGGCCGCGGTCAACATATGAAAAAATCTGTAGGGGAAAGATGGATTAAATATAATTTCCATCCAGTTTGTTGGATAAAGCAATCCCTCGCTGCGGATTTCAAACCCTTGTGGTGTTTGCATCCAGCTGTTTGCCGCCAAAATCCAGAAGGCCGAAATGAGCGTCCCGACAGCAACAATCAGCGTTGCGACAAAATGCATACGTTTACTGACGCGCCCCCAACCGAACAGCATGATGCCAAGGAAAGATGCTTCAAGGAAGAAGGCGGTTAAAACCTCGTATCCCAACAACGGCCCAATGACATTTCCAACCTTGTCCGAAAACACCGACCAATTGGTGCCGAATTGGTAGGACATGACGACACCTGATACAACGCCCATACCAAAAGCAACGGCAAAAACCTTGATCCACATGCGATATATTTCCTGATAGACATTTTTGCCGGTCTTCAGCCATAATCCTTCAACAACAGCCAGCCAACTGGCAAGACCAATAGTAAAGGCCGGGAAAATAATGTGGAAAGATACCGTAAAAGCGAATTGGATACGTGCCAAAAGAACGGGATCAAGATTTATCATTTCAAACATGTTAGCTATCCTGTTTTATATCTTTGCAAAAAGCTTCATACAAGGTTTGCATTATCTTTAACGCATTTTGATCGACAATTGAATAATATAAAATCCTATGTTGCCGCTTGAAATCAATCAAACCCTCCCTGCGCAATTTATTTAAATGCTGGGACATTGATGTTTGCGCCATGCCCGTTGCTTCGATCAATTCCGTGACGGATTTTTCACCTTCAACCAGCTGGCACAGTATAAGAAGGCGGTGCTCGCTACCGAAGCACTTCATAAACTCGGCAACTTGCTGGGCTCTTTTTTGTGAAAATTCTATATCCAAATCTTTATCACTTTACAATTTTATAATATCATGTTTTTATAATATCAGAATCGATTTTAAACACAAGGTTCAAATTCATATGATTATCATCTTGGGGTATATTTCAGCCTTTATAATGGGTGCCGTTCTCGGCAGCCTTGGCGGTGGTGGATCAATACTCACTGTTCCGATACTTGTTTATTTGATGGGCGTATCGCCAACAGTTGCGACAGGCTATTCGTTACTGATTGTTGGATCAGCGGCAGCCTTTGGAGCATATAAATATTTTCGACAAGGGCTGATTAATGTAAAAGCTGCAATTACTTTTGCAATACCTTCGATCGTTGCCGTATATCTGACACGTGCTTATTTGATACCTGCCTTGCCTGACGTTCTTATATCATACCCTGTTGAAATCAGCCGTGATGATGCCATCATGGTGTTATTCGCAATTTTAATGGTGGTCGCTGCCGTCATGATGTTGCGCAATGCCAACCAAACGCTAAAGCCTCATACCGCAGAGCATCCCATAGCCCTTATATTGACAGAAGGCGCTGTTGTTGGTGTTTTAACGGGTATATTGGGCGCAGGCGGTGGCTTTCTGATTATTCCGGCATTGGTGCTTTTCATGGGTATGCCAATGAAAAAGGCGGTCGGGGCCTCCCTTTTAATTATTGCCTTAAAATCCCTAATCGGTTTCACAGGCGACTTGCAGGCGGGCATTGATTTGCAAATACCGATGCTGGCTTACTTTTTTGCTGCAACCTTTCTGGGTATGGCCATCGCGACAAAATATGCTCATAGTTTTGATGGCAAAAAATTGCAAAAAATCTTCGCTGTCTTTACTTTGGTAATTGCCGCAATAATTTTATTGAAAGAATTGATATAGAAAGGACCTACTATGAAAGTCGAGAGTTTTTACGATACGGACACCTCTACATTCACACATATTGTTATTGATGAAAGCACCAAAAAGTGCGCTGTTATTGACTCTGTTTTGGATTATGATCAGTTTTCCGGCAAAATCACAACAAAGAATGCAGACCGCGTCATAAAATATATCAAAGACAATGGCCTGACGAATGAATGGCTGTTGGAAACCCATATCCATGCGGATCACATTACAGGCGCCTTTTACCTGAAAGATCACATCGGCGGCAAAACCGCAATTGGTACAGGCATAAAAGATGTTCTAAAGACATGGGTCCCTTTGTTTGAAACAGATGGCGACACCCCCCTGACGGGCGAACAATTTGATCAGCTTTTTAAAGATGGGGAGAAATTCAAAATCGGCAACCTGGATGTAGAAGTGCTTCATACCCCGGGCCATACACCCGCCTGTGCAACATTCAAAATAGGTAATGCGATTTTTGTCGGGGACACGATTTTCAATCCAAACCTTGGCACAGCCCGCTGTGATTTCCCCGGCGGTAGTGCAGAGGACTTATATGACTCTATCCAAAAATTTTATAAGATGCCTGACGATACCGTAATGTACCTTTGTCACGACTATCCAAAGGATGGTGATGCGCCGCTGGTAAAAATAACAGTCGGTGAACAAAAGACCAATAACAAAATGATCAAGGCCAACACGACCAAAGAAGAATTTGTAAAAAAACGTAAAGAGCGTGATGATACCCTCGCCGTTCCAAAGCTTTTGCTACCTTCTATCCAAACCAACATGCGCCTCGGCAGTTTTGGCCCTAAAAGCGCAAATGGTGTTCAATACATAAAAATTCCTATCAAGTTCGATCCCAAATGAGGCCGTAAATGAAATTTAATAAAGTTACTGATCACCTGACCGTATCCCCGCAAATTCTATCTGGCGATTTGCCAGACATAAAAAAGGCGGGGTTTCGCGCGATTATTTGTAACCGCCCTGACGGGGAAGATGGCGATCAGCCCACATTTGCAGAAATTGAAAACGCTGCAAAAATTCAAGGTATTGAAACTTTCTATCTGGCTATTGAAGGTGGAAAAATTACTGACAAGGACGCCAAAATATTTGGTGATAAGCTTCAAGAATTACCGGGACCTGTTTTGGCTTATTGCCGTTCAGGAACACGATCTATTACTCTGTGGTCATTATCACAGGCCGGAAAGTGTGAAACATCTGAAATTCTTAAACGTGCAAAAGATGCAGGATATGATATGTCAGGCGTTGTGCGTCGCATTGCAAATGGCGGGCATATTCCAGAAGATACAATTGATGCCAAACACCAGATAGTTATTGTGGGCGCAGGGGCAGCCGGTATTGCTGTAGCGTCCAGCCTGCTTGGGCGCGATAAGTCACTTGATATTGCTATTATTGACCCTGCTGAAACACATTATTACCAACCTGGATGGACAATGGTAGGCGGCGGAATTTTTGATCCCTGTGATACGGTTAAGACTGTGGCGTCACTGATCCCCGATAATGTGAAATGGATAAAGTCGGCCGTCGCCGCTTTCGAGCCTGAAAAGAATACAGTTATTCTGGAAGGCTGCCGTGTTGTGCAATACGATCGGCTGATTGTTTGCGCAGGCCTGAAACTTGATTGGAACGCAATTGAAGGGCTGGAAGAAACCCTTGGTAAAAACGGCGTTACATCAAATTATCGTTACGATCTTGCACCATATACGTGGGAGCTGGTTCAAGGTTTAAACGGTGGCAAGGCTATTTTTACACAGCCGCCAATGCCAATTAAATGTGCAGGCGCACCACAAAAGGCTATGTATCTTTCCTGCGACCATTGGCTTAAGAAAAATTGCCTTAAGAATGTAGATGTTCATTTTAATAATGCGGGCGGCGTTATCTTTGGCATCAAAGAATACGTGCCCCCATTGATGGAGTATGTCGAAAAATACGGTATTAATCTTAATTTCGGTCATAACCTTGTCAGAATTGATGGGCCCGAGAAACGGGCCTGGTTTAAAAAAGCAAATGATGACAGCGAAGATGAGATCATTGAAACTGGCTTTAATATGATCCATGTGGTACCGCCGCAATCCGCTCCTGACTTCATTAAAGTCAGCCCGTTGGCCGATGAAAATGGTTGGGTAGATGTCGATCAATCAACCCTGCAACACAAAAAATACGAAAACATCTATGCATTAGGTGATTGCATGAATGCACCGAATGCCAAAACGGCTGCGGCAGCGCGTAAACAAGCCCCTGTTGTCGCGATGAATGTTCTTCATGACATAGGCATATCAGAAACACGTGGATTGTATGATGGGTATGGTTCATGTCCATTAACAGTCGAACGCGGTAAAATCGTTCTGGCCGAATTCGGCTATGGCGGTAAACTATTACCCAGTTTTCCCAAATTTGTTTTGGATGGCACCAAACCATCACGTTTGTCATGGCTTTTAAAGGAGCGCATATTGCCGCCCATTTACTGGAAAGCGATGCTTAAAGGGCGTGAATGGATGGCAAAACCCGAAATCTGCAAGGACAAATAATAAGAGAAAATTTAGCGAAAGACTACATCCACCGCCATACTTTTTAGCCTTATTTTTGCCATACTTTTATATTATACTTAAAGCATGAAGCACCAATCTGGAAATGCTCTGTTCTTGATCTTAATCGCCGTCGCGCTATTTGCCGCACTTTCCTATGCTATCACAACGTCAGGGCGTGGGGACGGAGGCATAGACCGCGAGCAGGCCGAGATTGCCGCTTCACAGATTGTTCAGTATGCCACCTCATTACAACAGGCAATAACACGCTTAAACATCATAAATGATTGTATTCCTGAAGACTTATCATTTCATTACGATAGCGACGGTGATGGCAATTTAGAAACAGATGGCAGTGACGATTATTACAACTCAGGCAGTTCTACTGATTGCTATTTATTTAATAAAAACGGCGCTAACTTGAGTTATTTAAGACCAAAATCAGAATGGTTAGATAATTCTAAATCTGCCGGATCCCTGTATGGTGAATTTGTTTTTAGCGCCGCCACATGTATTGATAATTTAGGCAGCGCGGATTCAGATTGCCATATACCTTTGAACGGTGGAATAGCACCATTGATAATATTTTTGCCATACGTTAATGAAAACATATGTGAAGCCATTGCAAGAGAATCTGTAGCAGGTGCAATCATTACTTCTGATAATAATATTATTGCAGGACCTAGTAAATTTACAGGTAATCTGGCCACAGGGGGGTCCCGCTTTGAGCTTGGCAGTCCATCTTACTTATTCGGCTGCGCATTATCTCCAGCATCTGGAATTACAGATATAGGAGGATATCTCTTTTATTCTATACTTCAATATAGTTAGAGAAAATTTAGCAATGGACTACATCCACCTGTTTTCTCGAGAGTGACGGCACACCATCGCATATTTTTATCACGTTATACTGGCCCGCTAAAAAACCTTTATCGCATAATACTCTTCATGATATCCACATATAAAAAAGCTCTTTTTGGAGGCGCCTGTGAATTCACATCTGACATATATTTTTTAAAAAATCACCTAATCACGAGGGGGTATATAAAAGTTCCTACTAATTTTCCATTCGAGGTACTCGAAAAACACCGTGGATAGGTAACTGAACCAGTCAAGGGTTTCTTTCCCAAAGCACCTGACCTAGAAACCTCGTTATTATTTCTACGGAGAAGATGACCTGCACGCGAACCTGTAATACCTGATGGTGTTACACCCGTTAAAACAGTATCGTCATTATGATACTGTTCATTTAAGCTGGCACAAAAATTTATATCAAGATAAGCAATTTCCAAATATGTGTCACCCAAAGCTGACCCCAATGGCACACCAGAGGAGGTCTCTAAAATACCGTTGTAAACCATACTCCAATTATTATCATCATACGCTACATCACCGGGTGAAAATGCGATAAGTTCTTGTGGGACAATCTCTTTAGGAATGCCGACTTCAGAATTGAACAATCCCACAACACTTCCACTACTTGTTGAACCGTCCGGGTTATAAACAGTGGTTGTCGTCGAATTCGCACTATTGAAAGTCATTTAATCATACGATCCGAGCACATTATTGCGCGTAATCGTCTGCTCTATCATAGCAATATACTGCATAAATGTAGAAGCAGAAATAGCTCTAATTTCTTTATCCGCGCTCGATCCTCCACGGCTGCTTTGTGTAAGCGCGTAAGAAAGCGCCGCAAAAAGCGCAACGGCGATTAATATCAAAAATAAAGCGTTTCCTTTAGCATTATACATTTAGAAATTATAACAATTAAAAATTAATAAAACCTGTTAAACTGTGGGGCTTGTCAGCGACAAAAATATTTATAACGATTTAAAACACTAAAGAAAATTTAGCGATGGACTACATCCACGCCATACTTTTTAGCCTTATTTTCGCCATATTTTTATTTTATACTTAACTTATGAGACGCCAATCTGGAAATGCCCTATTTTTAATTTTAATTGCGGTCGCTCTATTCGCGGCCCTCTCTTATGCTCTTACAAGCAGTGGTCGAGGTTCATCATCAATAGATAAAGAAACACTAGAAATCGAAACTGCTAAGTTTTTGCAGATGTTGAGTATGACTAATTCGATTACACAGCGCTGGACTCTTATTAACGGTTGGAACATTAATAATATTGATTATCGAACACCAGATATGAGCGGTTCTGGATTAGGTGATGTTACTGGTTGTAGCGTTCCAGAGTGTAATGTTTTTAATAGTGGTGGCGGTGGCGTTTCGCCATATCTACCGGCAGAATTCACATACAACACTACCGGCGCGTGTACTTCAATGGTTATTGAGCCGCGACCGGCGGAAATGGATGTTGTAAGCGTTTTAGGGCATGGCACTGACCTAAGTGAGTTAATAATGACTTGGCGGTGTGTTAAGCTCGAGGTCTGCGATAAAATTAATCAAGTATCTGGCGTGACTAGTGCTGGAGATTCCCCTCTCATTGGCACTCTAGGATCGTGGAACACAGACTACCAATATTTCAGAGGAGCTGGAATACTAGATGGATTTACCACTGACCAACTTGGTAAAGACGATAGTCGGATTGAAGGACAGAACACTTTTTGCGTGCGAACTACTCCAACGGCTGATGATGCTAGAGTAGTCCATGTCGTTTATTCAAGATAGAGAAAGTAATTATATCTGTGAAAAACTATCGCAGGAATCTCCATCTATTTCAGTGGGATTGTTAGACTACCTTGTTAAATATAGCCTTATTTTTGCCATATTTTTATTCTATAATTATGATATGAAATCTCAGTCTGGAAATGCCCTGTTTTTAATTTTAATTGCGGTTGCTCTTTTTGCAGCCCTATCTTATGCGATTACATCTTCTGGTCGCGGTGTGGGTAACACCTCGAAAGAACAAAGCGAAATAGCTGCCTCACAGGTTATACAATATTTTGAGGTTATTAACCAAACCTTTCAAAGAATGAGACTTCTGAACGGATGCGGTGAAAGTGAATATAATTTCGAAACACCTATTTATACTACAAATGCTGGTAACCAAATGAATCAAAACAATGCCAATTCACCCACAGATGGTAGCTGCGATATATTTGGCTCTAGTGTTGGAGTGGTTGCACAACCTTTACCCGATGCAGCATTGGATTTAAACAATGTTGAAGTAACGGACACGGGAACATATCCTAACGCTTGGCGGGCGGGTCATTTAAGAGTTGTCGTCACTCAATTAAGTACCATAGGAACAGATGGTTCTGCAGGTGATGAATCCGCTAATGATTTAATGCTAATAAGCAATTATCTTAACAAGGATACATGTATGGCAATCAATAGAGGACTCGGCGTTGACAATCCAATTGGTGATGCACCGATAGTCACCGCTTCTGGAGCGTCAAGTTTCTACGTTAACGGTTCCTTTGCAAACGGACATGTCTGGACAGGGGTACCTGGAATGGCTTTTTGTCGGAAGGCGGGATCTGCTAATGTTGTTTACCAATTAGTTTACGTACTTATGGCGCGTTAGTCTGACATCACCAAAAACATACCCCACTCCTCATGAAGAAGCGGGGCACAGAATGTGTGTGGCTCCATTAAAAGAATATATCAATCCGGCTCGATCAAAACTGTCAGCTCTGAGTCATATGAGCCTGCTGTTGCAGCTTGTAAATCGGCCTCGGCCA
>CATLPD010000007.1 GCA_950054485.1 uncultured Alphaproteobacteria bacterium | reverse complement strand
GAACAAGTGGTTGAGTTGAACTTGAGAAAAAATATTGCTAGACTTTTAAATAACGCTGATGACCCACGACAGGCTCACCTGATAAAGCATCTAGCGGATATCCCCGGACCGGTCCTGATCAAAAACCTTGTAACTAAAATTACAATTGATCTTGATCATCTTCAAATTAACATCAACTCGGATGGGCTGAGGATTCCAGCGCAAGATTTTCTCCAGATTAGCCTGCCTGAAAATGCGATCACAGACAATAATGTAACCGTATCCTATTCTGTCCGGCGGGGTCGAAACGGAGCCATCATCATCAATCCTGATCAGAATAAAAACAAAGCTATTCTCGATCTGCCTGCAGATGAATTAAAGCGCCTGATCCAAGGCATCGACTGGCGCGACCGACACTTTGCCGGTGAACAAATGTCCGATATTGCAAAAGCTGAAGGATACAGCAACTTATACGTTAGAAGCACGATTATGAAGAGCTTTGATTCCCTGATGCGGAAAATGTAATTCCCTGTTAATTCCCTGATCATTTAATAACCAATTAGCCAAAATAGGCTCTCAAGCTATATATTCTCTCTGTTTTAGTTAAGCATCAATATCAGAAAAATAAATATTCCCTGTAAAATTCCCTGTTATCAGGGAATTAACAGGCAAACGCACCGCAAAATTACGATTGGAGAATTTAGGGGCAAATTAAATGAAAATCCTATTCTTCGCAGTGCGTCCAAATCAGCAGGCATAAAAAAGCCCGCACACTGCGGGACTCATCGGCTGCTTTTCTATAAGGCATTGAAAACAAAGACTTAATGGCGGTGACGGTGGGATTCGAACCCACGATACGCTATAAACGTATACACGCTTTCCAAGCGTGCGCCTTCAGCCGCTCGGCCACGTCACCTTGATCTTGAGGGGGTAATCTAGCGCAAATAAATTAAAATGTTAAATGATATTTTTGCCGGTATCTAGGCTGTTGCTCTGGCGGCAAGCACGCCTGTTTTCTTCAGGCTTAAAACCTGAAGCAGTTTGTCTTCACCTGCGCCAGTGACCAGAACGATTTTGTTTGTGCGGTCAATCAGCTCCTTTTCTTCCAAAGGAATATTAATGCGCGCCAATGTCGCAACGTCGCCTGTCGCCTGTACGATGTTGATGGATTGTGAGGAGAGGTCAAATTCAACGTGGTTTGGGGCTTCTTCAAAGTCATATTCGATGGCAAGGACGATTTTATCATTTTCAAATGCAACGGCTGAATCCGCTTGCAGTTCACCGTTAAAACCTTTTGTAAAACTATGTTCGTTGACAATAGGCGATGTCACATCAGTATTGGCAGAAAACAGGTTCAATAATCCATTTAACATTTTATGTCCTTTTATGGTCTGATTCTGGCCATATATTACATATTTCCGGAGTGGAATACAAGCTTTTTGAAAAGATTTCTAAAAGACGCCTTATAGCCCAGATATTCGGGGTGGAATTGCACCCCCAGAAAATAGGGGCGCGAAGGGTCCTCGATCGCCTGCACGACACCGTTTTTCTCCTGCCCTGTAATCTCTAGGCTGTCGCCAAGACTGTCGACAGATTGCGTATGTATGCTGTTAACACGACATCTCTTTGAGTTCAGGGTCCGCCCGATCAGACTATCTTGCTTTTGAATATACATTGTCTTGCGATAGAAAATATTTGCAAGAAGCGAGCTGGGATATTCAGCCTTTTCATAGGCCAGCTTGACGTCAAAATGTAGTGTGCCGCGTCTGTAAACGTTTATAAGTTGGGCGCCGCGACATATACCCAGAACAGTGCGGTTGTTTTTTTCCGCGCGCGACAATAGCTCCAATTCCATTTTATCGCGTGCATGATCGTAAATATAATTGCTTTTGATGTTCCCGCCATAGAGATCCGGAAATATATCCGTGCCGCCGTTCAAAAGCAGGCCGTCAAACGTGATATTTTGATAATCGTCAGCCGGTGTAATACGCACAGGCCTGCCTCCATAAAGCCGTATAAATAACGCGGAGAAAAAACAACTGACTTTCTGACCATGAATTGGCGACGTAATCGCGATGACAGGCTTATGATCAGGCATTTTTATACTGCTTGATATGTGTGTCAAGATAGGCGACCCATTCATGATCGATGCCCGATATCAGCTCGGGTTTACGCATTTTGTAGTGTGCGGCCATTTCTTTTAAGGTCTTCTCATTATCCGAAAGCTTTTCAATCTGCTGCCATGTATTGATAGCGTCATAAATGCTCCAGTTATCCTGTCCGACGGATGAATTCGGCATACGAAAATGCCAAGCCGGGCGTTTTTTTATCAAACTGTTATTGATATGTTTCTTGACGCGGTCCTCATCTAGATATGAGAACAAAGGCAATAAATCCAGCGCATAATTTCGCGACGGATTATAAAGAATGTAATCATCAATAAGCTGGGCAAGATCCGGCACATAGGAAGGGTCGAGAATAAACAGATTATAATCTTCGGAATAGGGGGCAGCATAGCCGCTGATCTTGCGCGTAACATCCATATCTAATTGCACGGCAACCCAATCATACAAGACGACAAAAGCACGTAAACTATCGAGGATATCCTTGGCCTTAACCGAGCGCATTTCGGCATTGATGTGATAGCCGAATGCGTAGAATAATGATTCTTCGGTGCCTGCTGCACCCTCTTTGTGCAGGGCTTCGACGATATCCTGCATCAAATGCAGATTATCTTCCGACAGGGGCGGGGATACGATTTCTGTTGGCGCAACCGTTTCCAGAATTTCGGGAAGAATCTGATCTGCAATACTTTCAATAGAAATGGATTTCGGATCGAGGTCTTTTTGCGATTTGGCTTTTGCAGATATTTTCTGTGCCAGCTCTACATCAAGCTCAACGATAAAATCGCCAAGGTTTTCACATGCAATTGTATAATGCGTTTTGTGATCGCTTTGTATTTTTCCGCCAGTGGCATCGGCAACAATCTGTGCCGACCTTGCCAAAGGAACGCCTGCATATTCTATTTCAAGGCCAAAGCGACGCGGCTTACCTTCAAAGTTTTTTACCAACGTTGTCATGATATATTTATATCACGATTTCAAGTATCATTAAACTGAAGACTAAGGCCTCAGGACATTATATATGATATCCAGTATCAAATCTGTATCCTCGTCAATCAGAACCACATCATCTCCGACAATGCGGCGGGCCAGATTTTCGGCACGCGCCGGAAGGCGGCTTTCCAGATTGTCAGGCAACATTCTTTTCTCAAGGCCTGGTGGCAGACGGCCGTTCTTTTCCAACTGTTTTTGCAAACCGGGTGGTAATGTATCACGTTTGGCCAGTCCGGGCGGCAGGCCCTTTTTGGCTTTTTTCGATGTTTTGCCATCATCATCGTAATAATCTTCAAAATAATTTTCGATTTCTTCACGTTCATAATCGGTGAAAATGCGCTGTAAAATTCGGTTTTCCAGACGTTCGACGCGACGATCTTCGGCGGTCACATTGTTATTGTCTTTTGATGACATAGCATTTGCGCCGACGGGCAGCATAAGCACTGCAAGTGCAGAAAGAACTGCAATTTTCTTGTTAATCATTTTCATTGTTATCTCCTGTTATTAATTCTGTACGCTTATACATACATACGTGCCAATGACGGGGTTCCCCTGCAAAGAAAGAGGCCCGACGAAATATCAGGCCCCATTCCTTATAAATATTTGTCGCAAAAGATAATTATTTTCCAACAAATTTTGTGAGTAGATCCAGCGGTAACGGCAGGATAATTGTATTTGTTTTGTCGTTCGTGACATCCTGAAAAGATGACAAGTAACGCAACTGCATCGCATTCTCCGAGCTGCCCAGTTTATCCGCAGCCTCGACCAATTGGTCGGCGGCCTGACGTTCACCTTGCGCGCTGATGACGCGGGCGCGGCGTTCACGTTCGGCTTCAGCCTGACGTGCCATTGCACGTTTCATGCTGTCATCCAAATCGATGTGTTTCAGTTCAACGTTTGAGACTTTAATACCCCATGTGTCCGTCTGATCATCCAAAAGCTCGCGGATGTCTTTTGAAAGTTTGTCGCGTTCTGACAGCATTTCATCCAGATCATGCTTACCCAAAACAGAACGCAATGTTGTTTGTGCCAGTTCGGACGTTGCGCGCATAAAGTCAGCCACCTGGTTGATTGCAAGGTTCGGATCAATCACACGGAAATAAATGACGGCATTCACTTTGACCGAAACGTTGTCTTTCGAAATCACATCCTGCGATGGCACATCGATTGTGCGCACGCGCATGTCGACTTTATGCATACGTTGCACAAACGGGATCAGAATAATCAGGCCGGGGCCCTTGATGCCTGTATATCGTCCAAGTGTATAAACAACACCGCGTTCATATTCATCCAGAATTTTGAAAATCTGGAACAGGATGATGATCAGAAAAAAGAATCCGAAAACGGATAATCCAGCAAACATTTTATTCTCCTTTAATAATTGGTTTTATATTAGAAACGGTTAGGGTTAATTTTTCCTTTTCAACGACATAGACAATGTCATTTGTTTTAAGTGACATTGGCGTATTTGATTTTGCGGCCCACCGTTCGCCCCATGTTTTAACTTCGCCGTGACTGCCATGCCATTCCAGAACGGTGGCTTCCGATCCGATCAGGGCTTCCTCGCCGGTTGTCACTTTTCGTTTATGTGCGCGTGTTGCCATACTTAGCACGACAACCAAAACCAAAAGGCTAAGACCTGTAACCAAAGCAATCACCTCCCATGAAATGCCAAAACCCAGAATATCCGTATCAATCAAAATCGTTCCTCCCAATGCAAAAGCGATGGCACCCGCAATCCCCAGAACCCCGAACGAGGGGACAAAGGCCTCGGCGCTCATCAAGGCAACACCAAATAATAATAACACGACGCCTGTATAATTCACCGGTAATACGTTCAGGGCGAACAGGGCAACAGCCAGACATATAAATCCGACAATCCCCGGAACAAAAGCACCGGGGTTTGCAAATTCATAGATCAAACCGTAAAAGCCAAGGGTCATAAGAAAAAATGCGATATTCGGGTTTGAAATAATCATCAGAATCTGTGTCCGGATATCGGGTTTTACATCGACAAATTCGATATTTTCTGTATCAAGCTCCGTTTTTTTTCCGTTTAAATCTATGGTACGCCCGTTTATTTGGGTCATCAGGTCGTCAAGGTCCTTGGCGACAACATCTATGATATTTTCCTTTAGGGCCTCTTGAGCGCCCAGACTGACAGCATCGCGCACGGCTTTTTCAGCCCAATCGGCATTGCGGCCACGTAATACTGCAAGCTCGCGAATATAGGCAACGGCATCATTGACGGATTTTAATTCCAGTGCTTTTGAATTTGTTTTCGGCGCTTCAGATGTTTCGTTTTCTGTTTCCTCGGGAGAATTCTTGTCGTTTCCGCCCATTTGAACAGGTGTCGCAGCCCCAATGTTGGTTGCAGGGGCCATCGCGGCAATATGACTGGCATATAATATGTAGGTTCCGGCGCTGGCCGCGTGTGATCCTGACGGGCTGACATATGTTATAACGGGTATATCAGATGCCAAAATCATCTGAATGATATCCTGCATTGATGTCACAAGCCCGCCGGGCGTATGCATTTTGACGATTATAAAACCGGCGTTTTCATCAGTGGCTTTCGTAAATTCGCGTTGGAAATAATCCGTGACCGCAGGGCTGATCGGGCCCTTAACCTCCATCACGTGTGCAATTTTATCTGAACGGCTATTTTCTTGTGCCTGACTGCTATTCAGGCTGATTGCCACGCCTGATAACATCATAAACGCAAAAAATAATGTCTTAAATATATTCATGTTTCGACCCCCGTCTGTAAACAGGATAGCAGGTCGCCCCATGATGGCAAGAGGGGTTTATTTAAAAACTTTTTTGATGTCAACCGGCGGCGTATTTGTGTTGGCGGCTTTTAGTTGCGGCGGTACTTTCTTGGGCAGGGCGCCATAATGCTGAATGATTTGCGCCGACCACATACATCCTTGTTGCGCGGCCATTTTCGGGGGCAGGCCATCAATGACACCCTTCAGATATCCGGCTGCGAATTGATCGCCGGCCCCGCACGTATCGACGATGCCTTCAACTTTTTTAACAGGCACGATATGCACGCCTTGATTATCAATAACATAGACATCTTTCGCGCCATTGGTCAGGGCCACGGGGGCTTTCAGTCTTTTGGCGGCCGCAAAAATCTCCTCATCAGTTTCGACCTGATACAGGGTTTTAAATTCATCTAGGCTGCCAACCAGGATATCGGCTTGGGCCGCTAATTCTTGAATGCGGGCGCGTTCTTTTTCCATCAAAGGCTCGCAATTCAAACTGAGGGCCAGTTTTCCGCCTGTGCGCTTTAGGTGGTCTGACACAAAATCGATGGTACTGCGTCCCTCGTCAGAGAACATTAAAAACAGATCTAGATGCACAAAGCGCGACTGATCAATCATATCAAGATCAATGTCCTCGGGGGTCAGTTTATCGCCTGCGCCGCTGTGGACGGCAAAGCTGCGATCTTTGTCAGGTGTAACATAGCTCATCAGCGCGGTCGTGGGTTTTTCCGGACATACAACAGGCATAAATGTCAGGCTAAATTTACCGATATCCTGATTGAATTGCTGTCCCAAATCGCAAGTGCCGATTTTACCGATCAGCCCGACACGTCCGCCGGCCAAGGCCATGGCTGTGATGATGTTTGTTGATGGGCCACCGATTGTTTTCATTTTAATGTCAGGATGTTTTACAAGTCGATTGAAAAGGTCTGTGTTGATGTAATTTGAATCGGTTTTGCGAAGGCCGTGATCCGACAAATATTGATCTGAAACTGTCTGCGTAATATCTATTGTGACCGAACCGATTGTTGTAAAATCGTACAGATGTTTTTTTGCAGACATGCCACGCTCCCCAACATGATTTGAATATAATTCAGGCTAGCAAGCGGGCAGCGATTCGATAAGGCGAAACTATGCGATTTTTAAAATCTTTTCCGATTTTTCCAGTTCGGCGATCACGGCTTCTCCCATTTCGGCGGTCGAGATTTTTTTGCATTCGCCGGACGCGATATCAGCCGTGCGCAGGTTTTGGGACAGGACAGAATTAACAGCTGTGTTCAGCGCTTCTGCCAGATCACCGCGGTCAAAGGAATATTGCAGCATCATACCGAAGCTGAGGATTGTCGCCAGCGGGTTTGCAATGCCTTGGCCTGCAATGTCAGGTGCTGATCCGTGCACAGGCTCGTAAAGGGCATTTGTGATTTTATTATTTTCAACCGCGCCCAATGATGCCGAAGGTAACATGCCGAGCGATCCGGTTAGCATCGCGGCTTCATCCGACAAAATGTCGCCAAACAGATTATCTGTCAGAATGACATCGAACTGCTTTGGATTACGCAGCAATTGCATCGCGCAATTATCTGCATACATATGATCCAGCTTTACATCTGTATAATTCTCGCCATGCAGTTTTGTGACTTCCTCGCGCCATAAAATTCCGGATTCCATCACGTTTGATTTTTCACAGGACATGACATGATTGCCGCGTTTGCGGGCCAGCTCGAACGCGACTTCGGCGATACGTTTAATTTCGGATGTTGTGTAGGATTGTGTATTGATCCCTTTGCGTTCACCATTTCCAATGTCTTCGATTCCGCGCGGCTCGCCAAAATAAACGCCGCTGGATAATTCGCGGACAATCATGATATCAAGACCGCGGATAATTTCAGGCTTCAGGCTGGAGGCACCAATCAAGGCATCAAACACAAGGGCAGGGCGCAAATTTGCAAACAGATCAAGTTCCTTGCGCAGTTTTAAAAGGCCGGCTTCGGGGCGAAGCGCGTAATCAACATCTGCCCATTTTGGCCCGCCGACAGCACCTAATAAAATGGCCTCTGCGGCGCGTGCTTTTTCCAACGTTTCGTCAGCAAGCGGTGTGCCATAGGCATCGTAGGCGCAACCACCAACGTGATCTTCGGTAATATCAAATCTGATGTGCCCGTTATCCTGAAACCAGTCCATCACTGCGCGCGTTGCTGATACGACTTCGGGGCCGATCCCGTCGCCGGGCAAAAGCAATACATTGTGTGTGTTTGTCATTCTTTACTCCCTATAGCCAGCTACGTTTTGTTGCGATGTCGGCTTCGAATTCTTCGATCTTGGATTTGTGCTCCATGGTCAGGCCGATATCATCCAAACCGTTCAACAGGCAATGTTTGCGAAACGGGTCAATGTCAAATTTCATCGTTTCATTATTGCCGCGGTGAATGGTCTGGAATTCCAGATCAATTGTCAGGTCCTGACCTTTGGCCGCATCATCCATTAATTTTTGCACATCGTCTTTCGGTAGAGTGATCAAAAGAATACCGTTTTTAAAACTGTTGTTGAAAAAGATATCGGCAAAGCTAGGCGCGATAATGCATTTAAATCCCATATCGGCAAGGGCCCAAGGCGCGTGTTCACGTGATGACCCGCAGCCAAAATTATCACCGGCCACCAGAATTTCGGCGCCCTGATATTCGGGCTTGTTCAAAATAAAATCGGGGTTTAGTTTTCCGTCATCTAGATAGCGCATATCATCAAAAGCATGAACGCCAAGGCCGCTGCGTTTAATGGTGCGCAAAAATTGCTTTGGAATAATCATGTCCGTATCGACATTGGCAATATCCAGCGGTGCTGCTTTTGCGGTGAGTGTTGTGAATTTGTTCATGAAAGAAACTCCCTAACGTCTGCCAGTTTGCCTTTTATGGCAGCGGCGGCAGCCATGGCAGGTGACATCAGGTGCGTGCGTCCGCCTTTGCCCTGACGGCCTTCGAAATTACGGTTGGATGTTGATGCGCATCTTTCACCCGGCTCCAGCCTGTCAGCATTCATCGCAAGGCACATCGAACAGCCCGGCTCGCGCCAGTCAAATCCGGCCTCTTTTAAAATCTTATCCAGTCCTTCAGCTTCGGCCTGTGCTTTAACAAGGCCCGATCCCGGAACGACCATGGCGTAAACGTGATCTGCCACATGCCTGTTTTTGGCAATATCGGCAACAGCGCGGATATCCTCGATGCGGCCATTTGTGCAAGACCCGATAAAAACCTTGTCGATTTTAACATCTGTCAGGTGCATGCCTGCTTTCAAATCCATATATTCAAGGGCGCGTTCCTTGCCTGCAATATTCGGAATATCTGCTGTAATCGGCGCAACGTCTTCTGGGCTGGTACCCCATGTGACAGTTGGCGCAATATCTTCGGCTTTGATCAAAACCTCTTTATCAAAAGTGGCGCCCTCGTCAGTCGGCAGGGCCCGCCAATATTCAACAGCCTTGTCCCAGTCTTCGCCTTTTGGTGACATCGGACGGCCTTGCAGATATTTAAATGTGGTCTCGTCTGGTGCGATCAGGCCAGCGCGTGCGCCGCCTTCAATTGACATGTTGCAGACGGTCATGCGGCCTTCCATCGATAGGCTGCGCATCGCTTCACCTGCGTATTCAATCACGTAACCCGTCCCGCCAGCGGTTCCGATAATGCCGATAATGTGCAGCACCATATCCTTTGCTGTTACGCCCAATGGCAGTTTGCCTTCAACCGTGATGCGCATCGTTTTTGATTTTTGCTGTAACAGGGTTTGCGTTGCCAGAACATGTTCAACTTCGGACGTGCCAATGCCAAAAGCCAGCGCACCGAATGCTCCATGTGTCGCCGTATGGGAATCCCCGCAGACAACCGTTGTGCCGGGCAGGGTAAAGCCTTGTTCGGGCCCGATGATATGAACGATGCCCTGACGTTTGTCGAGCATATCAAACAGTTCGACACCGAAATCTTTGCAGTTTTCAGACAAGGTATCGATCTGCAGTTTGCTTTCGGGGTTATCAATGCCCTTTGATCGGTCAGATGTAGGAACGTTGTGATCGGCAACCGCCAATGTGCGGTCGGGGCGGGATACTTTGCGCCCTGCCATGCGCAGACCTTCAAAGGCTTGCGGGCTGGTGACTTCGTGAACCAAATGGCGGTCGATATAAATCAGGCAAGTGCCGTCATCCTGCTGCCGGATTACGTGGTCATCCCAAATTTTTTCATAGAGTGTGCGTGCTTTTGTCATGACGTTATTTTACCGATCAGGCATCATAAGTACATCAGAAATTTTATCGGCATTTGTTGCCAGCATCACAAGGCGGTCAACACCAAGGGCGATGCCCGAGACATCTTTCATACCGTGTTCCAGCGCTTCGATCAGTTCATAATCGACAGGATAATCATCGCCGTAAATTTCTTTTTTAAGGGCCATGTTTTTTTCAAAACGTTGTTTTTGTTCGCCAGCATCGCATAATTCGCCAAAGGCGTTTGCCAGTTCAAGGCCGCAGATATAAACCTCGAACCGCTCGGCAAAACGCGGGTCGGATGCCTTAGGGCGTGACAATGACGCCATTGAAATCGGGTAATCATAAATAATGGTCGGGGCGGGGTGGCCGAGCTTCGGTTCGATATCCTCCAAAAAGATGCGAAAGAACAGGTCTTCGAAATTATCGCCGTCGTGATAGTGATGCGGGGCCAGAGCCTTTAGGCCATCAATATCCTCAAGGCAGGATTCAAGATCTACACTCGCGTATTTTTCAAAAGCCTCGCAGACTGAAATCACTTCCCAAGCCTGAAAGGCATCTGAAATCATTCCGCGGAATTGATAGGGCGCATCATGCGCTGCGCGGATCAGGCCGATGGTCTCATCCATTAATTCTTCGTAATTAATCCCTGTATGGTACCATTCCAGCATGGTGAATTCGGGGCTGTGGTTGGGGGAATCCTCGGCGTCGCGAAAGCATTTGCAGATCTGATAGATTTTATCCGCGCCACCAACCAGCATTTTTTTCATCGCAAATTCGGGACTGGTATGCAGATAATAATCGCGCGTTTCACTGTAATCGGGTTTTGTATAGGTTGTTTTGAAAGCCTTGATATGCGGATCCATTACCGCGGAATGCTGTAGGGTGGGGGTTTCAACCTCGAGATAGCCCAAAGCATCAAAATAATCGCGCGTTTTGCGGATAACACCAGCGCGTTTTTTCAAATTTTCCAGTTTTGGGCCGAAATGATCGGGGTGCCACCATTTGATTTGGCTATTTAATTGACTCATAAGGCTTGACTCTTTGCATAAATGGGTTTAAAAATCAGCCAAGATTAGCAAGACCTCTATCCAAAATCTATAGAGTTTTGCGCTCCGCGTCCCCTGATCGGCGAAATTACGCTCATCGGGGTTAAGATGCATTGTAACGAAAGATAGGAAAAAACATTGTTTGAAAACCTTTCACAAAAGCTAGGCGGCGTATTTGATAGCTTGACCGGCCGCGGCGTTTTAAAGGAAGAAGACGTCGACCGCGCCATGCGTGAAATTCGCGTCGCGCTGTTAGAGGCCGATGTCGCCCTGCCGGTTGCAAAAGATTTTATCGCTCGCGTTAAAGAAGAAGCCATAGGCCAGCAGGTTGTAAAATCGGTTAAAGCGGGTGAACAGGTTATTAAAATCGTCCATGATGCGTTGACAGATATGCTGTCGGCGGGCGAGGGCGAAGAAGCTTTGAACCTGTCAGCCAAACCACCTGTTCCGATTTTGATGGTCGGTTTGCAGGGTGGTGGTAAAACGACAACGACAGCTAAGCTTGGTAAATTCCTGACCGAAAAAGAGCGTAAAAAAGTTCTGATGGCGTCACTGGACGTGTATCGTCCCGCGGCACAGGAACAATTGAAAATTCTGGGTGACCAGATCGGCGTTGATACGCTGGAAATCGTTGAGGGGCAAAAGCCTGATGCGATTACCAAGCGCGCCATGAAGGAAGCCGGCCTTGGCGGATACGATGTCGTGCTACTGGATACGGCGGGACGTCTGTCTATCGATCAGGAATTAATGGACGAGGTTAAAACTGTCCGTGATATTTCAAAGCCTGCTGAAACGCTGTTGGTTGTTGATGCGATGACAGGGCAGGATGCTGTCCAGACCGCGAAAAACTTTAACGAAGAAATCGGCGTCAGTGGCGTTGTTTTGACCCGTATTGATGGTGATGCCCGCGGTGGTGCGGCCCTTTCGATGCGTGCTGTAACCGGCAAGCCGATCAAATTCATGGGTGTGGGTGAAACAACCGATGCCCTCGAGCCGTTTTACCCGAACCGTATTGCAGACCGCATTCTGGATATGGGCGATGTGGTATCGCTGGTTGAAAAGGCTGTTGATACGATTGAACGTGACGAAGCCGAGCGCATGGCCAAGAAAATGGCCAAAGGTAAATTCGATCTGGATGATTTTGCAGCCCAGCTGAAGCAAATGCGCAAGATGGGCGGTATGGGCGGCTTGATGAAAATGCTGCCGGGCATGGGCAAGATTAAAAAGATGATGGGCGATGCCGAGCTGGATGACAGCATTATCGTCAAACAGGAGGCAATTTTGTCTTCCATGACAAAAGACGAACGCGCGAACCCACAGGTTATGAATGCATCGCGCCGTAAACGTATCGCCGAAGGTTCAGGAACTGATGTTCAGGATGTGAATCGCCTGTTAAAACAGTTCCAGCAAATGCAGTCCATGATGAAGAAAATGAAAAAAATGGGCGGCGGATCCATGATGAAAGGGATCGGTAAGATGTTTGGCGGCGGCGGAATGCCCGATATGGAAGAAATGGCCAAACAACTTGGAGGTGAAATGCCGGGTATGCCGACGGAAAATGATCCATCAGGTCTGGGCCCGAACCCATTCGGCCCGGGCGGCCCATTGGGCGGCGCTGGCGGTCTTGGTGGTCCCGGAATGGGCGGTATGCCGGACATGGACGAGATGGCAGGGATGCTGGGCGGCGGCGCAGGGCGTCCGACCAAAAAACTGAACAAGCGCAAGAAAGCGCAACTGGCAAAAGCCAAAAAGAAAAAGAAGTAATTATTAAAAGAAACAACGAAAACAACTAAACCAAGGAGAAAGAAAATGGCAGTTAAAATTCGTTTGGCACGCGGCGGTGCAAAAAAACGCCCTTATTACCGTATCGTAGTTGCGGATGAACGCGCACCACGTGACGGTCGTTACATCGAACGTATCGGTTCATACAACCCGATGCTGCCGAAAGGTGACGAAAACCGCGTTCAACTGGTTACAGATCGCGTAAAATACTGGTTGGGTGAAGGCGCACAGCCAACACGCCGCGTTGAAATGTTCCTGGCTGACGCTGGTATTGCAGACAAGAAAACACACAACAACCCACAAAAAGCCGAACAGTCTGAAAAGACAAAGATGCGCTTGGAAGAAAAAGCCGAGAAGAAAAAAGCTGCTGAAGAAGCTGCCAAGGAAGCTGCCGCTGCACCAGCGGAAGAAGCCCCTGCAGAAGATGCCGCTCCGGCTGAGGAAGCAACTGCCGAGGCACCTGCTGATGAGGCGAAAGCTGAAGAAGCTGCGGCTGAGGCACCTGCTGAAGAAGAAAAAGCAGCAGAATAATATAAATGTCATTCCGGCGCATGCCGGAATCCGGAATTTTGAAACTGGGTCCCGGCGTTATGCCGGGATGACTTTTTTAGGATGTAAAAATGTCTAAAAAAATCTGCATTGGTGAAATCTCGAACGTTCACGGCGTAAAGGGGCAACTGGTTGTGCGATCTTTTGCCGAGAATCCCGAATTGTTGCTGTCAGATCATGTCACGGACGAAAAGGGCACGCGCGCATTTCATTTTGACGGTCTGAAGCCGCACAAAAATGCTTACCTGACGTGGCTGGAGGGGGTTGATAATCGCGAAGATGCCGAAAAACTGAAACGCACAAAGCTCTATATCGAGCGCGAACACCTGCCCGAAGTTGAAGAGGGTGAAATCTATCACGTCGATATGATCGGCATGATGGTGCATGAAAATGAAAAAGAAATCGGCAAAGTAATCGCGGTGCAAAATTTCGGCGCCAGCGATTTGTTGGAAATTCAGCGTCAGGGCGCAAAGAATTTTTATCTGCCCTATACCGCCGATACGATTTTGAATGTTCAGGATAATGTGATTTCGGTTGCCATCCCGAACGGCCTGCTGGAGCTGTATGACTGATGGTTTTTAACGTGAATATATTGACGTTGTTTCCCGACATGTTTCCGGGCGCTTTAAATGACGGCATTACAGGCCGCGCCCTTGAAAACGGTCTATGGTCTGTGAATGCCGTCAATATCCGCGATTTTGCCAAAGATAACTATAAAACCGTTGATGATACGCCCTTTGGCGGGGGTGCGGGGATGGTCATGAAAGCGGATATCATCAGTGATGCTGTAGAAAGCATTCAACCCCGCGGACGTATGATCTATATGTCGCCGCGCGGCAAGGTTTTGAACCAGAAACTGGCACGTGAATTGTCATCTGAAGAAAACCTTACGATTTTGTGTGGCCGATACGAAGGTGTGGATCAGCGCGTTCTGGATCATTACGAATTTGAGGAAATCTCGATCGGCGATTATGTGCTTTCAGGTGGGGAATTGGGGGCGATGGTCCTGATCGATTCGTGTGTCAGGTTGTTGGATGGTGCCGTTGGAAATGATGAAACAACCCTCAATGAAAGCCATGAAAATGGACTTTTGGAACATCCGCATTATACGCGCCCAGCAGTTTGGAGCGCGCCGGATGGATCTGAATTATCTGTGCCGGATGTCCTGTCATCCGGACATCACAAAAACATAGATGAATGGCGCAAATGCGAGGCAGAAGCGCTGACCCGAGAAAATCGCCCCGATATGTGGCAAAAATATGAAAATAATGGCTGAAATGCTAAAAATAACTTGCATCTTAACGGCTTTTTAGGGTAAAACACCCATAATAATGAAGGTCAAAAGGATTTTTGACATACGGGCTTATGCCACGATGTCTTCAAAGTCCTAAAAACAATAGGCCATTATACGGTTAAAAAGAAACAGGAACCGCCGGGGCAGATACAGGATTTGCTTTCGATTTTCGGGTTCCGATGAACAAAAGGTATAAGACCATGAACGAGATTGAAAAATACGAACAGCAGCAGATTGAAAAGCTGACAACTGAAAAAAACATCCCTGATTTTAACCCTGGTGACACAGTGCGTGTGAACGTACGCGTTGTTGAAGGCACGCGCGAGCGTATCCAGGCCTATGAAGGCGTATGTATCGCAAAGGGCGGCAAAGCGCTGAACCAGACATTTACAGTGCGTAAAATCAGCTATGGTGAAGGTGTGGAGCGTGTATTCCCACTGTTCAGCCCGAAAATCGAATCTATCGAACTGGTCCGCCGCGGTGACGTGCGCCGTTCGAAATTGTATTACTTGCGCAACCGTCGTGGTAAGTCTGCACGTATCGCAGAACGTACAACGGGTCACGGTTTGAACAAGACTGACACAAAAGCCAAGAAAACAAAATCAGCTAAGGCAGCAAAAGCACCAGAGAAAAAGGTCGCTGCAGGCTGATTAATTCAGAATTTACCAAAAGCCCGTCTTTATGGCGGGCTTTTTTATGCCTTAGATCGCCATCAGGTTTTTAATCAGCAGATAAGACAATAAAAGGCTGAGTACAATAATATAAACACGGCGCAGGTTGCCTTCGGACACATAGTCGGTAATTTTCGCCCCCATAAAGCCTGCACATAAGCAGCCCGGGACCAAGGCCGCCATCAATTGCCAATCGAGATACCCTTGGATGCCATAGTTTATTCCGGCGGCTGAAAGACTGAAAAGGCTGCACCAATTCGCCATACTTATAATCGATTTCATGTCGTTTCGCATGATATAAGATAGTGTCATGATAATCAGAATGCCGCCGCCCGCACCGATAAACCCCTCGTAAAGGCCCAGAACAAGCCCCGCGACAGGCAGCGCAATTTTCCAATGCTTAAACGATATATCGCGGTGAATTTGGCTTTTTTTTCTGAAGTGGGTCGCAATATATAAAAAACCCAATGTACAGACCCCCAGAATAATCCATTTCACAACGGATTCCGGCATACGGGTCATGGCATAGCTTCCGATAACGGCGCCGATGACAAGCCCGGGGGCAAATCGCATACTCGCCGCGCGGATATGCGCTGAATGGGTTTTTGTCGTCAGCAAGAAGGCTACGCTACATAAGGCTGCCGACGCAATATCATTGGCAATCGCCTGTTTGGCTTCGACCCCTGCCGCAAGCAGGGCGGGCTGAACAAAAAAGCCGCCGCCGCCAAACATGACTCCAAAAGTCTGGCCGATCGCGGCTGCCAGAAAAATAAAAAGGAGCGCGAAGAGCGTCAAGCTTGTTTACCGCCGCCCTTGTAGATGTGCATGATGTCAGACAGCAGTTTTACACCGCTTTCAAATGGACGCTGGAATGAATTGCGGCCGATGATCGACCCGTTTCCGCCGCCGTTATAAATATCGCGCGCGTCTTGCAGAACATCTTTATCGTCTTTCTTACCACCGCCTGAGAATACAACAATGCGGCGACCGTTAAAGCAGCTTTTGACAACATGGCGAACACGTTCGGCCTGTGTTTTAGTCGAAATATTATGCTCTTTAAAGACCTTTTTCGCTTCTTCCTGTTCGACATGATCATCGGGTAATTTCACTTTGACGATATGTGCGCCCATCAGGCACGCCATATGTGCGGCATAGGCAATGGTATCAATACCCGTTTCGCCTTTCTTCGAGATGTTCGGACCGCGAACATAGGCCCACATCACAGTCGGCAGACCGAAATGTTTGGCTTCTTCCGACATTTCCTTGATTTCTTCCATTTGCTCCAGCATGTCGTCGGAGCCGGGGTAAATCGTAAAACCGATCGCCGAACAGCCAAGACGCAGGGCATCGGCAACACTGCCGGTGATGGCCTGATCTTTGGCATCAACCAGAGAGTTCGAACTGTTCACCTTTAAAATGGTCGGTATGGCGCCTGCAAATGTGTCCGCGCCAGCCTCGAGCGCGCCAAGAGGGGCTGCATAGGCACTACAACCCGAGTTTACAGCCAGTTTATAATGGTAATGCGGATCATAGGCATGGTGGTTTGAAGCAAAACTGCGTGCCGGTCCGTGCTCGAACCCCTGATCGACGGGCAGAATAACCATCTTTCCTGTGCCTGACAATTTGCCTTCCATCATCATACGGCATAGGTTCGACTTTGTGCCCGGGTTATCACTTTCGTAATAACTCAGGATTTTTTTGACTTTTTGTGTAACGCGCATAGAAACCTTCCTTTTTTCAATTTTTAATAGGATGCAAAGAATAGCGGCATTTATCAATCAAAATATATTTGACATAACTTGAAAGCGAGTGTAAGATCAGTCTTTTTAAAGGGAATATTTAAGATGAAAACATATACTCTGGATGATATTCAAATACTTAAAGCAGAACATACATCTGCCCATGAAAGTCTATTGTCTGAAATCAATCAGATCAAGCAGGACCCAAAAGTGAGGTTACCGCCACATATTCTTGGGAACATCTTTAATGCGCACAGTAGTTATACAGTTGTACTGGATCGTGTGGAGGATAATTTATGCAATGACACAGCTTGCAACCCAACCGATCTGGAACTGATCGAAATTAGAAGTGTCCATTATACCCGTCAGGTTGCAGATTTTTTCAGATATTCAAAACCATCGCCACTATCATAAAAAACCCGCCATCAAGGCGGGTTTAAAATATCATTTAGCCTCTTAGACTCAGTTAGGACTTGGCTTAGTTTTGTGTGTCTTGGCCAAAGCGTCCAAACCGGAAGAGGTGGTTTTTATAGAGTGTGTAATTGTTCCTAGAACACCACCGCCGATGGCAAGGGCAGAGGCACTGGTTAGAAGAAAACCTGTTGCCAATGGCCATGTCATGACCCCAGCGGTCAAAGCGCCAACACTTAGAGCTGTTTTAAAGGCGTTTTTCAAAAAGCCTTTGGACTTTTCTTGCAGGGGTTTTAATTTTTCATTGAAATCATCGATATCGTATGATTGCTGGGCGACTTTAGTCATCTTTCCGCCGTCAATCACAGTTTTGACAGCGCCGAACGCGCCGTCGACTATGGCAACACCAGCCACGCCTAGTGCGACCGGTGTCGCGGCGAATGTAGCCAAGAAAGCACCCGCGGCAATGACGCCGGCATTAACTGTCAGCCCCATCATAACTGTAAAAACAACAACGCCCTTTGCGCCGCTGCTCCCTTTAGGTTTAGACGCTGACAGGAACGATTCAATTTCTCTTTCTAGGCTAGACATATTAGATACTCCAAATAGTTGATTCGGAGCAATGATATGAAAATAAACACCGCCTGTCAATTACATAATTATAGGTTGGCGAGCTTAACAGCAGTATCAGCCATACGGTTTGAAAAACCCCATTCGTTATCATACCAGCTGAGAATTCGAACAAGCGTGCCGTCCATGACTTTGGTTTCGTTCAAAGCAAAGATGGAAGACCGTGGGTCATGGTTAAAATCAGACGAGACCAGCGGCTCGTCATAGCATCCCAAGATACCTTTGAGCTCGCCATCGGCAGCCTTTTTAATCGCATCCTGAATTTCTTCAACGGATGTTGCGCGACTGGCCACAAATTTCAGATCGACAACCGATACGTTTGGGGTTGGTACGCGCATCGAAACGCCATCCAGCTTGCCGTTTAATTCGGGCAGGACCTTGCCAACAGCTTTGGCGGCACCTGTTGAGGTCGGGATCATGTTCAAAGCGCCTGCGCGGGCACGATGCAGATCCTTGTGGTTGCTGTCAACCAGTTGCTGATCGCCTGTATAACTGTGAATGGTTGTCATGAAGCCACGCTCGATACCAATTGCGTTATTCAAAACATAGGCAACAGGAGCCAGACAGTTTGTTGTACATGATGCGTTCGATACGATTTTATGATCAGCTGTCAATTGATCGTCATTGACACCATAGACAACGGTGAAATCTTCGCCATCACCCGGGGCAGAAATCAGAACCTTTCTTGCGCCGGCTTTGATATGTTTCCCTGCGCCCTCCTGATCGCGGAAAATGCCCGTACATTCCATCGCGATGTCAATTTTATGTTCGGCGTGCGGCAGATTGGCAGGGTCGCGTTCTTGCGTACACAAAATCTTATGCCCATCGATCACCAGATAGTTGCCATCGACTTTCACATCTGACGGGAAACGCCCATGCACTGAATCATATTCCAGCAGGTGCGCATTCGTTTTTGTATCTGACAGGTCGTTAATGGTGACAACCTCGATATCCTTGCGGCCCGATTCATAAATCGCGCGCAAGATCAAACGTCCGATACGGCCAAATCCGTTAATTGCAACTTTTACAGTCATGATAATATCCTTTGTTTTTCTATATTAATTTTTTGACAGCATTGACGGCGGCATCAGATGTAATGCCGAAATGTTCGTATAAGACTTCGGCTGGCGCGGAATCGCCAAAGCCATTCATCCCGATAAAGATACCGTCGGTGCCTATGAATTTCTCCCATCCAAAACCACATGCGGCCTCGATTGCGACTTTTGGCAAGTTTTCACCCAGAACGCTTGTGCGGTATTTGCGGTCCTGTTTAAAGAACAGCTCGAAGGATGGAACAGAGACAACGCGCACGTTGATACCATCTTCTTTTAATTCTTTCTGTGCCTCCATAGCTAGTTCAACTTCGGACCCAGTGGCCAGAATAACAGCCTGCGGGTTATCGCAGTCAGATAGAATATAGGCACCTTTGGCACAGAGGTTCTCGTCAGTATGGTCTGTGCGCAATGTGGGCAGGCCCTGACGGGTCAGTGCCAGAATACTGGGGGTTGATTTTGCGTTTAATGACAGCTCCCAACACTCTGCTGTTTCAACCGCATCGCATGGGCGGAAAACATGGACGTTTGGCATTGCGCGCAGGGCTGCCAGATGTTCAACAGGTTGGTGTGTAGGGCCGTCTTCGCCAAGGCCGATGGAATCATGCGTCATGACATAGATCACACGCTGTTTCATCAAGGCCGATAGTCGGATAGACGGGCGGCAGTAATCTGTGAAGCTCAAGAATGTTCCTGAATAAGGGATCACATTGCGATGCAACGCCATACCATTCATCATGGCAGCCATTGCATGTTCGCGCACACCGTAATAAACATAGCGGCCGTTAAAATCATCGGCTGTAATGCCGCCCATACCGTCCACAAGCGTCAGGTTTGATCCTGTCAGATCGGCAGATCCGCCAATCATTTGCGGCACAGCCGGAATAAGGTGTTCCAGAACTTGTCCGGATGCTTTTCGTGTCGCGACTTTGGGTTTGTCTTTTGATGTTTTTTCTTTAAAGGCACGGATTGGCCCTTCGATCAATGGCGCGACATTTTGGCTTTTCATCGTGTGCCACAGTGAACGAATGGTGTCATCCGCACTATCAAGGCGCACTTCCCATGCCTTGCGGGTTTCGGTATTTGCCCGTCCGGCAGCGCGCCATTCATTCAGGATATGGTCAGGAATTTCAAAAGCGCCGTAACCCCAGCCGATATTTTCGCGTGTGCCTTTAATTTCGTCATCACCCAGCGGGGATCCGTGCGAAGACGAGCTTCCTTCTTTGGTCGGGGCACCGAAACCGATTTTGGTTTTGCAGGCAATCAGTGTTGGGCGGTCTTTGTCGAGTTTGGCCTCGGCAATCGCTTTGGTGATGTGTTCTTCGTTATGGCCATCAATGCGGCTGACACCCCATCCGTAAGATTCAAAGCGTTTTAAGACATCCTCGCTGAATGACAGGTCTGTCGAACCGTCAATCGAAATACTGTTATCATCATAAAGCACAATCAATTTGCCAAGCTTGAGGTGACCCGCCAGCGAGCATGCCTCGTGGCTTATACCCTCCATCAAACAGCCGTCTCCTGCAAATACATAGGTATGATGATCAACCAGATCTGATCCGAAACGCGCGCACATCAGCTGTTCGGCAAGGGCCATACCAACGGCATTTGCAATCCCCTGACCCAGCGGGCCGGTTGTTGTTTCAATACCGCTTTCGATATCATATTCGGGATGGCCCGGTGTTTTACTGTGCAATTGGCGAAAGTTCTTGATTTCATCAAGTGTGATATTTTCGTATCCCGTCAGATAATTAACAGCATACAGCAGCATTGACCCATGACCGTTTGACAGGATAAAGCGATCACGATCGGCCCATTTAGGCGTGCTGGGATCAAACTTTAAAAATTTGGTGAAAAGGACGGTTGCAATATCGGCCATACCCATCGGCATGCCGGGATGACCTGAATTTGCACGCTGTACGGCGTCCATTGACAGGGCGCGGATGGCGTTCGCCATATCCTTATGAGTGACTTCCGGTGTGGGTTGTTTTTCGGCTGTGTTCAAAGACATCTGATTCCCCTGATATATTAAGAATTTCTGTGCTTATCCTGCAATTCTTGGACGTAAAATGCAAATGCTTTTAGGCGGCGTTCTGTTTTTCAATTTCGTACGTTTCCATCGGGGGGCATGTGCATGAAAAATTACGATCGCCCATCGCGTTGTCGACACGGCTGACAGGCGGCCAGTATTTCTGCGCACGTAAATAGGGCAGTGGGAATGCAGCATCCTCGCGATTATATTTGCGGTTCCATTCGTCGCCGCAGATCAGCCCCATTGTATGCGGGGCGTTCGTCAATGGACTGTCGGCTAATTCAATTTTACCGTTTTCTATTGACGAAATTTCAGCGCGGATTTTCAGCATCGCATCTGCGAAACGGTCCAGCTCTTCTTTCGATTCTGATTCTGTCGGCTCGATCATCAGGGTATGGACCACGGGCCATGACATCGTTGGTGCGTGAAATCCGAAGTCCATCAGACGTTTTGCGATATCATCAACGTTTACGCCATGGTCATTTTTAAATTTGCGCGTATCCAGAATGCATTCGTGCGCGACCATACCGTTTTTACCGGTGTACAAAATTTGATAGCCTTCGCCGAGGCGTTTTTTCAGGTAATTCGCATTCAAAACGGCAACCTGACTGGCGCGTTTCAAACCTTCGCCGCCCATCATTTTGATATACATCCATGATATGGTCAAAATCAGGGCTGATCCGAACGGTGCTGCCGTCATCGGTGCTATCGCCTTTTCACCGCCTGTTTTAATAATATTGTGGCCAGGCAGGAACGGTTTTAAATGTGCGGCCGCGCCAATCGGGCCGACACCGGGGCCGCCGCCGCCGTGTGGAATACAAAATGTTTTATGCAGGTTCATATGCATGACATCCGCGCCGAATTCACCCGGACGCGCTGCCCCAACCATGGCATTCAAATTGGCACCATCCATATAAACCTGACCGCCATTGTCATGAATGATTTTGCAAATTTCGCGGATGGAGGTTTCAAAAACGCCATGTGTTGACGGGTATGTCACCATCAGGGATGACAGGTTATCTTTATGCTCGCTTGCCTTTGCTTTTAAATCGGCAACGTCGATATTGCCGTTTTCATCACAACCGACAACCACAACATTCAATCCGGCCAAAACAGCGCTGGCAGGGTTTGTGCCGTGTGCCGATTGCGGGATCAGGCAAATATTGCGGTGGGCATCACCGCGTGATTCATGATAGGCTTGTATCACCATCAGACCTGCATATTCACCCATTGCGCCGGAATTGGGTTGCAGGGACACGCCTGCGAAACCTGTGATTTTACACAGCATGTCCTCCAGCTCGGCAATCATTTCACGATAGCCGCTGGTTTGATCAACAGGTGCAAAGGGGTGGATGTTTGCAAATTCAGGCCATGTGACCGGCAGCATTTCAGCTGTGGCATTCAGTTTCATTGTGCATGATCCCAGCGGTATCATCGAACGGTTCAGGGCGATGTCCTTATCTTCCAAAGATTTCAAATAACGCAGCATTTCCGTTTCGCTGCGGAATTTGTGAAAGACGGGATGTGTCAGATAATCTGATGTGCGTTTCAGGCTTTTCGGAATTATGCTTTCGGGCGCTTTTTCAAAATCAGGAATGTCACAGCCGAATAGATCGCACAGTTTTTGAATGTCTTCGGCCGTCGTTGTTTCATCGCAAGATATCAAAAGCGCGCCATCTTTCAGGCAAAGGTTTATGCCTTTCGCAAGTGCGGCTTTATATATGTCTTCGGCCTTTTGCGTTTTGATATGCAACGTATCAAAGAAATTTTCGCTGACCTCGAAGCCTGCTTTTTTCAAAGATACGGCAAAGGCGCACGTAAATGCATGCACACGCTGCGCAATCTGTTTCAGACCTTCAGGGCCGTGCCAGACGGCATACATGCCTGCGATATTCGCGAGCAAGACCTGCGCTGTGCAGATATTACTGGTCGCCTTGTCGCGGCGGATATGTTGTTCACGCGTTTGCAGGGCCAAACGATAGGCGGGCTTGCCGTCTTTATCAACAGACACGCCGACAATGCGTCCCGGCATTGCGCGTTTGTAATCATCACGTGCTGCAAAGAACGCTGCATGCGGACCGCCAAAGCCAAGCGGCACACCAAAACGCTGGGATGATCCGAATACGATATCAGCGCCCCATTCACCGGGCGGTTTTAATAGCGTCAGTGCCAAAAGATCGGTTGCGACACAAATAATAGCACCGTCTTTTTTGATCTGACTGTAGTCCTGAACTGCGCCATTCGCATCTGGGTATTGAAGCAAGATGCCGAAACAATCCTGCGTCATCTCTGATGGTGCGCAAAGTTTGATTTCAATATCAAGCGGTTTCGCGCGCGCTTTCAGAACGTCAAGCGTCTGCGGGAAAACCGTATCAGCGACCAGAAAGACGTTTGATTTTGATTTCGATTGACGCTGGGCCAATGTCATGGCCTCGACGGCGGCGGTGGCTTCGTCCAGCAGTGACGCGTTCGCAATTTCCATGCCCGTCAGGTCAATGACCATCTGCTGATAATTGACCAAAGCCTCCAGACGCCCTTGCGAAATTTCGGGTTGATAGGGCGTATAGGCTGTATACCAGCCCGGATTTTCCAACAGATTGCGCAGGATCACAGGCGGTGTGATGGTGCCGTAATAGCCTTGCCCGATAAAGTTTTTGCAGATTTTATTTTTGGATGCGATCCCCTTTAGGATATCAAGCGCAGCACGTTCCCCCATTGGGGCGCCGATACCCAGACGATCAAAATTCTGGATATCATCCGGTACGACAGCCGCCATCATATCGTCAAGGCTGTCATAGCCGACAGCGGCCAGCATCTGATCTATTTCATCAGAACTGGGGCCAATGTGGCGGTTGATAAAATCGGGTTCTGCAAAAATAGGATTCATGACAGGTTATCGATATAGTCCTGATATTCGTCTTCATCTTTCAGACCGGATAGCTCAGAATCATCATGGATTTTGATCTTGTAAATCCAGCCGTCACCTTCAGGATCGTCATTAACCAGCGATGGGCTGTTCGATAGAGCTTCGTTGACTTCGATGATTTCACCGCTGACAGGTGCATAGATTTCGCTTGCAACTTTAACGGATTCTACAACGCATGTTTCATCGGTCTGGTCGAATTGTTCGCCAACTTCGGGTAGTTCAACATAGACAACATCACCCAATTGGTTTTGCGCATATTCGGAAATACCAACAGTTCCTGTATCACCGGTAACGCGAATATATTCATGATCTTCGGTAAAGTAGATATCAGCCATTTTAACTATGCTCCCTTTTTGGTTTTTGATTCGATAAACGGCATTTTAGATACTGTGACGGGAATCAGCTTTCCACGCAAGAGGGCATTTACAATCGTCCCCGTTTTTGCAAAATCACGATTTATATATCCCATGGCCACAGGCTTTTCAAGACTGGGCGCGAATGTGCCACTGGTGATATGTCCGATTTTATTTTTGTCCTCATCGAACAATTCAACACCCTCGCGCAGGGGCGCACGACTGTCAGGCAATAGACCGACACGTTTCATTGATGTACCGTTTTCAATTTGGTTTAAGATTTTTGTGGCGCCGGCAAAATCAGCGGCTTCACGTCTGTTTTTCTGGATCACCCAATTCAGGCCAGCCTCAATCGGGGTGACATCGTCATCCAAATCGTGACCATAAAGGCATAATCCAGCCTCGAGCCGCAAAGAATCGCGTGCGCCAAGCCCGATTAATTTAACGTCAGGGTGTTTTAGGATATCATGCAGATAATCGCCCTCCATCGGGTGGGGCAGGGAGATTTCAAAGCCGTCCTCACCCGTATAGCCACTGCGGGTAATAATAATGTCATGTCCATCAACGGATTCTTCCATCGCTTGCATGAATGTCAGATTTGCAGCTTCAGGGAAAATATCTTTTAACACCGTTTCGGCCTTTGGTCCTTGCAGGGCCACCAGAATGCGCGATGTATCGTGCTGCATGATCACATCACCTGTCAGGATTTGTTCCAGACGGGGAAGATCTTGCGCAATACGCGCCGCATTGATAACGATGTAAAAATTATGTTCGGATAATCGTGTGACAATCAAATCGTCGATAATGCCGCCATCATTGTTTAATAAAACGCTGTAGCGCATATCCCCGTTTTTCATGTTCTTCAGGTCGCTTGGGATGATTTTTTCAAGTGCATCTGCGGGGTCAATCGATCCGCTGATAAAGATCTGCCCCATATGCGAGACGTCAAACAGGCCTGCAGCCTCTCGGGTATGCAGATGTTCTTTCATGACACCCATCCCGTCATATTGCACAGGCATTGCAAAACCTGCGAATACTACCATCTTGCCGCCGTGCTTGACGTGCAGGTCATATAAAGGCGTATGTTTCAGCTGTGCATCCATAAAAAAATCCCCGATCAATGTGATACAGGGATTTTATAGTTTTGTATTATTTCTGCAAATTATTTTTGCCGTTGTTCGTTTTTACGATTATGATGGTTACATGAGCATTGTTCAACCCGTCAAAGACAGATCTGTACATATCGCACTTGGCTTTATTGTCCTGTGCTTTGTCTTTTATATTCTGAATGTCGGGCGGGCTTTGTTTGTGCCGTTGGTTGTTGCGATCGGGATATGGTATCTGATCAACGCGCTGGCGAAATGGTATCACCACTTTCATATCGGTAAATGGCGGATTCCGCTGAAGCTGTGTTTTCTTGTCTCTATTCTGACTCTGAGTGCAGGGATCTGGGGCGTGATTGATCTGATCAGCGATAATATGGCACGTGTTGTAGTGGCGGCCCCGACCTATCAGGCGAACCTTGAAACCTTGTTCATTGCCCTTTTGGCGGAATTAAACCTGAACGCCCAGCCGACCATCGAGCAAATTACCCAATATATCGATCTTGGTAATATGGCAGGCGGGCTGGCACGGGTCTTTACCGGTATTATCGGTAAGACGATCATCGTTTTGGTCTATGTCGTGTTTTTATTGATCGAACAGCGGACCTTTAGCCAGAAAATTGCCCGCATGATTGATGATGATAAACAGGAAAATCGCGTGCGCGCCATTTTGGCCAATATTGATGCGAAAATTCGTCTTTATATCGGTGTTAAAACGCTGATGAGTGCCCTGACAGGCGCACTCAGTTATCTGGTGTTAAAATGGGTCGGCGTTGATTTTGCGGCTTTCTGGGGGCTGATCATTTTCTTTTTAAACTTCATTCCGATGATTGGTTCGCTGGCGGGTATTATTTTTCCAACGCTTTTGACGCTGGTGCAGTTTGATACCTATACGCCGTTTATTATTACGTCGATCGGTCTCAGCTCGGTTCAGATGCTGATCGGGAATTTTCTGGATCCGAAGATGATGGGCGATACATTGAACCTCAGCCCGCTTGTTATTTTATTGTCGCTGGCAATGTGGGGCATGATCTGGGGTATTCCGGGAATGTTCCTGTCGATTCCAATCATGGTAATTACAACAATTATGCTGTCGCAATTTTCAACGACGCAGCCGATTGCCGTGTTACTATCCAAACGCGGGCAAATCCACGCCTAACATCACAATCTTGGACTATCAGTCTTTTTTGCCTTAGGTTTGACTTCAGATGTTTGACTTTTTTTAAACATGTCCATGGCAAGGCCTGTGGCACCGCCCAGCCCAACACTAATCGCGAGTGGATTTGCGGCAAGCTGAAAAACTTCGCTGAATGATGGGTAGTGCATTCCACTAAACATATCGGCAACTATAAAGCCCATGCCAATTGTGCAACCGATCATAATGCCGGCAGTAATTAATTTTGTCGTATTTGGCATCGCTTGGTGCGATTTGGCAACCAGAGGGTCCAGATACTTTTCAGCAAGCGGGGTGAATTTTTGACTTAAGCTCTTAGATGTTTCTAGTAGAGCGGGAATATTTGTTAAATAATGTGTCATCAAACATATCTTTAAATGTTAGGAAAAAGTATTCGCAAGCGCCTTTAGTTCGATCTTGCGTTCACCATTTTGTTTCAATTGACCTAGGATGCCACTGGGTATCATCGCCATAGTGCAAAAACCTATAAAAAACGAAGCGCCTTGCGCTATACTTGCCGGATCGTGACTATAGCCCATGGCATTTGAAGCTAGTGTTGCCGCGGCAGAGAGAAAAGCTCCTATGCCGGCTCCTGTCATAATCATCGTTGTTGCAAAGGATGTTTTTTCATGGGCCTTAAATGCTATGTCGCCGAATCTTTTAGACAGTGTTTTTATACGATTATTCAAGTAATACCCTCCCAAATACACATATATACATAATACGGTAATTTGGTTAACCAGGTATGAATAGCGCTGCTGAAAAAAGCAATATCGTTTATTTAGGTTTTGCCGCCGATCTGGAAGCTTTTGGGCTTGTTGCACCCTGTGCTTTGGCATCTTCTTCTGCGCGTAAGGCCTTTTTATCGGGTTTGCCTATCATGGTCTTTGGCAGATCGTCACGGAATTCCAGCAAACGCGGCATTTCGTACGGGGACAATTTATCTTTCAGGAATTCTTTCAAAGCAGGGCGGTCAAATTCCTTTGAATCTGGCTTCAGAACCATAAAGGCCTTGATGTCTTGACCGTTTTTGTCATTTTTGATGCCCAGAACAATGACTTCCAAAATGTCAGGATGCTGCATCAGGGCCTTTTCCACCTTGCCCGGATAAACATTCAGGCCGTTATTGGTCAGGATCATATCCTTGATACGGTCAACGATCGAAACATAGCCGTTTTCATCCATGACACCGACATCGCCTGTTGCAAACCAGCCGTCTTTATCAATTGATTCTGCGGTGGCTTCGGCGTTGTTATGATAGCCCTTCATGACCTGTGGACCGCGAATGCAAATCTCGCCTTTTTCGCCTTGGGCAACTGTTTTTGACGGGTCATCAAGGTCACGCAATTTGATTTCGGTACCGGGCACAACCAGACCTATTGATCCGGTCTTGTTCAAACCTGTCATCGGGTTGGCTGACACCAACGGCGATGTTTCCGATAGGCCATAACCTTCAACCAGTTTACAGCCGAACAATTTCTCGAATTCGTCTTTAACCGTGGCATCCAATGCTGCACCACCTGCAATACATGTGGTCAGGGATGACAGATCATACTGGCCATCTTTATTGGCTTTAATAATTTCCTGATACAGCTTTGGAACGCCTGCAAACAGGGTCGCTTTTTCTTTTTCGATCAGTTTTAACATTTCCGGCAGGTTCGGCTCGGCCATTAAAATCAGCTCGTGTCCGCAGGCCATCGCCAGGTTCATTTCTGCTGTCATGGCAAAAACATGGAAGAATGGCAGAACCGCCATCATTTTTTCACCGTCGGGTTTCATCGTTGTAAACCATTGGCGTAATTGCTCAACATTTACCGATATATTCGTATGCGTCAGCATAGCGGCTTTCGGCAGGCCTGTTGTGCCGCCTGTATATTGGAACAAGGCGATATCTGTGTCGGGGTTAACCGTCGCAGGCTTTAAAACATGCTTTGTTTTCTTTTGCAGTTTTTTCAGCTTGATCGTGCCGTTTTTGAATTTCGGGCTGGTCAGTTTCTCTAGGGCTGACAGTTTTTTCGGGCCGCCCAATTTGCGCGACATTTTTGCGACAGGATTAAAAGCCTTCAGGGCATATTTTTTCGATGTCGGCAGAACATCTGTCAGGGGACAAACGACGACAGTTTTAATGCCTGCGCGTTCTTTGATTTTTTCAATTGTCGGATAGATTGATTTTGCATCCATCGTGAACAGCATATCAACATTGGCGTCTTTACACAGTTCGATCATTTCTTCTTCAGCATACAAGGGGTTCAGGTTTACAACTGTTGCCCCAAGTTTCATCGCTGCAAAATAAGAAAAGACGTAATAGGGGACATTTGGCAGGGCAATTGCGACCTTGCTGTCTTTTCCGATACCGTGTTCGGCCTGCATGTTTGCCGCCATACGATCAACGATTTCGCCAGCTTCTTTAAAAGTCCATTTCTTACCCATGAAATTGATAAAGGTGCGGTCACCGTATTTCGCGACAGATTCGTCAAATTTTTGCCCCATCGGCACGCCTTTTAATTCGGAATCCCATTTAACCCCTTCAGGGTAGGCCTTCAGCCATAGCTTATCGTTAAAATCGTCCTTAAGGGTTTTACGCTTGCTCATATTCAACCTGTCTGTAATTCTGGAAATATGATTTTATAGCAAGCCAAACATAGTATGTAAAGTTTAAAGATGGACATGAAAAAGGCCGCAGTGATGCTGCGGCCTTCTTTTTATTGTGATTTTATAGTTGTTATTTTTTTGGCTTTGGTGCTGGGGCCGGTGCTGATTTCGGCGCTGCAGCTTTCTTTTCGCCAGCCTTTTTAATTTCTTCTTTTGAAACGGTTACAGGCAATAACAGGTCAATAATCGCATTACCGCTGGTCTGACGTTGGCGGGCCTGTTCTGTTTCGCTGACAGTTTTACCGACAACGCCGGCAACTGATTTAGCGCTTTTACCAAGACCGCTTGCCACATCGACTGTTTTTCCTGTTGCGGCTTTGGCGCCATCTGTCACGCTCTTCGTTAGGTTACCCGCCTTATCTGCAGTCCCTTTACCCAGTTTTTTGCTGGTGTCGACGATTTTTGATGTTGCGCCTTTTGTCGTTTCAGACACTTTATCAAGACCTTTTTTGCTCGCCTCTGTTGCGCTTTCCAGACCTTTCTTGCTAGCCTCTGTCGCTGACTTTGCGAGGTCGCCGACTTTCTTTGCGCCATCAATGCTGGCCAGAACACTTTTGTCAAACATTTCGCTAAGGTCCACCTTGGGCATGCCGACCTTTGGCATCCAAGATGATTTTTTCTTAGGTGTGTCGTTTACAGGCTTTTCCACAGGTTTTTTATCTGCTTTTGGTGTTTCTTCAGTATCTTTTTTCTTTTTGTTAAACCATCCCATAGTGGAACTCCTTCTTTTAAATATTTAAGTCTGATTCTTTCTTAGCAAACTTTCTGCAATATGACAAGTAAAATCATGTAATTTTCATCATTGTGATGATTATTGTGGTCGCGCCATGTTCAATTTGCCCTGAAAGCCGGATCTTGTCGCCCTTGCGATCCATCTTTAAAACTGTTTTATATGTGACGGGATCACGCGTCAGTTGGCCGTTTGCTGTTGTCAGGCAGAAATCGGGGTTGGCGTTCGTCGGGTCAGCGGTTGATATGAATTCGACCTCGTGATCGTTCAGGGGTACAAGCTGGCTGGTCCATACGCAGCCTGCATCATCGATGCGGTGCGTGCGCCCGTCTTTGATTTCGGTGGTGCCGTCACTTTTCTTTTCAATCGGACCGTCATAATTCGAAACCGTCGTTACGCGATATGTTCCGTCTAGGTCATGTGGCTCCATTAAAAATGCTCCGTATAAAAAATTGTAAAATAAATCTCTCTATTCTATGATGCGGAAAAATTGGAGAAAGATCAATGTCACAAAAACGCGTTCTTACAGGTGTTAAACCGACGGGCACAGTACACCTTGGAAATTATGTTGGCGCTATCAAGCCTGCGGTTAAATTGATAAATGACGCCAGAGACTGTTTCTTGTTTGTTGCCGATTATCATGCGCTGAATGCGGTGCGTGACGCAAAAGAGCTGAAAGAATCCAGTTACAGCGTTGCGGCAACCTATCTGGCATTTGGCATTGATCTGGATAAAACGGTTTTTTATCGCCAGTCTGATATACCGCAAATTTTTGAACTTGCGACAATTCTGGCGGCTGTGACGCCCAAGGGCCTGATGAATCGTTCTCACGCATACAAGGCCATGATTGATAAGAATACGGCGGCCGGCAAAACAGGCTCCGAACTGGATGACGGCGTCAATATGGGGCTTTACACATATCCGATATTGATGGCGGCAGACATTCTGATCGCCCAGTCGGATATTGTGCCCGTTGGAAAAGATCAGATCCAGCATATTGAAATGACGCGTGACATGGCGGGCAGCTTTAACCATCTGTTTGGTGAAACCTTTAAATTACCGGAATTCCAAGTGCAAGAATCGGCGGGTGCTATTCCGGGGCTGGACGGCCAGAAAATGAGCAAGAGCTATAACAATATTATTCCTTTGTTCGAAACCAATAAACGCCGTCAAAAGCTGATCATGAAAATCGTGACAGACTCAAAATTGCCGGAGGAACCAAAAGACCCTGAAAGCTCGACAATCTATCAGCTTTATACCCAGTTCGGGACAGAGGCCGAAATTGCCGAAATGAAAAAAGCATTCGAGCAAGGCGGTATGGGGTATGGTGATGCCAAAAAACTGCTGGCCGAGGCGGTGAACCGTGAACTTGAAGGCCCGACCGAGCTGTATAATGAGTGGCTTGAAAACCGCGCTAAGCTGGATGAGCTGCTGGATGCAGGGGCTGAGACGGCTCGTGCAGTGGCGAAAGATACAATCCGCGATGTCCGCAAAGCGATTGGCGTCAAAGCATAACTAAATTAAACGCCGGGACTATTCAGATTGTTTTGTCGGTAATTCGGTTCGGCCGGTTGCTCGGGCGCGCTTGTCGTCACAGTTGTTTCTGCCGCGGGCTGTTCAACCTGGCCGGCATATCTGATGTTTGATGTATTGTAGCGCGGCTGATAAACCGCAACCTGATATTGTTCGGTGTAACGGCCCGTTCCGAAATGGGCATCAAACCAGTCAGCGACCTGACTGTATGTTCTGGCCTGACGGCCATTATAATAAATGCGTCTGTTATAACGCGCTTGCGCGGGGAAATCGCGAGCTGCGGTTGCATTCGGATTGTTGAAATATCCGCGCCAGAAAAAATACCCCGCATCGACGCCTTTGAAGTGAATGGAATAGCGCTGATAATTTTCCTGCAGCGATTGGCCCAGCCAATGTTCAACCAAACCGACTTCAAACAAATTATTCTCAACCGCCATTACAGCGGAAAAACGTGGATTATATCTTGTGTTATAAAGGAAACGGTGTTCGCGCTCGGATCCGCTATAGACGATTTCAGCATCGTCGATGCCGTTATAAGTAATCGAGAATTTTTGCGCATATTGTCCCATGCCGTAATTGCAGCCTGCAATCATGATATCTTTATCGTATGTGCGTTCGATATGTTGGAACAATCCACGGGCTGTACCACGTGGGGGGCGGGCATCAGGACGGTGCGAGCTTTCGCGCAATGACATTTCCATCCACAGCTCGAAACTATCCTGTTTTAACAGGGTTGCCATGCGTATGGCCGCTGCGACCTCTGTTTCAACGCCATAGGTGCGGGCGTCACGTTCGGCAACGGCTGTGTAATATTCCATGTGGTCAATCACATTGTTGTCAATGATGCCGTTGATATCCATCGTGTTGGAAATCGGTCCCCAGAACATCTGGAATTCCATGACTGCGCGTGTCGTTGCCGGGCCCTCAACACCATCATCTTCGATGTTAAAGCCAAGTGTTTGCAAGAAACGCTGTGCTTGTATGATTTGTGTCTCCGTCATATTCGGCGATGTAATATCCGGTGTTTGATTTGGATACTGCATATATCTGACGACATCTTCCATCTTGCGGTAAATCGGATCGTCGGGTATCTGGCATTCAGGTAATGTCAGGTTGCGTTCATAATCATCCAGACGGCGCGGTGGCGGCGGCATCGTATCGTAACTTATTCTTCTGGGGTAGTGTGCCACCAGATCATTGTCTTGTGCAATCTCGGTTGTTGTGGGTGGCTGGTTTTGATTTGCAACTGTGCCGGCGTTTTCTGTGGTGCTATATGATGAATCCGGTACCTCTTGCGCATGGGCAGGCGCAGTGCCCAAGCCCAAGGCTGCGGCAAATGCAAAGGCGCCGGTGATTTTTCTTTTAAAATACTTCATCAATCATAATTCAGGTTTAAAGGTTCGCTCACACACCACAATATACCGAATTATGTAAAAAGTCAAGTTTCTTTAGTTGGATTATATTTTAATAAATCAACGACTTTGTCAAGCATGCCTTTAATAGGCGACGTCTTGCGCCTGACAAGCCCGATCGTGCGTTGTGCATTACTTTCCTTAAGAGGTACATAAGTCACATTTTCAAAATTTGTGTTTACGGCCATTTCGGGAACCAACGTGATCCCAAGGCCGCTGCCAACCATGTGACGCAGGGTTTCGATACTTGTCGCCCTGAAATCATGACGGTTTTTCAAGCCGGCCCATTTGCAGGCTTCCAGCGCTTGGCCGGATAGGCAATGGCTGTCCTCTAACAAAAGCAAAGGCTCATCCTTAAGGTCTTTTAAACTCAAAATTTTCTGCCTGGCCAGCGAACTGCTTGCGGGCACCGCCGCAACCAGTTTTTCTTGAAACAGCGGCATAACTTCAAATTCGTCTGACGTATCAAGTGGCAGCGCCAAGAACGCGGCGTCTATTTCGCCGTTTTTCAATAGGGTAATTAGATCGGGGCTGCGTTCTTCCACCCAAAACAGATTCAGCTTTGGAAAGGCTTTGTTTAATCTGGGCAGCACATTCGGAATGTAAAAGGGCGCGAGTGTGGGAAAAGCGCCAAGGTACAGGCGTCCTTCCTCGGGATTTTTAAGGTTTTGCACAGCCTGACGCAGGGTCTTGTTGGCATCAAGTACTGTCTTCAGGTAAGGCAATAATTCTTTACCGTTACGCGTTAATTGAACATTTTTATTATCACGTTCAAATATCGGCATACCGATATAATCTTCATATTTTTTGATCTGCTGGCTGAGGGTTGGTTGCGAAACATTGCAATCATCGGCAGCCTTGCCGAAATGTCCTGTGCGTGCCACCGCCAGTATATATTCATAGATGCGTAAATTCATACCATTGATATAAACTATCAAACTGATAAAAACAATATATTTTATTTATCAGCCCTGAGGGCATATATTGAAAGCTCAAATAAAAAATAAGGAGAAAAACATGCTTGGTATTGGAGAAAAATTCCCATCTTTTAAAGGGACAGCTGTCGTCAGCAATGACATTAACACGGCATTCAAGGACATTTCGGACACAGATTACAAAGGACGTTGGAAAGTCGTCTTTTTCTGGCCGAAAGATTTCACATTTGTTTGCCCGACAGAAATCGCATCTTTTGGCGCATTGAATGAAGATTTTAATGATCGTGATGCAGATGTCATTGGCGTCAGCACAGATTCTGAATTTGTTCACCTTGCCTGGAGACAGCAAAAAGAAGAATTGAACGATCTGCCGTTTCCGATGTTGTCAGATATTAAACGCGAATTGGTTGATGCCCTTGATATTTTGGATGAAGAGGACGGCGTCGCGCAGCGTGCAGTGTATCTGATCGACCCAGATAATATTGTGCGTTTTGTTATGGTGACAGACCTGAACGTTGGCCGTAACAGCCGTGAAGTTCTGCGCGTATTGGACGCGCTGCAAACAGACGAGCTTTGCCCTTGCAATTGGGAAAAAGGTGAGGATACTTTAAAAGTAGCGTAATCGAGAGGAGATTAAAATGACAGCTAACGTCGCAAAACTACCTTCGGATATTAATAATCTTGAAGGCATTAAAAACGCCCTTGGCGCCTATGCAAAAGATATCAAATTGAACTTGTCTTCTGTATTGCGCGAGGCACCGGAGTCAGGCCTTTCCATGAAGCAGATTGCGGGGATCGCACTGTCTTCGGCCTATGCAACAAAAGATGCAAATATCATTGCAGGTATCGAAGGCGAATTCGCCGGCGATTTTGAAGCGCATGAATTGGAAGCCGTAAAGGCGGCAACAACGATCATGGCAATGAATAACATTTATTATCGTTTTCTGCATTTGGTCAGCGGCGAAGATTATGGTCGTATGCCTGCAGGACTGCGCATGAATGTTATCGGAAACCCCGGTATTGATAAAATCGATTTCGAATTATATTCACTTGCAGTTTCCGCGATTAACGGATGCGGTATGTGTATCGATGCCCACGTCGCGCAGCTTGAAAAAGCAGGCGTTTCTAAATCAGGCGTGCAACATAGCATAAAGATTTCAGCCGTGATTAATGCCGCGGCGCAGGCTTTTGCGATTAACTAGATTTTGCAATTAACTAAGGGAGATTAAAATGTCAAATTCTGAAAACAACCTTGTCGAGGCGATGAAGGTTCTTTTAGCGGACAGCTATTTGCTGATGCTGAAAACACAGAACTATCACTGGAATGTCAAAGGTCCGTCGTTCTTTTCATTGCATACTTTATTTGAAGAGCAGTACCGTGAGCTGTTTGAAGCAAATGATGAAATTGCGGAGCGTATTTTGACCATCGGTCACAATGCGCCGGGAAGCTATGAAGCTTTTTCTAAATTGGCAAACATCAAAGAAGAAACAGAAACAATCGATTCCAGAACAATGGTCGAGCGCCTGTCGAAAGATCATGAGCGTCTTGCAAAAGATGCGCAAGATCTGATCAAAGCTGCGGAATCGGCCAATGATGATGTGTCCGTTGATCTAGGTGTACGTCGCCGCGATGTTCATCAAAAAGCGCATTGGATGCTTTCATCACATCTTGAAAAATAAAATGATAATCTAAAGATCCAGACGGCGCACGTTGTTGATGTTAACGGCGTGCCCGTCTGGTTTTTTTATCCATTGAAAACCATATCCTTTTGCCAGTGTTGCGACATCAATGTTCCCGCCGATAAAATTTTGTCCCGGCATCATGGATGCATGAAAGGATGAAACATTTACTAGCATTTCAGCGATATGTGCCAGATCCTGGCAGGGTAGAAACTTGATGGCGTCAATAACAGGTTCTATGTGCTGCCTCATAACATGTTGCTTTAAACGTTGTCTGTATTCTTCATAGCAGTTTTCAACATTTGATGTGGTTTCCGTCCAATGTGTAAAGCCTTGTATGCAACTTTTAAAAGCATTTAGGCTAAAGCTTTCATACTTTGGATGTACGCCTTTCAAAAATGTTGATATGGAATCTGTCATGGCGTAGGGGATGATCTGGGCATGGTTCTGATTGTCGATTGATTGGAATTGTTGGGTTTCGTATTTCAGGTGACCGAAATAAAGACCACCGATTTTTATCTCGGCACTTTGGGAAAAATATCTTCAGACCCAAACCCGGCGATAACAATCACTGTATGCCCCATATCAAAATTATTTTTTATCGTCATCAAATATAAAAGCCTGTAAATCTTGGCGTGCATTTTATGCGATAGCGGGAAAAGATTTAAAATCTGGTCGATATAGTGGCTATCAAGATTTTCAATATCTTTTTTCAGATTTTGCCGTGTTTCTTTGTCTTTAAAGGAATTACAATCAGCTGTTGCGTTCAGCTTCTCAATCTTTTGATCAAGATAGTGGCCCATAAATTTCTGGATGCTTTCGTTGTTTATATTATGTTTCGGATCTTGCCAGTTTTGATATATTTCCTGTCCCAAACGCATCAGAAAATGCAATGCATCACATGTCCAGTTCATATCTTTGTCCATATCCTGATGTCCCAATATGTTTTTATTGTTTCCCAGATACGATATGAAATCCGTTACGTAGTCATCAAAAAAGAGAAGGGCGTTTTTACGTTTGTGTGATTGGTATATATTGAGAATAGTTTCCACCGGCACGCTATTTATCTGCATCCTGTCATGCAACATAATGGCGATATTATGCGGCTGTGTCATAGAAAACAGTTTTCTTTGATAGTGCGGTGGGCGGTTTGAATCTGATCGGGTAACCGCACTGTCTGCAGCAATAGCGAGCCCGTTTTTATTCATTAATATCACTTCGGAAGTCATTTTCGAATCTCCGATAAATACAACTTTAAATATGTACTATTATTATAATGCATACAAAAGTTTACATCATGGTAAACGAAAACCCCCTTATAAAAGGGTCGTACATTAAGGTGCTATAAACAAAAGTATATGAAATTGGGGGTGGTTAAATATCTTATTTAGTGCCAAAGATACGGTCGCCTGCGTCACCCAGACCAGGGACGATATATGCTTTTTCGTTCAGCTGTCGATCAATCGAGGCAACGTAGATGTGTACGTCAGGGTGATGCTTTTGAAATTCTTCGATCCCTTCGGGTGCAGCAACCAGACATAGAAAGCGGACATCTTTTGCACCCTGTGCGATGATTTTTTCAACAGCGGCAACGGCTGAATGTCCGGTCGCCAGCATGGGATCAACAACCATGACCCGACGTTCACCCATATGTTCGGGCAGTTTCATGTAATATTCAACAGGACGTAGCGTTTCCGGGTCACGATATAGGCCGATGAAACCAACAGATGCCGTCGGAACCAGATCCAGCAGCCCATCCACAAATCCGTTGCCGGCACGTAATATCGAAACGATACAAGGGTCATGACCCTTCAGGGTCGGGGCCTGCATATGTTCCAAAGGGGTTTCGATGTCAGTAACGTCAAGGGGCAGGTCGCGCATCAGCTCGTAGCCCATCAGCTGTGATATCTCCCTCAGCAGCTGGCGGAACAGCGCGCTGGGGGTATTTTTGTCCCGCATAATTGTCAGTTTATGCTGTATCAGCGGGTGATCTATGACGGTTACGTTCTTCATCTTGGCCAGAACTTAATTTTTATGCTGAAAATATGCAAGTTTTATTTATAGTAGAGTTATGAAACTGGAAATCAGACCCGCGACATTTGAAGATATACCTGGCTTGAAACGCGCTGCAGAAAAACAGGGCGGTTCAAAAGAAAAGGATTACTTCGAAAATTGCTTTGACCTTTTAAAGAAAAAGGAACGCGATATCTTTGTGGCGATTCACAATGACATCATCGCGGGTTACGTTATGCTGGTCTGGTCACCGCGCTATCAGCCTTTCCGGACAATGAAGGTTCCTGAAATTCAGGACCTGAATGTTATTCCGTCTGTCAGACGTCAGGGGATTGCATCCAAACTGATGGATTATTGCGAGAACATCGTTCGCAAGGAAGGCCACCCGATGGTCGGGATCGGTGTCGGGGTGCATTCCAGCTATGGTGCAGCACAATGCATGTACATCAAGCGCGGGTATGTTCCGGACGGCGCTGGGGCGGCGTATGATGCCAAAACCATGGAATTCGGTGAAATGCGTCCGCTGGATGATAACTTTACCCTTAAGCTTATTCGCGAGCTGTAATCTCCTAAAGATCCAAAGATGTAACAATGTGTAACGATTTGTGACGGGCGCAAGGCCCGTAAACCCGTGTATATTGTAGGTATAAAAACATATAGCAGGAATTGACATGACAACATCGACAGCCATCAAGCCAAATACATCTTCAGCCTATCAACAGGGTATTCACCCGACGGCCATTATCTATGACGGCGCAAAAATCGGCGAGGGCACATCCGTTGGCCCATATTCGATCATTGGGCCAGATGTTGAATTGGGCGAAAATTGCAAAATCGGCCCGCATGTTGTTATCGAAGGAAACACTACGCTGGGTGACAATTGTCAGGTTTATCAATTTGCCTCGGTCGGATCGGCGCCGCAGGATATGAAGTGGGAAGGTACTAATACGCGCCTTGAAATTGGCAATCACAATGTTATTCGCGAATATGCAACCTTACAGCCGGGTGTTGAACAGTTCGGCGGATTGACAAAGGTTGGGGATCATAATTTATTTATGGCCTGCTCGCATGTCGGACATGATACATTTATCGGCAATCACAATATTTTTGTGAACTCAGCCGCGCTTGCGGGCCACATTCAGGTTGGCGATCACTGTATCGTCGGCGGCCTTGCGGCCGTGCATCAGTTTGCCCGCTTGGGCGATCATTGTTTTCTGGGTGGTGGCACTATGGCGACAATGGATATTCCACCATTCTGCGTCGCGCAAGGTGACCGTGCCGGTCTTGTGAAAATCAATGATGTTGGTCTTTTGCGCCGTGGCTTTAGCGAGGGCGATGTTAAAAAACTGCAAAAGCTGTTCATGAAATTGTTCAAAGGCGATGGCGTCTTCAAAGACCGTCTGGAGCAGTGCAAAGAAGATTATAAAGATTTCGCACCGGCGCAAAAACTGTTCGAATTTATCGAAAGTTCCGAACGCGGTGTAACGCAGCCACGTAAAAAGTAACAAGCCAATCTATCTTGACGGTGTTGCCATATTCCGGTTATAAACGGTGTATGAAAAATAAACCTAATGTTCAAAATGTGATTATCATCGCACGCGAGGCAGGCGACATCCTGATGCATCACCGTGGTCAGGTTACTGCGGAATATAAAGGTGATGATTCACCCGTTACGATCGCCGATAAAAATGCCAGTGACCATATTATCAACAGCCTGAAAGAATTTACACCGGACATTCCTGTTGTCAGTGAAGAACAGGATATGAAGACCAACCGCAAAATAGTCAAAGAATCCGAAACCTATTGGATGACAGATCCGCTGGACGGCACAAAATCCTATATTGAAGGATACGACGGCTTTGGCGTTCACATCGCCCTGATACACAAAGGCGAACCTGTCATGGGTGTGGCCTTTTTCCCGGCCCAGGAAAACTGTGCGGGTAAATTGTATTACACAGGCAATAACGGGAAAGCTTATGTGCAGGTGGGTAAGACAGCACCGCAGCGTATTAAAGTTTCTAAGAACCCCGGTGTAATCAAAACCGCGATGGGCTGGAAAGATAGGCCAGCGATCGAAACAGGTGAAATTATCCGGGCTGTCGGCGGCGCGCGTCTATGTGTCACGGCTGAGGGGCCTGCTAATCTGGCGCAGTTTAATTCATCCTTTAGCTATTGGGATGTTGCGGCAGGTCACGCAATTATAAAAGCTGCCGGTGGTGGTTTTTATAATGCAAAAACGCTGGAAGAAATCCGCTATGACAAGCCCGATCTTGTAACGCCACCGGCTTTCGGCGGCGCGAAGAATTTTGTCAAAAAGCTTTTCTATAAACGCCCGCCATCTCCATCGAATCCGAAGGCCCCGCCCAAAAGATAGGGAACTTTGATGATCCTGATCTGTTTGGAACGCACAACGAAAGGATGATTAAAATGACACAGACCGCAAAAATTATTACCCAGGATCAGGCCGACGAGCTTGGTGATCTTTTAACCCGTATCATTGACAGCGCAAAGGGATATGCAGAATGCTGTGATGAGTCTGACAATCCGCGTTTTGCAGATTTGTTTAAAAAGCGTGCTCGCCAGCGCGACAGTTTTGCTTCGGAAATCCGCACATGCCTTGCCGAAAGTGGTAAAGATTTCGAAACGGACGGTTCAATGCTGGCTGGTGTGCACCGTATGTTCGTAGAACTTCGCTCGAAGCTCAGTGAAAGTGACGAGGCGATCTTTAGAGAGATCATTCGAGGTGAGAGCGCATTGGTGAATGCCTATGAAGAGGCTTTGGAAAGCATTCCGTCGACATCAAAGGCCTATTCAATTTTGACACGTCAGCTTTCAAGCGTTCGCGCGGACCTGCAGGATGTGAAACAAAAAGCAAAGCTTTTGGATTAAATGTAATATAACGCATATTAACCGCCCTGTTATGGGGCGGTTTTTTTTAGGCCCTTGACTTAAACTCATTTTGAGTATATCTATGTATAAATTGATTCTCTCAAAGGATAAAAAATGACAAAAACATCAAAAAAACCAGACCCCCTTGCCCAGAAAACAGCGATGTGGGCAGATCAGTATGCTTTCACTATGGCGCAGGCCCTATTCGAAAACGGCAAGCATGATCAGGTTACGACCTTTCATGGTTATATTCGTACGAACCCCTATTCGGGCGGATACCTGTTAACAGCGGGACAAAATATTTTGATGGAATGGTTGGAAAACTGGTCATTTGATGACGATGATATCGAGTTGCTGCGCGAAGAGGTTGCAGTCGATCCCAAAACGGGCAAACCGAAACGCCTCTATAGTGATGAATTTCTGGATATGCTGAAAAATGCCAAGTTAGAGGTCAGCGTTGATATGATGCCCGAGGGTGAAATCGCATTTCCCGACGAGCCGATTGTCCGCGTACATGGTCCTGTCTGGCAATGCCTGATGCTGGAGGCCGCAATCTTGAACACAATCAATTCGCAGTCTTTATTTGCGACGCTGGCATCGCGCTTTCGTGAAATTGCAGGCAATAAAACAGTACTGGAGCTAGGCTTGCGCCGCGCGCAGATGTTGGGCGGACTGGAGGCAACACGCGCAGCCTATATTGGTGGCATTGACGGTACATCGAATTATCTGGCCAAAAAACATTACGGCATTCCGACTTCGGGAACGATGGCCCATGCAATGGTGATGTTATACGAAGATGAATTGCAGGCCTTTAAGGATTACGCCAAAGCGATGCCGCATAATACGGTCTTTCTGGTGGATACCTATGACAGTTTGCAGGGCGTTAGAAATGCGATTGCGACCTGTAAAGAAATGGGAATTGCGATGAAGGGCATACGCCTTGATTCAGGTGATCTGGCCTATCTGTCACAAAAGGCGCGTTTACTGCTGGACGAGGCCGGGTATAAAGATGCAAAAATTGCCGCATCAAACGATCTGGATGAAAAAACAATCGCCAGTCTGATCGAACAGGGGGCAAAAATAGATATCTGGGGGATTGGCACAAACCTTGTTACATCGAAGACTCAGCCGGCGCTGGGTGGTGTCTATAAACTAGGTGCGATCTATGGCAATGGGCTAACGATGGATGATATTGAAAAGCTGCGCGGGCAGGACGGTGAAAAACTTTCCAGTCAGATGCAGGGGGTTGTGAAACTGTCAGAACAAACGATCAAAACATCGATCCCGGGTGATCTGGATGTTGTGCGTTTCATGAAAAAGGATCACCTTGGCCATTGGCAGTATGATGGCGATATGATTTATGATCGTCAGGATGGGGAATTTGTATCAGATTCAGATAATGCCGATTATCCAAAAGCTTTAAACCGTAATACGGAATCTGTGCGTAAATATGATGAAACCCTCAGCAAGGTTTTTAACGCGGGCACGCATCTTTACCACCCTTTAAAGCCGGCCTTTGATAAGGGCAGCCGTGTACGCGATATTGAAGATGTCCATACGGCGCGTAAACGTGCACAAGATTCATTGGCGAAATTGCATTACGGGCATAAACGCCTTTTGAACCCGCATACCTATGTCGCAGGTTTGGAAAATAAATTGTTTGAAAGACGGCGTAAAAAGATATTGAAAATTCGCCGTGGAAAAGGAAGGATAAACCATGGTTAAACGTATTCTAGATATCGTCGATATGCAGAATGACTTTATGGACCCGAAAGGGGCGCTGTATGTTCAGGATGCTGAAAAGATTATTCCCAAAGCCAAAAGTTTTTTGAAAGCTCTGAAAACGGGCGACTTTGATTTGGCATTGGTTAAGTACGACACACATTTTGCTGAAAGCTATGCGAAAAATCCGGAATCAAAACAATTTCCGCCGCATTGCGTTTATGGCACGTGGGGCTGGGACATGGCCTTTAAAATTCCCGTCGGAACAGCACGCGATATTCCGTTCTATCAGATGGATAAAAATGTTTTCGATATGTGGGCACGTAAACCATCCTTAAAAGAAATTTCCTTTTCAGATCGCTTTAACAGCAAAGCTTATAAAAATCTGTTTAAGGTCGGTAGACTTGAAAGCCCGTCTGAAAATATGCCGCGCAACAAGTTTTTGAAACAGATGAATGTCGGTTCTGATACCGAAGTTGTGATGATGGGCGTGGCGTCCGATTATTGTGTTCATGATGCCATGTTGGGCTATTTGAAACGTGGTTGCCGCGTTACGGTTTTATCTGATCTGGTGCAGGGCATAGGCACAGATGTTCCGGGCCGCGCGGCTACGGGTCAAATTGAAGATGTTTTAAAACTGCCTGTTTTTGCGCCTTATGTGGCATCAGGTAAATTACGTCTGTCATCTTCGGATGACTATTTAAAATCTTTGCGTCAGGATAGAAAAAATGACAACAAAAATGAAAATCGCAGTTGCGCAGTTAAATCCAACCGTCGGTGATTTAAAAGGTAATAGCGATAAAATATTTCAGGTTTGGCAATCGGCAAAGGACCAAGGCGCCGATCTGGTCATGACGACCGAATTTTCATTAACAGGTTACCCGTTGGAAGATCTGGTCGAGATCAAAGACTTTTTAAAGCTGAGTGATAAAACTTTAAAAGATTTGGCCAAGATAACATCCGATGGGCCTGCGCTGTTGGTCGGGGCACCATTCTGGCAAGGTGAAGATAAAACGCTGGGCCGCCAGATTATCTATAACGCTGTTTTTTATTTAAAAGATGGTGAAATCAACCAAACAATCAAAAAAGTCGAGCTGCCCAACTATGGCGTTTTTGATGAAAAGCGTAATTTCATGGCGGGGTCTTTGGATGATGTTCAGCCAGTCGAATTAAATGGGCATAAGATCGGCGTGATGATTTGCGAAGATACATGGTTAAAAAATGTTTCCAGCAAACTGGCCGAGCGCGGCGCTGAAATTTTATTGTCATTAAACGCATCACCGTTCGAGCAGGGAAAATATAAAACGCGCGAAGATAAAATTGTGAAATCACGTGCAGCCGAAACAGGGCTTGATATCATCTATTCTAATCAGGTCGGCGGGCAGGACGAACTGGTTTTTGATGGCGGGTCTTTTGCATTGTCAGCAGAGGGTGAAAAAATATTTCAGGCGCCCGTCATGAGTGAAGACTTAACCGTTTTAGAATTGGAAGAAAAAGACGATCGCCTTGTTCTTAAAAAAGATGCTGCGAAAATAACACAGCGCGTTGATGATCTGGAAGAGCTGTATATGGCGCTGGTTTTGGGCACGCGCGACTATGTGCATAAGTCCGGGTTTCAGCATGTTGTTTTGGGTTTGTCAGGTGGAATCGATTCAGGTCTGGTGGCAGCGATTGCTGTCGATGCGCTGGGCGCAGATAACGTGCATCTGGTGCGGTTGCCATCGCAATATACATCGGACATGAGCAACAGCGATGCCGATATTCAAGCGGAATTTTTGGGCGTTAAGGATATCCGCGAAATTGCAATTGCTGAACCCGTCGCCGCGATTGAAAAAGCGCTCGAGAAATCATTTGTTGGCCTTGATCTTGACGTGACCGAAGAAAATATTCAAAGCCGTACACGCGGTCTTTTGTTGATGGCTTTAAGCAATAAGTTCGGCTGGATGCTTTTGACGACAGGAAATAAATCGGAAATGTCAGTTGGATATTGCACATTATATGGCGATACGAATGGCGGTTTTAATCCCGTAAAAGACGTTTATAAAACCAAAGTGCGTGCCTTGTCGGAATGGCGAAATGAAAATACGCCCGATGATGTTTTGGGGCCAAGCACACCGAAAAAAGATAAGGATGCAGAACGTGATGCGATTGTCATGCCGTGGAATATTATCACGCGTCCACCGTCTGCGGAATTGCGCGAAGGGCAGGAGGACAGCCAAAGCCTGCCCGATTACGAAATTTTGGATGATATTCTGGAGCGCCGCATTGAAGGCGCACAATCGCGCGATGAAATTCTGGCGGCCGGCTTTGCCCAAAAAGATGTTGATCGTATTTTGCGTCTGATGAAAATTGCCGTTTATAAACAAAATCAGGCCCCGCCCGGTGTGAAAACCACCCGCCGTGCTGTACGTGGTAAAGACCTGCGCCTACCGATTGCAAACTGCTTTAATGCAGCTGACGTCTAATCCATAAAACGCGCGGGTGAAAAAGGTGATAGATCAAATTCGACATCTGCGCCAACCGCAAGGTTTTTCAAAATTTGTCCGATAACGGGTGAGAATTTATACCCGTGTCCCGAAAACCCTGCTGCAATAAATATGTTGTCATGTTTAGGGTGGGCGCCGATGATGAAATCTTTGTCAGGTGTCATCGAATAAAGGCATACGGATGAATCGATGATCTTGGCCCCCGCCAGATTAAAATATTTATCAGCATATCTTCGGATACGAGTTTTATCCTCGTCACTAACCGTTCTGTTGACGGTGTCGATTTCGGTGGGGCTGAATTCGTCATGGATGCCGATTTTAACACCGCCGCCGGTGCAATCAGGAAAGCCATAAGCGGCACCGTTTTCATCAGACAATATAAAAATGGGCATTTTATCGGGGTTGAAAATTTCTGTGCTGCTATCTGGTTTGAACCAGCACACTACATTACGGCTGATCGTGATCGCCTTTGATAATTCGGGCATCAATTTTGACGACCATGCGCCGGCACATACAATAACCTTATCTGCAGTATAGGCGTGTTTATCTGTAATCACTTCAGTTTGTGGACCGGGATTGATGGCGCGCACGCCTGCATTTGAAATGACTTCTGCGCCGTATTCTTCGGCTTGTTTTACATGTGTCTCGACGCCCAGCTCTGATAGCAAATATCCAGATGCCGGCTCGTAGAAAGCATGAAAGTTTTTTGGCAGATTAAAGGCTGGAAAACGCGCGTTAATCTGATCGCCCCTTATAATTTCGTGTTCGAATTTATAGGTCTGTGCAACTTTGATCGGATTATCAACAAACCGCCCATGTTCAGGGTCCGCAATGTAAATGCCGCCAATCGGATGGTATATTTTTTCACCTGACTGTCTTTCCAGATCTTGCCAAAGCTCGCGCGCTGCCAAGGCCATATCGACATAGTGCATGCCTTCGTCATAAGCAAAGCGTATAATACGCGTTTCGCCATGGTGTGATCCTTGATCATGCGAGATTGAAAATTGTTCAATCCCTAAAACCTTTAGGCCTGATTTCGCAAGGTGGTAAAGTGCGGCGCTGCCCATAGAGCCCAATCCGACAACTATGACATCGTAATGCTTGTTTTTCATTTCAGGTGCAGGGCTGCCAATATCAGAGGTATCCAGATAAAAGATGTTGTCAGCGTGCCTTTAATGGCCTGATAGCCGACCCAGTACCAGAACAACTTTTTACGGTTTTCTGGTTTTTTGACCTGATCTATGAATTTTCTGAGTCGCGTTTTTGACATGTCGGCATTCTAGCCAACAGGACCACTCCGGTCTAGGGATAAAGTCGTTTTTGCCTGATATGATCAATGACTTTCGGTTTGGTATATTCGGCGTTCAAATTTTGGCGCAGGGCGGTTGAAGATATGGGCACCAACGGATTATCCAAAAGCGTAAAAGGGTTTTCGGGCAGGGTGCGGGCATAACCATATGCGGGCGATCTTGCTGCGGCTTCCATCTGCCCAGGTCGTGCCATAACGGCAACAGGAAGAATATTTAAAATATCCTGCCATTTATACCATTTGTGAAAATTAACCAAGTTATCGCCGCCAATAATCCAAGTGAATTGATTTTCGGGGTTCTCTGCAACGACGGCCTTTATCACATCAAAGCTTTTATTAAGGCCAAGGCGCTGTTCGACATCACTGACTTTCAGCCATTTATAGTCATCAGCAATTATTTCGCACATCTTGACCCGATCCTCGAAAGGGGCAAGTTCTGCTGCATCTTTCAATGGGTTATGTGCAGCCACAATCCACCAGACTTCATCAAGCCCCAATACGGACTTCGCATATTGTGCCATTTTAACGTGCCCATAGTGTGGCGGGTTCGCTGAAAGGCCGAATAATCCTATTTTTTTATCGGATATGTGCGAATTCATATAAATACTCCTTATGATTATTAATATAGTCAAAAAGAGTATAAGTCAAGTTAACGCAAATATATATTCATTAAAATGAAACGATTTTTTCTAGAATTCTATAATGCGATCAAGGGGTTCGCCGTCACCGGTGATGATGGCTTTTTTTTGCAGGCGCTTGTTGTTCAGGTTGAATTTAAAACCCGACTCGGTCATTTTATAATCTTTCAGATGAACACGGCTGTCATCAAGGCACAAAACCGAAACGGCAGTGCGCATAACCGATTTTCCAGCATTCTGGGACGTGTATAAACGTGTTGTCATTCTATAAATCTACCTATTAAAAATTAATAAATGTTTAATATTCTCTGAAGGGCGATATAACGGCCGGCATCGCAGGGGCGCACATTAAGTGATTTTGCCAGATCCAGCATATTCGTTACGTTCTCGGTGATGCGTTTGATGGTTGTGTCTTTTGCAATTTTAACTTTGGCGCGGGTTTTTGCATTTTCCTCCGGCGTGATGTCTGATGATAGTTCGACGAACGCGGCAATGACCCCGCCTGGGTTAGCAATGAAATCGGGAATGACAACTATATCGCGATCAAATAACAGGCTGCGGGCCTGATCAGAGACGGGATTGTTCGCGCCTTCGGAGACATAACGCGCTTTTACCAGTTCGGCATTATCTTCTGTAATTACATTGTGAATGGCGCAGGGGAACAAGATATCGACGTCGGCATATAATACGTCTTGCGCGTCAGGCTTAACGCTGTGATGTTCGGTAGTTTCAAGGGCTGATTTCACCGCACTGACCTGTCCGCGGGATATTAAATCGATGATATCGGGCGGCGCCCCATTTTCGAAAAACCAGCTACCGCCAATACGTGGGTCTGATACAGCTTTGAGAATCCCGCCGAATTCACTGAAATATCGGATGACTGCGGCCCCCATGGCCCCGATGCCCTGAACGGCAAAGCTTGCGCCCTTAATGGGGGCTTTATCATGTTCCAGCGCCGTTTTTGCGGCGATGGCGACACCCAGCCCCGCAATCCCCTCGACATCATAGTCTGTGCCGCCCATTTCAACGGTCTTGCCTGTGAAAGACCTTCCCGAACCAAGCGTTTCGACAGCCCATCGCGCCATTTCCGGGCGCGCGCCAATGTCATATCCAAAACCGCCGAAAATACCGCCGTTTTCGTGAAGGTAAGGTTTTGAAAGCGCGACAAATTTTTTGTATTTTTCCTCCGCATCAGGGGCAGAAGAATCAATTTTTAGTCCCGATTTCGCGCCGCCCAGCGGCAGCCCGGCAGCGGCATTTTTCAAGGCCATAATTTTTGCCAGCATCTTGACTTCGTCGAGGGATACAGTTGGTGTAACGCGTGTTCCGCCTTTGCCCATTTTGTGCAGTGGTCCGTTTTCGCTGATTCCCGTGTTCCAGACAACGATATAGCCTTCAACATCTGCATCGTCATCTTTCAGTGTCACAGCCAGCTCTGGTTCAAGCGCATCAAACGCTTGATCCATTTCATCGAGAACTCTGTAAAAATTTTTCTGATCCATTAAGAAACCGCCTCTAGATATTTTATTGGCTTTTGTCGAAAAGTGAAGTGTAAGTTTATTTCAAAATATAACGGGGGATTGACAGATAAAACCAATCTTGTTAAATTGGCAATCTAACTTAAACAAGAATATGAAAATGAAGCTCTTTAGGAAAGCAAAAACCAGTCTGGCGGCGTGTTTCTTGGCGGCCTCTTCGATGGTGGTGCCTACGACCGCGGCTGATGCCGCAGTATCGTCACGCGCCCGTGCAACGGTTGTTATGAATATGGATACGGGCGAGTTTTTGCGCAACGATACAAGCTGTCGGCGTAACCAGCGTGCGCGCAACGGCGAATGTCGGTTCTATCTGGCATCCGTAACAAAACTGATGACAGCCGCTGTCGTTTCACGCGAGGTAGAGCGTGGCAATGTTTCAATGGATGATATGGTCCGTATAACACCGCGCGCCGCAGCACAAGGCAGGGGCGCTATTGAACTGGGGCTGCGTGTTAACGATCGCATTAAGCTGTATGACGCCTTGGAGGTTATGGCTAAATATTCGGCAAATGATGTTGCCGTTGCGATTGCGGGTCATGTTGGTGGCAGCGAGCGCAATTTTGTCCGTATGATGAATGAATATGCGCAGGAGCTGGGGATGGACAACACCCATTTCGGGAATGCATCGGGTATGCCGACCAATACTTTTGGGGGCGCATCCTACAGTGTAGCGTCTGATATGATTACATTATCGAGCATTCTTGCAGATGACCCAATGATCACGCATCATTTTGACCGTCGCAATACCGTATATCGCAATATTAATTATCGCCCTGACAGCGTAGTCTGTGCGAACAGACTTGAACCTGTATTCATGAAAACAGGCTGGTCGCAAATTTCAGGTTCGACGATGACCTATGTTCACGAAGCAACAGACGGTCAACGCTATGCAATCCTTCTTTTTGGCTATCCGGGCCGCAATCAACGCAATTCCGAGTTATTGAACATTCTTAACAGCATCTCGCCCGATCAATATGCAAGCCGTCAGGCCATGGGCATCGGCTGGGAGAATTGCAGCCCCTACAGAGGGCGTGTATAAACTTTTTTCGCCAGCAATGGCTTCAAGACAGTTGTTGTTTTTGATGAAACTTTTCCCTAATGTATATGTTGATATACGGAAGAGTATAAAAAAGAAAAAAGATGGCATCCAAAACATTTCCCCTTCATAGCGCATTAAAGGCGCAAACGCATGATGCGCATATGAAAATGCACCGCCACCCGCTGCTATCGCCTCTTCAGGATAAATCAATATCAAGCCCCGAATATTTCGGTATTCTTCGTGCTTTTTATGAATTTCACGCGGCATACGAGAAAGCGTTCAAAGATATAGACCGCAAATTCGAGCACGAATTTTGCCCGGTAGACATGCTGGAAAAGGATTTTGATGCCCTCTCTTTGTCACGACCTGAAATCGTACACATGGCCGACGTCAAGGATACATGCTTTTCAAGCTATATCGGCTATCTGTACGTAAAGCAGGGGTCGACCCTTGGCGGTCAGTATATTTCGGCCCAGCTACAGAAAAACCTGGGGCTCATAAAAGGTGAAAACCTGTTTTATTTTAATGGTTACGGTTCCGATAATGGTAATATCTGGCGCTCATTTTTATCCTATATCGAAGATCAAAGTCCCCATGTTAAAGAAGAGGTTGCTGTTAAAGCCGCTAAAAATGTTTTTCATGATATGGATGCTTTTTTTAAAGTGAAATACACACAATCAGCAGGTGAAGCATGAAAGACAAGAATTTAATATCCCGTGAGCAACTTAGCGAGCAGGAGCTGAAAGATGCTTTGGAAGTCTGCGCGAAAGAGCCTATTCACATCCCAAATCGTATACAACCGCATGGATGCATGATCATTGCGAATGCCAAATCAGACCAAATCGTTCAGGTCAGCGAAAATGCCGAGGCTTTCATAGGGATTACACCCAAAGATCTAATCGGTAAAAACCTGGTTGATATTCTTGGAAAAAAAGATCTGGGTCATATAAATGATGTTGCCCGGGCCTATGAATTGCAGCCGCTGAAATCGGCATCTATTACGGTCAATGACATGGAATATGATGCGGTTGTCCATTTCTCTGGTGATTACAAAGTTGTTGAACTGGAAGAGTTTGATAAAGAAACAAACCTTGATGAAAACCGTATCTACGAGGAGCTCAGGGATTTTGCGATTATCTTTCAAAAAGTATCCGATCTTGAAAACCTTTATAAGGTTATTATTGAAGAAGTACGAAAATTGACGGGCTTTGCGCGGGTTAAATTATACAAGTTTGATGAAGACTGGAACGGTATGGTCGTTGCGGAAGCGCGCCAGGATCACATGCCGTCTTATTTGGGGCTTAATTTTCCTGCATCCGATATACCGCTGCAAGCGCGTTTGCTATATTCAAAAAACTATCTGCGCCTGATTTCAGATATCAGTTATAAACCGATTGATATGTATCCTGAAAGAATTGAAGGGGATGACAGGCCGGTTGATATGACATTCTCGGTTCTGCGCAGTGTTTCGCCGGTGCATATCCAGTATCTGGACAATATTAATGTTAAAGCATCCATGTCGATTTCGATCATGCAAGGGGGGCAATTATGGGGGCTAGTAGCCTGTCATCATGACGAGCCGCTCCACGTTCCATATAGAATGCGCGTACTGTCAGAAATTCTGGGTCATATTTTCTCGGCCAAACTGTCTTCCATGGAATTGGTTGAAAAACAAAAACGTATCAGTCAGAAAAGTCTGCTGATTGAAAAAATTGCATCCCAGTTGAATGGCGCCGTCAAAGCGGACGATATTTTATTCGGTCATAATGAAATTGCCCTGCAGGCTTTGATGGCAGACGGTATTGTGATTTATACTAACAAGACATCTAATTGTTTCGGGAATACACCCCAGGGAAAGAACCTTGAAAGATTTATGAGCTGGTGTAAAAACTCTGTCAATAAATCGGTTATCTATACGCGTGATGCGGAAAAGTTTTTCAAAGATGAAAAGGTCGACGACATAACGTTTTCAGGCGGGTTTCTGGCATTGCCGATCGGCATTCAGAGCGATGATTTGGCCGTCTGGTTCAGAAGTGCGAAAAAGAACAAAGTCAATTGGGCGGGTGATCCGGAAAAGCCTGTTGAAAAAACAAAAGCCGGTTATCGTTTGACACCACGCAGTTCATTTGATTTGTGGCAAACCGAAACGCAAGGCAAGTGCGACCCATGGTCAGAATCGGATGTCGAGGCTGCAAAATCGATAACGCGAATTATACTTGAGCATGAGAAAATTTATGCGGAGCGCGCAAATGAGGCCAAGACAGAATTTCTGTCACATATGTCACACGAATTAAGAACGCCTCTGGGGGCGATCACAGGTATTATCCAGATATTAAATGACGATGATAACCTCAGTGAAAAGCACAAAAAACTTGTCAGGACGATGGGGGTCAGTTCACGGTCCCTGATGGCGCTGTTGAATGACTTGCTGGACATTGCAAAAATTGAATCCGGTGAAGTCCAGATGGAGGAAAACCGATTTAAAATGGCCGACCTTCTTGAGGACCTCCGCAGTATGATGATGGTGAAAGCCAACGAAAAGCAGTTAAAACTGAATGTAAACTATGATCGGGCAGACCAACGCATTTTATGCGGTGATGTTTCACGTATTCGTCAGGTTCTGATTAACCTTGTGAATAATGCTTTGAAATTTACCGATCAGGGTTTTGTAAATATTATGGCCTATTTCGAGGAAGATCACACCGGTCAGGAGATGACTGTCTTTGAAGTGATAGATAGTGGTGTTGGTATCAGCGAAAGCAAAATTGACACGATCTTTAATAAATTCATTCAGGAAGATAATACCGTAACTAAGCAGCATGGCGGAACGGGATTGGGCCTGTCCATATCAAAAGGGCTGGTTGAACTGATGGGCGGTAGCATCGATGTTACCAGTAAAAAAGGCCTTGGTTCAAAGTTCATTATCAAATTGCCGCTGGAATGTGAGCAGAGTGACTCTGAACATGTCGGTGATGTCGACCCCGAAATTATACGCGAAGCTTTAGACTCTGAGGGGCAGAAAAGAAAAATTCTGCTGGTTGAAGATTATGAAGGCAATGTTGTTGTCGCGATGCATTTTTTGCAAAATCAGGGCTATCAGGTTGTGATTGCAAACAATGGTAAAGAAGCGATTGAAAAGCTTGAGCGCGAAGACTTTGATCTGATCATTATGGATGTGCAGATGCCGATTATGGACGGCTTGACGGCCACAAAAATCATCAAGGAAAAACAACGCACTGGCGTTTTCAAAAAGACACCGATTATCGGTATGACCGCTAACGCGCTGAAAGAAGACCGGCAAAAATGTCTGGATGCAGGGATGGATTACTATATTCCAAAGCCGCTGGATTTGAAAAAGACAGCCGGTAAAATCAAAGACATTATTGTCGAGGGTATGATATCTGATGAAAACATTGACGCGTAAAAATATTTGGATCATTGGCGCCAGCAGCGGCATCGGTGCAGCCCTTGCAAAGGATCTTGCATCTAAAGGTGCAAACATCATTCTTTCAGCACGTAGGGAAGATAAGCTAAACGACGTAAAATCTGATCTGGCCGCGGGCGATCATACCGTAGTTACGTTGGATGTAACAGATCAAAAGAACGTTGATGGCGCGCTCAAAGTGATTCAGGATAAATATTACAATATCGACAGCGTCATATTTCTGGCCGCTATTTACAGTAAACACGACGGCAAGCCGAAAGATCTTGATTTTATTCACAAGATGATCGCGGTGAACCTTGGCGGTGCCCTTAACATCGCCGAGAAAATCAAACCTGTTTTTGAAAAGCAGGGATCAGGTCAGTTGGTTTTGTGCGCTTCAGTTGCCGGCTATCGCGGCCTGCCCAAGGGGCAACCTTATTGCGCAACCAAGGCCGGTCTGATTAACTACGCCGAAAGCCTGCACGTTGAATGGAAGCCATTGGGGCTGGACGTTAGAATGATCTGCCCCGGTTTTGTTGAAACACCGCTGACGGATAAAAACGATTTTGAAATGCCGATGATTATCTCGGCCGAAAAGGCGGCCACGTATATTGTGGATGGTCTGACATCTGATCGTTTTGAAATTCATTTCCCCAAGCGATTTACATGGTTTTTAAAACTGATGCGTATTATGCCGCATTTCATGTATTTTAAAATTGCGGAATTCATCAACAATAAGTCCAAAAACAAGGATCTTATTTAAGCTTTTATTTTTTAAAATTTTTATTTTTTGCAGCTGGCTTGGGCGGGGCTTTGCGCTTAAGACGCTGTTTGTTGCCATTAAACAGATCTGTCAGGTTTTGACGCCCGTTGATAACATCTGTTTTAACGCCGGGCGTAATCAGGCGTATTGCAATCGCTTTGCGCACAGCTTTCTGATCAATATCTACGATTTCACTGATTTTTTGCAACATCGATGAAAAGACCGTATTGCTGTTGAAAGACAGAACATTATACAAGAACCCTTCATCGTTAAATTGAACGGAGAGGTCCTTTGTCGCGGTGATGATTTTTTGAATATCTTCTTCACTGCCTTTGTATATGACATAGCCCTTATGCGGATGGTTGTCACGGTTATACCCCGATGTGACACCCAGAATTGTGCGGTTGCAGACATAGGCTTTGAGCTGATCGCCCGGAATGCCCATCGGCACGATTTTATTGAAGCGATGGCTGTAGGACAGGCCGTTGATTTGACAAACGCGTTTGCCTTCCGGATCAAAAATCTCCAGATATAGATGCCCGCCAAAATGGGCGAGGGGCAGAACTTTTGCTTCGATTGTCCAATTCATGAAAATACACTATCACAATATTATGAAAATTTCAATGCTTTATTATATAGGGGGTAGTGGTGCCGGAGAGGTGATTTGAACACCCGACCTTTGCTTTACGAATTATTTTGGAGCGGTTTTAATACGGTTTGTTCTGGTTTAAGCTTTAGCGACTTTTCGCGGTATAAATATTTGTTTTTAAACCATTATTTATGTTTTTGGAATTGGTTTATTTAAGCTCGCCTAATTTTAGCCTGTCTTCTGCAGCCTTATTATAGCCTTATTAGGGGGGCACCTGTAAGGGCGTCCCCGAGTCGCCGAGCGATAAAATGTGGAAAAAGAGAAATGTGTCGGATGGTGGGTTTATATGGCCTTCGGCTTAGCCCGAATATTTGGAGGCATGCTGCCCGTTCATAATCGCATATGCCAGTGCCGCAAACAATGCGAGCGCGAGCAGAATTAAAAACAGGGCGTTTTCGTTTTTAAAAATGTATTTTTCCATTCTAACGTTCTTTAAAAACATAGTAAAAATCAAAGTTATTTCCGCCGTCAAACGTAACACATCCTTCATTATCCAGAGCCATACCTGAATCTGTCGGCCCAAGATAAAGCCCGAATGTTTCATCTTCCAGCATCCAAGCTTCTGACCAACCGGTACCGGCAGCATAACTAGAGACAGAGCCGATTGTTGCGCTACCATTAAGTTTTTTATTCAATGCTTCGCAAAGTGTTTTCGGCATATAGGACAAACGCAAAATGTCATCAGCAGCCGTCGTGCCCAATTCCGTACCGCTTAACTGGGTCTGTGTGGTTATAAAACCCCACGATAAAACACCTGTATAGTGGTATTCATCTTTTAAGAAAGGTTTTGGAACACCTGTATCACTATTAAATAAACCAATAGTGTTGCAGGGCGAAGTCGTTGAGTTATTATCGTAACATGTCCCACTGGCAGTCTCGGCACTATCATCAAACAATATCTGGTCATATCCACCTGAAATGTCTAGGCGCATAAAACCTTGCTGCATGCTGCCGATAGTGCCCATAATCTGCCCCACCATAATTTCGGCGTTCTCCTTATCTATATCGCCATTACCACGCCCTGAATTTGTCAAGGCATAAGACAGCGCTGCGAACAGCGCGACCGCAATCAAAATCAAAAACAGGGCATTTCCAGATTCACTTCTCATTCTTTTATTGTATATCAAAAATGTGTCGAAAATAAGGCTGAAATAATCTTCTAGTGCGATCTATCAAAATCTGTACAGAACAATAATTTTTAAGATTGATTTGTATAGTGTATTGATTTTAATGGTTTTTTGTTGCCTTTTGTCATTTTTGACATTTATAAAGAATCTAAGTGTCAACAACAGGATTGGTTACAATGCCGAAGGCTAAGCTAACAAAACAGGTGATCGAAACCCTGCCACACCCAGAAAAGGGACAGGTTTTTTATGTCGATAAAACGCTGCCAGGGTTTTATTTGATTGTCGGCAAGCAATCAAAAACATTTGCAGTGCAGAAAGATATGCAGGGTAAAAGCGTCCGTTACACCATAGGGCGATATGGGCATTTTACCCCCGAAGAGGCAAGAAAGGTTGCAAAAGAAAAACTCTACCTGATGTCGACAGGTGTAAATCCATTGGAAAAAGAGCGCGAAGAACAAGCGCAGAAAATAACATTACAAACAGTGCTCGAACAGTTTTTGGAAACACGCCGGAATTTAAAAGACCGCACACGTTCCGACTATACATACATTACAGGCAAATACCTTGCAGATTGGTTGGCACGTCCTGTCGAGGATATAACAAAAGAGCAAGTTCTAGAAAAGCATGGCAGGCTTGGAAGGGAAAGCGGTCCAACAACAGCAAATAAAGTATTGCGTGTCTTTCGCGCTCTGTACAATTTTGCGAAGGCAACATATGGCCTGCAATCAGAAAACCCAGTTTCGTACCTGAGCCACGTAAAGGCGTGGTATAAAGAAAGTCGTCGCAGAACCTACATCAAGCCCAGTGATTTAAAAGAATGGTGGAACGGTGTGCATGACCTGGATAATGATACTTATCGCGACTTCTTTCTTGTATTGCTGTTTACAGGCTTAAGGCGAGGTGAGGCTGCAAAGATAGCATGGACAGATATAAACTTTGCTGAAAGAACATTACGAATTCCAGATACAAAAAACGGTGACCCGCTTGTGCTTCCAATATGCGATTATCTATTCGAGATGTTCGAGCAGAGAAGGGCGAGGTATGGGAATTATAAATATGTGTTCCCAGGATCTGGAATACACGGCTATTTGGCTGAGCCTAAGAAAGGTATCTACAAGGTTATTCGGAATTCTGGGGTCGAATTTACGTGCCATGACTTGCGCCGTACATTTATAACCATTGCCGAAAGCCTTGATATTGGCTCTTATGCCCTAAAGCGTATGTTAAACCACAGGGTGACAGATGTTACCGGCGGTTATATTATTGTCGGGGTGGAACGGTTGCGTGCACCTATGCAACAGATAGAACGATACATATTGGATAAAGTTAATGGCAAAGAAGATATCTTACGAATCCGAACCAATACAGGACATAGTTAAATGTCTTGTAAATTTCTCCGAATACCTTAGCGATCCACCTGAAGATGCAGAAATTAACCCAGAGCGTGACATTGTTACGCTTCGTTTTGTTTTGGATTCGCCAAAAAGCAGAACCGAAGCCATTTTAAAATTGTTGTTTAGGGAAACGAAATATAAAAAACCTGCCGGACCTAAAGGCTTTGTTGAACACGATACGGAGCTTGCCTTAAAAATGATCGAAGAGATGGAAAGCTCGAACAAAACATTGGATGCTTTACTGGACGAGTATGTTGACCTCGCCCAGGCTATGGACGAGCAAACCAGCCCAGAAAGTATAAGGGAACGGCTTGTGAAGACCTATCGTAAAGTTAAAAAAGAAAACCAGTTTTACGATTACGGTGATATGGCCGGAAAAGGTTTTGAAAATTTCCCTGACATTGAAAGTGATTTAAGGGTGCTGATGCCTTTTTTAAAAAAATACAAAAAAGAGCTAATTAACCTTTTAAACGAAGTATAAGCTCCCTCCCGACATATACATTTTTTTGAAATGATCAGACATCGACAACAAAGGAGGTGTCTGATGAAAAATCTTATAACTGAAAAAGAAACTGCAACCATGTTGGGGTGCAGTATTTACAAACTACAAAAAGACCGCCGTATCGGTAGTCCCATTCCATACATAAAGATAGGCCGTAGTGTCCGTTACCGGATCGAAGATATCCAGAGCTATCTGGACAGCCAATGCTTTACATCAACAACACAATATTAATAAGGAGAAAAATAATGACTGATAACATGGTAAATAGCGCAAAAGAGTATGTGGAAAAAGGCTGGCACGTTTTCCCTTTGCAGCCAAAAAACAAAATACCAGCTAAAGGTTTTAAATGGAAAGACAATAAAACCAACGCCGAAAACCTATCGAAACATTTCGCAAACGAAGAAAACATTGCAGTTGCTTTAGGTGATGCCAGCGCAGGGCTAATTGATTTGGACTTCGATTGTAGAGAAGCTGCAGAGATCGGCAGTATCCTGTTTGCAGATTGGCCCAGTTTTGGACGCATGTCGGCATTAAATGGCCATAGGATGGCTATGTGCAATGATGCCGAGAAAACAAAACAGTTTGGTTTAAAGCCAAAGGAAGCAGAAATACTTGGTTTGTCTGATGGTGATAAACATATGATAATCGAGCTAAGGTCTTCTGGTGGCTATACAATGATCCCGCCATCCATACACCCAAGTGGTGAGCTGATAGAATGGTCAAGCTATAGACTGGAATTTCCGGTTGTGGGGTGGAGTGATGTTCTTCACAAAGTCGGTATCTGTGCGGCTCTATCTATAGTCCTTAGGCTTTACCCAGAAACAGCGGGGCAGAGAGATAATATTGCGCTCGCTATGGCTGGAATGCTTCTTCGTGCCGGCCTTAATGTCGAAACAACCGATAATCTGATTGCATATATTGCAGAGAAGAAAGGTGACGAAGAGGTCGATATGCGTTTGAAGGCGAAGGGTACGCAAGAGAGGTTGAATGAAGGCGAAGATGTTATGGGGCTACCCAAGTTATGCGAACTTCTTGGAATAATCGATTTGCAGCCGACCTTGCATAAATGGTTATACGGCAACATGATAAATATGGATACTGGATATAGTGATGTGCCGGATATAGCGGTGGCACAATTAAATCGAGATTTCTTCGTGGTTGGGAATGAAGGTGGCAAATGCCGTGTGGCATTTTTCGAAGAAGATGATATCGGCAATGGTCAAAAGAAACGAGTACTGCGTTTACAATCTCCAAGCGAATTTAAACAATTCTTTGCCAACAAAAGGGTTCGTATCAGTACAACCGCTGGAAAAGACAAGGTAGAAGAGCTTGGCAAGCATTGGTTTAAAAGCCCGGGAAGGCGCGAGTTCGAGCGTATCGTTTTTGCTCCCGGTGAGACTGTGCGAGACAAGTGCTATAATCTTTGGCAGGGCTTTGCTTATAAACCAAGCAAAGGTAGATGGAAACGAATGCGAAAACACATATGGTTGGTTTTGGCGAAAAAAGATCCAAAAGCTTTTAAATACATTATGAAGTGGCTTGCTTGGACGGTACAGAACCTAGATCAGCCTGCCGGAGTTGCTCTTGTATTTCGCGGAGCAAAGGGTACTGGTAAGGGCACGGTATGTGGTTGGTACAAAAACCTATTTGGCCATCATGGTTTACAGGTATTTAGTCCTAAACATATAACGGGAAACTTTAATGCCCACCTGCGTGATTGTGTGCTGTTATATGCTGATGAGGCGATAGCACCAAACGACAAGGCCGCAGAGAACGTATTAAAGGGGATGCTAACAGAGCCGACGCTGGCGATTGAGCCAAAAGGCTATGATGTTATACAAGTCCGTAATACATTACATGTTGTAATGTCGTCGAATTCTGATTGGGTCGTACCGGCATCGGTCGATGAAAGGCGTTTTGCTGTTTTTGATGTTTGCTCATCTAAAATGCAAAACGAAAAGTGGTTTGCAGCCATACAAAAAGAAATGCAGGACGGGGGTGCATCCGCAATGCTTTACTTCTTTTTAAACCTAGACTTAAAAGGCTGGCACCCACGGAAGGATATTCCGCAAAACCAAGCCTTGGCGGATCAGCGGATAGAAAGCCTATCAAAACTGGAAAAGTACTGGTTTGATTGTTTATGGGAGGGCGAGATTCCAACTGACCGTTACCAGCCGACCCCAATAATTGAAACAAGTAAAGTGGCTAAAGACCTCGGTTTAAGTGTTAAAAAAGTAGGCGATTACTTTAGTCAGATGGGGCTGAGGAAGTGGGATGGTCCCCGCCCGCGTGGTTGGCAAGCTACCGAACTAGGACGGGCCAGAAAAACATGGGATGAAAAATGTTTTGAGGTTGAATGGCCGAATAATAATGGATGGGCTTTGGATTATCCAAACCGGAACGCCGGATGGGAAGACGAATAAGGTGTGCTGTATCTCTTTGCCTGCTTTAAAAAACCGGATAAACCGTATGCACCGCTTATTTTTATACTTTATAAAATGCAGAGCTATAAACATAAACTTTGCCTTTTGTAATATATTATCCGGTGTATCCGGGTATCCGGTTTTATTGTTTACCCTCGGAAGGATATATCTTCCCGATCAATTTCCGGATAAAAACATCCGGAAAACGGACAGAGCGAGGCAAAGGTGCCTGTAAAATGGTTCTTAACAGCCCATTCTGTCCTTAAGGATAAAAAACGCATCTCTACGCATCCTCGCATTTCTTTCTGTTGTTATCCTCTCGCGCACATGTAGGGTGGCAAGTATGTGCCCTTGTTATTGGCACAGCTCTGACCAAACTTCGGCAAAATTGTCTACGTCGTCTGCGAGAAATGTACGGCTTCCGCCATCAGAAACAAAAGCTTTATATCCAGCATACCCGCCTAAGCTATTCTTCGAATTAACTTCGCCGCATGTTACAGGTGTTCCGCTCTTCTGGCTAAAGAAAACATTTCTAAATTCTGCGGAGGAGGGGGCTTTTAGCCGTGTCTTAACAGCATCTTTCCCTTGTTCTATCCATACTGCCTGTTGCACCTGATAACTATTGTCGTTGTTTGATATTTCGTGCGAAAAAATATTCCATATCCCCCAGATCAAAAATATTGGGAATACCACGAACATGCCGATTAAAAGTGTTCGTACAAAAATAAGTTCTATGGTTGGATGGACCTTCATGTTCTAGCCTTTCTATGCGGTTATAAATAAACCACCAAGATTGCTCTTGGTGGCTGGGTGTTAGTAACCGCTTACTGGAAACGGCGCGATGCTTTTAGCTTACGCCTGAACATGACATCACCACCCAGCCATTAAGCTGAGAGGCAACACATATAACGGCAGTGTCTAGAATGCCGCCAGTAAAGGGGTTACTAAGCCCCAGACCAGCAATTGCTGATCCGCCTTAACCATAAATGGGGATGGTAAAATTACAAAGGAAAATTTAAAACACGAACGGTTTTTTACATATTTCCACTTGACAGAATCATTGGCGCGTTATATTGCATAATGCTAGAGCTTTTTTATAATGGAGAATTAATAATGTTAAAAAAAATTTGGAAAAAATCTACGTTAGTAGTTGCCGCATCATTACTCGCCACGGGGTGTGTAGATAAGGGGGCGTACGATGAAGAAGCTGCAGAAATAAGAGAAAACCTAAATGATATCTCGCAAACTTATGGTGATCAGCCTCGTTTAACTCAAATAATATATTCTATTAATGGGCGTTGCAGCTATGGAATACCCATTTACTATCCTCATGGACAATATCATAACGAGTTTTTAGAAGATTGTGAAGAAAGCAGAGAGCGTTACTTATCCCCGATTGCTAATGGCCAGATAAAAGTCGAACTTTCTACTGATTTGCCTAGAGGGGCAGTTGTGCAAATTTTTCAAGGTAGAATACTTATTAATAATTATTTGTCACCCAGTACACAGGAAACAGCTCTGAAAATGTCCATCGACTATATAAGCTTCCAAGAACAGGATGGGGTAGAGTATGGTGTTGGAGAAACCTTCACAATAGGCAATGGGCAGCTGATAAACCTAGGAAAAAATGGTACACGCCAAGATAAGTATTTAATTCCCGCGCTATAAAAATGGTGCCGGAGAGGTGATTTGAACACCCGGCCTTTGCTTTACGAAAGCACTGCTCTACCCCTGAGCTACTCCGGCACTAAAATCATGTTCGACCTTATTATAGCCTTATTACGGGCAGGGGCAAGATCGTAACCCCTTCATATTCCAAAGCCTTTTTTGTGCGACCCTCGCTTTACGAAAGCACTGCTCTACCCCTGAGCTACTCCGGCATATTATGTGGGTAATACAAAATAAATATAAGATTTAACGCCCTAGATCAACTTTAATTTCGATCGCGCAAAAACACGTATTCGCGTTCGTTTGAGGCTTTGGTCTGAAACTGATAGCCATCCATGTTAAAGTCTTTCAAGTCTTCGGGCTTTTCGATTTTATTTTCAACCATAAAGCGGGCCATCATGCCGCGGGCGCGTTTGGCGAAAAGGCCGATCATTTTGGGTTTGCCGTCTTTCATTTCCTTGAACTGCGGGGTGATCATATCGCCATCCAGTTTTTTCGGGTCAACGGCGCTGATATATTCGTTCGATGCCAGATTAACAAAGACTTTGTTCTTGTGTGATTTAATGTCTTCGTTCAGGCAATTGGTCAGCTTTTCCCCCCAGAAATCATAAAGGTTTTTGCCTTTTTCATTTTCCAGCTTGGTGCCCATTTCAAGGCGATAGGCCTGCATCAGGTCCAGCGGGCGCAACAGCCCGTATAGGCCTGACAAAATGCGGACATGATCTTGCAGGTATGAAATGTCTTTGCTGTCAATCGTATCGGCATCCAGCCCGACGTATGTATCCCCCTGAAAGGCATAGACCGCTTGTTTGGCATTGTCATTTGAAAAGGGAAAGGAAAATTCCTGATAACGATCATGGTTCAATTCGGCCAGTTTATCGCTCAGCTTCATCAAATCACCTATTTCCTGTTGCGGCATCGCCTTTAATTGGCGGGCCAGAACCTTGGTGTCGTCCTGAAACAGGGGCTGTGTAAAGTCCGTCGTTTTGGCTTTTGCCTCCATATCCAGTTTTTTTGCCGGTGATAATAGCGCGAGCATAATGTCCTCCATATGTCTGTTTATCTATTTATACTTGATATTCCGCACGAATCCACCCATATTATCCATGGAAAGTGCGCGGGCGATCGTCTCGCGAACCCGGTCAGGTCCGAAAGGAAGCAGCCGTAACGAGTTTTTGATTCGGGTCGTGTCACTTTCCACTTTTAATCTTCACAAATACGTCGTCGCTACGCTCGGGATTTGTGGCTGATTATTACTCAATCATTTTAGGGGACATCAAAATGGCGCAAGACACCAAAAAAGATGAATATCTGGTTCTAGCGCGTAAATACCGTCCACAAAATTTCTCGGAATTAAAAGGGCAAGATGCGCTGGTGCGCACGCTGACCAATGCGATCAATTCTGGCCGTGTGGCCCATGCCTTTATGCTGACCGGTGTGCGTGGTGTCGGTAAAACAACGACCGCGCGCATCATTGCCCGCGCCTTGAACTGTATCGGGCCCGATGGGAACGGCGGGCCGACCGCAACGCCATGCGGCGAATGCGAACAATGTGTCTCCATTGCACAGGACCGTAACGTTGATGTGTTGGAAATGGATGCGGCATCGCGTACAGGTGTGGATGATGTGCGTGAAATTATTGACTCTGTTCAATATGCGCCCAGCTCTGCCCGATATAAGATTTACATCATTGATGAAGTCCACATGCTGTCGAAACAGGCCTTTAACGCCCTTTTGAAAACGCTGGAAGAACCGCCCGAACATGTAAAGTTTGTCTTTGCAACGACCGAAATCCGCAAGGTTCCGATTACCGTTTTGTCGCGCTGTCAGCGTTTCGACTTGCGTCGTATTGGTCTGGATGTTTTGATTCCGTTCTTTAAAGAACTGATGGGCAAAGAAGGCATCGATTTCGAAGAAGAGGCCATTGGTCAGATTGCCCGCGCAGCCGACGGCTCCGCGCGTGACGGCCTTAGTTTATTGGATCAGGCCATTGCCCTGTCTGAAGGCAAGATATTGGCGCAGACCGTATCTGATATGTTGGGTCTGGTTGACCGCGCAATCCTGTTTGATCTCTATACAGCTGTGATGTCTGGCAATAGTGATGACGCTTTCGGCTTTCTCGAGAAACTATATAACACAGGTGCAGACCCCGTCCAGGTTGTAGAAGACCTGCTCGATGTAACGCACTTTCTGACCAAGTGCAAAGTTATTCCAAACCATGCCGAAAATATGAGCCTGCCTGAAATCGAGCGCAAACAGGGCGGAGAGCTGGCAGCAAAGCTATCGATGCCTGTTTTGACGCGCACTTGGCAGATTTTAAACAAGGGCCTGTTCGAAGTGCAAAACGCACCGAACGCACAGCAGGCATTGGAAATGGTTTTGGTAAGGTTGTTGTTTGCAGCGGATCTGCCGACACCGGGTGATCTGGTTAAGAAAATCAAAAACGATGCTGACACGCAGCCAACAGGCGCGGTATCTTCGCAATCAGAAAAATCCGGCAATGGCGCCGGAGCGACAGTCATGAAGGTTGTGAATGGCGGCGCATCTGTGCAAGCGGCCCCAGAGGTTGAGCAGCAAGAAGAACAGTTGCCCGCCCCTGACGTTGCAAGTCTGGAGGATGTTGTTGCCCTGTGCCACACAAATCGCGAACCGATGTTGGCGGCGCAGATTACAAATAACGTGCATCTGGTCAAATTTGCCAAGGGCCTGATTGAAATTCGATTGACCCCGAATGCGGACCGAACCCTGACAGGGACGTTGACCAAACGCCTCAGCGAATGGACGGGCGAGCGTTGGGTTGTTTCTGTTTCAAATAAAGATGGACAGGCGACCTTAGCAGATCAGCAGAAAAAAGCAGACGATGCCCTGAAAGATGATTTGATGAGCGACAAAAATGTCAGCGCAATTCTACATGCATTCCCGGGCGCGGAAATCATTTCAATAAAATAATCAGTGAGTTAGTCTTTGAACCAGTCTTTCAGGTCCTTGCGCAGGGCCTTGTAGGTCGGGCGAAGTTTTGTAACCGACTTTTCCAGATCAGCCAGCGGCTTTTCCTCGCGCGCACCGGATTCAATCGGGGCCGCCAGCTCGCTAACGCCTGTCAGGCCAAAGTTTGACGCCATGCCTTTCAGGTCATGGGCGCGGGCACGCAGGTCGGTATAATTTCCATCCGCAAAGGCCTTTTCGATTTCGTCGATCAGTTCGTCTGCCTTATTGTAGAGGTCCTGCATCATTTCATCCAAGACATCGACACCTAGGCTGTCTTTTAAAGTACCCAGCATTTCTTTGTCGAATAAATCAGGAACCGGTGTGGTTTCGGACGCGCTGTGAACGTTCGGATCAATGCCGCTTTTAACGGTGTCCGAGGCGCGGCGTTTTTGCTGGAATGACCCTTCGCCTGCTGCAACAGCTGCGACCACGGCGCGCAGTTTTTCAGGATCGATCGGTTTGCTGACATATTCGTTCATACCGGCTTTGCGGCAACGTTCGATATCCTCGGGAACAACATTAGCGGTCATGGCGACAATCGGAATGTTGGCTTTGGCTTTATCCTGCAGCCCGCGTATTTTACGTGTGGCCTCGATGCCGTTCATTTCCGGCATCTCCATATCCATCAGAACCAGGCTGATTTTTTGTTTTTCCACGGCACGCAATGCTTCTAGCCCATTCGAGACGGCGATAATTTCGTGGCCGTCTTTTTGCAACAGACCGATCAGAACCTTCTGGTTGATCTCGTTATCATCGGCAACAAGAATACGCAGGGTCTCGTCAGGCTCGTAATTCTCATGATAATACATTTCTTCTGTCTTTTGGCCGGTTTCCATTGGAATTGTGAAATGGAACAGACTGCCTTTGCCAGGGGCGCTGTCAATTTCTATATCCCCGCCCATGGCCGTCACAAGGCGCTTACAAATGGCAAGCCCCAGACCTGTACCGCCAAAACGACGTGAAATGGTCTTATCCGCCTGAGAAAACGGATTAAACAATTCTTTTTGTGCGGCTTTATCAATACCGATGCCGGTATCCTGAACGCCAAAGTAAATTTGGTTTTCATTGACATCACCGGGGCGGGTCTTCAGGTGAATTGTGACGCCGCCTTTTTCGGTAAACTTGATGGCATTCCCGATCAGGTTCAATAGTACTTGACGCAGACGTGTCGGGTCGCCCTTTAGGTATTGTGGGACATCGTCGGCAACAACGGCGGATAAATCGATTTTGCGTTCGCGCGCCCGGCCTGTCATCAGCATAACGACGCTATCGATCATTTTGCGGATATCAAAGTTGACGTTTTCAATATCCATTCGGCCTTCCTCGATTTTCGAGAAGTCGAGAATGTCATTCAACAAAGCCAACAGCGCATCGCCTGAATATTGGATTGTTTCCGCATATTCGCGTTGCTCGCCTTTCAGCTCGCTATCCAAAAGCAAGCGGATCATCCCCATAATACCTGTCATCGGGGTACGGATTTCATGACTGATCACGGCAAGAAACGCAGATTTTGCGCGATTGGCCTCGTCAGCTACCATCTTGGCATGGCGCATCGCTTCGGCACGTTCGGCTTCACGTTCTTTAAGTTCGCCCAAAAGTTCGCGCTCGCGCTGCAGGATGTTAACCAGTTTTTCCTGATCGGCGGCTTTCTGACGCTCTTTTTGACGCAATGTACGCTCGGCTTTTTGCTCCTCGGCCTCCATCTCCATTTTCTCGATAACGCGTTTTTGCATGAATTTGCCATGCACGAAAAAGATATAACTGCCCAGATGCATAATGATTAATAAGGCATATATCTGGGCAGAGAATGCAACATCATGCATAAACCAGACGGACATCAATTGACTGAAGGATAGGAATAGGGCGCTGACCAGTAACAACAGGCCGGATTTTTTATCATCCGTATCCAGATAGACAACGGTGGCTAAAACCAAGCCGCCTGCAAGCCATAAATAAGGCATCCAAAAAACAATGACATTCTGCATGAGCGCGCCGGCGCTGGCCGAAAAACTGATGTAGAGACCCAATATAACAGAGCCAATAAAGATAAGGCCTGTAATCTTTTTTAACGCTTTGTATCGGCTGTCGAACCCGACCAATGCTGAAAAATAGATAAAGAACGATATCAGGCCATATAATATTGCCGGCCCCATCATAACAGAGGCGTTATTACCGAATGAAACGATTTCGTCACGTGTAAAGATCATGACAAAGAACATGGCAATGTAAACTGCCAGAACATAGGTTTGCGGGTTATTATTAAGGCGCGTGAACAAAAGGCAAAGAATGATCAGGAATGACATCGTCAGCAATAAAATGAAATCGTGACCGTGCGCCGTTTCCATTACATCCTGAAATCCGCCATGGGTTAGTACCTGTGGGCTAAAGGTTATGGTAGAACCCGGCGTAACAATCAGTTTAACAGCAAAGATTTTCAGTTCGCTGACGGATACGTTCAGTGGAATTGTATTCTTTCGCTGTGCCGGCTGCTGAATTTTGTTGAATGATTTTCGTCCGCCAATCACATAGGCGTCATCGCCTTCATCGAGATCATAGACCTCAATGCGGTTAATGTGTCCAATGGTCCCGTTGAACAGATCGCCCAGATATAGCAACCATTGCTGGTTAAAGCGGTCCTGGTTGAACAGCGAGAAAACAAGCCAATGCACATTTTCCCCAGAGCGCAATGTAATGAGATCTTTTTCAGGCGTTATACCTTCCGAACGTCGATAGCGCGAAACCATATCCTGAAAACTGGCAGTCTCGGACACATCGCTATAGAGCTTCAAAGACTCATTAAGAACAGCTTTGGGTGTTTGCGCCGTTAGAATTTGCGGTGTAACGCGCTCCTGCGCGGTGGCTTGTGATGCTGAAGATACCAGAAAGGCAAATAATAAAGAGCACAGCAATACAAGGCAGTTACCCGTCATGCGGATGCGCTTGTCTCTGTTGTTTTTTATGCTCTTTACCAAGGGATAAGGTCTCCGCCCCATGTATCAATAATTATGGGGGTAAATGATTAATATGTTATAATGAGAACCACAACAGCAATAATTAAAAAGCAGGCAACGGAGGCAACAGTGGTGAATTTTGTAAAGCTTTCCCAACCTTGGCGGGCTTCTTTTAGGGCATTATGTTTCGACATTCGTAGTTTCCTTAGTAGTTGTCCGAAATATTCTACGACGAAAATAAAAAATTTTCTTTAAGAAATAAAGAAAATATGCGAAATCTTAATGTGAATAACGAAAAAAGAGACTTTATTATGGCTGCAAATATTTCTAAAACTGTGCCTTTTGCAATTTTTATGATTATATGCGCCTTTTTTACGCAGGCACTGGCCGATAACGATTTATATACTGTTGAAAATGTTATCGTCGACAAAACAGCACAAAACGCAGTCATCGCAAGGGACGAGGCGATTGTAGCCGGCCAAAGGCAGGCTTTCGAGATTTTGACGCGCCGTTTGATCATGGATGATGAGGACATCGAAAAAATGTCAGATATCAGCGATCTGGAAATCTCTTCAATTATCAATGACTTTGAAACAGGCCAAGAAAAGTTTTCGGGCAAGCGCTATCGTGCTGTCATGACTGTCAGGTTTAATTCCTCTGCTGTTAAAAACTATCTGAACAGACAGGGGAACCGGTCGTTGGTCAAGTCGCGCGGTAAGCCGATTTTGATTTTGCCCTATATATCAGAACCTGAAGCAACCTATCTTTGGTCGCGTAATAACCCATGGCTGAAAGAATGGCAAAGTGCTGAATCTGTATCGGGACTTGTGCCAGTGATTGTGCCGAAAGGTGATATAGAAGACGCCACAGTTGCAGACGAAGCCCAGATTTTGATGAGCGGCCAGCGCGAGATCAGTGAGCTGCTGAACAGGTATCAAACCGATAAAATATTGCTGCCGGTTGCCGAGAAGAAAGAGAACGGCGCCGATATTACGATCTATGAATATATAGGATCCGAGCTGAGCCCCGTAAAAACAATTACAATTGAACAAGAGGGCGAGGCCCTGTTGTGGACGGAGGCTGTTCGCAGTGTTCGCAATTATATCAATAAAGACTGGAAAAACCGTTTGAAATATTCGGAAAGTGCTATGGATGACCGGGTCATAGATGTGAATGTGAAGTTTTCATCCATGCGGGATTGGCTGCAGATCCAAAAGAAACTGCTGGCTCAGCCGGAAATTGAAAATATCCAGACAAAGACATTTAATCGTACGCAGGCTTTGATCAGCGTAAATCTGAACGCTTCTGCGGATGAGCTTGTCAGTTCACTGGTTAACAAAAACCTGATCCTGACAAAGGTAAGAGGACGCACAGGTTTTGGAACCGAGGTGACACCGCCGCTGTTTGAGCTGTCTGAAAATACCAGTACATATACATATCCGTCCTATGAAACATTGCCCGTGCCACAATATACAGAAGATAACGCGGTTGTGGCGCCACCCTCCGAAAGGTTGCAGGATCAGCCCAGCTTAATGAATCAGAATACTGATGCTCGCGGATCATACGAATACAAATACCGCAGCCAGAACAGAAACAATAAAGAGTGGGATAACTCCTATGACCGCCCGTAAGCATGCTTTTTTCTGGGGGGCTGTAACTCTTCTTGTCATCGCCTTTATTCTGCTTTTTCAGCAGATACTGCTGCCTTTTATTCTGGGCGCAGTGATCGGTTATTTGCTTGACCCGTCAACAGACAGGCTGGAAGAAATGAAAATACCACGCACGATTGCGGCTTTTCTGGTTCTGTCGGGGTTCTTTGTTTTGTTGGTTGCTGTTTTCGCGATGTTGCTTCCGATATTAGAGGCGCAAGTCCTGCATTTTGCCGAAGTCCTTCCCGACTATATCCAGCTAGGTAAAGAAAAAGCATTGGAATTCAGCGAGGTTTATATCGAACCTTATCTGGGGTCAGAGTTGATTGTGCGTGAAAACCTAGGCCAGAACTATGGTGAAAAAGCAGCGCAATGGATTACCGCAACTTTGAAAAATATATGGTCTGGCGGACAGGCTGTTTTTGCATTGGTATCACTGTTGCTGATCACGCCTGTCGTAGCATTTTATCTATTGCGCGACTGGGACAGAATGATCGAACGTATTGACAGTTACATCCCCAAGAAAAACCGCGATACGGTGCGCCGTATTATGCGCGATATTGACGCGACGCTGGCAGGGTTCTTACGCGGGCAGGGTATTGTCTGTTTGTTGCTGGGGTTGTTTTATGCCATCGGGCTTTCCGTCGTCGGGCTTGATTTCGGTTTGTTGTTGGGTTTATTTATCGGTTTGATTTCTTTTATACCCTACCTTGGCGCAATCTTTGGCGGCATATTATGCATTGGTCTTGCCCTGATACAATTTGCCAGTTTGACACCCGTCCTAATTGTCGCCGCGATTTTTGCAGTCGGACAGTTTCTGGAGGGCAGTATCCTGTCCCCCAAATTTGTCGGTGATAATGTCAATCTGCACCCTGTATGGGTATTGTTTGCCTTGATGGCGGGCGGCAGTCTGTTTGGTTTCACAGGAGTATTGATCGCGGTGCCTGTGGCGGCGATCATCGGCGTGATGGTTCGCTTTGTTCTGGACGAATATAAAAAGTCATCAGTCTACACCGGCACCAGTAAAAGAAAAAAAATAAAGAAAAAGAAAGCATGAAAGCAGAACAGCTTATTTTTGATCTGGCGCGCCGGCCTGCTTTGGCACGGGAAGATTTTTTGGTGGCGCCCTGCAACGAAGATGCGATGAGCCTTATTGATGCCTGGCCGGAATGGTCAAACCCCGTTGCACTTATCCACGGGCCAAAAGGGGCGGGAAAAACGCACATCGCGCGCGTGTGGCAATCGAAATCGGATGCAAGGTCAATTCAATGTGATGGTGACTTGTCTAAAGAAATAGATGCTTTACAGGCCAATGTGCCGCAAGCCTTATTAATCGATAATGCGCAAAAGTTTTTTCACGGCGGCAAGGATGCTCAGGATTTTTTATTTCATGTAATCAATACAGTGAAATCAAAACCGGCATGTTCATTGTTGATGACATCCGATACAGGCCCCTCAGGGTGGTCGATAGATTTAAAGGATCTTGATTCCCGTTTAAAGGCAGCTCAGATTGTTGAAATCTTGCCAGCGGATGAAACGCTTTTAATGGGGATATTTGTAAAACAACTTCACGACCGTCAATTACAGGTTGACCCGGATGTTGTGTCATATGTGATTAACCGTCTTGAACGTTCGTTTGATCAGGTTCTTAAAGCGGTAGAAAAAATTGATGCGGCGTCCTTAAAAGAGAAGCGCCGCATCACATTACCATTCGTTAAAAAAACTTTGTCTTTATAGACAGGCTTATTTCTTTTTAGCCGCAGTTTTCTTGGTTGTTTTCTTTTTAGCTGCGCCTGTTTTCTTAGGCGCTGCTTTTTTAGCTGTTGTTTTAGTTGTTGTCTTCTTGGTTGTCGTCTTTTTAGCAGCAGCTTTTTTAGGAGCCGCTTTTTTCTTAGCTGTTGACTTCTTAGTAGCAGCTTTCTTTTTGGTGGCTGTCTTTTTCGGAGCAGCAGGTTTTGGCGCAGCTTTTGCGGCGGCAGCTGCTCTTGCGCGTTCTTCCTCTACACCTTTTTTAAAGGCTGTTGAAACGCCCAGAACTACAACAATTCCCCATGGAACGAATAACAGTTCAGGGTTAATGTCGCCCATACCGGATGTGCGTAAAATAAAGGCTAGTGCAGTGGCAAGAAGTGTACCACCTGTAGCCAGAAAAATCATTTTCAAGGTCAGGGCGTTTACGTGTGCCTTTTCCCATTCTTCTAAATTGCTATCGAACATTTTTTGGTTTCCCCCTTTTTTAATGTCAAATAAATTACAACATAAAAACAGAATCTTGCAAAGTAGAAAATCTGCTGTTTTTTTGTTTTAAAGAAAATCAGGCAATGATATCAGGTAAAAGCATACTTTCCAGTTTCAAAATCTGGTCTTTCAGCATAAGCTTACGTTTTTTCAGACGTTGAAGTCTAAGGAAATCGACGGGTACGCTTTGTGACAGTTGTTCGATCACAACGTCAAGGTCGCGGTGCTCTGTCTTCAGATCCTCGATCTTTTCCTTTAAATCTTCTGTATCGTCCATGGGCATAATTCCTGTGTAAATCCGGTTTATGATATCATAAAGTAAGTATATTGTCAGATATTCATGAAAAAAAAGATAATTTTTTAGACGACAAATGGCAAGCGGTTATATAATTTTAAATGAATGATTAAAAACTGGAGTGGTCTGATATGGCACAAGCCCAAAAAAGAATTGGAATTTTAACCAGCGGTGGTGACTGCGCCGGATTGAACGCGGTAATACGCGCAGCAGTTCATGCGGCCGACCAAAAAGGCTGGGAGGTCGTGGGGATCGAAGACGGCACCGCCGGGGTTCTTGACCGGCCGCATCGTTACCAGGTCTTAACACCTGCCATGTTTGATACGACCATCATGCGTTTGGGCGGAACAATTCTGGGGACGACGAATAAAGGCAACCCCTTTAAATTTCCGATGCCGGACGGAAGTTTCAAAGACCGTTCAAACGAAATTATAGAAGGCATCAAAGAATTGAAACTGGATGCCCTGATCGGCATTGGGGGTGACGGCAGCCTGGCTATTTTGAAACGTCTTGCAGATCAGGGGGGCATTCCGTTGGTGGGTATTCCCAAGACCATTGACAACGACCTGGGTGAAACAGAAAATTCGGTCGGGTTCGAAACGGCTGTTTATGTCGCGACCGAGGCACTGGACCGCCTTCAGCCGACAGCCGCCAGCCATGACCGTGTCATGATCCTTGAGGTTATGGGACGCGATGCAGGGCATATTGCCTTGTCTGCGGGCATTGGTGGTGGCGCTGATGTTATTTTGATACCGGAAATTGAATATAATTTTGAGAGCATTGTCGCAAAAATCAAAAAAGTACGCGAAAAGGAAGGGCGGAATTTTGCCCTTGTTATTGTATCCGAGGCCGTTAAAACCCTTTCCGGAAACAAAATCGAAGTTGAACATCATGGCGGTGAAACACGTTATGGCGGTATCGGCCATTATCTGGGCGAAAATCTCAGCAAAGAATGTTCCTGCGAAACACGTGTGACCGTTCTGGGGCACGTTCAGCGCGGCTGTTCGCCCATACCGAGCGACCGGATATTAGCTTCAGCATTCGGCGTGCACGCCGTTAATCTGATTGCCGAAGGGAAATCAGACCGGATGGTGGCATGGTCAAACCGCTGTGTTATTGACGTTCCGATCGAAAGCGCGATCAAGGCCTATCAGGCTGTGGATGTCAAAGGAACGCTTGTACAGACGGCCCGCGCATTAGGTATAAGTTTCGGTGATGAAATGTAATATTCGCTGGCGTTAAACTATAAAAAACGTTAGAATCTAGATAGCCTTAATTCTCTAAAGGACTCTCAATGCTCTATGTACAACAGTCTTTAGGCCCCGACGAAGAAATTCTGATGGCGGCACGCTTTCACTGGATGTATACATTTAAAGCTGTCATGTGGATCGTGTTTGGTATATCGGTCAGTATCGCACTGGCCTATGGCGCCATATGGATGGATGTTAACTCTTCGGTGCGCGCAAGCTTCCAAAATCTGCCTGCAGAGCTGTATGATCGCGCGGCAGCTGAAATCGTTGCCCGAAAAGGTGGCTACATGCAGGTCCTGTGGGGGCTTCACCCTGCTTTCCGTATCGGAATTTTATTATCCTTTATGATGGGTCTTTTTATGTTTGCCAATATGATGATTATCAAGGCAACAACCGAAATTGCAGTGACAACAGACAGACTTATATATAAACGCGGCCTGATTGCGCGTAATGTCGGCGAGCTGAGTATCGACCGTGTCGAGGGCGTCGCCCTGATACAAGGGATTTTGGGCCGTATCTTGGGTTACGGTAAGGTTTCTATCCGCGGTATGGGAGTGGGAGAGGTTGTGCTTCCTCCGATCGAGGAGCCTGTTGAATTCAGAAGAGCGGTTAACGAAGCCCGCATGATTAGTGAAAAAGGTGGTACGACAAGCGGGCAGGATATCCTGTAATAAAGTTTTATTAACTTTTTGTTAGTAAAAAATATAGGATAAAAATTGTACTATAGGGTTGAATGCTGATACAAAAATGTTACATTTAATTGAGTAGACACGGTAATAACAAAAAATGGGTCAAAACATGCAAATAACCAATGATCTGCTGGATTGTTTAAATCTGGACACTACTTCGAAGCGTCGCACCTTTCTGAAAACAGGTGCAATCATCGCGACCGCGGCACAACTATGGATGCCGACTGCGGCAGATGCCCGCAGCTTTGTTAAATCTGGTCGCACACTACAAATTACAAATGCACATACGGGACAAAAGTTCCAAGGTGAATTCTGGGCGAACGGAAAGTACAATACGGATGCCTTTAAAGAAATCAAAGAAGTCTTTAAAGACCATCGTGCAAACGAGACTTTCCCAATAGATCCGCGCCTTTTGGACATTATGTATGTTCTGCAACAGCGCGCGAACAATACTAAAAACGGCTATGATCTTTATTCAGGATACCGTTCACCAAATACAAATAATAAACTGCGTAAGGCGTCTTCTGGCGTTGCTAAGAAAAGCCTGCACATGCTGGGTCAAGCTGTTGATTTGCGCTTGCCGGGTACAAACCTGGGCTCGTTGCGCAAGGATGCGATTGCATTGAAAGCCGGCGGCGTAGGGTATTATCCAAGCAGCGGTTTCGTTCACTTGGATACAGGACGTGTTCGTAGCTGGACGTAACATGAATTATTCATAATTTCAAAAGCCCCTTTTTAAGGGGCTTTTTTTGTTACACAAATGTTACATTTTCACATAATGAACTTGACGCGGTTTTTGTCTTATGGTAACTGTATTTGGTTCTTTAAATAAACTTGTGGAGTGAAAAATGAAATTTAATCTGTTTGCAAAAAAAGAAGTATCACTGAAGGATAGACTTTCTTACAGATTTAAGGGTGCCGTTGATAAAACGAAAAGTGCTTTGTCTCTAATGCCCCCAGCCACAAGCGGCGCCGTAATAGCGAACCTTGGCTTCCTGGCTGTCGTTGGCGCACTGAACCCGGCCGTTGCATTAGCGACCATAGTGGGCGCAACGGCGGTCGACTTGACTAGAATGGCTATAGATTTAAGCCATTTGGAATTCAAGCCACAGGAAAAGGCTGAGACAGCAACGACAAAAGCTGCCGCGCCAAAACCGGCAACGACAGCTTAAAATCAGATTATAAATCTATTATCGTGTGAAATTCGGAACCAGCGGGGCATTGCTCCGCTTTTTCTGTTCGATTTCAGCGTGTGTGCGTTCAATCGCGATAAAGCGTTCAGCAGATGTCGGGTGCGATGTTCTGACATCTATGCTGGCTTGACCTTCGGTAGCCATGCGGCGCCAGAAATCGGCTACGCCGCTGGTTAGGAAACCTGCACGGGCCAGATAATACATACCGACATAGTCAGCTTCCTGTTCAAAGGATACGGAATATCTTTGTTGACCGGCCTGTGCACCCAATTGCGAGAACTGGTTACCCGTATTGACGCCGGCCGCACCCAAAAGGGAGTCAATGACTAGCCCCCCAAGAGAGCCTGCCATCGCGTTTTGTTTTAATTTTCCGATATGGTTCATCGTATTGTGCGCCAATTCATGTGAGACGACCAGTGCGATTTCTGTATCGTTATTTGCAAATCGTGTCATGCCGCGCGTGATAACGATTTTTTCACCGTCGGCATAGGCATTGATTGCGCCCGAGTTATCCAACATAACAGGATAGTTACAGGCCGGAACCGGCGAGAATGTCGCGGTACGGTTGACGCCATTGCGTGAATAGGCCAGCTCCATACGGTTATAACCGTTAGCGTTCAAATATTCCTGTGCAGCTGTAATCGCCTGATTGCCCTGTGGAATATTACGGCCGTTTACAGCCAATAATACGTCACCAGGTCTTACGCCCGCGCGCGCGCCCGGTGAATTTGGAACAACATTCTGAACGACAAGGCTATCGGCAAGGCCATAGCTGGCACGCGCTGCATCACGATATTCGGCCGGAACAGCGTATATATTCCATGCTGATATACCCGTCACTGGGCGGACATTATCCCCACAGAATTCAGCGTTGCTGGATAATACGGGTAAAGACACACGGTAGAGCTCGGACTGGGCATTTACAAAGCCTTCATAGGCCAGCGAACGCTGTTTAAGCTGTTCAGCCTGAATTTCCGCTGTTGTGCCGACTGGGGCAGCTGTTTGAACGCCTGAACAGGCCGCTAAGATGGCGGTTAGTCCTAAAGCAATAACATTTCTTTTAATCATAATTCCTCACACTGTTTTTATTTTAAAAAGATTTCTTCTAAAATAATATACGCACAAACGGTAAAATCGTGCCATAAATATTTGATAAGATTTTAAAAAGTGAAAGCCTATTCAGTTGGCAAGGGAATACGGGATGTAGATGTTACATCAAAATTGCCCCAGTCACCGGGCAAATAGCCTGTCAAAGTCTGGAAGTCATAAACCGCAATCACCTCTTTGAATAGGATACCGCCGGCGGTTGGGTTATTGACGGTAACGGTAATATTTGCCATTGAAACGTTGGCACGCTGCATTTGATCATCAATAATATCTTCGATTTCACCATCGGTAATATCAACATTTGTCAGCGCCGTTCGCGTTGCGGTTTCAACGGCAAATTGCATACGGTTCATAATCCAAAGGGCACGTCCCGTTTCAAAAATGCCGATCATGAACGTGATAAACAACACGGCGACAATCGCAAATTCGACCGCGGTGGCACCGTCTTTTTTATGGGCATATTTTTTTAGAATATCTATAAACATTATTGTACCTGTACCCTGGCTGCACCGGAAAGTTCGAGGTTGTCGGTCAGGCCCGGAAAGCCGAAGATGGCATCATAAGTCTGGTTCAAACGCACTTCCTGATATTGTCTGGCATATCCGTCTGCGCAGTCACCCGGTGCATCACAATCAACCGTGACACCATCGCCGCATTCACAGACTGATGTTGTGGTCACTGTGATGCCATTATCGTTTTCAACAATCTGGGATATAATATTCGTTTGGATATCATCGGCACTGCCGCCGCGCATTATATATTCAGCCGAGGCGCGCGCTGCATTCTCAATTTTCATTTGCTGGTTGATATACAGCCCGAAATCAAGAATTCCAAGCAAAAGCAAGGACAAGAGCGGCACAATCAAAGCGAACTCTGTGGCCGCAACGCCGCTTTCATCTTTCGACCATCTTCTTATTTTCAAAAACATACTCATCCATAAACCTTTAAATTTAATACGATAACCTCACTGAGACTCCGCCTATATCCTCTGCCGCACTGTCGTCACAGTTATTACCGATCGCAGGCGATCCACTTAATGAAATCGTGCTGGCAATGATACGCGTGCAAGGGCTGTCGACACCCGTGCTGCCGCCAATCTTGATCTCGCGGCTGGGTGTATAAACAACGCCATCTAGAAAGATTTCGCTGGAGCCCGTAATTTTATTCTGGTTTGATGCGCCATTACCTGCCGGTGTGTCGCGGTCCTGATAAAATAAAACGCCTGCCATATCTTCGCCGGCATTAGGGGCGGAAAAATTCAGCGTTTTTGATCCTGTAATATCAATATTGCCATAGTCACCATTCCCGCCATTTGTGAGGATGAAGGAAACACCATCACCATACATTGCGCCACTGCCGGATACATCGAAATCGCCGCCGTCCAGAATATAGACCCCGGGCTCGAACGTGATGTTACCGCTGCCGCTGATTTGAATGCCGCCGCAATAGGTTCCGGGGCTAAGGGTCACATCCGTGCTGCCACTGATGCTGAGTGAATTTTTCTTGATATCGTTACTGGAGCAGGAACTGAAGGGGGGGACTTCAAGGTCTTCATATGGGTCGGCAAGACGGCCCGATCCTGTCTTGATGCTATTGGCATTCAATTCGGCAGAACCCACAAGGTCATAATCACCGCGGGTTTGGACATTATCAACATTCACCTCGACGCTACCATTAAAACTAATGGATTCATCGCTGGTAGAATTAGAGGCCAATCCGCAGTTCTCGGCATTGATGGTTACGCTTCCCGATGCGCTAAGTGCGTTGTCAGCTTCTTCGTCCAATGTCAGCATACAGAAGTTTCCACCTGAAGAACTTGCAACGGCACCCGCTGTCACGACCGAACCCAGCTCGTCAATGAAATAGCGGCTGAACATCGCAGTATCTGTATATTCAATTTGCACAGCGACGCCTTGGTCGCCGTTTTCATCTTCTGAAACTGTGAGGGTCAAAACGTCGCCGTCTTCTGGGTCATAACCGTTTTGCATGGCTTCTTTTGTGGCAGCGAATTCCGCATTTTCCTCGGCGCCATTCGCAATTTCGAAAGCGGCTGCCATGGCGGCAGCATCTGCAGCTGTTTGTAGGTTGCGTTGGTTCATAACCCAATACCCCGTATCAATACCCAATGCTGTCATTCCCAATAAAACAGGCATCAAAAGCGCCACAATCGGCAAAACAGCGGCATCTTTTTGTACCCTATATTTATGGATTAAATATTTTATAAGCGTGTTCGCCTGCTCCATCTATCCCAACCTCTGCATATAATCACTCCCTCTATTATTATAGGCAGAGCAGTCTAAATTATAAATGAATAATACTTTGAATTTTATGTATTTTTTATATGTTTTTTTAATTACCGCGTCAGATTAACCGATATACTCGCTATTTTTTTTGCCGCATTATCATCACAATTATTACCAACTGATGGCGATCCGCTTAGCACGATTGTTCGGGCAATCATGCGCGTACAGGGGCTGTCAACGCCCACGCTGCCGCCGATTGTTAATTCCCGGCTGGGCGTATAGACCACCCCGTCCAGAAATATTTCGTTTGATCCGGTGATCTTGTTCGTCATATTGGCGCCGTTACCTTGTGGGGCGTTGCGATCCTGATAGAACAGAACACCTTCCATTTCATCGCCTTCCGCGGGGGCGGAAAAGACCATTTCACGGCTACCGGATATCGCAATATTGCCATAGCTGCCGGTGCTGCTGGTCAGAATAAAGGACACGCCTTCGCCATACATTCCACCAGTACTTGAAATGCTGAAATCACCGCTGTCAATTATATATACGCCCGGTTCAAAGTTGATATCCCCGCTGCCGCTGATATCAATGCCGCCGCAATAGACGCCCGGGCTTAACGTCAGGTTATCACTGCCGCCGATACTTAATGAATTCTTTTTGATGTCGTTTTTTGCACAGGGCGTAAATTCAGGAGTCTCAAGATCTTCGTATGGGTCTGGGATTTTAACAGACTCTGTGTAGACACGATTAACGTTAAGATTTGCCGATCCGACAATATCATATCCCCCTCGGGTATGGAGATTATCGATATTGACATCGACACCACCGTTAAAACGAAATGATGTATCGCTGTCGGAATTGGATGCCAGCCCGCAATTTTCTGCATTGATCAAAACGGTTCCCGAAGTCGATATGGCATCGTTGGCACTTTCATCCAGGGCCAGCATGCAAAAACTGGCGCCGGATAAATCGATTGTGGCTTCTGCAGCAACAACATCATTCATGTCATCGATAAAATAGCTACTGAACCATGTTTCATCGGCATAATTAATCTGAACGTTTACGGACTGCGTAAAATTTGGGTTCTCGTAGGTCTGCATCAATAAAACATCACCATCAACGGGATCATAACCGTTTTCCATCGCAATTTTGTTTGCGGCAAATTCGGCCTTTTCGGAAAAGCCGTTTGCGATTTCAAAAGCGGCTGCCATGGCGGCCGCATCAGCAGCGGTTTGCAGGTTGCGTTTATTCATGACCCAATAGCCGGTATCAACCCCCAAGGCAGTCATTCCCAAGGTGACAGGTAATAATAATGCTGCGATCGGCAGCACAGCACCGGCCGTTTGACGAAAATATTGTTTCAGAAAGCTCTCCAACATTAAACCCACCTTTAAAGATATTCCCCATCCATCCAGTATATAAAACAAGGATAAAACAATAGTGAACAATTCATTGAATTTTATGCGTTTTTTAATGAAATTGACTGAATTTAGAGAAGTTTAATTTTTTATGTATACAATTTAGGCGAGAGGGAAACACATGTCCGATGCACCGGTACATATGAATAATTTCAAGCCACCCGTGTCCACGTCTTTATCAAAAAGTAGATTAAGAGACGTTCTGATATATATGAAAGGCTTGCGTCAGGATAATCGCGTTTTGGCCGAGGCCGAAACTGTGCGTCTTCAGGCTTATTTTGCAAGTTTTCACGAAATGCTGCTGCAGGATGCAAGGAAATTCGGATTGAAAGATCAAGAACTCGAACAAATTGAAAAAGCAGGTCTTTCAAAAGTCATATTTAACCGTATGGCTGAAAGAACGGGAAACACCATTCTGTCTGAATTCACAATTCTTCCGGAAAGCCATGTAAAGACAGCACTGCAAGAAAAGGGGTTCCCTGTCTTTGCCAAAACGACAAAATATAACGGGCTTAATATGACCTTCGGCTTTGCCCAGATTTACGAATACGAAGACCCGAATAATATCTGGTCACAAAAGAAAAGCAGCAATAGTATTTCCTTGCTGGGGATTGATGATGATATTGCAATGGTAATTGCAAAATATCAGCCGTCGTCTTTATTGCGCGCCTTGCAGAATGTGGCAACTGCGGCAAACCATGACATGCAGCATCATATAACAAGTGAAACGATTAATGAGACGATTTCTCAAAAATCAAATGTGCATAACCAAGCGGCAAAATACCCCGATAAAAGCTTGGCGTCAGAATGGCAGTCTGGCGGATTTACCCATTCAGGGGATGAAAAAATCGGCAGTTACGAAAGTTTTATGATTTTGAACCATGCAAGAGTCTGGCGCGAATTGGCAGGAAGCGAGCATGAAGATAGGTTAAAACAAAGCTGTATAAAGTTTTGTGATCAGCTGGACCGCATATCGGAAAAAATGCAGGCCGATAAACGTATGGATACGGCCGAAGTTATAGATTACATGGGCATGCTTTTGGGGAATTGCCTGCACCGTTTTCTGCCGCTTGACCATCCAATTATCGATATGGTTCTTTCGCGTGTAAAAGAGGCGACGCCAAATGCTGAAAAATACATTGCTGTTGAATTCAGGGCTCTGCAGAAAGAAAAGTGGGATGGAAAAATTCCCAATGCAACATATCTGCGCGATACTATTAAAAATTATGCGGCGGCCGGATATGATCTGCGCCAGACAGCGCTGTTGAAACAACCGGATTATCTTAAGATTAAGAAATGGCAATTGGCGGCGATCTCTCCCGAAATTGCCTATCTGAACAGTCCCGCCCGGCTGGGAACAGAACTTGCAAATATCCAGGCACAAACATCGAAATTGAACTTTCAAATGATGCAGGCTTTATCGGTGGATGCGGCAACAGTGCAGCCGGGGCAACCGGTATACTTGAAAGCTTCATACGGCGCTGATGCCAAGACCTGTTATTTTAATGAATGGGGTGAATTGCATAGGGAAGGAGGCCCTGCGCTTGTCGCCTATGACAAAAAAGGAAATGTAGTTGAAGAACATTGGAAAAGAAACGGCGAATATTTCAGATCCGATGGCCCAGCAGAAATAGATTACTATGAAAGCGGGCAAATAAGATTTGTAAATTATTACAACGAAAAGGGTGAAGAACACCGCGATGATGGCCCATCGAACATTACGTATCATGAAAATGGAAGCCTAAATATAGAGCGGTGGAATCAAAATGGTAACTTGCATCGTGACGACGGGCCTGCAGAAATACGTTACTATGCTGCGGGGCAGCTTGCTTCGGAAGAATGGCATCAAAATGGACAATATTTTCGCGAAGACGACGGGCCTCAACAGGTCAGATATCATGATAACGGAAAGATCCTTTCAGAAATGTGGTTTTCGGATAGGCGTGAAGGGCGCGCAGATAACAAGCCAAGTTACGTAAGTTATGATGAAGAAGGTTATCTAGTCGACAAGTTTTACCGCAATCCAGACGGGCATGATTACCGCGAAGATGGGCCATCGACAATTAGAATTGATAGAGATGTAGGCAGTATTTATCTGAACTATAAGGTTGATGGCCTATATTATGGGGCCATAACATTTGATATGTTTGGAAATGTTAAGGACATTTATTGGCAGGGTGAAGACGCATTACATTTAGATCAAGGTCTTATGCAAAAATTCAAAGATGGCCTTGAAAAGGAAAAGGTGAAAATTTTTAAAGAGGCTGGCCTTGAAATTGAAAAAACAAAATTGACTGCAACCAATGTCAAAGGCTTAAAAACACCAGTGATGGGGCGTTAGAAAATGGCGTTCCCGAGAGGATGTACGTTCACTTCGCTCCGTGGCGTCTTCGGGCTGCGCCCTTGCCGTCGAACGTGTTCGAAGACATTCAAAAACATAAACAAAAACGCCCAAATGGGCGTTTTGATTTATGGCGTTCCCGAGAGGATTCGAACCTCCGACCTCGTGCTCCGGAGGCACGCGCTCTATCCAGCTGAGCTACGGGAACATATCGTGTATGTTTAATACACTTCGCTTTATTTTCCTAGTCTAAAATCAAATCTGTTCACGCATGCATATACAACGATCAAGATACATGCACCCAGTTTTCGGCTTTGTTTTGAAAGGACAGGCTGCCTTTCAAACCGGTCAGCTCAAGCGTATTGCTGAAAATTTTCATCAGCTCTTGTCGGTCGTTTTCGGCCAGACGATCCTGGTTTCGCAAAATCATATCAAGTGTTTTCGGCGTTAAAAACCCGTCAAGTTGCATCGGCCCCATCTTGCTGAGTGTCAGGTCGAGGACAAATCGCGTTTTTTTAACCTCTTCAATTTCACCATTTTCGTTTTCTTTTTGATGATCATCGGGTCTGACATGAAATTGAATATTTGATATTTCCCCTTCAAATAACATTGGCAGGGTCAGGGTCTTCCACTGGCCTGTGCTTTGTTCTGTCAGTTGTGAAGACATGCGTCCAAAGTCGCCCGACAGACGCTGCAGCAATCCTTTTTTACCTGCGGTTTCAATAGCGTCCATATTCTTGCTGCCTAGCCAGTTTTCCAAGTTGCCCAGTTTCAATGCAGCAATAAAAAACAACGCACTGGAAACCATGCGTGGTGAAGGCGCGGGCAGAGTGCTCTGTATGTTTTGTGCGGCTTGCGGTGCTACTTGTGAAAGAACGTCTATGGCCTCCTGCATGGCGGGCCAGCTAAATGATGCAGAGGGCTGCATCAAAGCGGGTGGCAAAGCCGATGCCGGGTTTGTTTGTGTCGCTGCCGCTGCAATACTTTGTGTAATTTGTGTCTGCAGGGATTGGGGCAGGGCTGAAATCAGTTCAGGTGATGATGGAATGCTACCAATCGGGGCCTCGGAAATATTCAGTAAAAGCTGTGCGCCAGTATCAGCGAAAATTTGTGTCTGTACGTATAATAGGCGCGGCTGATCCGTTCCGCTGTCTTTTGTAGCCGGTAATGACAAAATAGTTTGACCGTCTTTGGTTGCGCCTGCAACGTTGGCTAGAACAATTTCTCCCTGTGGTATTGGCGCTGACTTTTGTGATTTTATATTCTTCGATAAAGCCTCGGCAACGATGGGTTTTAAATTCGCCTGCGGTATATTTTCGGGAATGACAGCCAGGACATTTAACTGCTGAAAACTACGCAGAATTTGTGCCGTCGGTTTTTCCCCTGCAGTTGCAAAGGGCGAAGGTGTTTGGGGCTGCGGCGGCTGTCCGATTTCGGCCAATGCAGCAATTAAATTCGTGCTGAATTTTTGTGTGGTCTTTTGCACTTCGGCAACAGGTGATTTTAAATGGGCTTGAGTCAAAACATTTTCAACAGCATCTGTTTGCGGCAATTGTGTAGGTGTTGTTTGCAGCGGCTGCGTCAGGACCGGGCGCGGCACGGGTGCCGCATCGTATATCTGCGGTAATGGCTGTTCAGCAAGATCAAAATTTTGAATAACGGCCTGCAGTTTGGGTGTTACGGTGATGACGCGCGCGGCGCTTGCCAATGCTTCAGGTAATTTATCAGCGATGGTGATCAGTTCTGCTGGCGGATAATTTGCCGGTGTAGATGTCGCGGTGCTTGTTATATAAGCGCTGTAATTTGAAATGGGTTGCGGTGTTGCCAAAACGACATCGTTTTCTTTTACGGGCGGATAGTCGGCTGTCGCTGATGTGGGCGGTAATTTTATATCCGGCGGGAGTTCAATATCCTGCGTTTCAGTTGCATAGGATATTCGGACAGCATCGCCAATACGGCTGTTAGCAGGCAGTTCTACTGCAACTTTCTGGCCGGCTCTGATATCGGGTGGCACGTCTGTTTTTATCGTAACTCTGCCATCTGGTGTATCGATTTTAACAACATTACCTTCAACGGATACAACGCGGCCCTCTACCTTTTGGGGATTGGGGGCATCTTGATATTGTTCGGGCAGGCGTTCGGTTTTACCGCGGACGTTTTTGGAATTATCGCCAATATTTTTGACTTCGTCTTTCGTATTCGCTTCGGCGCGTTTAATGATACGCTCGGCACGTTCGGCGATGTTCTGAACATTTGGTGCAGCAGGCGGTCCGACGGGCTGTGTCATAGCGCTTTCAAATGCTGAAGGCGCGCATCAACGCGTGCAGCGATCTGTTCGATATCCATTGCAGCATCTGAATTCGGGTATCGAACCAGAAGAGGCGTCTGGTTACGGATGGATTCACGCACGTGACGATCCAGCCTGACAAAACCAAAGGCAGGCGGTGACAGATGCAAGAAATTTTGGCACGCATTCTGTAGGGTTTGGTATGTACGTTGGCCGCTGCGTTCCGTCTCCGCCATATTGACGACGATATGTGCGGTGTCTGCATGTCCTGCTGCGTGGCTTAATTTTATCAGCGCATAGGCATCGGTCATTGATGTCGGGTCTTCGGTAGATACAACGATCATGGTACCTGCCGCACTGGCCAAAAAGCGTACGGTTTTATCAACGCCAGCCCCCAGGTCAATCAGGACAGCATCATAATTTTGTGCCAATAGACGCAATTGTTTCAAAACCTCGTTTAAACGTTGCAGGGGTAATGTTGACAAAGATGCTTGTCCCGAACGTCCGGCAATAACATCAAAGCCACCCGCTTCATATCGTTGAACGGCCTGTGCCAGATTTATGTGGCCTTCGATAACGTCATTCAAATCACGCTGCACGGTCAGGCCCAATTGAACATCGACATTCGCAAGGCCAAGGTCACCATCAAAAAGCAAGACACGTTTACCTTGTTTTGCAAGGGCATGTGACAGGGTAATTGAAAACCATGTTTTGCCGACGCCGCCTTTACCCGATGCAATAGCAATCAGGTTGCGTTCCATTTGTCTTGGAAGGGGCTGGCGGGGCTTTGACGTATCTGGAGTCTGGGGTGTTGTCGTGTTATCCATTAAAAAAATCCTATTTTTTATTATAGCCCGAAGGAATTAACAAATCGGCAATAACCGTCGGGGTCAGATCAAGTATGCCATCAGGGATACGGTGGGTATGACTGGCCCCTGAAAATGCCAGCTTGCCGCGGTCCGCAGCCGCCATAACACCGCCGAGGCGCCGCGCAAAATCAAGGCGTGTCGGATATATACGCTGCACGCCTAGCAGCTCGAAGGTCAGGGCCATCTCGGCAGATTCCTCCGCATCACCGCCTGCAGGTAGAACCAGAACAGGTTCCATTTCGGCGGCTTTTAACAATCGTGATAGATCCTTCATTTCATGCGGATCAAACGGGTTCAGTCCCCCTGTGTCAATAATGATTTGATCCGCGCTGCGGTTGCGTTCAATGGCGGCTGCCAGCTCTTTGGCGTTATTGGCATCTTCTAGTTTTAATTCTAGCACATCCAGAAAAGTCGACAGCATTTCAAGTCCACCTGCACGCACGATGTCCGTGCTGATCACCGCTGGCTTTAGTCCTTTTGCGACAGCGCGTGTTGCTAGCTTGGCCGCATTCAATGTTTTACCTGCACCCGGAGGGCCAACCAGAATAATCGGTTTTTTGTAAGGTTTTTGCGGCAATGGGTTAAACTCAAAATGGGTTTCGATTGCCTCGGCCAATGTATCGCGCAGGTCTTTGCCTTGAATTAATGTTGCCGTAGTAATCAGTTTTTCAGATACGGCTGATGGAAGACGATGACGCAGCATAGCATCTGTGACAGATTCCACGATCAGGTCTTGCGGCGTTTCATCTTCCAGACTTTCACCGGAATCCTCTAACCAGCCGGCCAGAAAATCATCTGTTTCCGGTATTTCATCCAGCGGTGTGGGGCGCCAGGCATATTCGGGTGTATCATTACTGACAGGTGTTTCTTTGATTTTGAAATCAGGCTTTTCAGATGGTGATGGTTCATCACTGTCCCAGTCGAATTCGGGCAGGTCAATTCCATGACGGCTTTGCTGTTCAATCGCAGCAGTAACGCGCACGCGCCCGCCGGCCATGTCGCGGGTATTCACAATAATGGCATCTTCGCCCAGTTCCTCGCGGATCTGTTCCATGACGTCTGTCATTGATTTGCCAATAAAAGATTTTAAACGCATATATAACCTCTGCCTCAATAATAGAGGGCGTTGGGTGTGCCTGCAATGATTTTCAGTTTGCGAGTTGTGGTTGATCTGTTAAGATGTGTTATGTATTCCACACCCTTAAGACAGGCCTTTATGCAGGCGATCCGTGACCGGCGTTTTGATGATGCGATTATGCATTACAAGCAAGCGCAGGATCGCACGCTTTTGAGTGAGCGTTTTAACGGTTATTGCCCTTTAAACAGCGCGATTAAAAACGACAATGAAAAATTCGTGCGATTTTGGCTGGAGCAGGGCGGCGACCCAAATCTGGTTGATATCGAGGAATATACAGCCCTTCACGTTATTGCAGAAACAGGGCACACAAAATATTTGCCGCTTGTGTTGAAACATGGTGCACAAATGGAATGGGCGGGCACTGTAAAACATTACACACCCTTGTTCGTTGCATTCGAAGAGGTTATCCGCAGCGAGGGGGATGATAAAAAAATGCAGGTCATGCGCGATTTCGTCAGGCATGGTGCTAATACAGAAATACTTGTGCATCATGGTAACGCATTGCAGACCTGCGCAAGTGCGACCCATATTGAACCCCTTATGGATTACTGGAATAAGAATCTGGATTACGAATGCGATATACTTGCCGGACGTTTATATGCGGAAGGCGTGAAAATTGATGACGTGATCGTCACGGGTGTGCGTAAACCTGAAAACCGTGCGGTTAATTTTGTTGTTTTTGCGGCGCGTGGCGACTTTGACCAGATCGTTGATTATATGAAGAAGAATTCAATCACGCCTAAACCTGAAGATTTCGGATTTCTGTTGAACAAGCGGGTGCCATTAATGGAGGTCTTGCAAAAAACAGGGCAAATTGATCTGGTCGCAGATCATGTCTTTTGGAATAACAATATTTCGCAGATGGAGCGTTTTAAAAAGGTCTATAAAGATCAAGCCCCGGCTGAATTCTGGTGCAAATTTGATGCGCAAATAGAAAAGGCAATTCACGAAATAAGAAGACAGTCCCCGCGCAAGGCGCCGCTGAAACGCAAGCTCTAGATTTGTCCAAGCGTCTTGATTTTCGCTTTCGGATAAATTTCATTCTGTGACATCACGGTTGTCTGCGGGCGGAAACGTTCAATGATCGTGCGCACATAATGACGAATGCCTGGGCTGGTCAACAGCACAGGTGTTTCCCCCTGCATCGCCATATCTTCATATTTCTTACGAATGGTTGTAATGAATTCCTGTAATTGTGTTGGCGGCATGGCAAGCTGTTTGTCTTCCCCGTCGCCGATCAGGCTTTCGGCAAAGGCTTGCTCCCAATTCGCTGACAGGGTCAGCAGCGGCACAATCCCTTGTGAATTGGCATTCTGATGACATAGCTGACGCGCCAGACGCGTGCGAACATGTTCTGTAATCAGGGTGATATTTTTAGTGTAATTTGCGGCTTCTGATACGCCCTCCAGAATGGTGGGCAGGTCACGGATCGATACGCGTTCACCCACCAGGTTTTGCAATATGCGCTGCAGGCCGCTCAGGGTTAATTGCGATGGGATCACATCGGCGACCAGTTTCTGATGGCTTTGGGGCAATTCATCCAATAGTTTTTGTGTTTCTGCATAGGACAGCAATTCAGCCATATTATCTTTGACGATTTCGGTGACATGCGTTGTCACAACTGTTGCGGCATCAACGACAGTATAGCCGCGGAAATGCGCTTCTTCGCGATATTCAGGTGAAATCCATTTGGCGGGCAGGCCGAATGTCGGCTCGCGCGTATCTTCGCCCGGCAGTTCAATCGCATCACCCGTCGGGTTCATACACATCAACATATCAGGGCGGATTTCGCCGCGTCCGGATTCAATTTCCTTGATGCGCACAACATAGGTATTGGCCTGTAATTGCAAATTATCCTGCAGGCGCACGGTTGGCAAAACAAATCCCATATCTTCCGCCATCTGGCGGCGCAGGCCTTTCAGCTGATCGGTCAATTTGGCATCACCCTCGTTATTGACCAGCGGCAGCAGGGCATATCCCAGCTCAACACGGATCGTGTCAATCGCAAGAGTTTTTGAAATAGGCTCCTCTTTAACAGGGGCTGCTTTCATTTCCTTTTCTTCAGCAATGGCGACGGCTTGGGCTTCGACCTTTTCACGGTTAAATCCGAAATAGGCACCAGCGCCTGTCAATGCGCCCATAATCATAAACGGCAGAACAGGAATGCCCGGCATGGCGGCCATCGTTACCATCAAAACCGAGCTGAGCGCCATGGCATAAGGGTATTTTTTTAACTGACCGAACAGCGCCTTGTCGGTTGATCCGGCAACGCCAGCTTTGGAGACCAGCAGACCGGCTGCAATTGAAACGATCAGGGCAGGGATCTGACTGACCAGACCGTCACCAACGGTTAAATGCGTATAGCTGGCAGCCGCATCACCAAAGGTCATGTCTTTTTGCACAATGCCGATGATCATGCCGACAATAATGTTGATAAATGTAATTAAAAGGCCTGCAATCGCATCCCCGCGCACGAATTTCGCCGCACCGTCCATGGCTCCGAAAAAGGTGCTTTCCTGTTCCAATTCACGGCGGCGGGATTTGGCCTCGCCCTCGTTAATCAGGCCTGCGGATAAATCAGCATCAATCGCCATCTGTTTACCCGGCATAGAATCCAAGCTGAAACGCGCGGCAACTTCGGCGATACGGCCCGAACCCTTGGTAATAACAACAAAATTCACAATAACCAGAATGGCAAAGACTGTCAGACCGATAATAAAATTGCCCTGCATGACAAAATCGCCAAAGGCCTCGATGACCTTACCCGCTGCATCCTCGCCCCTGTGGCCGTTTTCAAGGATCAAACGCGTTGATGCCAGGTTCAAGGCCAGCCGGATCATCGTTGCGATCAAAAGGATTGATGGAAAAGATGATAGCTCGAGCGGTTTTTCAATAAATAAAACCGTCATCAAAATCAGAACCGAGAATGTCAGGGACAGGGCCAGCGAGATATCCAGCATCCAAGTCGGCATCGGCAGGATCAGGACGACAAGGATTGCAACAATACCCAGCGCCAGCGCGATGTCACCGCGCAGCAGGGATTTTCCAAACCCTCCGCCTGATGTTGTTACTGCGCCGTCTTCTGCCATTTATCAGCCTCCCGGAACGGCAACACCCTCGTCGGTGTATTGATTGATTTTGTTGCGCAATGTGCGAATGGAAATCCCGAGGATCTTTGCTGCATGTGTGCGATTGCCAAGGCAATGGTCAAGGGTTGATATAATCAATTCACGCTCGACATCTGCAACCGTCTTACCGACAAAATTTGCCATTTCGACATCTTCTTCGCTGGCTTGCGATTTGTCTTCAATAGGGGCCGTTTTTGCCGCGGTGTCGGCAATCGCGGCAGCCTTGTTATCTGCATAGGCCTGTGCCATGGTCTCCGCCTGTCCCGACAGAATGATCGCCGTATCTTCGATTTCAGGTTTTTGGGACAGTAAAACGGTGCGGTGCATCGTATTTTCCAGTTCACGCACGTTACCTGGCCAATGATAGGCCTTCAGTTTTTCCATAGCGGCATCTGAAATCTTCTTCTTCGGCAGGCTGTTTTGCTCCGAATATTTATCTGCAAACATCTGCGCCAGTGGCGGAATATCGCCCGGACGATTACGAAGGGCGGGCAGGGCAACATTAATCACGTTCAGGCGAAAGTATAAATCCTCGCGGAATTCGCCTTTGCGCACGGATTCTTCCAGATTGCGGTTGGATGTTGCAATCAGTCGGATATCAACGGGCACAGGTTTATTGCCGCCAATACGGTCAATGACGCGTTCCTGAATCGCGCGCAGCAATTTGGCCTGTAAACTCGGGTGCATTTCAGATATCTCGTCCAGCAGGAGTGTGCCGCCATTTGCCTCTTCAAATTTACCGATGCGGCGCCCGACGGCACCTGTAAAGGCGCCTTTTTCATGGCCGAATAATTCGGATTCCAGTAGATTTTCGGGAATGGCCGCACAGTTCAGCGAGATAAAAGCCTCGTTCTTGCGCTTACTTTTATTGTGGATGTAATTCGACATTACTTCTTTACCGGTACCGGATTCACCCGTAATTAAAACGGTCGCGTCACTCGGCGCGATCTGATCGGCCATTGCAACCACAGCCTTCATCACGGGGTCGCCCGCAATCATATTCACATCTTCGTGGGTGACAGCCTCCAGAACGGCGGCAATCAGTTCGGCATTTGGGGGCAGGGGCACATACTCTTTCGCGCCCGCCTTGATCGCGGCAACAGCCGCTTTGGCGTCATTATCAATTCCACAGGCAACGACTGGCGCTGCAATACGCTCGTCTTCCAATTGACCAATGAATTTCTGGATGGGTTGTTTGACATCAACCATGATCACGTCCGCGCCGTTTCCGGCACGCAGGGCGGCAAGCGCTTGCTCGGTATCTTCGGCATGCTGGACCTTGGCGCCGCGTTTAACGGCGATCTTTCCGGCTTCGGTCATGTGGCTTTGCAGGCTGCCGACAATCATGAGGCGCATGGTATTCGTCCTTTCGTTCTAATCTCAAACATCTTTAAAATAGTTTATGCGTTCACTGGCAGGTAGTTTGGAATTTAATACCTGTTCCAGCATACGCGGGTTTTCCTGACCGACGATTGAAAGCATTGTCGCGATCACCAGTTCCTGACGCAAAATCAGGTTTCTGGCTTGTAATTCAAGTTTTCCGGCTAGCGGCGCGAAAAAGGCACTGCCCAGCAGGGCGCCGTAGAATGTTGTCAGAAGCGCAACCGCCATGGCGGGGCCAATTGTTGACGGATCATCCAATGTTGACAGCATTTGCACCAAACCGATCAGCGTTCCGATCAAGCCCATCGCGGGTGCGGCCTCGGCACCACGGCGCAACAGCCCGATTGCGCCCTGCAGGCGTTCAATCTCGGCATCGATTTCCTGATTTAAAAGACGGTTGATGCTGGCCTGTGTGCGGCCGTCTGTGACCATTTCAAGGCCGCTGCGTAAAAAGGCTTCACGCGCATGCAGGCGGCTTTTGATTGTCTGCAGGCTCAGCAGCCCATCGCGGCGCGCGATGCTGGCAATATCCATCAGGCTTAGTGCACGATCCTGCGGTGTTTCCGGCTTTTGGAACAAATGTTCGCGCAAGGCCATCAGACTGAGGCGCAATGTTTTACCGCTGAACGATAATCCCATGATCGCAAGCGTTCCACAGATTACAATCAGAAATGCCCTGAAATCGGCAAATGCCGATACGGAGCCACTGAGTGATAAGGCAATACCAAGTACGATCAGAAATAATGTCAGGCCGATCCAGACGCTATAGTCGGGATGTCTTTCCGGAGCGCGAAAATTTTCGGCCTTCAAGCGTACGCTGGCAGTTTTAGTCGCATTCATTTTATTAGCTTACCCGGTCAGATTTTACAATTTCTGTCATGGTGACACCCAGACGATCTTCAACAACCACAACTTCGCCGCGGGCGACCAGACGGTTGTTCACATAGATATCAATGGCTTCACCGACTTTGCGGTCCAGTTCGACAACAGCGCCACGACCCAGTTTTAAAAGCTGGCTGACTTTCATGCTGGAGCGGCCCAAAACAGCCGAAACCTGCACGGGAATTTCATAGATCGCCTCGACATCTTTTGGTGTTTCACCCGATATGATGGCATCGCCCAATGTCGCGCCACTATCTTCTGCAATTTCATTATAGTCAGGATTACTTTTTCCTGTATCGGCATCGCCTTGTGGAATGTTGTTTTCCTGATTTTCGTTTTCGTCTGCCATTTTACTCCCCTTTTGTCATTTCTGTTTCATTATCATGATTATGTGTTTCGGCTGTTTGCACCGGCGGTTCTGATGAAGGCGTTTCAAGTCGCCCGACAACCTGCTGAAATGCTTTGTCTATCGAAGCGTACAAGCGGTCAAAATCTTTTTCAATCCCGCCATCAGCCCATTCGACGCGGCAATCCGTTACAGACAAATTGTCATCTGCAATAATAACGACACTTCCCTGATAGGCTTGTGACTGTGTAATATTATCGATTTTGCCGCGCATAGTTTCCAGCATGCTTTCATGCACACTCAGAACGATGCGTGGTTCATCAGCCCGATCGCTAAGTGACTGGCGAACCAGTGATATAATTTCGTCCTCGCCGTATTTTCTGGAGAGGCCGGGCATCATTTTTTTGACGATTGAAAGAACCAGTTTGGCGGTATCCAGACTTTTTTCAATTTCGCGGCGCTGTTCGGCCTCCAGCAGGGTCACCAGTTGCTGTGTCAGATTTTCCTGCGTCTGGATGCTGCGCTCTTCATGTTCGTTGCGGATTTTCTGCGTAGCATCATGCACGCCAAGCCTGAAACTTTCCTCGCGCGCGGAATTCAACTCCTCCTCGCTGAAGGATTTTTCTTCCTCCTCGGCATTGACCGGTTTTTCATTGCTGAAATCATTCAGGTCAAACAAAAATTTTTCAGGCGTGTCGTTCATAAAGTTCCTAGTAAATCAATTCATCTTCTTCTTTGGCGCTTGCGATTGTAATATCGCCGCGCTCTGCCAGTTCTTTGGCAACATTGACAAGGGCCTGCTGGGCTTCTTCCACATCTTTTAGGCGGACAGGGCCCATTGCAGCCATATCTTCCTTCATAATCTTGGCGGCGCGCTCTGACATGTTCGAGAAGAACAGGTCTTTCATCGTCTCGTTCGCGCCCTTCAATGCCAACGGAATTTTCTCTTTATCGGCTGTGCGGATAAGGGTCTGAATACCACTGGGGTCAAGGTTGCCAAGGTCTTCGAATGTGAACATCAGACTGCGAATGCGCTCTGCAGATTCTGAGTTGCGTTCTTCCAGTGACTCCATAAATCGGGTTTCGGTCTGGCGTTCGAAAAAGTTGAAGATATCCGCCATCAGTTCATGTGAATCACGGCGGTTTGTGCGCGCAAGATTTGACATGAATTCTGTGCGTAATGTTTTTTCAACATCATCCAGAACTTCTTTTTGGACAGCCTCCATGCGCAGCATGCGCATAACGACTTCCATCGCAAAGCCTTCAGGCAGCAAAGCCAAAACGCGCGCTGCATGTTCGGATGTGATTTTTGAAAGAATGACAGCGACAGTCTGCGGATATTCTTTTTGCAGAAAGCTTGCCAGAACCTCTTCGTTTACGTTACCCAGTTTCTCCCACATGGTGCGACCGGCTGGACCGCGAATTTCCTCCATGATGGTATCGACCTTGTCTTTACCCAGGACCTTGGCCAGCAGGCGTTCGGTACTATCAAGTGTACCGACAAGGGCGTTTGTCGATGACATGCTTTCCGCGAATTCAATAAACAGGCGTTCGATAATTTCTGAATTCACTTTACCCAGTGATGACATCACCTGTGATAATTCCATGATTTCATCATCGTCCATCTGTTTAAAGATGTTCGCCGTCTGATCTTCGGACAGCGACATCATAAAGATGGCCGCTTTCTCGGTGCCCGACAGGGTTCTGAAATCTTCTCTTACGCGCATTTAAATTGACCCTCTAGTTTTCCTGTGTCATCCAGTTGCGGATAACGGAAACGGTTTCGTTCGGATGCTTTTCAACAAGCTCTGAAATTTTCTTGACGGAGGACTGCTTAACCTGACCTTCAACGTTCGACATATCAAGTGTGGCCTCCAGCTCGCCGCCTTCGCCGTCACCCGTAGGAGCTGCCAGCTGCGGGGCACCGGTGCCGGACGAGGCCAGTAATTTGGCTTCTTCCTCTGCCGCGTTCGCGCGGGCTTGTGCCTGTGCAGCGGCTGAAATATGGCTGACCAGCGGACGTAAAACCAGCAGGATGACCAATACGCCGACCAGCGAGAATATAAGTGTTTCGGCGATGCCGACAATCTGATCGCGCGGCAGTCCCATGATGGTGTCTGCGGGTGGTGGAGCCTCCAGACGCTCTTTCGCAAACTGCATGTTGACGACTTCAAGCGTATCACCGCGACTTTCATCAAAACCGATTGCAGACCTGACCAAGGCGCGGATTTGATTTAATTCAGCTTCGCTGCGCGGAATATAAGTCATTTCCACTTCGGCATTTTCGTCGGCGTCATCGCCCTCCGCGGGTGTTGTAACCGCCGGTTCGTATCGACCATCAATCAGAACCGCAACGGAAAGCTGGTCAATTTCGCCGCTTTCCTGTGTCACGCTTTCGATGGTGCGGGTGATTTCATAGTTCACCACTTCTTCCGAACGGTTACTAGCAGCCGTCGGCGGTGCGGATCCATCCTGGCTGGCCCCCGGTAGGCCAGGCAAGTTGTTCTGCACGCTGACGGCGCTAGATTCTGCTGTGTTTTCTACATCTTCTTCTGTGATGGTCTGGGTTGATCTGACAACCTGACCTTCAGGATCATAAATTTCCGAATTGCGGCTGACAGTTGAAAAATCAAGGTCAGCTGAAACGATGGCGCGGACACGGCCGTAACCAACAATGCGCCCGACGATATCTTCGATTGAACGGGCAAGGCGCTGTTCATATTTTGTCTTCATATCCTCAGCACCCGCTGCTGCGAAGCCGGGGGTGTCAGTATCATCGCCGCGGGCCAAAAGGTTACCGGCGCCATCAATAATCGCAACGCGCGTTGGCTGCAATTGCGGTACGGCAGATGCGACCAGGTGCTGGATGGCGGTAATTTGCTCGTTACCGACTTCAGCGCGGTTTCTTAAATTCACAAAGACACTTGCTGTTGCCGGACGGCTTTCACGGCTGAATAATTCGCGTTCAGGCATAACCAGATGCACACGGGCCGTGCGGATCGGATCAAGCGTGCTGATGGTGCGGGCCAATTCGCCCTCTAATGCGCGCAATTGGTTGATATTCTGAACAAAGCTGGTTGTACCAAAACCCTGTTGGCGGTCAAATAATTCGTAGCCCATTGATCCGGAAGAGGGGAGCCCTTCCTCGGCCAATAGCATGCGGGCGCGCCCAACATCCTGCGAGTTTACCATGACCTGCGTTCCGCCCTCGATCATTTGATAGGGAATGTCGGATACGTCAAGCTTGGCTGCGATTTGTGTTGAATCTGATGTTGTCAGGTCATTATATAAGAGTGTCATTGCCGGCGAGCTGGAGCGCACAGCAATAAAAGCAAAGAAGACGATTAACGCCAAAAATGTCCCGGCCATCAAAAGTAATCTGGCGGGGCCCAATTTTTTCAGGGTCTCAAGTAATGCGTCCAACAGCTAACTCCCATGCCTATAGTCGCTTATATATCAGTGAATTGTTTCAAAAAGTGGAACCACTCGTTTATTATCCTACACCAGTTTTATCCACTAGGCAAATTTTGCCTGCATAAAATTGCAAATAATTAATTTGCCCAAACCTCACTGATTCATATAGTTCGATTTTAATTGTAGTCAAAATCGTTTAAAAACCCGCTAATTTCCTCGAAAATTTTATTATATTTTTCGACAAAGCGGGGTGCACCTTCAAATAAAAATAGTTAACAATAAGTAAATATAAAGTTAATATTTAGTTAATAAAAATAAATGTGAACATTTTACTTGACATGCTATTGCGAATCGCGATAAGATAGAAAGTGTAGGAATGTGTATATACCAGAAGGTGTAGGATATGATAGGTAATGAAATTACATCAGTAACAGCCCCTACGGCTCAACCCCGCGTGGAATCGCAGGTGGCCGTTCCGGAATCTGTTCCAAAACTTGAGAGTAATCTTCCAGAAGCTAAGCCGGAATATACGGTCTCCACTATTCGTGTAGATGTAAATCTGGATATGGCTATTTTAGAATTCAAATCATCGGAGACAGGCGATATTATTCGTCAATATCCGACGGAAAAACAAATAGCAGGCTATCAGCGGGCTGCCCAGCTTGAAGAGGCGCGGGATGCACGTGAAAATGCCTTTGCTGAAAACGCAGCCAGCTTAACAAAGCCGACAGCAGCGCCGGCAAGTAATACGGCTGCAGCGCAGCCTGTACAGGCGGAGAGTGCATCGGCTGCATCAGGTAATGTCACAGCTGGTACAGCCCAATTATCTGATACCGCATCTGTTTCGTAATTATTTTAGACAGCAATGATTAGAAGGCCGCCTTCGGGCGGTCTTTTATTACGGCGTGGATATGAGCTTGGTTGATTTAGTTTTTAAATTATGTTAAATTGTATTTTTTTAAGGTTCGAAATGAAAGCTGCTATTAAAAAATTACGTGTCAATTTCAGGAAGGCTTTTCTTCCCAAGTTCGTACGCGAGGTCGAAGGGCCTTTAATCACCAAGTCTGATAAAGGCGACTTCTGGTGTATGTGGGTTGCGGGACAGGATAAAAAAGGGGCTTGGTACGTCAGAACCGATTTATTTGAATTGCCGGAAAACGTAAAAGATAGACTGGCTCATGAAGAGCGCGATGGTGAGTGCTTTGATGTCGAGGCGGGTGAATATTCCATTCCCCGTTTTAACGGGCAGGTGCAAATATTCAAACGACTAAAGCCGTATTCACGTGGGTTTGGGGATTATATCAAATGTGGAACAGTGCAGGAAATGCTGTATTTTATCGCATCTGAAACGCGTGTTGAATATAAAATGCCCCCTGGTTTCAAAGAGAATCCGCGCCCCAATCACTGGAGCCGTCATTTTGACGAAAAAGGAAATCCCGTCCGGCCAAAGGCGCAAACGGGATCATCCAAAAACTTATCTAAATAATTTTAAGCGTCAATACTTTCGCTGCGGGATGCGGGCGGCGCCTCAGACGGTACGGCCGTATCGGTTGCATCCTTTGCGGGTGTTTTCATCAGGCCTGATGCAATCTGACGATTAATATCAATCATGACATCCAGCTTTTCCGCTGTGGCATCAGCCAAAACCTCCAGCGTGCGTTTCAGCATAAAAACAGACAGGCTGGCGATGTTGTTTTTCAGCTCCTGCGGCAGATCATGTGATGGATCAGCCATAGAATCCGCAAAAACAATCCAGAGCTTTTTATTATATTCCAGCGCCTCGCCAACAGCCAGATAGCCGGGGTCTTGTCCCTCACGCAGCAGGTCGCGGATGCGATCCAATTTCGAGGCAGCCTTTAGCAGAGCCTGCGCCTCCATAGTGCGCGGGTCAGACAGGCTGGCCGCTTTGTTGTTCGAATAGGCGTCAGACGCGTTTTGATATGGATTATGCTGTTGCATGGGCGACCAACTCCTTTTCGTAATCGATCAGGACGCGGGCTTCTTTCAAGGCCTTGTAATATTGACCGTCCAGAATGTAATCGTTGATCTTCATGAATAAAACAGACGTGCTTGGTGCTGCGCCTTGTATTTCTTTAACAGCTTTAAAGTAATCATGATGTAAATCTTCGGGTGTTTTTGATAAATACATCAATTGTATCATCAAATATACACGTTTACTGGGGCTGTCGGCATCATCCGGGCGTAAAATGTCTTTTTCGCGCAGGATCGGGGCATCGCCCTCGATATGCAGACGCGTACGTGCGTCATCGTTTGTGATGAGGGCATCGCCTATAATAATTCGTTCGGATGGTTTTAAATCTATAATTAGAGCCATGAGATTCTCTCCTGTATGTAAGTTTACGGAATTCTTCCTTTAAATAGGCTGAACTATCAGACCTATAGTTTCAGTATTGCAGGGAATGGTTAAGGATTGATGAATTTAATTTGACATAATGTAAAAAATAGGGTAAATTATGAGCGATTAAAAGGATATTTGAAATGAAATCATTGAAAAAGCTGTGGCGTCAATTTGTAAAGCCGAAATTCGTTCATGAAGTTGAAAGCTTGATTTGGCCTATGCAGGATTCAACATGCTGGCTTGTATCGCATACATTTGGCAAAACGAAAGATGGCCGTTGGTTCGGTCGTTTTAACTTATATATGCCGGAAGAAGACGCCCAAGACCGCATGGCAAATCCTAGAAATAATGATAAATTCTCAAAAGAAGTTTACGAATTGGAAGATCAGAATGCTGAAATTGTTCCACATCGTCGCTCAATGGGGCGGGGCTTTGAAGAAATAACTGACCCTGTATCTATCGAAGCCTTGGAAAAGCTGACACCTCAAGAATATGCATACAAAAAATTTGATTATCATGGCGACAGAGGGTGGATCATTGTTGTAAAAGATCCGCCAGATTATAGGAACAGACCAGAACATAAAAGATCACCATCCGGCAAATTCGGATCAAGGGAATTGTAGAATGAAACCTTTAAAAAATATATGGCGCAGATTTACAAAGCCGCATTTCGTTAAAGGTGTCGAAAGTCTGCGTTGGCCTGACCCAGAGGTTTCAACTTGGCAAAATTCGATTACCGCCCTCAAAGATAAATCCGGACAATGGTACGTGCGTTTCAATTATTACATTCTGGCATCGAAAGTGGACGCGCAAATTGGAAGTGGTGCGGCGCATGCCGGACAATTTGATGATGGTGAATATTCTATTGAAGACATTAACGGTGATGTTCAGCTTTACAAGCGCCAGAACGATGATGAATATTTTCAAATAACGGATAAGAAATCAATTGAAGTGCTTGAAAAGCTGACCCCATCCGACCATCTGGATGTTAAATTTCAAGGCTTTGATGAAATGGGCGAGAAAATTTATCATGTAGAGATTACAGATGTCCCGAAGGCCCGATACGAAATCAAAACAAAAGCCCCAAATCAAGTTTGCAAACCCAAGCCATAACCAGTAGATTTAAACCTCAATAAAAATTCGAGGTTAAAATGTCTGCAGAACCCATCATCCTGACCGAAGTGACCGACGAAGGCATCGGCCAGATTTCCATGAACAAGCCCAAGAAACGCAATGCCTTTGACGAGGACATGATTGCCGGCTTGACCGAAAAATTCATCGAAATGGGCGAAAACAAGGATGTTCGTGTTGTCGTGCTGCGCGGCGAAGGGGTCAGTTTTTGCGCGGGCGGTGATATCAACTGGATGAAACGCTCGGCCGAATATTCCTATGATGAAAATTTGGCGGATGCACGCAACCTCGGCACATTGCTGAAAACCATCAATGAATTGCCGAAACCGACAATTGCGCTGGTGCAGGGCCATGCCTTTGGCGGCGGGGTTGGTTTGACGGCGGCCTGCGATATTGCAATTGCAGCCGCGAATGCCGAATTCTGCCTGTCCGAAGTTCGTATCGGCCTGATCCCCAGCATTATTGCACCCTATGTGATTGGCGCGATTGGCGAGCGTCAGGCGCGCCGTTATTTTCTGACGGCCGAGCGCTTTAATGGCGGCGAAGCCCGCCGCATCGGCTTGGTGCATGAAGTCGTCTTTCCGCAGGAACTTGATAAAAAGGCCCTCGAGATTATCCGCGCGATTTTTCAGGGCGCGCCCGGTGGTCAGGCGATGGGCAAGGCCTTGATCCGCGATATTGCACGCCGCCCGGTTGACGATGATATGATCGAAATGACCTGCGCGAAAATTGCAGAGGCCCGCGCGAGTGATGAGGGCAAAGAAGGGTTGTCGGCTTTCTTGAATAAAACCGACCCGAACTGGCGCCAATAGCTTATCATATTTATTTTTCATATTGACACGAAATTGTTCTTTTGGTATTTTTTATTAAGAATACAGATGGAGTATGATTATGAGCATTGAAGATATTAAAAGACGAGCAAAAAAAAGAGAGTATGAATGGCGCGAAGCTACTATAGGCGATGCTGCCAGCAATACACTTGCCGTTGTTTTTTTATTCGAGGAAATGCAAAAAATGCGTGCTGAGTTTAATGAAAATGCCGAAAAGCAAAATGCCTTGCTGGAGCGTATTGCACAAGCCCTTGAAGATATTGCGCACCCGCAATCACCCAAGGGTAAGAGTATGGACCCTAGAATAGGCGGGCGTCATGGCTGAAGAGTGGTTTGAAGGACATGTAGCGAGTATAAGAAAACGCGTTGCGGGTTACAAAAATGCAGACAGTTCTTTGCCTCAGGAATATGCCCCTTTGGCTTTATCTTTTGCAGCCTTAAGACGGCTGGAAAGATTGGAAATACAGTTCAACGAAATGGCCGAAAAGCAGGATAAAATCCTCGAAATCCTCGAGCGTTTGGATAATCCGCCTGCCAAAAAGGGTCGATCAATTGATCCGCGCACATCCAAGTCGGCTTGACACAATCCCTTTAAGCTTATAGATAAAAGCTATGAAAACTTTATCCGCATGGCAATCTGAATTCGAAAACTGGTGGCACCAAAACGAAAGCGATGATGCATCGCACGATCTGGGGCATTTCAGGCGTGTTTACAATGTCGCGCTGGAAATTAACGAAGGCGAGGGCGGTCACGCCGATGATCTGGTTTTATTGGCGGCGGCCTATTTCCATGATGTTGTTAATCCGCCTAAAAACTCGCCTTTAAGATCAAAAGCATCACAATTGGCGGCTGAAAAATCGAAAGAAATTTTGGGTGATATGGGCTTTCCGGCTGAAAAACTGGATGACGTGGCGCATGCCATTGCGGCGCATAGTTTTTCGGCGGGGATTCCAGCTAAAACGCTGGAGGCCAGAATCCTGCAGGATGCCGACCGTATGGAAGCCTTGGGTGCGCTTGGCGTTGCTCGTAACATGTATACGTCGGGCCGTATGGGAACCAAGCTGTTCCATCCCGAAGATCCGCTGGGCAAAAACCGTGATCTGGATGACAAGCAATATGCGTTGGACCATTTTGAATTAAAGCTGTTAAAGCTGCCAGCTATGATGCAGACAGACAGCGGAAAGCGCATCGCACAAGATCGGGCCGATTTTTTATTGACGTTTCGCGCACAGCTTTTAAAAGAAGTCGCCTGACATAATCAGGTGTTGACTCTCCCCGATTTTACATGTTACATAACCGTGTTCATTAATAATTATTAAAAGGTATCACCCATGTCCCGGAAAAACAAACAAGTCATACTTATGTTTCAACATGCCCAAAAGAACCCGTCTTTCGCGGTCAAGCTGGGGATGTCTTTAAACGATATCGATAAAGTCGTGACGATCGGTAATGCCGAAGGTTTCGAATTTACCAAAGAAGAGTTCTTAGGACATTTGAAAGCTGTTGCGAATGATGCCCCGAAGGCGCCGGGCACCGATTGGTTTGGAGAGGGGCCGACAAGCTCTGCTATGGGCGAAGAAGATAGAAAGCCAAGACAACTATCCGGTGATGATGAGTATTTGTGCACAATGGCCATACCTGAAGAAGGTAAGCCGCGCACACCTGAAAGAGATGATGAGGATTTTCTTTCTCCGACGACGGCTGCGATTGGTGAAGAAGATAAGAAGCCACCAAGAGATGGTAGCGGAATGATGACAACATTGGCCATTCCCGAAGAAGGCAGACCACGCACGCCAGAGAAAAATAATGATGACGGAGAATCTGGCACAACACTGGCTTTAGGTGAAGAAGATAGAAAACCACCAAGAGACGGCAGCGGAATGATGACAACGCTTGCGATTCCTGAAGAAACCAAGCCGCGTAAACCGCGCACACCACGCGAGGACTTTAAAGATCTCAGGCCGACAACTCTGGCCGTTGGTGAAGAAGGTAAAAAGCCCCTGCCACCGAAAAAACCGGAAAATGATGATAAGAAAAAAGGTGACAAGTCCAAAGACCTTGATCCAAGAAAACGTCCTCCCATGACCACTCTGGCGGTGGGCGAAGAAGGCCGCGGACCACGATAATTACGTTTAGAAGGCACTATAATGCTTTTTATTTCAGGCGGCAGCCAAGATTTTAATCTGACGCATATGGCGAAAGTCTGTGCAGATCAGGGCCGCCTTTCATTAACGCTTTACATTGATCAGCCCGACACCTGGCAGGTCAAATGGGATCTTGATAACGCCAACCTTTATATCAATGGTGAAGAAGTTAAACCCAGCGCGCTGTTTGTGCGCTGGGATGTTTTCAGTTTGATAAAAGATTCAAATGTATCGTCTGATCATTTAAACAACTGGTTTGACTTTATCAAAGGCTGGGCCTTTTGTAATCCTGACGTGAAAATCCTGAACCGTCTGTTTGAAGACTATTATGCGAATAAACCCTATACCTTGAAACTGGCCAAAGAATCCGGTCTGGAAATACCCGAAACTTTATTTACCAATGACATTTCCGCTGTGTCCAAAGACAATAAAATCATAAAACCAGTTGCGGGCGGGGCCCACACGCAGGATCTGGATGCTGATATATCAACTGTGTCACCATCGATTATTCAGGAAAAGCTGATCAACCCCGAATTACGCCTATATCGTATCGGAAATGATTTCTTTGCCTTTCGCATATCCAGTGCTGCGCTGGATTACCGCGCGCTGGATATGGGCGATGTTGAAATTGTTCAGGTCACACCGCCCGAAAATCTGGTTCAGGGGCTTCGCAAGCTGACAGATATATTGCAACTGGATTATGCAGCGGCTGATTTTAAAACCTGCGCGAAAACGGGTCGATATAAGTTTCTGGAGGTCAATTCTATGCCCATGTTTGCGGGCTTTGATCAGTTTGCAGATAATGCACTGACAAAATCAATCGTCAATTATCTGATGTCATAGTACAACACGCCAAGCAAAAACGCCTTGCATTCCCCCTGCAGGTTCGCTATAAATTTCAAATCTGCGGGCGTAGTTCAATGGTAGAACCCTAGCCTTCCAAGCTAGTCGTGCGAGTTCGATTCTCGTCGCCCGCTCCATTTTCTTCCAAAAGGTTTGTCCATGACGTGGTGGCTACTTGCAATCATCGTAAGTTTTGCAAATTGTGTTCCTCTGGATATCAACAAGAAACTGAAAATGGATGGTATCCGCGGGCGCGGTTGGACATCATTTTTTGCATTCAGCTTTTTAACACCAATTGTCTGGTTTATAGAATTTCCTACAGCTCCAGAATTTTACGCTGCGGCCTTAGTTGCGGGCATCTTGATGAGCTTTATCGGGGTCAGCATCTTAAACCTTAGCCGCGAACATGGCGGTCCGCTGACATCCCTGACACGTCCCATTCAGATTTTATCATCGTTCTTTATCTGGGCGGCGATCGAGCCGTTTGAAACGCTTGAGATGTTATCAAATGCATATGTGATTGCAGGTATTGCTTTTGCGTTCATATGTGCGGGGCTGGGGCAATGGTACATGGTCAAGGGCCGTGTTGAATTGCATGGCGCGCTTAAAACATTGCTGATCGTCGGTTTTATTGCCGGCTTTATGTCGCCGCTGACAAAATTCGGTATGGGGTTCACGGACCAATTCGCACAGGCCTATGTCTGGGGCTGGTGCGTGCATTTAACGTCTTTTCCGATGTGTTTTTTACGACACCAGTTCAGATCGGGGCCGCGGCCGTCGTTATTTGAAAGTCACGTTCTGAAGGGCGGGTTGATTATAGGAACAATCAAGGTTTTGATCGGTCCGTTGATCGTGACGGCCTACCACCTATCACCGAACCCGGCCTTTGCCACATTGATTTTTATGCTGGCGACGGTTTGGCTTATGATCTTCTACAAAATTAAAAAGCAGGAAACACATATTAATATCAAAACTGCTTTTTTGATGATTTTATCAGCTATCATCATCATCGCGACGACAAACGCCTATCGCTATTTTGATCAGCTTTGACACCAGCCGGAACGCGCACCGCCATCATATTTACGGGCATATCCGTTTGTAATCATATGCTGTGATAAATCCTGCCCCTGACCTGTTTTTGCATTGGCGATGACGCGGCCTGCGTATTTTCCGCCATGGATGTTATCCAGATATACTGGTTTATTCAAGATCAGGCTTTCCAATGCGGCTTTGGCGCTTTGGGCTTTTTGTTTTTCTGATGCGCATTTTCCCCGTAGCTCGGGGGTATCTAAACCATTCAGGCGCACGCGCGTTTCAATATATTGGCCGATCCAGATTTGCGCGCGAACATCAAAGGTATCACCGTCAAGAACGCGGATAACTTCGGCCTGTATCGGGCCGTGCAAGGTTTCTTTAGCCAAAGCGGGCGAAGATATGATGAGACACAATGCTGTATACCAAAACCATTTCATGATTCCAGTCTATCAAAAACCACTTAAGGTTGCATTAAAAATAAATACAACTTTAGGTTATTTTTATGCATTTATGCGCGGGGGTGGCATTTATCATAGATATCGAACAGCGCTTCATTATCCAGATCGGTATAGCGCTGTGTGGTGCTGAGCGATACATGTCCCAGCAATTCCTGAATAACGCGCAAATTACCCCCATTTTGCAAGATATGGGTGGCAAAAGAATGGCGAAGGGCGTGAGGTGTCGCGCTGTCCGGCAGACCCAGCATTTTACGAAGGTCGCGCATTTGTTTTTGGGCAACACCTTGGTTCAGGCGCTTTCCCTGTGCCCCGATAAACAGTGGGTCTTTATTCTCAAAGCTTTTGATCGGGCAAGCCGCGACATAAGAATCAATCGCGTTCTTTACTACGGGCAGGACCGGCACCAGCCTTTCTTTATTACCCTTACCGCGCACGATGATCGAATCTGATTGCGGACGCTCACCATAGTTCAGCGAAAGCGCCTCGTCGATACGCAGGCCGCAGCCATATAATAATGTAAACAGAGCCTGGTCGCGCAGGCTGATCCAGCAATCATGGTCTTTTTGTAAGATATCCGTATTTTCAATCAGCTCGCGCGTCTGGCGTGCATCCATCGCCTTTGGCAGGGTTTTCGGCAGTTTTGGTGTTTTCAGATGTTGGATAACGGGGTTATGCAGAATGCCTTTTTTATCCAGCCATGCAAAAAAGCTGCGCAGGGTCGATACGGCGCGGGCACGGGTCGAGGCGCCGTTTTCACGGGCTGCCAGTTTGGACAACCAGCCGCGAAAATCTTGAAGTTTCAGCGTCGATAATGTGTCAAGCGATGGCGGTGCGCCAAAATGCTCGGTCATATGGGCCAGAAAATCGCGCACATCTTTTTGATAGGCGCGCAGCGTATGTTTTGATGCATTTTTTTCCGATGTCAGGCTTTTAACCCAGCGCAATAAAACATCTTGCAGGTCAGGCATGGCGGAAAAATTGATGGTATCAGTCATTCAGAAGGCCCCCTGAATATTATTGAATCACATATGCAATTTTGTCACAAGGTGATTAATGGGCTGTTAATAAACTCTATGTATAATTAGGGGTGAGAACATGTATTTTACAGGAGACGTTATGTTGGACAGCACAAACCCAGAATCGCAAAAATTGGCAGGATCATTTCCTGCACAGCGCAAACCAAGTGTGGCAGGAAGTCTTTTCGGCCCTGAAACACGGCAGGTTACGACTATAATTCAAACGGATAAAACCAATGAACTTGGTCAACCTTTAGGGATCAGACGGGCTGTTCGTGCTGAACACAGACAGTATAACGCAGCGATGCCTAAGACAGTAGCTCCAAAAGCTCCGCACAAACCTAGATCGTTATTATAGTTTTATAAATTGACGGATAAAGCGCTCGACCACCTGGCCGAGGAAGGCAATCTGTTCAATCGACTGTTCCGGGTCGAACATATCTGGGTCTTCTGACCCGAATGCCAATATCCCTTTATGACTTTTCGGCGCGATATCCAGACGGATCAGCGCCTCGCTTTTAACGCGTTCGGCCGACGGGCCATAGATATCATCATCACCGAATATATTACCTTGCAGGCAGGCATATCCGCCCTTACCAAGACGGTCTTTAACCGCGCCAGGTGTTAAAACATGAAAGCAGGGGTGTTTGAAATCAGGCACTTCATTGCCATAGGCTTCAACAGCCAGACAACACACATCCACATTTAAAATCACCGGAAAATCCTGCGCAATAATATTGACGAAATCTTCCAGGTCTTCTGCCTCTAAAAGGGCAAGGCAAGCCGACTGGATGCGGTTCCAGTTCGTCATGTTATGGGTTGCGGTTTCAATCAGCTCGCGGCGCTCTTCCTTTAAAAGGTTTTTTTCGGCTTTCAGCTTTTCAACCAAAATCATCTGAAAATCGACAACGCCGTCTTTTGATGCCGATGGCGGGATCAGGATATCCAAAAGATCAATATGTCGTTCCAGAAAATCGGGATGCTGGCGCAAGTAGTGCTTTACATCATCATCATTCAGGTTGTTTTGGTTTTTAAGGGCTTGTGTCTCGCTGCTCATCATCCGGTCCTATAAAATCGATTGGCCTGTTTTCTTCCAGTCTTCAACAAAAGCGGCAAGGCCACTGTCGGTTAACGGATGATTGTAGAATTGGTGAATAACCTTTGGCGGAATGGTGGCAACATGCGCCCCCATTTTCGCGGCCTCGATCACATGCAGTGGGTTGCGGACTGATGCGACCAAAACTTCGGTTGTAAAGGCGGGATACTGGTCATAAATATCGACGATATCTTCGATTAATTGCAAACCATCATGGCTGATATCATCCAGACGTCCGACAAAAGGTGAAATGAATGTCGCGCCGGCCTTGGCGGCCAAAATGGCCTGCGCCGAAGAAAAACATAATGTGACGTTGGTCATGATGCCTTGATCTGACAGCTTTTTACAGACTTTCAATCCGTCGGGCGTCAACGGCAATTTAACGGCTACGTTATCTGCAATCTTGGCCAGTTTCTCGGCCTCTTTCATCATTGTATCATAGTCAGTTGCTGCAACTTCGGCGCTGACAGGGCCATCAACGATATCGCAGATTTCCTTGATCAGATCCAGAAAACTGCTGTGCCCTGATTTCGCCACCAGCGATGGGTTTGTGGTCACCCCATCCAGCAACCCGGTATCAGCCAGTTCCTTGATTTCATTAACGTCTGCTGTATCAACAAAGAATTTCATGATTTTTGCGCCTTTTTCTTATATTGTAGATTCGAAACCCGTAAAGCAGTTTAACCGATGACCAAAAGACAATCCAGCGATGTTTTACTTCCCTATCCCGTCGGGCGGCCTTACAGCTATCTGACCGATGGCAGAGCCGTTGAAAAAGGCGATTTTGTGCTGGTACCGATGGGGCGGCGTGAAACGTTGGGCGTTGTGTGGGAACATGATGCGCAAAATGACGATGTGCCCGAACATAAACTGAAAGCTTTTATTGAATCCTATGACATACCGCCGATGCCTGATATTCACAGGCGCTTTATCGCATGGGTTGCCGAATATACGATGGCCGATATCGGCAGCGTTTTAAAAATGACTTTACCTGCACTGGTTGAAAATTCAATCCGCAAGCCACCAAGGAAACAGGATGTCTATCCCTGCACAGATATTCCGTCTTTGAAAACAGATCTGGATTTATCGAATGCACAGGCCGAGGCGGCAAAAGAAATGCAAAAGGCCGTCAGCGCGCAGACATTCAGCGCGATGCTGCTGGATGGTGTAACAGGATCGGGTAAGACCGAGGTCTATTTCGAGGCCCTGGCAGAAGCTTTTCGTCAGAATAAACAAGTTCTGGTTTTGCTGCCTGAAATCGGACTGTCGCCACAATTTCTGGATCGTTTTAAACGCCGTTTCGGGACCGAACCTGCAGTCTGGCATTCGGATGTTACGCCCGCCAATAAACGCAAAATCTGGCATGGCGTTTTGCGCGGCGAAACGAAATGTGTGATTGGCGCGCGATCCGCCCTGTTTTTACCCTTTCCTGAATTGGGGTTGATTATTGTCGATGAAGAGCACGACCAATCCTATAAACAGGAAGACGGCGTCATGTACAACGCGCGTGATATGGCAGTTGTACGCGCCAGTCTTGGCAAGATGCCTGTGGCTCTGGCCTCTGCCACACCGTCGCTTGAAACGATGCAGAATGTCTGGGCTGAAAAATATAAACATCTGATTTTGCCTGATCGTTTTGGTGGGGCGGAAATGCCGGACATAAATATGATCGATATGCGCGAAGAGAAAACAACGTCGCAAGTTTTTCTGTCGGACCCACTGCGCCAAGCCTTGGTTGAAACGAAAGAACGCGGCGAACAATCTTTGCTGTTTTTAAACAGGCGCGGTTATGCACCTTTGACTTTGTGTCGTAAATGCGGACACCGCTTTGAATGTCCGTCTTGCAGCGCTTGGCTGGTCGAACATCGGCGCACAATGGCGCTGCATTGTCATCATTGCGGCTTTAACGTTAAAATTCCAAAGGAGTGCCCCGAATGTGATACCGAAGATTCATTGGTTGCTTGCGGGCCGGGGGTCGAACGCATTGCCGAGGAAGCCAAAGCCTTTATGCCTGATGCCAATGTCTTGGTTCTCTCCAGCGATATTACGGACAGTCCGAAACAAATGGATCAGGCTTTGCAAGATATTCAGGCCGGACGCGCAGATGTGATTATCGGCACGCAAATGATTGCCAAGGGACACCATTTCCCGAAACTGACAACGGTCGGCGTGGTTGACGCGGATATCGGCCTGTCGGGCGGGGATATGCGCGCGGCCGAACGCACGTTTCAATTGTTGCATCAGGTATCAGGCCGTGCAGGGCGATCTGCGTTGAAGGGATCGGTCTATCTGCAAAGCTATATGCCGGACCATACGGTTATGAAAGCCATTGCGAATGGCGCACGTGATCAATTTTTAAAAGTAGAAGCATCCGAGCGGGCCGAGGCCGCCATGCCGCCATTCGGTAAACTGGCAGCGCTGATCATCAGCGGGCCGAAGGAAGATGTGGTCAGAAATTATTGCCGGCAATTGGCACGAGTGGCACCCAACTATGATAATCTGCGCGTCCTTGGGCCAGCCGCCGCCGCGATGTCATTACTGCGTGGACAGCACCGCTGGCGCTTTTTGATCAAGGCTGATAAAACCGTTCATATTCAAAAAGTGATTGAAGAATGGGTTGCCGCCGTTAAACAGCCGTCAAACATTCGCCTGAAAATCGATATCGACCCGCAAAGTTTTTTCTAATTTGCTTTAACAAGGAAAAAAGCGGTTTTAAATCCACCTGTAACAACGCACCCTTCGTGATCAAAATCAAGACCGGAGGGGGGGGGTGCAACAGCGATTGAAGTATAAACGCCATCAGTTGCATAGTTTCTGGCATAGCCAGAGGTGTCTCCAATAGCAGAAACAGCACCAATTGCAGGATCTCCATTGATCTTTTTATTGATAGCATTGCAAATTTCAGATGATAAAGAATGAATGTATAAATATTCATCAGCAGATGTTGTGCCGATTTCTACGCCCCCAATTTGGGTGCGCCTTGAATACCAAACCCACTGGTTTGTTTCGGCAGGAAAAGCCGGATCACGCATTTCGTCTGTCCAAATCGGTGGGCTCAAGCCTGCTTCAGAACTGAAAACACCAATGGTTGAACAGGGCGAAGTCGTCGCAAAGCTGCTGTAACATGTGCCGGCGTTATTTGCGGCGGCATCGTTAAATTGTATCTGATCATAATTGCCTATAATGCTTAACCTGTTGTGGGCTGTCCGAATAGTGGCAACCTGATCAAAAATTTGCGCGGCTAAAATTTCAGCTTGTTCTTTATCGATGTTTCCGCCGCCGCGGCTGGAATTTGTAATGGCATAAGACAGGGCCGCGAACAATGCACCCGCGATCAAAATCAAGAACAATGCGTTTCCAGATTAGTGTTTCATCCTTTTATATTAAAATGTAAATGTGTCAAAAGTAAGGCAATTTAAACGGTTATAAATTTTTTCAATTCGGGCTTTTCGAACTGATCCCACGTTTCGATATCGCAATCAAAAATGGCGAGTGAAGCCTCGGGAAAATTATGGATGTGGTCTGCATATCTGTAGGTAAAATCAAGCACGCCCGGAAAATGAATAATAAATAACGCACAGTTTGAATTTTCTGGGAGTTCGTATTTTATATGTTCTTCAATCGTTTGGCGTTTGGGCAGATACAGATGATCAAAATATTCGGTTTTAATATCGTCTAACTTTAAATGCTGCAATGTTTCCCGTGTTCGCTGGACGCTGGAACAGGCAATATAATCCGGCATAAAATTTTGCGTGCGTATGATATCGCCCATCTTTTGGGCTTGCGCAATGCCTTCGGTCCGCAGCGGACGGTCCTTGTCTTGCCCGTTAAACCCGTGCGTTTCGGGTAGGGCATGTCGTAATAGCATAAAGCGTTTCATGTCTGGTTTTTCTCCCGCATCCAGTCTATAACAGATTTGAAAGTGAGGCCAGATGCATAAGGAATGGAACCCCGTTGCGATCATTGATATCGGATCAAACGCCGTGCGTTTGGTTGTGTATCACGATCTGGCACGTGTGCCGGTGCAACTGCACAATGAACGTACGATCTGTGGCCTCGGCAAAACGCTGGGTACAACGGGGCGCCTGAACCCCGAAGGTGTGATCGCTGCGCGCGATTCATTGGCGCGTTTTTCAGCCCTGATCAAAGCGATGAAAATTAAAACAGTTGTGGCGGTGGCAACAGCCGCCGTGCGCGAGGCAAAAGACGGCCCGGCTTTTGTGAAAATGGCAAAAGACGAGTTTGACCTGCATATAAATGTGATCGAAGGTGAAGAAGAAGCCCGTCTTTCAGCCCTGGGTGTTGTCGCAAACCACGGGAATATTGATGGTTTGATCGGAGATTTCGGCGGTGGATCGCTGGAGCTGATTGGCGTTGAAAAGGGCAAGATTACATCGCAAACATCCCTGCCGCTGGGCGCATTACGGATCATGGCGCTGAATGGTGAAAAAGACCAAATCGCTTATATTAACCAACATCTTGATACGGTTGATTTGAAAAAATTCAAAGATCAGAAGTTTTATATTCTGGGTGGGGCTTGGCGCACATTGGCGCGTGCCCATATTTTTATGGAGGATTATCCGATTACCGTTCTGGATAATTACCGCCTTGAAACAGATACAGCGCTGAAATTTACGCGTTTTATTTCGGCGCAAAAAGAGGCGTCGCTGGAAAAAATGTCAGGGCTTGCCAAACGCCGCGTAAAGGATATGCCGGCAGCCGCGCTTGTTTTAAAGCATGTTCTGGAAGCGGCCCGGCCAAAGCAGCTCGTGTTCTCGGGCACGGGCCTGCGCGAAGGGATGCTGTATGATCAATTAGCATCCGCCAAAAAACAGATGGACCCGTTGATTTCCGGTTGCCGTGAAATCGGCCGTCAGGCCGGGCGTTTTGCAACCGAAAAAGAATTTCTGGATTTGGCAAAATGGCTGATGCCGTTATTCCCGGGGGCGGATGCGAAAGATTTGAAAACTGTGCAGGCGGCAGCGCTTCTCAGTGATGTCGGCTGGTTCGAACATGAAGATCATCGCCCGCGTCATGCTTATCAGCGTATTTTGAATATGCCTCTATATGGCCTCAGCCACCGTGGGCGTGCCATTATTGCCCTTGGTGTTTATGTGCGTCATCGTGGATATCTACGCAAACTGGGTCGTGATATGTCGCAAATTACGGAAGCGGCGCAGAAAATCCTGACAGATAAGCAGCGTGAACTGGCCATTCAATTAGGCCTTGGTCTGCGTTTGGCCTATATCTTGACGGGTGGGGCGCTCGCGCTTTTGAAACATGCAGAGCTGAAAGTCACGCCTAAATATTTGCATTTAACTCTTACAGGGCGACACGCGGGCATCAGCGGGGACATTATTCAGGGCTTGCTGGATGACTTGGCAGAAAAAATAAGGCGCGAGGCGAAGATTACATTGAAGAGCTAGTCTCTCTTTAGCGGTTTGCGCTTTGGCTTGTTTTCACGTAGGAAATTGATGGTCTTTATGCTTTCTTCTTCACTGATACGCTTTTGATCAAAATCTTCTAAGGCTTGCTCCCATTTTTTGATGTTTTTCAAATATTCAAAATATTCAGGCAGTTTTGCGGAAAAGTTTTGTAAACGCATTGAGGTAAAGTAAATATCTTCATGATATTCGCTTGTGGAGGAATATCCGTTTAAGCTCTCGAGGTGTTCTTTTTCATTGGGATAAATTTTCGCTAGAAAATTGAAATAGGATTTCATTTGTTTTCGATCTTGGATTTTCTTTAACTTTGCAAGTGTGTCATCTGAAAGTTCGTAAAAGCTATGATCTTTGTCATAAAGAGCTGCTGTGACCTCAGACAATAAATTTGTAAATTCTGTTGCCGCCGTGTGTTTCTTAAAAAAATCGCGAATATTTTTTTCCGATCTTTCATCCATATCCAGATATTTTTCGGGATGATTACAGAAATCTTCAACTGCAGCTTCCAGATGATCCAAAACATATTGCATACTGTTAGGGGTAAATTTTTCAATGCCGGGGATCAGTATCTCTTTTTTTAAAGATTCTATTTCGGCGCGCCAGCCAACAGGGTCAGCACATTGTTGGCGTTTAATTTCGATTTCAGTCGCAGCGTCCAGTTTCTTTTTAATGTCAGCGATGTCATATTTCATAAAACATATTTATGGTATAGCAGGGAATATGTCAAGCGATATCTTTTAAAGCAATCTGGTTTTTCTCGACAACAAAACCGACCTTGCCGGCACAAAGGCGCAGGGCCATATCGCCGAAAATTTCACGACGCCAGCCCTTCATGGCCGCGACGTCTGCCTTTGATCCATAGGCGGCAATCTGTTCCAGATCGGAAACATTCGCCAACAACTTGGGTGCAACGTGATATTTTTCCGACCTCATGCGCAGCAAAACTTTTAACATTTCAACGACCGGCCCGATATTGGGGGGCAGGTGTTTTTGTTTTTTGCGCTCCGGTAAATCCTTGTCTTTCATTTTCAGGCCACGTTTAACGGCGTCAAGAACATCGGCCGCGCGTTTTCTTTCAAAAAAACTGGGGTGGATGCTGCGGATTTTACGAAGGCCGTCTTCATCTTTAGGGGGATGCAAGGCGATTTCCTTTAGCGCATTATCTTTTAATATGCGTCCGCGCGGTTTGTCTTCCTGCTGGGCTGTGCGTTCGCGCCATGCGGCCAGTTCCTTCAGAACGCCGAGTGCCTGCTTTTTACGACTGTTGATTTTAACACGCTCCCAAGCCTGGTCCGGTTCGTTATCATAGGTTTCAGGTGATGTCAGAATTTCCATCTCTTCATCGACCCATTTGGCGCGGCCGTTTTGCTCCAGCTTTTCGACGATTTCTTTATAGGCTAAACGCAAGTGCGTGACATCAGCCATAGCATAGGCCAGCTGTTTGTCGCTCAGCGGGCGGCGCGACCAGTCTGTAAAGCGTGATCCTTTATCGATTTGAATATCAAGCGTCTTTTTGATCAGCGCCTCGTATCCGATCTGGTCACCAAAACCGACAACCATACCGGCAATCTGCGTATCAAATACGGGGGTTGGAATTTTGCCCGATAAATAGTAGAAAATTTCGACATCCTGACGCCCGCCATGGAAAACCTTTAGAACTTTTTTATTCTGTAACAACGTGAACAGCGGCGTCATATCAAGGCCGTCAGCAAGCGGATCGATGATTGCCTCGACATCGTCGTTCGCAACTTGGATCAAACACAGGTTCGGATAATAGGTCTTTTCACGAATGAATTCGGTATCAATCGTAAAATAGGATTGCTTGGCAAGGGCCGTGCACAGCTTTTTTAGGTCGGGTGTTTTTGTAATGATCTTCATATCTATAGTATTACATCAAATTTTTTTAAAATGGAATTGACAAATTACCCCGTAAATGGGAGTTTCAGGGGCAGATTATACTATAAAATACAGGATGTTAAAAATGCACGCTTATCGCAGTCATAAATGTAACGAACTTCGCGCGTCTGACGCGGGGTCAACCGTCAAACTTTCAGGTTGGGTGCACCGCCGCCGCGACCATGGTGGATTGTTATTTGTCGATTTGCGTGATCATTACGGTCTGACACAATGTGTCGTCAATCAGGACAGCCCGCTGTTTTCGAAATTTGAGGATCTTAAAAACGAAACCGTCATCACCGTTGAGGGTGAGGTTGTCAAACGTACTCCCGAAACGACAAACGATAAATTGCCAACGGGCGAGATTGAAATCAAGGTCAAGGAAATGTCCGTACAGTCTGCGGCCAACCCATTGCCTTTACAGGTGAATTCAGACGAACCCTATGGTGAAGAAACGCGCCTGAAGCACCGTTACCTTGATCTGCGCCGTGAAGTAATGCAGCGTAACATCAAACTGCGCTGTGATGTCACATCGTCCATGCGCCGCCGTATGGTTGAAGAAGGCTTTCGTGAATTCCAGACACCTATTTTGACAGCATCGTCACCCGAAGGTGCACGTGACTTTCTAGTGCCATCACGGTTACATCCTGGAAAATTCTATGCCTTGCCACAGGCTCCGCAGCAGTTCAAACAGCTTTTGATGATGTCGGGCTTTGACCGTTACTTCCAGATTGCGCCATGTTTCCGTGACGAAGACGCGCGCGCTGATCGCACAGCCGGTGAATTCTATCAGCTCGATGTTGAAATGGCATTTGTCGAACAACAGGATGTTTTCGATGTCATGGAAAATGTAATCGGCGGCGTGTTCGAAGAATTTGCCGACCATACAGGCACAAAATATGACATTACCCCGACGCCGTGGCCGCATATTAAATATGACGATTCAATGCTGATATACGGCACAGACAAACCGGATCTCAGAAACCCGCTTGTCATCGTTGATGTGACGGAAGCCTTTGATCGCGACGATGTCGAATTCAAAGCCTTTAAAAACATTATTGCCAATGGCGGCGTTGTCCGTGCGATCCGTGCGCCAAAAGTATCAGATCGCCCGCGCAGTTTCTTTGATAAGCTGAACAGCTGGGCGCAGGGCGAGGGCGCATTCGGTCTTGGTTATATCACTATCGAAGGCGGCGAGGGCAAAGGCCCAATTGCGAAATTTGTGCCGGATACATCGCTTGCGATTTTGAAAGAAAAAGCAAAGCTGGAAGACGGCGATGCAATCTTCTTTATTGCGGATCAAGAAGTAAAAGCCGCAAAGTTTGCCGGCAAAGCCCGCACCGCGATTGCGGAGGCAATGGACATTATTGAACAGAATGTCTTTAAATTCTGCTGGATTGTTGATTTCCCGATGTATGAACTGGACGAGACGACAGGTAAGGTTGAATTCTCGCATAACCCGTTTTCAATGCCACA
>CATLPD010000006.1 GCA_950054485.1 uncultured Alphaproteobacteria bacterium | reverse complement strand
TTAAGTTATTGATTTTATTTATATAAAAATGGTGCTGCTAGAGAGAATTGAACTCTCGACCTCACCCTTACCAAGGGTGCGCTCTACCCCTGAGCTATAGCAGCACATCAGAAGACATTGGTTTTTAACCTTTCCAACCGTTATTTTCAAGTGCAAAATCTCTTGCAGGGAATCTTTATTGCCCCTACCCTTGAAGAATGAGCGACGATCCAAAACCACATAACAAGTTTGAAAAACGTGCCGAAAACCTGCGCAAGAATCTTCTGCGCCGTAAAGAACAAGCGCGTAAACAAAATGAAAAAGACAATGTAGACAAACAAGGGGGCGAAGAATAATGGGAATTATGCCGGATCACTGGATACGCAAGCAATCACTTGAAAATGGTATGATTACCCCCTTTCAGGAAAGCCTGAAAAAGGAAGGCGTGATCTCATATGGTCTTTCATCTTACGGTTATGATGCGCGCCTGTCTGATGAATTCATGATCTTTACGAATGTTGATAACGCGATTGTCGATCCGAAAAACTTTTGCCCGACCAGTTTTGTCGAACGCAAAACAGATGTCTGTGTTATCCCGCCAAACAGCTTTGTTCTGTGTCGTACAGTCGAAACCTTCAAAATTCCACGCGATGTTCTGGTTGTGTGCCTTGGCAAGTCAACCTATGCGCGTTGCGGTTTAATCGTTAATGTCACCCCGCTGGAGCCTGAATGGGAAGGTCAGGTCACACTCGAGATTTCAAACACGACCCCCCTGCCCGCAAAGGTCTATGCGAACGAGGGTGTTGCCCAGTTCCTGTTCTTTAAGGGAACCGAGGTCTGCGAAACTTCGTATGCAGATCGCAGCGGGAAATATATGGGGCAAGCCGGCGTAACCTTGCCCAAACTCTAGAGCAGGTAAAAAATGGCAAAAATCATAGTCGAGGGCAACGGGCCACTGAATGGCAAAATCAAAATTAGCGGTGCCAAAAATGCGGCATTGCCCCTAATATGCGCCGGCCTTTTAACAGCCGATCCCTTTACCCTGACTAACGTTCCCGATCTACGCGACATCAATACCCTACTGGACCTGTTAAAAAGCTTTGGCGCACAAACATCTTTTAAAGATTCCACAGTCAAAATTGACGCAAAAGACATTACATCCACAACAGCTGAATATGATCTGGTCTCGCAAATGCGCGCAAGCGTTCTGGTTTTAGGACCTCTTGTGGCCCGTTTTGGCAAGGCACGCGTATCTTTACCCGGCGGGTGCGCCATCGGTTCGCGTCCTGTTGATCTACATTTATCGGGACTGGAGGCTTTGGGCGCCAAAATCGACCTGCACGAAGGCTATATCGAAGCCACTGCAGAAGACGGTCTGAAAGGCGCGCATATTACATTCCCTAAAGTATCGGTCGGTGCGACCGAGAATATTATGATGGCGGCCGTTCTGGCCAAGGGGCAGACAATTTTATCAAACGCCGCACGCGAACCAGAAATCGTTGACTTGGGTGAATGCCTGAAGGCCATGGGGGCAAAAATAAAAGGCCTTGGCGATGATACGATCATTATCGAGGGCGTGGACGAACTTCATGGGTGCGAACATGCCGTTGTGGCGGACAGAATTGAAGCCGGAACATATATGATTGCAGCCGCGATGACAGGTGGAAATGTTACAATCACACATTGTCGACCTGACCATCTGGATGCCTTGATTACACCGATGAAATTGGCTGGTATCATGATTGAAACCACGGCAGATACCATTAATGTCGAGCGCCCCAAAGGACAAAAAATCCAAGCCGTTGATATCATGACCGAACCCTATCCCGGTTTCCCCACAGATCTGCAAGCACAATTTATGGCCATGCTGACCTTGTCCGAGGGGGCCGGAATGGTGACTGAAACCATTTTTGAAAACCGCTTTATGCACGTACCCGAGCTGGCGCGCATGGGCGCACATATTAATGTGCATCAGGCCTCCGCCCTTGTCCGCGGGACAGATAAACTAAAAGGCGCACAGGTTATGGCGACTGATCTGCGCGCATCCGTGTCATTGGTTCTGGCGGGATTGGTTGCCGAAGGCAAAACACATGTTAACCGCATTTATCATTTAGAACGCGGATACGAAAATTTGGTTGATAAGCTATCAGCCTGCGGCGCAAAGCTGAAACGTGTGAATGATTAATAAAATCAGGTTATTTCGGCTTTTGTAAATCTTTTAGACTTGGAATGATTTGTTTGGCTTGATCCGCAATTCGAACGTATTGATCACGGGTATTTCGGTCACGGCCGAACTGTGGCAAAGATAGGGCTCTGAAATGGCGCGAAACCATGCCTGATGTATGCCAAAGCTTTTGTGTTTGCGCATCCGTCATATCTGTACGCTGATCTCCGACCCGTACGGACAAGAGTTTATAAGCGGCATTATATCTGGCTGAGATTCCATCAAGATCATCAGGTTTTGCCTTGGACATATCATCCAGCATTTCAATTGCAGCCTCGAATAATATATCTTCCAGCCCTTTGACCAGACGCCCTTGTATCAATGGGGAATGCGATGAATTTTCGACCTCAAGCAGGCTACTCGCAAAACTATCCAGAAACTCGCCGTAAAGGCGTGTAATTTCTTGCGCATCAGCCGCTTTGCCTAATTCTTGTGCAGAAATATTGAATTCATCCAACATAGAAAATCCCCATAACCTTTAAATTATAGTAACACACCGCTTATATTATGTCAACAAGCGGGCGCTATTTGGACAAATTGAGAAAACGTGTTGAAGTACTAGGTTGCAACCTATCCGGATTAACCTGTGACAAGACGTCTTGCTGCATTGGACGAATATAATTTTCACGCAACGCTGTATTTTCAATGCTTTCAGGTGTTCTGCCCGCAATTACAAGATGCGTGCATAGCATTGAAGGCAGCGAAATTGTCTGATCTTCCCACGCGCTATACCATGTATAAGGATTCATGGTCAGTTCACTTTCGATTGTGGGCTGCAACAAACTATACTGCCCCGGATGATCTGCAAAACGGCTTTGGTATTGCGCCTGCCCTAATTCCATCAGCGTTAAATCTGAATTAAAAATAGCCCGCAGGCCGTTTTGAAAACGACCTTGAGCCCTGCCCGGATATTCCACAAAGACAGAAACATCAGCGCGCCCCTCGGACACAGCCTGTACTGCACTTTCAGGATTATTATATGTTTGAAATTCGATAACATCAGCATCCAAAGCCGCACCGATAATATTGCGCGTTGTCACGTACGAGCCGCTACCCTGACGGATAGAAGCTATTCTAATCGGTTCGACATCTGTTCCGTCGGCCTTTAACGCAGCACGATATTCGCTATCAGCGATCAGCTCGCCAAAGTTTTCATACCGGTCTTTCGAGGCCATCAGCGCACATTCCGGAACAGATTCCATATTGAAAATAACACGGATATAAGGAATTTCATCGCGGGATTGCATATCAATCAAAACATCGTTTTGTGCTTCAGCAAAGTTGAAAGGCGTATTCGGCATAATCTCATCCAACTCGGGGCTGAGGCGCAAAAGGCTGGTTTGCGAACCCGGACTAGGCCGTCCAAAACCATAGTTGCCATAGCCGATATTATTTAACGATCGTGAAAATCTGTTGCCGACTTCGGTATATACCGAACTGCTGCCGCTGCCGTGAATATGCAACGCACTGGATTCTTCAACACTGAACTGGCCGAACAACATATCCTTGCCATGTCCATCTTCCATCAGATAATTAACACTATACCCACCGATACCACCTGCGATCAGCGACGCGATCAGCACGGGTTTATGCACGACCCAATTAAAGACCTGACGCAACTTACTCGGCTTTTTTGTCGCTTTTTTGATTTCATCCGAATTTTTCTTAAGCTCTTCGGCCGCTTCCTTTAATTGCTTGCTAATGACTTTCGGACAATCCGGGTCTTCTTCAGTATCCTCGGTGGCGATTACATCAAGCTGTGGTGTATCCTCTGATTTCGGAGCATCTGCAATTGGCTTTTTATCTGTCTTTTTCTCTTCGGCGCCCTTGGCTTTGGAAGGCTGGGTTGACTGATCATCAGGGCTTACTTTTGCTTTTGACGCAGTCGGGTTTTTATCGCTCTCTGTATCTTTGCTCATCGGACAACTCTATGCAGTTAAAAAAATCTAAAAAAGAATAGCATTTAATTTACATAATGTCAACCTTTAGTGGTTTGAAAATTTTTCTGTCTAAAAAAATAAATTGTTTTAATGTTATGGGATGGATACACAAGAAAAATCAATAATAGATATCAAGCTAATTGGTGAAAAAGCTTTACGTCGCAGTCCGGAAATTGAAATGGAGCGCCACCGCGCCCTGTCAGACATGCTGCATCACAATCACTTTATAATTAAAGACTACGAAAACGAGTCTCCCTATAGGCTTGAGCTGGAAGTCGTGCAGCGTACATTACAAATTCGCGCAAAAAACAGCGAAGACGAAGATTTAACCACGATCTATATAGGCTTGAAATCACTACAAAAAACAATAAAAGATTATTTCATGATGTGTGAAAGCTTTTATCAAATTATGCGCAAAAACGATCATGCCAAAATGGAGGCCGTTGATATGGGCCGGCGCGCTATTCACAATGAAGGCGCCGAAATGCTTGTGCAAATGCTGGAAAAATACGCCGAATGTGATATCTTGACAGCAAGACAACTCTTTACACTTATCTGTGTTTTGCATATAAGAATAACGAACCTGTAAAAAAGAAGGATATTATATGTCAGGAAAAGAAGACCTCATGGAATTCGACGGCACGGTCTTGGAACTGCTGCCAAACGCCATGTTCCGTGTGAAACTGGAAAACGATCATGAAATTATCGCCCATACATCAGGGCGCATGCGCAAGAACCGTATCCGCGTGCTTGCCGGTGACAAAGTAACAGTCGAAATGACCCCCTATGACCTGACCAAGGGACGGATCACCTTCCGCTATAAATAATGGCCGGTTTGATACTCGCCTCGGCATCGCCACGTCGGCTTTCCTTGCTTGAACAAATACACATCAAACCTGATGACGTATGCCCTGCCGATATTGACGAAGAAACCGTCGGCAAAGAATTGCCGAAAGACTACGTCAAACGCATCGCCATGGGTAAGGCAAAGGCGATAAGCAAAACCAATCAAAATAAATTCATCCTTGCCGCTGATACGACAGTTGCATGCGGGCGTCGCATCCTGCCAAAAGCCGAAGATATTGACACTGCCCTTAATTGCCTTAAGCTGCTATCGGGGCGCCGGCATCGCGTTCTGGGGGGCATTTGCCTGATCTCCCCCAAAGGACAGACAATCTATAAACTGTCCGAGACGGTGGTGAAATTTAAAAACCTATCCAAATCAGACATTGACGCCTATCTTGAAAGCAATGAATGGCACGGAAAAGCCGGCGGATATGCCATTCAGGGGCTGGCAGCATCCTATATATCCTATATTCGCGGATCCTACAGCAATGTGGTCGGGCTTGATCTGCATATAACGGCCCAAATTTTAAAAGGAAACGGCTATGTCGGAAACTGAAATACTGGTGCAAAAAGTCGATAATCGCCTGCATGCTGCCTTGCTGCGTAATAAAAAGGTTTTTGATTTATATGTCGACCCCGGCCCTGAACATGCCAAGTGGGCATCCATCTATCTGGCAAAGGTTGAAACAATTGATAAAGCCCTGAATGGGGCATTTGTATCATTGGGCGGCCAACACACAGGCTTCTTGCCTGCCAAACACGTCGTTAAAAAAGGCAAAACGGATAAAACCGCCAAGATTCAGGATGTGCTGGAGCCAGGTAAAATGATATTGGTTCAGGTAAAATCCGAAGCCAAACCCAGATCACAGTTTGAAAGCAACAAACACCCGCGCGTCAGCATGAAAATTTATTTGCCGGGCAGGCTTTTATTTTTCAAGCCCTATGGCGGGTCCGGCGTATCATTGGCTGACAGTTTGAAAAATGCACAGACGGCACCGCTTATCGCAAAACTAGAGAAATTCGGCGGCTGGTGCTTTCACGGCAATGCTGAAAGCGTCGATATAGAGGAGTTAAAGCGCGAAGCAAAAGGCCTTTTAACAATGTGGAAAGGCATCCGCGAGGCGCTGGAGCATTCATCGAAAAATACCCGCATGCTGTATATGGGCCCGAATGCCCTGCAGCGGCTTATTATTGATTATTCAACGCATAAGTTCGGCAGCCTTGAAATCGCCGAAAAGGCAAACCCGAATGCGGCAGCTGCGTGGCTGGCAGAACATGCCTCGTACCTGCATGAAAAAATGTCTGTTGTCCCTGAGCATAAAATCGACCTGTTCGAAATGCGCGATGTCTATAGCATTCTGGATCAGGCCCATAGTCCGATGGTTGAACTGCCATCAGGTGGCAGCATTGTGATTGACCCCGCGCATGCGATGACCGTTATTGATGTTAATAAAGGCAGTGACACGCGCAGCATTCAGGAAATCAACAAAGAAGCGGCCGCGGAGATCGCCCGTCAAATAAAACTGCGTAACTTGTCTGGCGCGATACTGATAGACTTTATCAACATGAAATTAAAAACAGAGCGCTATGATGTCGCAAAATATTTGAAAAAATGCATTGATATAGACCCAGCAAACACGATTGCGCATGGTTTTACACGTCTCGGCATTCTTGAAATCACCCGTTCACGCCGTACGGCAACATTGGGCGAAAAAACCGGCAAATAGGTCTGGACAAGTTTTCAGATATCCTTTATACATCACTCTGTTGTAGACGCTACATGCGTCATGACGTGCCCGGGTAGCTCAGTGGTAGAGCAGGCGACTGAAAATCGCCGTGTCGGTGGTTCAACTCCGCCCCTGGGCACCATCTTTCCCTTTTATCACAATACGTTCAGACAATTCCGCCACTACAGAGGCTTAAACTTTATTTTTACAAATTCTCTGCTATACTCTGCACGTTAAACAATCCAAGGGAATAGCATGCACCATCTTGAGTTTGAAAAACCTGTTCTGGAACTTGAAGGCAAAATTGCCGAACTACAACATATGTCACAATCAGATGACGGCGTTGATATGGACGATGAAATAAAGCGCCTTAGATCAAAGGCCGAAAAGACCCTGCGCTCGACCTATCAAAACCTGAGCGCACAGGAAATTGTACAGGTCTCACGTCACCCTGAACGCCCGCATTTCGGCGATTATATCAAAGGCATGATCGAGGCCTTCACACCGCTTGCCGGTGACCGCACCTTTGGTGAGGACGAAGCCCTGATTGGTGGCCTTGGGCGTTTCCGTGGCCGCCCCTGCGTTATTATGGGTCAAGAGAAAGGTAGCGATACCGAAAGCCGCATCAAACATAATTTTGGCATGGCGCGCCCTGAAGGCTATCGTAAGGCACAGCGCCTGATGGATTTGGCAGACAGATTCAAATTGCCTGTCCTGACGTTGGTTGATACCGCAGGTGCATACCCCGGTGTAGGCGCGGAAGAGCGCGGACAGTCCGAAGCCATTGCAAAATCAATCGAGAAATGCCTGCGTCTGAATACCCCGATCATTTCAACAATTATCGGCGAAGGCGGATCAGGCGGCGCGATTGCAATCGCAACAGCCAACAAGGTTTATATGCTGGAAAACTCGATCTATAGCGTTATTTCGCCCGAAGGCTGCGCATCGATTCTATGGCGCAGTGCAGATTACGCCAAAGATGCAGCCGAAGCCTTAAAACTAACCGCTAAAGATTTGAAAAAACTGGGGATTATTGATGAAATTATCTCCGAACCTTTGGGTGGCGCGCAGCGCGATCACACAGCCGCGATCAAATCCGTAGGTGACCAAATTGAAAAAGGATTAAAGGAAATGGATGAATTGGACGGCATGGTTATTCGTGCCCGCCGCCGTCAAAAGTTTCTGGAGATAGGAAACGACCTATGATCCTTGATGAAATAAAAGCAAAATTCGCTGAAAAAATTCAAAAGCGCCCGGATATCAAAACATCTATAAAATTTGATATGGGCAATGACGGTCTGATTTATGTCGATACAACACAGACGCCTGCCGAAATATCTGAAGAGGATAAAGAGGCTGAAGCCACCCTCACCCTCAGCAAACAATCATTGGAAGATATCCTGAATAAAAAACAGGACCCGAAAATGATGTTTATGATGGGCAAGATCAAAGTAAAGGGATCGATGGGCGTCGTAATGAAGATCGCCTCGATCCTTTAAATTACTTCATACCTTCCGGTCTTCTGAACTGTAGGTGCGGGAATTGAATCTCCTCGTCATGGCCGGCGCGCTGTTCTATTCTCTTTTCGTCAAGCTCCTGGTAGGCTTGAACATATATACCCTCGACGACAACACGTGCAATTTTCTGCGCAGTCGCATTAAAAACCGGGCAACGTTTATTGACCCACATTTGCGCAGCTTGCAGATTCTCATGAAGATCATGATCAAGAGCCGTTTTTTCTTCGTATAGATCGCCCCAATAAGCTTTTTCGGTCGCTTCAACACGACGGTCACTTTCTTCGCGCCAATCGGTCCCCACGCGCTGATTTCTACGCCAATCTGTCATTTTGATTATCCCCAATCAATTAAACCCAAGATAAATGCTATCACAATTTATATATTATGTCAAGTTAATTGGGTGCCTCGAGTGCCATAGATAAGGCATGCAGCCGCCCCTCAAAAAACGGCTTTAAAACGTCATAGACCATGCGCTGACGTTCGATTTTACTTTTACCTTCAAATTTCTTGGAAACCATCGTCAAGTGAAAGTGGCTTTCCCCCATTCCATCATGTCCGGCATGGCCGATGTGTCGATCGCTTTGATCTTCCAAAAAGATGTCTTGCGGTTCGAACGCGTGAATAAGAGTTTCTTCCATTTGTTCTTTGATTTTCATTCGGACCCCGCTATTTTTAAGACTGAAACATTAATTTCTATGCTATAATAATAAGATGCATATACCGGATTTAAAACCAAAATCGCCGGATTTCAGGCAAGAAAGCGACAGGCCCGAGGTTGAGAGTCAGGACTGTGATATTCCCGGTTGCCCGTTTGGTGGGTTGCACCGCGCGCCAAAATCACGCGCTCTGAACGAATATTACAACTTCTGTCTGGATCATGTGACAGAATACAATAAAAACTGGAATTTCTTTGAAGGGATGTCCCAATCCGAAATCGAACACCACATGTATCGCACCATGACATGGGATCGCCCGACATGGGAATCCACCATGACATCCATCAACCCCGAATATCTGAAAAAGCGTGTTTTTGAAGGCATTCGTATGGATGGGTTCGATATGGGCGGCAGTTTCAGCGGCGGACAGAATGATAATTCAGGTAAATACAATTCAAATCTGCCCGCGCCCGAACTGGACGCTCTGTCAGTATTGGGACTGGAACCGCCGGTTGACTGGCCAAAGATTAGAACGCAATATAAGAAACTGGTTAAAGAACATCATCCTGACGTCAAAGACGATAAAGGTGAAGATGAAATGATCAAGAAAATCAACATCGCATACTCGATTCTTAAAGTTGCGTATCAGAAATTTGAAGTACTGGAAAAGAAAGATAAATGACCCAAGCACCCCTATCCAAAGACCATATGCCCGATATTGAAATTGATGTAAACCAAACCTTCGGTTTTGAATCTGATAAAAAGGTGCCAGCCTTCTCTGCGGCAAATGACTATGTGCCGGAAAAGGATGAAAATTATATTTTTGATCCTGCGACAACACAGGCAATTTTGGCCGGTTTCTCGCACAATCGCCGCGTTATGGTGCAAGGCTATCACGGCACAGGTAAATCAACCCATATCGAACAGGTTGCTGCGCGCCTAAATTGGCCGTGCATACGCATTAACCTCGACAGTCATGTCAGCCGTATTGATTTAATCGGCAAGGACGCCATTGTTCTGGAAGATGGCCAGCAGGTCACCAAATTTCAGGAAGGACTTCTACCTTGGGCCTTACAGCACCCTGTCGCACTGGTCTTTGATGAATATGACGCGGGCCGTCCTGATGTGATGTTCGTGATCCAGCGCGTCCTAGAAAGCGCGGGTAAACTGACCCTGCTGGACCAGAATAAAGTTATCACGCCCCACCCTGCATTTCGTATTTTCGCGACGACAAACACAGTCGGCTTGGGGGATACAACAGGCCTTTATCACGGTACACAGCAAATCAACCAGGGCCAGATGGACAGATGGCACATCGTTGCCAATTTGAATTATCTGGAAGTTGAACGCGAGGTTGATATCATTCAGGCAAAATCACCTGCCTATCAATCCGACGAAGGTCGCGCAACACTCGACAGTATGGTGCGTTTGGCAGGACTGACACGTCAGGGCTTTATCAATGGTGACCTGTCTACCGTCATGTCACCGCGTACAGTCCTCAGCTGGGTTGAAAATACGGAGATTATCGGCGATCAGGACCAAGCCTTTCGCCTGACATTCCTGAATAAATGCGATGAGCTTGAACGCCCGATCGTATCGGAATATTATCAGCGGTGTTTTGGTCGCAATATCTGATTATCTCTCGCGCATCGCTGTTTGTGATGCTTTCTTGAACGGCTTTAACAAATAATCCATCACTGATTTCTCACCGGTCAGAACATCCACCTGCGCCTTCATACCGGGCTTAATCAGCAATTCTTCGCCATTGTGAACGATCATGGTTTCATCTGTGCGGACCAGCATCTGATAGAATTCTTCCTCGCCCTGCGGTGTCTGGTCCGTAATGGTATTGGCGCTGATATTTTCAACTTCGCCATCCAAACCACCATAAATCGTGTAATCAAAAGCGGTGATTTTTACAACGGCCTTTTGCCCCGGATATAAAAATGCAATATCAGACGGTCTGATATTCGCCTCAATCAACAGGTTATCGCCCAATGGGACGACTTCCATGATTTTTTCACCGGGCTGAACAACTCCGCCTTCTGTCGTCACCTTGATATTCACAACAGCTCCATCAACAGGTGATACGATCTGTGTACGGTCTTTACGGTCTTCCAATGCAGTCAGGTTTTCACGGATTGAATTGATTTCGACAATGCGTTCGGCCAATTCACGCTGAGCGTCAGCTTTGGCCGTTGATTCCACTTCTTTGATACGCTCGTCAATCTCGGCCACGGCAGACCTTGAACGCGGCAGCGCAAGACGCAGACCGTTCAGTTCAGCCTCGCTTTGTGCAATAGAGCGTTCCAGCTGTAACAACTCCATCTCGGGGGCTGCGCCACGTTCCACAGCGGGACGCAGCATATTCATTTCCTGTTCGCTGAGGCTAACAACACGCTGCGTATCTGAAATACGGCGGTTCAATTCGGTGACTTCCTGACTACGCTGCGTTTTCTGCTGCATTAAGACCGACAGTTGATTTTCCAACTGCGATCGCTTGGCACGGAATGTGGCGCGTTCGTTTTCTACAGACTCAGGCGCCCCTTTAATCACATCATCAGTAAATTCGACGATGCTGGCCCCTTCGGATTCGGCGCGCAATCGCTGGGTAATCGCTTTTAAACCAAGGTAGCGGTTCTCGCTGGAGCTTAACTCCGAATTCGCAAGGATATTACGCATTTGCACCAGCACATCGCCCTTTTTGACCATCTGACCTTCACGGACCAGAATTTCATCAACAATACCACCTTCAAGGTTTTGAATGACTTTGACCTGACTGGACGGAATGACGGTCCCCTCACCACGCGTCACTTCTTCAAGGGTTGCAAAGTTCGCCCAAACAATAAATATGATAAAAACCAGACCGATCATATATAGTAATAAATGATCGCGCCATGTCACGCCCTCGTACGGGTCAAAAACATCGTCATCATAACGGCGGGTAACATCGAATTTTTTAAGATCGAATGTATCAAAAATCTTCTTACTCATCTTTATCACCCTTATTCAAAAGATTACCGGCCGTCTTACTCATCTTGGCGCGTTTTTCCATGTTCGGATAATAACGTCCCTGCAATTTCTGAAGGACTTCCATACGCTCGCCGTAATCAACGATACTGCCTTTATCCATTAAGATCAGCTTATCAACCAGCCCCAAAACTGCACTGCGGTGTGTGATCAATATCAGTGTTTTGCCTTCTATCAGCCTTTCAAGGTGCTGATATAGTCTGCGCTCTGACGCCGGATCAATCGATGCCGTAGGCTCATCCATAATCAAAATCGGTGGATCGTATAACAGCGCACGCGCAATTGCGATCGACTGACGCTGTCCACCTGACAGCATCTCACCGCGCTCGCCCACTTGCGTATCCAATCCGGCTTCACTATCGCGTAAGAAATCCATCACGCCCGCCATTTCGGCCGCGCGGACAATTGCACTTTCAGGGACTGTTTCATGGCCAAGCGTTATATTTTCGCGCACAGATCCAAAGAAGATATGCGGGTTTTGCTGAACAACACCAATATTGCGACGTAAATCCGCCGGATCAATCTGGCGCACATCGGTACCGTCAATCTGCACCGACCCTTCATCAGGCTGATACAGGTTCAATAACAAACGTTCAACAGTCGTTTTCCCTGATCCGACCGCTCCGATAATCCCGACGTGTTCGCCGCTATTGATATCAAAACTGACATTCTTAATGGCCGGGCGCGTCTGCCCCGGATACATGAACTTTACATCCTGAAATGAAATGTCGCCCGTTATAACAGGACGCGACAGGAAATGTGTGCCTGACGGACGTTCCACCGGCGTATCCATCAATTCATTTAAACGGACAAAGGCCTCTTTCGACTGGCTGAACTTGGTCAATAGACCGGCGACCTGCGCCAATGGCGCCATAGCACGGCCCGATAAAATCACGCAGGCAATCAATGCACCAACTGATACATCACCATTTGTGACAAGATATGCACCCAGCACCACAATCGCGACACTGGACAACTGCGTTGCAAAAGCCGCAAAGTTAACTCCAAGGGATGCCCAGGAACGGGCTTCGATCGCTGTCAGGGATGATTGTTCGGTCAATTCCTCCCACTTGCGTTGTGTGTGTCCCTCTGCCGCCTGCACCTTAATGGTTTCAAGACCGGTCAGGGTCTCGTAAATAACACTGCTTTTATACCCGCCCTCGTGAATAGATTTCTGGATTGCGTGGTTCAAAGGTTTTTGCAAAAGCCAACCGACAAACATCACAATCGGCACCAAAAGCGCAGGCACCAAAGCCAGCGAGCCACCAACCATCCAGATCAAAGCAATAAATAACAGAATAAACGGAAAATCAATCAGCGTAACAATCGTCGCTGACGTAAAGAAATCGCGCAGGGTTTCAAATTCGCGCAGATTTGCGGCAAGCGTCCCCACACTTGGCGGACGGGCTGCCATTTTCATACCCAGCATATGTTCAAAAATACGCCGCGATATGACGTTATCGGCCTTTCGTCCTGCCGCATCAACAAAATGCGCCCTGACGTTTTTCAAAAGGAAATCAAATAAATAGGCTAGAAAAACACCGATTGCCAGAACCCAAAGCGTCTGGAATGCGTTATTCGGAATAACCCTGTCATAAACGTTCATGATAAACAGCGGGCTTGCCAGCGCAAACAGGTTGATCAACACCGCAGCGACAGCAACCTCGTAATAGATTTTACGGTGCGTCCAAATTGCGCTCCAGAACCAATCGCGCCCCTCTTCAATTTCTTGCGGGCCAGCGCGGCTGTCGGTTTTGGGCTGCGGACGGACAAAAAATGCATATCCGCGAAACATTTCTTCAAGTTTCGCAGGTGCAACCGTGGTGATTTCGTCAGGCGTTTCAGGGAATGTGACTTCTACACCGTTTGGCGTATATTTTCTAAGGATACAAGCCTGATCACCCGATAAAACCAGAATACAAGGCAGGTTCGGACTTTTGACGAGTTCTTTTAAAGGTCTATGAATCATGCGGGCGCGCATATCAATGCGCTCGGCCGCTCTAACGAACAATCCAGGTGTTGCAACGCCATCTTTTGGAATGGGAAGACCTGATGCCAGCGAAACAGCCGTCGTTCTGCGGCCATTCTCCGATGCCAAAATAGCAAGACATTCCAGTAAAGGGTCATCAATTGAAAGGCGCTGGGCCTCGAGCGGCCATTGCACATCTTTAGCAACTGTATTGTCGTCTTCTTCAGGCATTGTTGTTTCCAACCCACCCGATTCAGTTGCCCTTTTTCTGGCTGCTTCTTCCGGTGTTGCAGGCCTTTTAACAGGCTCGATTTTGCCGATATTATATTTGACGTTATATCCGCCGCCGGATTTTTTTTCGTCCTGATTTTCCTGATTATCATCAGATGACATTGATGCACACTCCCATAAGGTTAAAAGCTAGCTACAGCCTCTACCCAATACTATAACCCGTCTATAATACGCCTTAAAGATTAAAGGAGTATTATTACTGGTTCAAAGTACGATCATCTGTGCTTGGAGTGATCATCTGCGTGCTCTCATCAGCTGCTACAGGCTCTGCCTGAGCAGTTCTACGGCTCGCCGTGCGCTGTGGAGCATCAGACTGGCGATAAGAATCGCGGCCATAGCTGCCGAACAGACGATGATCTGTACCTGCCATATCAGGGTTCGCTTCAACCGGTGGTTCGATACCAAGCGTTGAAAGCAAGCGGCCCTGTAGTGCCAGCAAACGATACATGCCAAAGATTTCAGTATATAACGCATTTACGTTACTTGAGCGTGACACGAACAATTCGTTCTGAGAGTCCAAGACATCAAGTAGTGTTCTACGATCTAAAGTAAACTGATCCAGATAGACCTGAACGACGCGCTCGTTGGCTTCTGCCTGATCCAGGAATTGCTGTGCGCGTTCATTGGCGGCAACAACGCCAGCCCATGTGTCGCGAATATCCTGTTCGACCTGACGCGCGGCGTCTGCACGACGTTCTTTGGCCAAAGCTTCACGGTAAATAAACTCACGTTGACGGGCGATATCCCCGCCACCACGGTAAAGGTTCCAGCGCATAATCGCTAATGCGGATGCGCGCTCTTCCGATCCTTCAATACCGGCGACATCTTCACCAAGTGTTCCACTGACCTCAAGATCAACTTCAGGATACAATGTTGCGCCTGCCGCATCATATTCGGCCTCGGCAACCATCACGTCAGCTTCGAAAATATCAAGTGTCGGGCTGTTTGCCAGCGCCTTGCGCACGGCATCTTCAACATCCGGGTTCAACTGATCGCGTGGAACATCCGGGAAAATCAATTTTTCAGGCGTATCGCCCACTTCACGGCGGAAACGGGATTCAGCCTCGCGCAAGTCCTGACGGGTTGAAGATTCTGTGGCACGCGCCTGTGCAAGACGGGCCTCTGCCTGAGCAACATCACCTTGCGTCACTGTACCGGAATCCGCACCGTCCTGAATTGTTTGCATGATGCGCAAGTGGTCCTGAACATTTGCACGTGAAATCGCGAGCAAATCGCGTTGACGCAACACATCAAGGAATGACTCAGTGATATCCAGACCGACGAATTCAGCTGTTTCATTCACACGGCTGGATGTTGAAAGAACACGCGCCTTCTGGCGGCTGACTTCGGAACGCGTCGCGAAACCATCAAACAGCATCTGTGTCAATGTAAGTGTCGCACGCTTACGGAACAGGTCTTCGTCATCGATTGTCGGCGTGTCGGTATGTTCAAAACCGGCATCACCAAGAAAATCAATTGAAGGATAATACAGCGCCTTGGCTTGGTTCAATTCTTCGTCTACAGCGCGTCTGTCATTTGCAACGACACCATATTCAGGGTTCGTAATAACACCTTTTGATACAGCCTCCTGCAAGGTCAGATCGGTATCACCTGCCGGCTGTGCATTTGCGGCATTCACCGGAATTAAAAAAGCCACTGCGGCCGACATCACAAAGTATTTTAGAGATTTCTTCACTGTACTCATTCCTCTATTCCTATCCTAAAAAATGCGAGAGACTTTAAGATCTTAGAGCCTCTCGCTAATTTAACCTATATTTAGTTTATGCAACATTAACAACAATTGCAAACACAGATTAAGCGACGTCAGTCCATGCTTGTGCAATCAGATCATCCACACTCAGGGTGTCCGTACCATAGACCGTAATGGTCGATGTGGACGTACCTGAATTCACAGTCACTGTTGATGTATTTGTGCCGCTATTGTTCGTTACGGTTGTGTAATCGGCCAGACTGTCCGCCAGCGGATCGTAACCCGACAATACACTTGAAATATCAATCTGTGTATAGCTTGATGAGTCATCGGTAACAATCAAAGTCGTGTCGTTGTTAACATTAATAGTGTTATCATTCGTATTCGTGTTCGAATTGCTCGAGCTGCTGCTTGAAGAGCTAGAAGACGAGCTGGACGAAGACGAAGAAGATGACGAAGATCCGCCCCCACCGTAGTTGGTGGCCGCACTGTTATCCAGTGTCAGATAAGCAGTATCGCTGTCGCCATCACCATCTGTCAAAACATACTGGAATACATCAATATTATCGCCGCTGTTGTGCGTTGCGAAATATTCGTAATCGCCGTTAGCTGCGATGCGCAGATAACCATGATCACCATAAATCGTTGCCATACCGTTTGCTGGAATATCAACAACATTACCTTCGAAAGCAACCTGAGTAATCACAGCGATTTGATCTGCACCACCGTTATCAGCACCGCCATGACCGCCGTTTTCGCCGGTAATAACGTCACCAAATGTGTAGCAATTTACAAAGTCACAGTTGTAATCGTCATTTGCATCAGGACCATCATCCTTAACACATACTGTGATCGTTCCTGTGTCTGTATCGCCATCTGAATCCGTCGCTGTTGCGCCGAATGTCAATGTGATTTCGTCATTCGAATTATTAGCATCCGGATGCGCCAGGGTTTCATACAGATTGAAGGTATAGTCACCGTCAGATTGAAGGGCCAGAGTAAACACCGTCACGCCATTCGCCATACCAACGTATGTGTTGCCTGACATGCTTACGATAACAGGTGTACCAGCGGTTGTCATCAGCGGCACGCTGCTGTTAAAGCTGGATGCGCCAGAAGCCGTAATCATACCTGGTGCATCACCGAAGAAATCAGCATGAATTGTACCAGATACACTAACCGGATCGGTAAGGGCAAAGTCTGTTTCATCTACACAAGCACCCGTGCTATCGATAATCAACGGCACATAATCACAATCATCACATTTCAGTGTCAATGTGGCTGTATCCGTATCACCATCACCATCCGTCAACGTATACTCAAAGACGTCACATGTCGGATCTTTTTCTGTCACAACAGTTGCATCAACGTCATTGATCAGGAATGATGCTTCGCCATGTCCCTTACCAGCCGTCGTTGTCGACCAGAATTCAATGCGTGTAATATCGCCGCCAACCTGATCATCTGTAAACGTAAAGCTTGTAAGCCCCTGCGGTGCATCGCTGTCTAGAACTCCATTGATCACAACAGGAGTGTTCGATCCTTCGACATACACGTTGAAGACCATCTGATCATCAAAGTTATCACTACCGTGATCAACCAGTGTCAAAGTCACAGAGTCCGCGGCGCCTTTTGCAAAGCTTACATTTACAACTTCCGCATATCCGATGGTTTTGTTACCGTTACCGACAACACCTACGCCCGGTGCGTGTGGACCTGTGTCAATATACGTCAGTGTTCCACGTTCGACGCCATATGGGTCAGAGTCTCCGACTGCAATCGTGATATCGTTGCTGGTGAATGAGTTCACCTTGCCGCGGAAATCTTCACGACCAAAATCTGTGCTTGTTGTAACAGATGTTTCGCCAGCTCCGTCAAACAATTCGTATGTGTATGATCCGTTCGCGCCGATTGTCAGTGTACCAAAGTCACCATCAATCGAAACTGTTCCGCTTTGTGGCACATCAACGCTGTCCGCACCAAAGCTGACTTTAGTCAGCAGTGTTGCTTCGTCGTTACTTGCATCATCAGCAGCATTCGGACCACCGTTTTGACCGGTAATAACATTTCCGTCAGCTATTTCGTCATCACATTCGAATTTATTAACATCATCACGTGCAACCGGGCCATCATCATCGACACAAATCTCAATTGTTGTCGAATCGCTGTCCCCATCATTGTCTGTCGCCGTAATGCCGAAAGAAAGATCAATTGTATCATCATGATCTGATGTATCAGGGTGATCCAGTGTTTCATACTGTGTAAATTCGTATGAACCATCACCGTTGATTTCCAAATCAAATACTTTCGTACCGTTTGCCATACCAACGTATGTATCGCCAACCAATGTCACAATTACAGCCACACCGTTCGAGAACAATGTTGTGCTTGAGTTAAATGTGCTTTCACCTGTCGCCGAGAATGTACCCGGACCTTCGCCAAAGAATTCCGCCTCCACACGACCCGAAACAGTCAACTCGCTAGAGTTATCAAAGTCGGTTTCATCAACCTTCTTCTTCGCAGGGTCAATGATTTCAGGAACGTTATCAACCAGTGTTTTCAATGTCAGGTCAGCATGTGATACATCCTGATCGCCATCGCAAATACCGTATGTAAAGACGTCCTGCACCTGTGATGTCTGGTTGGTGTTGTACAATGTGTATTTGTAGCTACCGTCAGAATTAATCACCAACTGGCCGTAATCACCATTGATTGTCGCGCTGCCAGGGTATGGAACGCTGACCGTTGTACCGTTGAATGTCACTTCATAGACAACTGTCGGCTCGTCATTGCCAGGATCATCCTGACCACCAGGCTCTTGGTTAAAGTTCGTAATAACGTTACCTTCAACATAGCCGTCTGCCTGATCAAAACAGTTCAGATCGTCATAAGCTGTCGGGCCGTCATCTTTAACACATACTGTAATCGTACCTGTATCAACATCACCGTCCGTATCTTCAGCCTGAACACCGAATGTCAGGGTGATTTCATCATCGTGATCTGTTGCATCAGGGTGGTGCAGTGTTTCGAACAGCTTGAATTCATATGAACCGTTCGCCGCTACATCCAGTGTAAAGACTGTCACACCATTGGCTGTACCAACATATGTGTTGCCGCTAACTGTAACTGTTACAGGTGTACCATCTGTCGTCTCAAGACCTGTGCTGGATGTGAAGTTGTTTGTCACTGTCACAACACCCGGACCATCGGCGCCGTAATCAACGTTCAATTGACCGCCAGCAACCAGTGGATCGGATAGATCAAATGCTGTTTCATCAACACAGATAATTTGCGGATCAATAACAGTTGGAACATCATCCTGAAGTGTCGTTTCCAGACACAGGATAGCCGTATCTGTATCGCCGTCACCATCTGTCAGGGTATATTCAAATGCATCCTTAACATCAACATCGCAAACGGTTGTTGTTGTCGGTTGATCCGATACATCGTACCAGCTTTGTGCGCTTGTGCTCCAGCCTGTCAGGTATCCATCAGAACCGTATGTCGCATTGACATCAGCAACAGGGTGCAGCCACAGACCGATCAGGTCTTCGAAGCCTACGCCCGACCAATCAGCCGCATTACCGTACAATGGCGTGTGGTTAATGACGCTGTCGGCATCCATCGAGAATGACAATGTTGTCGTGCCATCTGGGTTTGTCACCGCTGTAATCGCACCGAACATACCCGGATCACTAATTGATGATGCAATCTTATCAGCAGCTTGCGTGCCTGATGCAGGTGAACCATCTTTCCAAGAAGACACACCATTTACGCCGTTGTAACCGTAAATGGTCACAACAGGTGTTGAACCGCTGGCATCAAAATAGATCAGCGCCATTTCGCCCGGGTGCCCTTTAGGGTTATCACCGTCATTCAGAGCCAATGTAAAGCCTTCAGCACCGGCCTGATCAAGGTTCAGGCTGAATGTAAATTCATTTGTTGTTTCGTTCAGCGACACATCAACTTGGTTAATATGTGGACCATTGCCGCCTTGGTTCGGATCTGTGACGCTGAATTCACGCACACATTCAGAACCGCTGACGTTGTCATTCAGCTCGTATGTATACGAACCGTCAGCCGCGATCGTCAAAGTACCGTAATCGCCTTGAATTGTCGCTGTACCCGTTGTCGGAACCGCAACGCTTGTGCCACCGAATGAGATTTCTGTAACAAGGTTTGTTTCATCCTGACTGAGGTCATCAGCAGCATTCGGGCCACCGTTTTGACCTGTGATCACGTTACCTGTGGCGGTATCTGTCACGCTAGAGTCAAAATTATTGAAATCATCACGTGCAACCGGGCCATCATCATCGACACAAATCTCAATTGTTGTCGAGGCGCTGTCACCATCGTTATCTGTAGCAGTTACACCAAACGACAGGTCAATCGTATCGTCATGATCTGATGTATCAGGGTGATCCAGTGTTTCATACTGTGTAAATTCGTATGAACCGTCACCGTTAATTTCCAGTTCAAACACTTTCGTGCCGTTTGCCATACCGACATAGGTATCGCCAACCAATGTAACGATAACAGCTACACCATTTGAATATAACGTTGTGCTTGAGTTAAATGAGTTTCCGCCTGTGGCCGAGAATGTACCCGGGCCATCGCCGAAGAAGTCCGCATTCACCTGACCGGATACACTCAGATCGCTGGATGTATCAAAGTCAGTTTCGTCAACTTTCTGTTTAGCAGGTTTGATAATCTCAGGAACATCATCTGCACGCACAACCAGTTGCAGAACATCATCTACAGTCGCCGTGTTGTTATCCAGATCACATTCTTCACCCGACAATGTGGTTTCTGTCGTTGTCGACGACACCTGCATTGTATAGGTGCCTTCAGCTACATTATTGCCGATTGTCGCTGTCAGACCATTCAGGTCAGCCTGTGACAATTCCCATACGCCGCCGCCAATATTCGTTCCGGCAGATAGTGTTACACCATCTGGAACACCAGAAATGCGAACCAAAGTAATTTCTTCGGAACCGTCTGTATCATTTACACTTGTGGTGATATTCAGGTTAACCGTGTCGCCCTGCTCGCCTGATGCATCTTGTGTATCAAGGTTCGGATCATCAGCAACCGCATCTGTATCAATATCGAATGTTGTTGTGGCTGTTTCACTGTCGCCATTAATAATTTCCGTACCTGTGGCTGTCGCAACAAGGTTCGGTAGATCAACATCGCTGTCAGCCGGTGGGGATAGACGTGGACCGCCCGCAAAAGTACCGGATGTCGGCGGCAGAACAATCGTCCATGTGCCTGTGCTGGCATCATATGTACCGCCACTGAATGTCGTATCAACTGTCCAGCCTGCGTCAATACCGCTAATGCTGACTGTCAGGAATTCGGAACCATCGTCGTCATTCAAAGACGCGACAACAACAACATCAACGAAACCGTCTTCAAGGACGCAAAGGTCAGGTGCTGTAATTTTAACGCCATCGGCGCTGTCAACCAGTGTTTTCAATGTCAGGTCAGCATGTGATACATCCTGATCGCCATCGCAAATACCGTATGTAAAGACGTCCTGCACCTGTGATGTCTGGTTGGTGTTGTACAATGTGTATTTGTAGCTACCGTCAGAATTAATCACCAACTGGCCGTAATCACCATTGATTGTCGCGCTGCCAGGGTATGGAACGCTGACCGTTGTACCGTTGAATGTCACTTCATAGACAACTGTCGGCTCGTCATTGCCAGGATCATCCTGACCACCAGGCTCTTGGTTAAAGTTCGTAATAACGTTACCTTCAACATAGCCGTCTGCCTGATCAAAACAGTTCAGATCGTCATAAGCTGTCGGGCCGTCATCTTTAACACATACTGTAATCGTACCTGTATCAACATCACCGTCCGTATCTTCAGCCTGAACACCGAATGTCAGGGTGATTTCATCATCGTGATCTGTTGCATCAGGGTGGTGCAGTGTTTCGAACAGCTTGAATTCATATGAACCGTTCGCCGCTACATCCAGTGTAAAGACTGTCACACCATTGGCTGTACCAACATATGTGTTGCCGCTAACTGTAACTGTTACAGGTGTACCATCTGTCGTCTCAAGACCTGTGCTGGATGTGAAGTTGTTTGTCACTGTCACAACACCCGGACCATCGGCGCCGTAATCAACGTTCAATTGACCGCCAGCAACCAGTGGATCGGATAGATCGAAATCTGTCTCGTCTACACAAACCTCGGCTGGTGGGATGATTTCCGGAACATCATCGGCACGAACAACAAGCTGTAATGTATCGTCAACTGTCTCTTCGTTGTTTGTAAGGTCGCATTCTTCACCTGACAGTGTTGTCTCGGTTGTTGTCGAAGAAACCTGAAGTGTATATGTACCTTCCGCAACGCTGTCATCAATTGTCGCTGTCAAACCAGCCAGATCGGCTTGTGACAACTCCCAAACGCCGCCGCCTACATTTGTACCGGCAGACAGTGTCACACCGTCAGGAACGCCCGAAATCTGAACCATCGTGATTTCTTCAGATCCATCTGTGTCATTTACGCTTGTGTTAATATTCAGGCTGACTGTCTCGCCCTGTTCGCCCGAAGCATCTTGCGTATCCAGATTTGGAACGTCTGCAACAGCATCCGTATCGATTTCAAATGTTGTGTTGGCTGTGGCTGTATCGCCATTTGATGTTTCTGTTGCAATCGCCGTTGCGGTCAATGTGCCCATATCCGCATCACTGTCAGCTGGCGGAGATACACGAGGACCACCGCTAAAGCTTGTGACACCTGCTGGCAAAGTAATCGACCATGTGCCTGTGCCGGCATCATATGTACCACCACTGAGTGACGTATCAACGTCCCAAGACGCATCAATGCCGCTGATCACAACTGTCAGGGTTTCCGAACCGTCCGTATCGGTCAAATTCGCATTTACCGAAATATCAACAAATCCATCTTCCAGAACGCAGAGATCAATTGCTTCAATCGTCGGAGCATCAGCAACAGCGCGTACAGTCAATGAAATGACATCGTCAACAGATGTCTCGTTGTTCGTAAAGTCACATTCTTCGCCAGACAGAGTAACTTCTGTCGCGGTTGATGTAACGGTCATTGTGTATGTGCCCTCTGTAACTGTATCAGCTACGTTCGCCTGCAATCCGGCTAGTTCAGCCTGTGTTAGCTGCCATACACCCCCGCCAAGGTTTGTACCTGCGCTGAAGGTTACACCATCCGGAACGCCCGAAATCTGAACCATTGTGATTTCTTCGGATCCATCTGTATCTGTTACATTCGTAGCGATCGAAACATTTGCAGAACCGCCCTGATCGGCGCTGATATCCTGCGCATCAAGGTCCGGCGTGTCAATAACAGCATCCGTGTCAATTTCAAAACTTGTGCTTGAACTTGCCGTATCACCATTTGAAGTTTCTGTTGCCGTTGCTGTAGCGGTCAGAGTTCCCATATCAACATCACTGTCAGCTGGTGGAGAAACACGAGGTCCGCCAGTGAAAGATGTTGTGCCTGCCGGCAAAGTAATTGTCCATGTACCCGCCGCGGCATCGTATGTACCGCCGCTAGTCGATGTATCTACAGTCCATGACGCGTCAATGCCGCTAATCACAACTGTCAGGGTTTCTGAACCATCAGTATCTGTTAAAGCCGCATTTACAACGATATCAACAGAACCGTCTTCCAGAACACAAAGATCCGGCGCAGAAACAACCGGAGTGTTGGCAATCGGTGTAATCACAGTAACTGTTGGAATCTCGACCGAGATTTCAGGCTCTGGCGCAACATAATTCAGGGCCGTTGGATTAATCGGCCCGATCGCGTCAATTGTTTGTAGTGGCGTTGTCGAATATGAACTGCCAAAACCGAAACCTGTGTTAGATGCCCCGCCCGGCGCACCACCTGCAGCAGGTTCGATGTCATTAAGTTCTTCTGCCAAGGCCAGGAACTGGTTAACCTCTGACGGGTTGAACGGCGCACCTGTTGAATTCAACAATGCCGTATCTGAAGAACCGAAATTCGGAATAATCAAAACACCGTTATTATCAAATGTAATGACCAGAGACTCGCCCTGTTGTTCGATTGAAGCGATCTGGTCTTGTGCAAATCCCAGTTGGTATGTCTGTCCTTCACCCAAAGCGACAATCTTTTCTTCGCCTGGCTCAGGCATTGTCAAAAGGGCCGCGTTCATATCAACAGCATACTCTCCGCCTGCTGCCGGTGCGATGTTCTTAAGCGCCAACATAGACAGCTCATCATCCGCCTCACCCGCTGCCGGGCTTACGTCTGCGATTTCCATCAAATCGGCTGTAAAGGCAGGGTCAACATCCTGATTTTCCGCCGTGATAATTTCAAGATCTGTGCCATCAGCATATTCAATTGTAACGCCTGGCTCGTTCGCACCCTGCAATGCAATTTGTGAACCATTTTGAAGCGTAAGGACCAATGTACCATCTTCAGACATCGATATGTCGGAAACGGCATCAGCCGTAAAATTCAATACAACATTTTGTCCTTGCGACAGTGAAAGGGCTATGTTTTCCCCCGCTTGCGGCTGCTGGATATCTAGGAGTGTATTTTCCTGAGCGTTGTTCTGGGTGTCCATTTATTTGTTCCTTTCCCTCTATCGCGATCTTGAGTGCCTTTATAAGCTATCCCCGTAAAAATTCTATAAAAAGAATCGCAATATCACATTATTAATACAGAGTCCGCATCAGAATACATAATACGGAAAGTTTTGTCAAGTGTTATGTTAAAACTATTCCCAAGAAACAAAATAAACTTTCTCAAAACTGTTTGCACATTACCTACGTTTGAGGCATCATTAAGTTCAGGGAGTTCAGAATACATGACAAAGCTTAATAAATTCTTTTTTATCGCAGCTACGATTTCGGTTTTATCTTTTACCGCTACGCCTGCGATTTCCGGTGAGTCCTTCAGCTCAAATGATGGTCAGGTCCTATACGCAAATGATGCGAATGCCACAGCTCTCATTGCTGATAAAAACGCGCTTATATCCGAGCCGTTAACATTACGCCAGAATATGATCGAGATCATAACATTGAACAGCGACATCGGTACAATAATGGTATCGGACCCCGCACCCGTTGAACTCATTGTCGAGAATTCAAGACGCGTCGTATTGCGCCCCGCCCAACCCGGCGTGACAAATATCACAATTATCGACAAGGCCGGACAAGTTGTTTACAAGCGCGAGGTTGTTGTTACACAGCGTGGTGAAAATTACGTCCGTCTTACGCGTTATTGTTCTGAGAACGGCTGCGTGAACGAAGACATATACTTCTGCCCGGACGGTTGTTACGAGGTAAAGTCATTACGTGACAATACATCGGGTTTTGCGCCGGTATCCTCACTTGGCCCGACATCAGAAGATTCTTATCAACCTGTACCGGGTGCCTACCCCACTCCACAGGTCACATCTCAAGAGGGTGAGGAATAAATCATGAAGAATAAATTCCTATATACTACGACATGTGTACTGGCTGCTATCAGCTTGGCAGCCTGTGAACCTGCAGTTATGAAACAGGAAATGGATTATTCAGCGGCCAATCTAAACGGATTTTCGCAAACTACAAATGATCGCCTCGACTCTGCCGCAAAGCAGGCTGCACGCGATGGAAATATAACCGAAGCGTTTCATCATTATCAAAAACTTTACCAGAATGATGCCCGCAACCCGGATACGGCTCTGGCCTTTGCTCAGGTTCTGCGCCAAATGGACAACCCTGATCGTGCCATTATTGTCTTGGCTCCATATATCGACATAAAGGAAAAGAAAGACGGTACATATATAACCGCAGAAAATCCCGACATTCTTTTGGAATATGCTGCTTCTACACTCGCTGTCGGGCGGTATGAACGCGCAGAAATGCTTTTGCAGGAATTATTGCGCACCCCCGAGGGTATGGAATTGGCACCACAAGCCCACAACCTGATTGGCATATCATTGGATGCACGCGGCATGCATGAACAGGCAGAACCCTATTACCGTGAGTCTATTGAAATATGGGTTGGTAATGCCGTAAACCCGATGAACAATTTAGGTTTGAATCTGGCCCACCAGGGCTATTTTGACGAGGCCCTTACAACCTTAAGACAAGCACTGGTGCTGGAGCCTTCTAATCAAAAGGTTGCTGCCAATATTGATCTGGTATCAGATCTAAAAAGTTCTGTCTCAGGACGCAGCGCGCCTACAGCCTTAAAATAGGTCTGTACTCTTCTTAAAAAAATCAAATTGAAATGCCTATTGCAAAAAGGCTGGGCCCAGAATTGTCACGAACAAGGCGGGCAAGAAAAACAGGATCATTGGCACTGTCAGCTTTGGTGGTAATGACGCCGCTTTGCGTTCAGCCTCAGCCATACGCGCGTCACGCGATTCATCCGCCAGTACACGCATCGCCTTGGTAACAGACGTACCGTATTGTTCAGCCTGTAGCATAGCCGTCGCAAAAGAACGGGCAGCACCACTGCCGGCACGGGTGGCAAAGCCCATAAAGGCCGCCTTGCGGTCATTCAGCATCCCTAATTCAGCGCTTAATAGGCCCAGTTCTTCGGCCAGAACCTCGGAATGTTCTGCAACATTGTCAGCAATCTTGTTAATCGCAGCCTCGATGCCGATCCCGCCCTGGACACAAATAAGCATCATATCAAGGGAGTCCGGAAACGACAGGTTGATTTCCATCTGGCGTTTATCGGCCGTGTTCTTAATCAAAATACGGGGCAGGAAAAAACCAAAAACGGCCGTTAATCCCAAAATTATAAAGGTTGTCGACCTTTCCATGTCAAGTTCAGCATTGAATAGGAACATTGAAGCAATGGCGGTCAATATAATCGGAACAATAATACGTGCGGCCAAATAATAAAGCGGCGCCTTGGGGTTGCGTATACCCGCCGCTAGCAGCAAATTGCGTGCCTTGATACTGGCATCACCTGCAATTTTCTGAAGCTGATACATGGCTGTCAGGGATTGCGTCGCCGATTTCGGCTTTAAAGAAACAGAACCACGCTTTTCAACTTCGTCTCTGGTCTGTTGAAACAAATCTTTTCTTTTCTTCTCGATGACGGCGCGATATTTTTCTTTCTTCTCGCTACGCTGAATAAGTGGCAGAGCAATAATAATAACCGTTGCCGCCGCAAGCAAAGCGCTGAAAACAGTAATCAGAAGATCTGAAGAAATACCAAACATCTTAAACCTTAAAGTTAATCATTTGACGCATTACAATAATACCGCACAACATCCAGAAAACGGCGCCTGATGCCAAAAGCTTACCTGTGGGCTCCGTAAATAGCAGCATGATGTATTCTTCGTTGACCATATAAAGGCCGAAGGTCACCAGCAACGGCAGCGCGGCAATAATACCGGCGGATGCCTTGGCCTCGGATGATAGTGCCTTGACCTTACGCTTTAAACGGAAACGCGCACGAATAACGGAGGCTAGGTTCCCCAGAACCTCACTCAGGCTACTACCTGTTTCTGACTGAATTTGAATAGCTGTTGCGAACATCTTCACTTCGGTAATAGGCATACGTCTTGAACATCTTTCTGCCGCCTCACCTAGTGGAATACCGATTTTCTGGTCATCGTATATGTGTCGCATCTCGCTGCCGACCGGGCCTTCATATTCGCGCGCGACCATCGCAATCGCCTCGGATACCGGCATACCGGCCTGTAACAGTCGGATCATAGCCTCAAGCGCATCTGCAAAATCCTCAAGAAATTTTTTCTGCCTTTTTCCGGATTTCCATTTCAAAAAAAATCGCGGTATTCCCAAATAGCCGACAAATACAAAAAACAGTTTTGCCAAAACAGGTATACCGGTCATAAAAATCAATAATGAAAAGATAGTGCCAAAGACAACCGAGCCGACCCAGAAGTTTTTGACATCGCCTTCAAAACCGGCCTGACGCCATAGCTCTTTGACAGTTGGCTTTTTACTGGCCTTTTTCTTTTCTTCTCCGACTTCCTTAAGCTTTTTTGCGATTTCCTCGCGCTTTTTCATGACCTGCTTGGTTTTCAGGTCTTTTGAATTTTTCTGATCGTGGCTGCCGCCTGTAATGATTTGAAGGTTTTTATCGCGTCTTTGTTTTTGTGCATTCAGCATCAGGGCAAGTGCTGTTCCGCCCGCTAAGAGCAGAAAAACAAGGGCTAAACCAATGGTCACCATAACGTTCATAAGCCAGCTTTATCCCAATTAATTGTATGCTTCTTCCATAGCGTCCAGCAATTGTTTCTCTAAACCATACTCGCGTGCGCGGTCGTAAAGTTTTGGACGCAGACCCGATGATCTTTGTGTACCGATAATGCGGCCGAATTCATCCTCGCCCTCATATTCAAAACGGAAAAGATCCTGCATGGTGACGACCTCGCCTTCCATACCGGTAATTTCAGTGATATGGGTTACTTTACGCGACCCATCACGCAAGCGTTGAACCTGAACAACAACATTCACAGCCGATGCAATCTGTTCACGCACCGCTTCAACAGGCAGGTTCAACCCGCCCATTGCAATCATGTTTTCCATACGCGATACAGCCTCGCGCGGGTTGTTCGCATGAACCGTTCCCATTGATCCATCGTGACCTGTGTTCATCGCCTGCAAAAGGTCAAAGGCCTCGGGCCCGCGAACCTCACCCACAATAATGCGGTCGGGACGCATACGCAGACAGTTTTTCACAAGATCACGCATAGTAACCTCACCAGTTCCCTCCAGGTTCGGGGGACGCGTTTCCAAACGCACGACGTGCGGCTGCTGCAATTGCAATTCACAGGCATCTTCACAGGTAATAATACGCTCGCCCAAATTAATATAGCGCGTCAAACAGTTCAGCATAGTGGTTTTACCGGAACCCGTACCACCCGAAACCAGAATATTGGCGCGGCAAGCGCCAACAATTTTCAGCATCTCGGCGCAGGTCGGCGTCATAGACCCAAAACCGATCAACTTATCAAGGGTCAGTTTTTCCTTGGTAAATTTACGAATGGTCATCGCCGCACCGTCAACAGCCAGCGGCGGGATAATAACATTAACGCGCGATCCGTCAGGTAAACGCGCATCACAAATCGGTGAGGATTCATCAACACGGCGCCCAATCACCCCAACAATTCGCTGACAGATTGTTAAGAGATGCTGGTCATCACGAAATTCGATTTCGGCACGCTGAATTTTACCATTCAATTCAATATAGATGACTTTCGGACCGTTGATCATAATATCAGCGATGCCTTCCATCTCCAAAAGCTCTTCCAGCGGACCAAAGCCCAGCATGTCATCTGCGGCCTCTTTTGCGACCTGGGCCAGCTCGGCTTTTGTTAGATCAAGTGATCTGAATTGACCGATTTCAGTGACGGCTCCCAAAATTTCATCGCGCGCAGCCTCTGCATCCATGCGCGCCAATGACTTCAGATCTATACCTTCGCGTAAATCTGACCAAATGCGTTTGCGGGCGCGTTCTATGCGTGAATTTTTTGATGGAACAGCACTGGCCATTTCCTCATCGGGCAGATCAGGTGCTTCGATCTTTTTAAGTTCCCCCTTTGACGAGGACTTATCTTCTTTTGCGTCTGCTTCTTTTTCAGGGGTTTTATCTTCGGTATAAGCAGCCGGTTGTTTTTTCTTTTTGGGCGGCGGCGGAATATCCTCTTTCTTTTTAGGCTCCGACTTTTTGTCTTCTACAAGTTTCTTTTCCTCCTCCTTTTTGGGAGGAGAAGGTTTTTTCTTTTTATCTTCTGTATCGTCTGATCCTTTTTTACCAAACACAGCCCATACCCACTATTCCTTCTTTTTCAAATTCGACAAAAGCTTGTTTAAAAGCTTTTCATCTTTCTCTTCATTTTTCAGGCCTAATTCACCTTTAAATCCTGAAACTTTAATAGCCAGTTTTTCAAGGCTATCAGCAACTTCAGCGCCACCTTTGACTTCACTGACGGGCTTTCCGCTGCTTTCAGCCTCGTTAAATACGTCAGCTGCGTAGCTGACAACTGCCTGCGGTTTGTGTTCAAGCGCGCCCTCTATATCCTTGTCACCGATTTCCTTTTTACCGAACATGCCCTTCATGTTTAAAACCAGATCAATCGAGGTTTTATTCTCTCCCCTACGCGCTTTGATATCGTTTAGAACCGTACGTGCAAGACGTAGCGATGTTAATGCAGGCGTTGTAACCACAACAATTTCATGCGCACGGTCGATCATTCTGTATCTGACATCCGAGGGCGCATTTGACAGATCGACGACAACAACAGGAAACGTCTTCATGATGCGGTTAACGGCTTTCTCGTACAAATCACCATCTGCCGAATATTCCATCAGATCGTCACCGCCACAGGCAAAGACTGTCAAATTCTTACCACCTTCGGTATACATACGCTGCAGATCATCGTCAGAACCTTCTGATGCTGTTTTAAGACATTCCGGAAGACCTGCCCCGGTATCAACACCCAAAGCAACATTCAAGGTGGACCACCCACCCGCTGCATCCATTAACATGGTTTTCAAATCCAGCTTTTCGGATATTGTCCATGCAAGGCTTTGTGCAACAGATGTCGAACCTACACCGCCCTTGGCCCCGATAACCGCGATCACACGGCTTTCGGAAATACCCATTTTATCGAATAGGGCTTTGGCAACAATATTAACGACATCATCTTCTTTAACAGGTCGAACAAGGTAATCACGTACGCCCATACCAACAAGGCGGCGATATAATTGAACGTCATTTTCAGGTCCTATGATGACGGCTTCGGTGCCTTCCTCGCAATGGACAGCCAGTTCACCCAATTTGTCGATAAATTGTTCGCTGATATCGTCGGTGCCCAAAATAACAAGATCAGGCGAGCTATATTCTTTATATTTTTCGATTGCATCTTCTATCGATGCTTTTTTAACATCCAAAACAACACGCGCGAAACGCCAGTCGTCTTTTAGCTTTTCAAATGTCTTTTGCGTGTCCGCTTTGAAAGCAAACACATCTACCCGGGCACTCGGCAACAAAACATCTGTTAAATTTTCACTCATATCAAATCCTGTTAATCAACTTCGCTGGCAGCAGAACTTTCAAGCTGCTCAAACTCCTCACCCGTTCTGTAACGCTCCACAACACTACCTGCGCGTCTAGAGTCTGCATCACGCGTAATACTTTTACCAAGCAAGTCTGTTGGATCGCTGACCATCTTTGCTGTATAGCGCATATTCTCACAACCCAGTTTATAATCACGCATATCGTACAGGCTTTCGCTACCGTAGGATCCTGTCAGCTTCGGACAATCTTCAGGCAGTTCAGCACGCATGCTCTTAAATGAAACAATCACTTGCTCTGACAAATCCATGTTATCGATCGGAACGATTGCCGTGTTAACATCTTCAATCCCTTTACCTACCAGTGCCGCTTGGTACTGTCTTACAAGTCGATCTGCCTTCACATTTTCACCGGCAACACCCGCAGGGTACGAAACGTAAATATTTACAGGTCCGCTGGAATTACGCATATAATCATCAGCGATCTTGCCCCAATAGGCGTTATTAATCTGATCGCGTACAATTGTACTGGTCATGTACCCTTCCTGAATAGACAGTCTATCGACTTCATACTGTGAAGGCGTTGTCATCGTGCAGGCCCCAAGACCCAAAACAATACCCAAGACTATAATGATATTGCCTGACTGCTTAATTTTCATTTAAAACCTGCCTTTTTATTCAATGATATATCCGAATTCCGGTCCATTTTTGACTTCCTCCGGAACATTATCTCCGTACACGCGGCTGAGTGTCGCAAACAGGCGCTTGTCCAATGGGCGCTGCACAGCTGCGTCTGCCTCTACCGTATCAGCATCTGGTTCTGCAAATGTCTGCACCAGATATGGTGTTACCAAAATCACCAATTCAGTCTCGTCACGGGCAAAAGATTTTGATTCAAACAGATCCCCCAAGACCGGGATGCTGCTGACGCCTGGCAAACCATTCAGGGCATTTGTTGTGTCTGACTTTAACAGCCCCGCTATCATCAGGCTGCTACCGCTCGACATTTCTACGGTGGTACGAGCCCTACGCACTGTCAGACCTGGAATATTAATTCCATCGCCTAAAGTAACGTTACTTTGCGGATCAAGAGCCGAGACTTCTGTCTCCAACTGAAGGCTAATACGCTGTTTTGATAATACGAGCGGACGAAAATCAAGGGACACACCGAACTTCTTAAATTCAACAGTGATCCTGTTATACTCGTCGGCAGCTACAGGAACAGGGAATTCACCACCTGCAAGGAAGCCTGCGCTTTCGCCAGAAATAGCCGTAAGATTAGGCTCAGCCAACGTATTAATAAGTCCGTCGCGCTCCAGCGCCTGAAAATTCACATTAAGCTGGCCGATGCCGCTATCCGTCAAGAACAATGTCCCCACTGAAAATGGCTGCGCGGCCGTCAGCCCCAGCCCCAAGTTGGACGCTAAGGCGACACCGTTATTACCAATAGCCGCACCTGTATCAGATGACAAGTTAGCCGTCAAACCCAATTCTCTTAAAAGCGAGCGGTTTGCCTCGATAATCTTGACCTTCAACATAACCTGCTGCTCACCGGCAACGGTCATTAAATCCACAATCTCTTGTTCGTCATCGATACGGAAACGGCTGGCAAGATCGCGCACCTGATTTGCAACCGCAGGCGTGCTGACACGACCCGTCAAAACAATATTGTCTCCAACCGTCTTGATCTGGATGTCTTCCTCAGGGAAAAACTTGCTGATAGTATCTGTAATGGTGCGATCATCAATACGCACATGTACGGAGACTTCCGCCAACACATTACCGCTTTCATCAAAAGCCAAAACGTTGGTATCCCCAACGTTACGTCCGACAATATAAAGACGGTTCGTACGCAAAACACCCACATCAGCAATCTGCGGGCTGGCAACCAAAAGATCGGAGATCGGCATCGGCAATTCGACAGTTTCAGCCTTGCCCGATGTCAAATAGACAAGTTTTTTATATGTAGAAGCTGACTGCGCATAAGCAGATGAAAGCGTTATACACGCAAACACCAGCATGACAAAAAACCACATGATAAGCAGTGGGTTTGCGTCCAACACATATTTCTTCATAGAGTCCATTTGCAAAGACCTCGCAATGTAAAAGTTTAAAAATTACTGACCGTAAGGGACAGTAATCGTATCAGAGCGGCCGCCCTGATAAACACGAATAACAGCTCTTGTTCCCATTCGCGGTTCTAAATCACCACTTTGTGTCGCTGCACCTTCAATATCCTGCTGGGCCATATCAACAGCCGTTGAAAGACCTCTTAGGGTTTGAAGGGTTTTACTAATTCTAACGTCCGTCGTCGGCACACTATCGACCGATTGCTCTTCGCTATCTCTGATATCGCCAAGATGACGCAACGCCAAACTGATATCGCCCATTTCCAGAGCAAGCGCCAACACTTCAGCACCATCTGGCGTGACTTCCAATGTCACAACCTTACCGATCTTTGCTTCGCGCTCGTCTTCTTTTGCCGTCTGGTCGACAGCCATAACACGAATACCTTTCAGTATTGTTTCACTGGCGTATTTCTTTACAAGCGCGCTAGCTTCTTCCATTTGTTTACTATCCACACGCACATCGTATGTCAGGATCACATCCACGTGATCCCCGGGACGGGCAAAACCGCCAACTGAAGACGCCGCAGAAACCGGTATACTATAGGCCAGCATGCCCGGCTGCAAATTTGCCGCAAGGAAATTACCCTGTGACTGAAGCAGCACAACCGAAGATAAAATAGGCTCGCCCATTTCGACCGAACGTCTGACAGGCTTGTCTATCAAAGACATTTCCGCCAATACAGTTTCATCCGTTTTCTGATAAACACCGTTAATCAAAGCCGATTTCGGCCATTGCTGCCAACGTACTTTGCTTTCACTGATGACTTCCCCCTGCGTCAGCTTTTCCGAGGCGACAAGGATTTCCACAAGATCAACATTCGGGCCATTATCCGAACCATCGGAAGAAAGCATGCTTTGAACACTGAAAGCAACAACAAGCGCTGTCAAGATCGCGCCGACCAAAATAATAATAACGTTTTTATTCATGATATTCCCCTAAGGGTGAACCCCTTACCTTTTTATTCTGCCCTTTTTTAATCTAGAAATCTAATAAAAAATAAAATAGTTCTATTTTTTGGGATTTCAAAACCACCTACCATGGAAAAGCCACGGCGAAAAACGCAGACGCGATGGCAACCGCATATGGAACAGCGCTACGCCCCTGCTGCAGCTGCCCAAACCAGCTCACTTCGGAAAAGCGATGACTCAAAAACTCTTGTTTTCTGATAAAAATGGCAACTACACCCAGCATAGCACCCACCACCGACATGATTAAAACAAACCCCCATATGGTCGAAACCGGAATCCACAGCCCCAGCACAGCCAAAAGCTTTGAATCCCCCGCCCCCAATATCCCGGCCGCAAACATAACAAATGTAATTACAAAAATTGTTGCTGCAGAAATCAGACTATTTTCAAGGTTTACAAAATACGTCGGATCAAAAACAACCGTAAAGGCAAACGCCGCCAAAATAAAAATCGGTATGATATTTGGTATACTTAAAGATTTGATATCAGTAATCGCCGCCATTAAGACAAGCGCGCTGATAAAAATAAAAATGACACTACCCACACAACCCCCATTGCGAAAAAAAACAAAAGGTCTGCAGCAATAAACTGCAGACCCTTTATCAAATGCGTATTCTATTAACCAGCATTTTCGATCTTTGTTCCTGCATCCTGGAACAGAGCTTCCAGCTGGTCACCGAATGTGAAAACGATTGCGCTGATACCAACAGCAATCCCAGCAGCGATCAGACCATATTCAATAGCTGTCGCACCTTCTTCACTTTTCATGTAAGCCTGAACAGTTGAAATCAATTTAAGCATTTTTATACTCCCTTCTTAATATTGATTGCAGCAAATCCATGTGTTTTGAATTCACTAGTTTTAATGCTAAGACAAAAACTATGGAAGTAAAGCAAAAAAATGACACCCGCCATAAAGACGGGTGTCGTTTCGATGTTGTGAGCATGTCAAGTTACAGAGATGAGGGCTATAGACGAACTGACACTCCAACTCCCAACATTATACGAATGTTACGCTTTAACCGGCGTTCTCGATTTTTGTGCCTGCATCTTGGAACAAGGCTTCCAGCTGGTCACCGAATGTAAAGACCACGGCACTAATTCCGACCGCAATACCGGCTGCAATAAGACCGTATTCAATCGCCGTTGCACCGTCTGTTTCTGATTTCCAAGCGTGATATTTTGCAAATAAAATGTTCATGTAAACTTCCTTTTTTTCAATTTTGATTTTAATCCCAACGGTTCTGGTTTTTTGGACACCACAGAACCACACCCCAATATCTTCAGAATATCGAAAGAAGATTAATAAGGTATTAAAACGAAGTATTTTTGACGATTTTTTAAAGTAAAATTTTAAAACAATCCGAATAAAAAAATAATTATATTTGATCTGTACTTTAAGAAAATTTGTGTAAAATTTTATGGATTTCGCTTGAAATCGAGCAACCATTTAGATTGCTCAGTTGTTTTAAAATCAAAATCATGTAGCGTATTTAAGCTCCCTTTTGTCTCCTGCCTCAAATCTAAAACTCTTTTATCTTCAGCACGAGCAGAGGCAAGCGCTTCCTCAAATCTCTTTTTCGTTATTTCTACATAAGGTCCGTATGCTAGATTGCCCATTCCCCAATCGCTGCGATAGTTTTTCCAATCCGTTAAAGATATGAAATCTTTAAAAAGCTTCTCTAATTCACTTCGTAAAATAACCAAAGGAACCTTTTTAAAGCTGAAGTCATCAGCTGTATCACCATATAAAACTATGATCATGTCATCGCCAGGGAGAGCTTTTATTGCCGCCTCCGCATTAAACACTCTATTCAGTTTTCTTTGCTGTCTTTGCCATTTCTCTATGACATTTTGAGTTACATCGCTTAAATCAATTTCATCGTCTAATTTTGTAAGCTTTTCTTCAAGCCTATTCAGCGTTAAATCAACATAAAGTTTTTCGCCATTTGGTAACTCCAGAACAGATATGCCTTCTTCTCCAGCGTAACGACAGCCTACTTGATCCAGAAAAAGTCGCACGTCACGTCTTTTTCCCCCGAAGGCATCATTGACCATTTTGGAAAAGATGATACTTTGACGCCTGCTTGAATGCAAAATACGCCCTTTCTTCAAAGGTAGACGAACCTCATCATTGTTTTCAGCGGACTCGGACATGTGGTTTTCCTGATTAAACAGAAAAACTATACTAAAACACATGCGTTATGTCAATTATTTTTAGGGCCTGTATTATCATCCGGCAAAACATCCGGACCCCAGGTTTCAAGCATTTTATTCTGTTGCTTTTGAATTTTATTTTTCTCGTACTCGGCCGCGTGACTGGTAATCTTGGCAACCGTAGGCACGACGATAGCATAAACCATTAAGCCGACCATCGCAGCCCCATATGCCGTAATCAGTGAATCAATATTTGTGGAAAGGTCCTGCGCCGCTTGAATTGTATGCCCCCTGCGCAACAATTCAAACCAGATGGAAACAGCCCCGGCAAGATTTGTCGCGCCTATCGTAACAGTCAAAGCCCGCGGCTGATCCTTGTCCACAATCCCGACAATAGCTGTCGGTAGCATCATAACAAAAAGCAGTAGCGTTGTTGGCATAAAGACCAGCGCCAGCAACATCGGCCCTGCAATAACAGATATCAAGCTACGCTTTTTAGGCGCAGCCACAGTATCCGTCGGTTGCTTTTTTTCTTTCTTTGCCATCTATCCCGTAAAAAATTTAATAATATTAATCAAAACGCCAACCGAAGCTAAAGTTGCGGAAACAATCATCGCCACCTGTTTGCCTCGATACATACCCAGTTTTCTTTTACGCTCGGAAGTGCCTGCAATAGACTCTTTGCGGAGTTCAAGCAATTGATATTCCTTTTTCGCTGCACGAAAGCCCCGCACATCCTGACTTAACATTTTCTCGTCATTTAAAGCGGAAATCAAGGCTGTCAGATCTCCCTTGCCCTTTTGCTCAAGAACTTTCTTTTTAACAGCATGACGCAAGTTGGTGTTATAAATTTGCTTCAGAACGGGCTCGCACTTGTCAATTAAATGATCCGTGATCGCGATCATCGGCCCCGGTCTTTCTTTCTTCTGTATTGCGGCCAGCGTTTTAATGACACCTAAAAGGTGGGAAGCTTTATCATTCGATCCCACAAGACTCATATGCGGTTCAATCATCTTAGCTTCGCGTACTGATAAATACGTAATAATGTGCCGGTCAAACAACGGGTCATTCAACGTGCCACTGCGGGCGTGGCGGTTCATGACACTCAACAAGTGCCTTGCATCATATACGAAATCTTTCGCAAATTGCGGGCTGAGGCACGGCGCATCAGGGCAAGCCATATATAAAACGCGCTCAATTCCCAAACCCGGCGTTTTTTGTTTCACAAATTGTTTATAGCGCTCGAAGTCACTGGAAAGCTGCGCGGCATAGGCCGGAACATTAAACTGCATACTCAACCAGACGGCATAGAGCTGATAATCCAAAAGCTGCGGATAAACCTGAATATTATCCTCGCGGGCAAACGATGCCGCCAATGACGTTCCAAAGCCACGGGCATGGACTGACAGGTTTTTAAACCTTATTGGGCCATGCGGATCCAGGGCCATAATCATTTCAGCTGTATATCTATCTTTAAAGGAACCGCTTTTCGGGGCCGTTTTCGTACGCTCCAGAATACTTTCCACATTCGCCAGAATGTTTTTGTCAGAAAAGTTGCGTGTAAACCACTTTAAAAACTCGGGTGAACTTAAAACCGTATAGGCGGTATCCCCACCCTCGCGTCCCAAAACATAAATCAGCGAGCGCATATAGGAATATTTTTTGTCCCTGAACACAAAGGGCCTTTGTGCTTTAAGTTGGGCGGGCGGCTGCTTCGGACTCAGGCGCTGGCCTTCCATCCATTTGCTGACATCATCGTAATCCCAGCGTTGCGAAGCATCATCGTTTAAAACACCTCGTAAAAATTCAATTAACTCGCTGGAGGCTTTTTGACGTGTCGACAATAGACCAAAGGACCCTTTTTCGACCTTACGCTGAATAATTTCAGTATCGCTTAGCTCCTGAAGCGGGTTTACCTGCCAAACCAGCATCGCAATACATATTCCCAGCGAATATAAATCATTTTTCACCGTCGCAACGCCGCGCCCAGATGGGTCCGCCAAAGCATTATCAACAGTCTCGTATAATATAGGGTTTTCCATGGACAAAGCCGCTGAAAGACATTCGCCTAGAACAACCTCGTAGTCATCTCCTTCGCCTTTTATATAAATATTACGGAGATTGATTGCCCCATGCGCCATATCCCCCTTGTTAAAAAGATGTAACGCATCAAGGATTGGAAACAGAATACGGTTTTTAATATCTTCTGGCTTAAACTTTGGAATGTCGTCTTTCAAATGCTCGATCAAAGGTGTCAGATCGGGATTGGTGAAAATCAGCGCGACATATTCTTTTTGCGTCTCAGGATCAATAACCGGGTATGACGCAACATAGTAAAGTAAGTTTGGATGGCCTACATACTTGTATGTCAGAATATCCGATAGCCTTGGCAATGAACGGCGAGCACATAAATAGGCCGCGAGATTACGGTCTTCTTCCTGATCATAGACATGGACAACCTCAGTTAAACCATGCTCCAGCGTTTTAATTTCTTTGCTGAAATCTATGATATAGCGCTTATCGGGACCGACAGCGACTTTTACCCCATCAGACGCATCCGACTGGCTGGCACTGCCGTTTTCATTGCCGGCAGCTTTATTTTCTGTCGCTTGTTCCAAACCTTATATCCAAAGACCAAATAAACCCTTTTTGTAAGTCTAGGGCAAGTCGATGAATTTTCAAAGTTTTTCTAAAATTGTACGGACATATATTTTATCTGAATGTAATCATCAAGGCCGTATTTTGCCCCTTCACGACCGAAGCCGGATTGTTTTACACCGCCAAACGGGGCTTGAGGTAATGATAGCAGGCTGGAATTCACGCCGACCATACCGTAATCCAAAGCTTCAGGGACTTCCCAGGCCCGCTTTAAATCGTTGGTGTAGATATAAGCGGCAAGACCGTATTGTGTGTCATTAGCCATTTTCACAACTTCATCTGTAGACGAAAACTTGTAAAGCGCTGCGACAGGTCCGAAAATCTCCTCTTTGAAGATACGCATGGAAGGCTTTACATCGGTAATGACAGCCGGCTCTAAAAAACGCGGGCCAAGATCATCACGCATTTCACCTCCGCAATGCAGCTCTGCCCCATTATCTATGGCATCTTTTAACAATTCATACGCTTTTTCCACGCCGTCACGATTAATCATGGGACCGATGTCGGTTTTATCATCGTCGCCATGCCCCAGTTTCAGAGCTTTGGTTTTTTCCACAAAGCGATTTAAAAAATCATCATAGATATTTTCGTGGACAAATATGCGGTTTGCACAGATGCAGGTCTGTCCCGCATTCCTGAATTTGGATGTAATTGCCCCATCAACGGCCTTATCCATATCCGCATCTTCGAATATAACAAAGGGCGCATTACCACCCAGTTCCAAAGATACTTTCTTTACACTATCTGCGCATTGCGCCATCAGCTTCTTTCCGACTGCAGTCGATCCCGTGAAGCTGAACTTTTTAACCTTGGGGTGTGATGTCAAAACCTCGCCGATTGTTTTGGCATCACCTGTGACAATATTGAAAACCCCTTTGGGAAAACCGGCTTGGTCAGCTAAATGCGCAAGTGCCAAAGCGGAATAAGGCGTCGCTTCGGCTGGTTTAATGACGACAGTACATCCTGCGCCCAGCGCCGCGGCTGCCTTGCGGGTGATCATGGATGATGGAAAATTCCAAGGTGTAATCATGGCAGCAACACCAACAGGCTGCTTGATCACAACGATGCGCTGGTTATCAGCATTCGATGGTATGTTATCGCCGTATATACGTCGTCCTTCTTCCGCATACCATTTGATAAAGCCTGCACCATTAAGTATTTCGCCCTTGGCTTCTTTATGGGGCTTTCCCTGCTCCATTGTCAGAATTTCAACGAGGTCATCGACATGTTCGACAATCAAATCATACCATTTCTCAAGGACCTTTTGACGATCAACCGCCAGCATGCCGGACCACTCTGGAAATGCTTTGTGCGCCGCATCTACCGCTCGTTCAGTTTCGGCCTCCCCCAGATCGGGAAGATTGCCGATTGTCTTTTCTGTCGCAGGATTGGTCACATCGAATGTTTTGCCACTGTCTGCGGCAACCCATGTACCATTTATATATGCTTTATCTTTGAGTAGTTTTGACATTTCGCCCTCTATCGTTAAATCGCTGATTTAACTATAAGGCGAAAATTTTATTTGCCAAGCTGGGCTGCTAAAGCCTTTTCAAGGAACATATCAAGATCGCCATCCAGAACGGCCTGCGATTGTGAGGTCTCGGCCTGCGTACGCAAATCCTTGACCATTTGGTATGGGTGTAAAACATACGATCGAATCTGATGTCCCCAGCCGATTTCTGTTTTCTCACCCTGGGCAGCGGCTTTTTCTTCCATCTGCTTTTGCAATTCGCGTTCGTACAGGCGCGCTTTTAGCATCTTCATCGCCGTATCTTTATTCTGATGCTGGGATCGACCGCTTTGACATGCGGCAACGACCCCTGTGGGAATATGGGTCAATCGTACAGCACTGTCGGTCTTGTTAACATGCTGCCCGCCCTTGCCACTTGCCCGATAAGTATCAACCCGAATATCTTTATCTTCGATTTCGATTTCAATCGAATCATCCACAACGGGTGATACGGCAACTGATGCAAAGCTTGTATGACGTCTGGCATTCGAATCAAACGGTGATATACGCACCAGACGGTGAACACCGTTTTCAGTCTTAAGCCAACCGTAAGCGTTCTCGCCTTTGATCTCGACCGTGGCCGATTTAATACCGGCCTCTTCCCCGTCACTCATTTCAAGGATTTCAGTTTTAAACCCGCGCTGATCAGCCCAGCGCAGATACATGCGCAGCATCATACCCGCCCAATCGCAAGCCTCGGTTCCGCCAGCACCCGAGTTCACTTCGAGATAAGCGTCGTTGGGATCAACTTCTCCCGACAGCAAGCTCTCTAACTGCTGCTTTTCAACTTTTTCCTGAAGGGCAAAAACAATATTCTCGGCTTCGGATATCAAAGCCTTGTCATCTTCCATCTCGGCCAGCTCGATCATCTCAAGCTGGTCTGAAAGGGTTTGTTCTATTGATTTCACATTATTGATACGCGTTTCAAGGCGCGTGCGGTCTTGCATGATCTTCTGTGCGCGTTCCGGATCGTCCCAAAGGGTCGGATCTTCGGCCAGCGCATTTAATTCTTCAAGATTCTTGACGGCGACATCCCAGTCAAAGATGCCTCCTCAGCAGAGACAATCCTTGATTGATTTCTTCCGCTGCTGTTTGAATTTCCGCACGCATGTTTTTTCTACGCCCGTATGTTTATTATGCGGCTTTCGCCAATTCTTCGGTACCACCAATGTGTGATACAACATCGACAACGATTTCGTCAGTAACTTCGCCGTCGATTTCAAGAACACGGCTTGAACCTGCAACATCAAACGCTTTTGCTTCGTTCAGCAAAATAACCGGCTTGTCTGCTTCTGCAAAAGCTTCAAGGATACGTGCAGAATGTGCATTATCCTGTAAACGTTTTACAGACTGTGGTCCGCCAACAATGATAATCGCATCAAAATCAGAACCCAAAACAGTGTCAATCTGCTGATCAACCGGGAATGTCAGTCCCCATTCTGCCCCATTGAAACCGTTGACCAGATTTTTTTCGCTGCTCACAACGGTCATATCGGCCTTCAGGCTGTTCATTTCACGTTGCAATGTAATAAAATCCATTTGTGCAAAACCATTTGCTACAAGCAACATCACTTTTTTTCCGGTCATATCTGTCATAGGGGAATCCTTTCGTTATCTTCGACTGTTATTTTTCTTGTTATCAATGTCTGCGTAATTTTATCCCTGAACGCGGGATGTAGAACACAAAACCCTAAATTTCTATTAGGCTTACGCTTAGTCATAATTAAAAAAGAATCATAATGCAAGGAATTTTTGATAATTTTTTTCGTATATATAAAAAATATTTTGTTTTTCAAGGTTAAAGACGATACAGTGCAATGAGTGAAAGAATTGTGATTGGAGACATCAGAACATGAAATCTTTTAAAAATGTAATTATTGCCGTTGCTGCATTGGGCCTAGCCGCATGTACCGCAGCCCAAACAAACACAGAAATTGAACGTTTGAATTCCACAGCCGCAACAGGGACACCATTTACCCAGTATTTGGCTGCTGAATATCGCACGTTCTCAAACCAAGAATATTACGGCGAAAAAGACTTTGTGGATGGTATCCATTTTGCACGTAAAGGCATGGCTGCTGCTGAAGGCGAAGTTGTAATGCCAGAGCCGACAGAAGACTGGAACCTGAGCGAAGGTCATTACGTCGAACTTGGTGAAGCCCGCGAAATGCTGGTTACAGTACTTGAAAACGGTGCCCGCGAAATTGCTGCAGATAAATCTGCTGCTGCACAGGCCCGCTTTGATTGCTGGGTGGAAACACAGGAAGAAAACTGGAATGCTGACGATCTACGTTGCGAACAAGAATTCTATGCCCTGTTGAACGATCTGCAGTCTATGGTTAAACCACCTGCCCCGGTTGTCGAGCCGGCTTTCCCGGCCCCGATCGAGCCGATTGCCGCGCCTGAGCCGGTTGCCGTTGAAGAAGCACTGTTCGTAGTCTTCTTTGATTGGGATAAATCGAACCTGACAAGCGGTGCAAACGATGTTATTGATGCGACAGTTTCAGAGATACAAAATCGCAATGATATTCAACGGATTGTTGTGACAGGTCACACGGATACATCCGGTCCGGTTGCTTATAACGAAAAACTGTCTATGCGTCGCGCGCAGGCTGTAAAAACAGCACTGGTTAATCGCGGAATTAACGCTGACATGATTGTTATTCAGGCGATGGGAGAATCAGAGCTGCTGGTTGATACAGCAGATGATGTCCGCGAGCCGGCTAACCGCCGCACGCAGATATCTCTGGAATAAAACTATTTCGGATAATTTAGATAAGCCGGCCAATCAAATTGATTTGGCCGGCTTTCTTTTGTATAGTTAAATTGCCGTTTTACGGTTTTCATTAAATTACACAGGCCCCTTACCTTGTCGTATCGTCCCATATTTTTCACGATCGGAATTTTATTGCTGATTTTGTCAGCTGCCATGGTTATTCCCGTTATGATCGACTGGACAGCAGGTAATAACGACTGGAAAGTTTTTGCAGGCTCGCAGTGCGTAACAGGTTTCTTTGGCCTTGCCTTGGTGCTCAGTTCACGTCAGGCGCATATGACCCTCAGCCTTAAGCAAGCCTTTCTGCTGACAAATCTCAGCTGGATTACAATCGGTATCTTTGGGGCATTGCCATTTTACTTCTCTGACCTTGGGATGAGTTACACGGACTCTTTCTTTGAAAGCGTATCCGGCATTACAACGACAGGATCTACAATTCTGGCGGATATCGAAGTGCTGCCCCCCGGAATATTATTCTGGCGTGCCATTTTGCAATGGCTGGGGGGCGTCGGGATCATGGTTATGGCGCTGTCTGTTTTGCCATTGCTTCATGTTGGTGGTATGCAACTGTTTAAAGCCGAATCTTTCGATGTTGAAAAGGTTCTGCCCAGCGCTGCAAAAATTGCAACCTACATCGGTATTTTGTATTTCGCCTTTACCCTGGTATGTGCACTTTTTTATCACCTTGCCGGAATGACAGGTTTCGATGCTTTTGCCCACGCATTGACCACAATTGCAACCGGCGGCTATTCAACATATAACGCTTCCATCGGTCATTTCGACAGTGCCCTGATTGATTACATCTGCATTGCTTTCATGTGGATCGGGTCCCTACCCTTTGTCCTTTATTTACATGTCGTACGCGGCAACTATGGCAATTTTTTATACGACAGTCAGGTCATCTGGTTTATTGCAATCATAACCGGCCTTTCCCTGGCGGCGGTTACATATCTGACCTTTACCAGCCAGTATGAATTTTTCGAAGCCCTACGTTACAGCCTGTTTAATGTAACATCGATTGTCACGGGAACCGGATACGCCACAACCGACTTTACGCTATGGGGCGGATTTATTGTGGGTATGATGTTCTTTGCGTCTTGTATCGGCGGCTGCGCCGGATCGACAACGGGTGGTATCAAAATATTCCGCTTTCAGGTTTTATATGCCGTTGCCAAAGCCCAGACACTTAAAATGATTCACCCCCATGGTATTTTTCCTGCCTATTACAACGGGCGACAAATTCCACGTGACGTTCCAATCGCCGTGATGAGTTTCTTTTTTATCTTTGCTGTGATTTTCTCGATATTGGCTGTTGCTTTGCAGCTTTGCGGGCTCGACTTTATAACAGCCATGTCATCTGCCCTGACATCGATTGCAAACGTCGGACCGGGATTGGGTGATATCGTTGGCCCAGCAGGCAATTTCAGCACCCTGCCTGACAGCGCAAAATGGATTATGTGTTTCGGTATGTTTTTGGGACGCCTGGAATTATTTACATTCCTTGTCATGCTAAGCCCGCGGTTCTGGCGCAATTAAGGCGCAACAATATTAAACTTGTTTTGCACCACATCTATCAGACCGGAATGAAAATCGTTCATCATTTCTTCGACCATTTTATTCATCGCAATTTCACGTTGGGTCAAAGACGTGTTTTCTGGCAATTTTAAAACACGATTAACTTTAACTTCCCCCTTACCCAACTGGCTATAGGGTGGCACGGACTGGTTCAAGACAACATCAGCGCGCATAAAGCCTTTGTATAAATATGTTCGTCCGCCGCTCCAGAAAGTGGCTGCAGATGCATTATCCGAGCTTTGAACAATTTTTGCCTCATGAATAATAATTTTAAGTTCGTCATTCGCACCAACAGCATTAAAAGATCTTTTCGCAAGATTATAAGCCGCATGATAAGGCGGGTTAACCATCATATGTTCGATATTCGGAGCTTTCATAGGAGGGATATATTGATCCTGCACGTCTATTGATGCCACATTCAGATTCACAGGCTGTATGTGCGAAAAGTTATTCACCGCAGCATGACCTGCGGGCGGTGTTTGGACGCAACCGATTAACATGAACATGGCCAGAATGCTAAAGATGTACTTCATGATAATGCTCTTTTATAGTTTTTCGATATCTTCTTTTTCAAAGCTGTAATTACGGCTACAAAACTCGCAGTTCACTTCGATTTTACCTTGCTCTTTCAGTATATCCTGAACCTCGTCATCCGGCAGCGTTCTTATAATATTTTCAACACGTTCGCGCGAACACCTGCAAACATGATGCAATGGAAATGTCGGGTAGACCCTGACCCCTTCCTCATGAAACAATCTGAACAGTAGGTCTTGCGCACTCAGATTAGGGGATAACAATTCATGTTCTTTGCAGGTGTGCATCAGTAAAGATGACCTGTTCCAGTCCTCTTCACTAAGGTCTTCGGCAATTTCTCCCTTTTTATCATTGGGCATATGCTGAATCATAATCGCGCCCGTACGCCACTGGCTGTCCTGTGGATGGGTTTGCAATATAAAATCGGTTTGAATCTGTTCTGACTGCGCGAAATAATAACGCACACTATCCATCAGGCTTTCGCCCTGCAATTCGACGATCCCCTGATATCTTTCAATATCGTCGCGGTCCTGATCAACGGTAAATGACACATAACCGTCACCCAACAAATAAAAGAAACTGTGCTCTTTATCCTGCTTGCGTTTGGCGAGCTTTTTCACACCTTGCTCGTCGAAGCTGGCATAAGCGCGTATCTTGCCATCCGTTGTGGCGTCCGCCACGATGGCCTTGATTGGTCCGCTTCCCTTAACCTGCAGGGTAAAAATCCCGTCATATTTCAGCATTGCCGATAATAAAACGCAGAGGGTTACAGCCTCGGCAACCATAAATGATACCGGTGCGGGATAGTTATGCCGGCTGATAATATCCTGCAAGACGCTACCCAGACGTACAACGCGCCCACGGATATTCGTCTTTTCCAGCCTGAATGGCTGAACAAGATTATCGCCTATCGGCCCTGTCTTGGGCTTGCCGTTTTTATCAATGCGTATATTCATGATTTTATTTTATAACCGCTTTTCAACATTTTATAAGCTATGTAGAACAAAATAATATTCAATACGGCCATCGTCACCAGCCCCACCATCAGATCGCTGTCAACATAACCGGTAAATCCGTAACGAAAACCATCAATCATATAAAAGAACGGGTTATAAAGAACCAAAGGCTGCCATTTATCTGATAATTGATCAATTGAATAGAACGTACCGGACAAGAACGTCATCGGGGTTACCAGAAAATTCGTAACCGCTGCTGTATGGTCAAATTTCTCGGCCCAAATACCGGTCATAAAGCCCATCGTTGATAACATCATGCTGCCGGCAATGGCATGAAACATGACATAGAACAAGTTATGAACGCCCATATCAGACAAAGCCATAAAGGTTATAACGGATACGAAACCGACGACCAGACCGCGTGCAATCCCCCCCAGAACCTTGGCGCTGACAATTTCAAAATTTGATAATGGCGGCATCATCAAATCGATAATACTGCCATCATATTTACTGATCATGAATGCAGATGATGTATTCATAAAGGCATTCTGGGCCATTGCCATCATAATCAGGCCCGGCATCAAAAACAGCATATATTCAATTTCACCGACGGAACGGCGCATTTCACCAAAGGCCAGATTGAAAACCAGGTAATATAAAATGGTTGTGATCACAGGTGCGACAATCGTTTGTGAATAGACCTTCATAAAACGTGCAACTTCTTTAGTCAGCAAGGTTTTAAACCCGATCCAGTTAAAAAAGCCGATTGTACGGGGCTCGAGCTTCAAATCTTTGATATGTGCGGAATAGTCGTTCATTGTATTTTCCTTTTCAACGTTGACATTACGCGATTTCCACCACAATGTTAAGAGACTATGGAGCAAAATTTCACGAAAAGAAAACGCCGCAAGCCCAGAAAGATTACCCAAAGCTATCTGGAAAACTCGGGCAGCTATTACCTTGAGCGTTATGGCAGCTCAACCGAAAATTTCCGCCGCGTTATGCGACGTAAAATCAAACGCTCCGCCGATTTTCATGAACAAGACCCTGAAGAATTCTATCCCCTGTTGGAACAGGTGATTGAAAAATTTCAAAAATTAAAAATTCTGAATGACGATGTTTATTGTTTTCACAAGGTGCGATCCCTGCGTGGCCGCGGGAATTCTTCGCGCATGATACAGTCAAAGCTGGTTCAAAAAGGCCTCAGCCCTGATCAGATCAATGACGCGATATCCAAATATAATCAGGATATGGATATCAATAATAAAGAAAGTGAACTTGAAGCCGCAAGAACATACGCGCGAAAAAGGCGTTTCGGCCCCTACCGCCAACCACCGAACCCTGATCGTTTCGAAAAAGACATGGCCGCGATGGCGCGCGCCGGCTTTTCATACGAAATCGTAAAAACAGTTTTAGATCAGGAGTTTTCCACCTGAAGAGTACTTGGCTTGGAAGATGCAGGCCTCAAAATACGCTCTTTCGGGAAGATAACCCTGGCCGTCGTACCCTGCCCTTTAACGCTTTCCAATTCCAGAACCGCGCCATGCATCTTTGCAAGCGATTGTACAAGTGTTAATCCCAACCCCGTACCCGATGTATCACGCGCCAGATCCGAGTTTGCCTGCCAGAAGGGCTGTGTCGCCTTTTCAAGATCTTCAGGAGTCATACCGATGCCCGTATCAATGACTTCCAGTAGCATGCGGCTTGTATAGTCTTCCATACGGGCACGAATTGTGATTTGACCGCCCGGCTGCGTAAATTTGATGGCATTTCCGACAAGATTTAACAGCATCTGCTTTATTACAAGCTCTTCCCCGATCAATTCGGGTAGATCATCATGCAGGTCCATATCCACAGTCAATTTGGAATCCTCCACCTTGCCTTTCAAAATCACCAGACAGGCGGCAATGGCACGCGACATTCTAACAGGCCCCTCGTTCAGCGGTCTGTTCCCGGCTTCGATTTTGGAGACTTCCAGAATTTCACTGATGATCTTTAAAAGGTTATTACCGCTGCTGTAGATATCTTGTGCATATTCCTTGTATGCAGGCACCTGTAACGGCCCCATGATTTCATCTTTAATAATCTCGGAAAAACCGATAATAGCATTCAAAGGCGTTCTCAGCTCATGGCTCATGTTAGCCAAAAATTCTGTTTTAGTGCGCGCGCTCATCTCGGCCGCCAGTTTGGCATCTTTCAATGCGCTTTCCCCTTCGCGGCGCTCGGTTACATCCCAAAGGCTACCTTCATAGTATTTCAAATATCCGTCATCGCCCATCACGGCACGTGCGTTTTCAACCACCCAAATCTTACTGCCGTCTTTGCGATACATCTGGGTTTCAAAACCAATCACCTTGCCATCATGATCAATACGGTTTTTAAAGATGGCGCGCTCTTCCGGACGAACGTAGATCTGGGTTGCAATGCTGTGAACGGACTTTGTTACATCCTCGACACTTCTGTATCCCAAAATCTGTGCCAATGCCGGATTCACATTTATAAATTTACCATCAGGCGTCGACTGATAAATACCACTGACCGCATTATCAAACATATCTTTATATTTTTGTTCCGCCTCAACGACAGCCTTTTTGGCAGCTGCGACATTCTGCTTATCTGTAATAATTCCAACAACATGTGACTTACCGTTCTCATCCTGATTAACCATTCGGAAGCCCACCTCAATCTGGCGGGATGACCCATCGTACATTTCGGTAAAGGTCTTAACACGGTACGGGCGCAACTGGCCGTTAACCAGCTTTTGATAGCGCTCGCGGTTTTTCTCGCGCTGCTCTTCGGGAAATAAATTAAAGAAGTTATGCCCCATCACATCGTCCAGCGAAATTCTGGTCAGGTCGTTAAATCTGTCGTTTATAAAAACGACCGTGCCGTTTTGATCCAATTCGAAAACAATATCAGAGATCGTGCTCAGCAGTATCTTGTACTGGAAATCCTCGTATTTTTTACCCTGTGCCACCCATTGCCCGGACAAGTTTGAAAGCCGCCTGGGTTCGGCCTTGATCATGAAGTATGCCGTTAAAAGTGCCGAAACAAAGAATGTTGCCAGAATAAACAGCCGCGTCTGATTGATTTGGACCGTTGCCAAAAAGCGGTTTTCAAACTGTTCCAGAAAAAAGCCTAAGGCAACAACCGTTAGTATTCCGGCCGTCAGAACGATCCAGAATGCACGATGCGTAAAACAGCGCATCAGGGTCTGTAAAAACGGCGAATTCATGCTTTGGCTAAGGCCCCCTATTGGCTGAACAGCGATTTCCCCAATGCTATATTGCCTTAAATAAATTAAATTTTACTAAATTTTTAAATAATTAAGTGACAAGGCAGCATCCATTTGCTAGCATATGGCAAATCTATAAATGGGAGTTTTAATGTCGCAGCGCATCTTCACAGTCCTGACAATTGATGGTGGTGGTATACGTGGTCTTATGACGGCCCGCCTGTTGCAAGAAATAGAAGATCGCACAGGCAAACCCATTTCCGAGCTATATGATCTGATTGTCGGCTCCTCTACAGGTTCAATCGTCGTCGGCTGTTTGACCGCCCCTTCAAAAGATGACCCGACAAAACCCCGCTATACCGCAAAAGAAACAATGGATTTCTATGTTAAGGATGGCGAAACCGTTTTTCCACCTGATCGTTATCGCCAGTTAAGACACCTTCTCCCCGGTATGAACGGCTTTTTTGATCCTACAGCATTTGAAAAAATTCTGGATGAACAGCTGGGTGATCTGACCATGAGCGACAGTTTGAATTACATCATGATTGCCGGAACAGACATGAAGAAATTCCGCCCTGTCTGGATGAGCAATTTTAAAGACAAAGGTAAACGCGAAGACTTCACGCAAAAATGGGAAAGCCTTAAGCTTAAAGATGCCATTCGCGCCAGCGCGTCCGCACCAACCGTCTTTCCTGCCAAATATATTTATAATCACCCAAACAAAAACAACCCTGCAGCACAGGAACGTCATGCGTTTTTAGATGGTAGCCTGTTCGCATCAACCATTGCCCGCCGCGCCTATACTCAAGCGAAGAAACTGGCGACGGAAGGATCACGTATCGTTGTGACATCTTTGGGCACTGGCGCCATGGAACCTAATCTGACGCCTGATCAATTAAACCAGATGTCAATGCTGGATTGGGTACGCAATGCCCGCGGCGCTTCAATCTTTAATGTTTCAGTCGAAATGACGATGCAGGACATTATGAACGATTTACGTGAAGAGCTTGGCGATGACCTTTATCGTTTCAACGTCACCGTTGACCCTGATCACCCTGATTGTCCAGATATGAGCCTGACCAATGCCAAAGCCTCGAACATCGAAAAACTGCTTAAAATCGCTGATAAAATGATCGATACGCACGATGAACAAATTGATAGGCTCTGCGAAGTTTTGCTGGCTCGTCATCATATTGAACAGCAGTATGAAATCAGCTCGGACTCATTTGTAAAATTGACCGAAATGCTAAACGGCTGCGAGACCAGCACCGAACTGGGCAAGCTTTACGCCTTTATCGTTCAGTATGCCAATGACGATGAGGAGTTGAAGGTCTCAAGTAAAAATCAAGAGATTTATGAGCTTTCATCAAGCCTGCAGCCCCTGCACATCAAGAAACTCGAAGGCATTTATAACGTTCACCTTGAAGCTTTGGTAGATGCCGAGGTGCAAGAAAAGAAGATGAAAAGTTTCTGGTCACGCTTTAACATTTTCGCAAAGAAAAAACAGCCTACGCCTAAAAATGACAACGTGCCTTCTAAACCTGAAAAGAAACAAAAAGGCCAAAAACCTCGATAATAGGCTTGGAAAATCGCTAAACCTTTGCTATGATTAAAGAAAGTAAGGCGTTCGCTTTGCTTCCCACCTTTTTAAATAATCATAGTTTCTATGCAAAACATGCCTTATATTGCCAATCTTGGCGCTGATAATGCGATTTGGGCCGTCTCATCTCCGGATGGTCATGTCCAACGCCTAAACGCAATTCACGAACACATCTGGCGCGAATTCAAACCCGGTGACAAAGTCATCTATTTGGGCAATTACCTTGGCAATCCGGACACGCCTGACAATCCTGATGTCATTGACTCGATTATCTTGTTTTCAAATGCTCTGGTTTGTGAAAACCTTGCATCCCATGATGACATTATTTGCCTGCGCGGATTACGCGAAGATTTGTGGCTGAAATTGCTGCAATTACAATTCGCCAATCAGCCGCAAAATGTTCTGACCTGGTTACTACAAAACGGTATGGAAGGCGTAATCAACCATTACGGTAGCACAGGCGAAGAAGGCCTTAGCGCGTGCCGCAGCGGGATTATTCCCTTGATACGCTGGACAAAACGCCTTGCTGAAAATATGCGTCAACGCACAGGGCACAACCTGTTTTATAACTGCCTGAAACGCGCAGCGGCAACATCGGTTGAAAATAACAATCTTTTATTTGTGCATTGTGGCCTGAACCCTGACCGTCCCTTACATGCGCAGGACGAAAATTTTTGGTGGTCCGCCGATAAGTTCGAAACCATTGAAAATGGCTACGAAAATTTTAATTATATTGTACGGGGGTATGATCCCTTGGGTCGTGGGGTTTTACAAACGCCCGCAACCCTTAGCTTGAATGGCGACTTCGCCAGAAACCGTCCGGTTGTATGTGCTAAATTATCCCCCGCTGGTGATATAAACAGCCTTTATTCTTTCTGAACTTTTATACGATCCACCCGTTTGTAATCATGAAAAGAAAAGATTTCCGAGTGCGCTGGTATGATTCTTGCGTATTAATAAATGTTAACAGGAAATCGTAACGGGAGGATTGTAAAAATGGCACATATTGATGATGCTCAGACGCAAAAAGCAAATTTGAAATACATCAACACCTCTATGAATGAGCCACTGCTTGAAAAAGATCACGAGCTTGAATTGGCTCGCCTGTGGCGTGAGGAAAAAGACGAGAGAGCATTGCACGAGCTTGTGCGTTCGTATACACGTCTTGTTGTATCTATTGCTAGTAAATTTAAAAACTATGGCCTACCACTTGGTGACCTCATTCAGGAAGGTAACATCGGATTGATGGAAGCCGCCAACAGGTTTGAACCCGAACGTGAAAACAGGTTTTCAACCTATGCCACGTGGTGGATCAGGGCCTCTATTCAGGACTATGTCCTTAGAAACTGGTCAATTGTGCGTACAGGTACCACCGCTGCACAGAAATCTTTATTCTTTAATCTAAGACGCTTACGCGCCCAGATTGAAGGTCAGGCTGTGCGTGATAACCTCAGCGAGCAAGGCATTAATAAAATTGCCAAGGAATTGGGCGTTAAGAAAAAGGAAGTACGCAAAATGGAAATGCGTATGTTGGGCGGTGACCAATCGTTAAATAATACCATTACCGGCGACACGGAAAACCAATGGATCGATTACCTTGAATCAGAAGATCCAGATCCGGAAGAAATCGTTGTCGGTCTTAGAAACAGCCAAACACGTTCAAAATGGCTGTCGGATGCAATTGAACAGCTAAACCCGCGCGAACAGATTATTATTCGTGAAAGACGTTTGAACGACGAAGAAAACGTTACCCTTGAAATGCTGGGTCAGGAGCTTGGCATCAGTAAGGAGCGTGTGCGTCAGCTGGAACAGCGTGCCCTTGGTAAAATCAAGGATACAATGGTCAGTCGTCTGAAGGATGCAAATCTGGAGCAACTGTCGCTTTTTTAAAATAACCGTGATATAAACGTGGCATGTTCTGCCGTTTTATAATCGCAATTGTATTTATGATCGGATTCGGTGCCGCCACACGCGCCGAATCCTTTTCTTTTGAATACAAACACCTGTTAATTCCGCAAAAATGTGATATCGATGCAATAAAATCCGAAGATCTTGAAACGAACCGCTTTGGCGGGACCGTTATCACAAGTCATGACGCTCTGAGAACCTTAGTGCATGACGGAAACGCTTATGTTTATCCAACTGATTATAAGGATTTAAAACTGATTGCGGAGCTGTTTGATCTGGAGCGCGAGGCACGCAAGAATATGCTTGGGTGCGCTTGGCAAAACGCCCCCATAGCCAATGCCGATAGCATCACAAAAACCGAACAATTCTACATTGTGACTGGTCGCGTCCTTGATACCTATGAAAGCTATGAAAATATATATTTGAATTTCGGCGAAGACTGGAAAACAGATTTCACGGTGCGCATCCAGAAAAAGAACAAAGCCTTCAAAGGTTATGATTTCGAAAGTTTACAAGGTAAAAATATCGAAGTGCGCGGCTTTGTAGAATATTATAATGGTCCATCATTAACACTTGAACACCCCGCCCTGATAAAGGAAATAATAGAATGACAACCAATAGCTTGCAGCCACTTGATCAAATTCTCTATCCGAAAATTGAACCCAATAGATCAGGCCATATAAAAGTTGATTCAAACCACGAAATCTATTGGGAGGAATCCGGTAACCCTGTTGGCTCACCCGTCATCACCATTCATGGTGGGCCTGGCGGCGGATCATCCCCGACAGGAAGACGTTTTTTCGACCCTGAACATTACAGAATTATCCAATTTGATCAGCGCGGCTGCGGCCAGTCACGCCCCTTTGGCAGCCTTGAAAACAACACAACCGACAAGCTCATTTCTGACATTAATTTTCTTTCTGATTCCCTTGATATTAAAACTTTTCATGTGTTTGGTGGATCGTGGGGCAGCACATTATCGCTGGCCTATGCCCAGGCTTTCCCCGAACGATGCAAGTCCTTGACACTCCGTGGAATTTTCATGATGCGCAAAGAAGAAATTGACTGGTTTATGACCGGCATGGGAAACTTCTTTCCCGAAGCTTTTGATGAATTCGCAAGTGTTTTTTCGGACACTGCACACGACCAGTTACTGGAAGTTTTCTATAAGGCCCTGACCGCAGATGATATCGAACTTCGTAACAAGGCGGCCCTTGCATGGAGCCGGTTTGAAGCCACATGTTGCACCCTACTGCCAAATCCGGAAGTTGTGGCAGGGTGTGACAACCCAGAATTCGCCTATTCTATATCACTTCTAGAGGCGCATTACTTCCTACACAACCGCTTTCAGCCCGATGATGCTTTATTACAAAATGTTGGCAGAATTCGCCATATTCCCGCCAGAATTATTCAGGGACGCTATGATGTCGTCTGTCCGCCGAAAACCGCTTATGACCTTAAAAAGGCATGGCCAGAAGCTGAATTATATATGATCGCAGATGCCGGACATTCCAGTATCGAGCCCGGAATCGCAAAAGCCTTGATCGAATCTACCAATCACTTTAAACATATATCTTGAAATCATTTGCAAATGCAGGAATAATAAGATTAACAAAACGTTAACGGGGAAGACGACGTGAAAACATCATACGCAAAGTGGGCTGCAGTTGCCCTTCTGACAGGAACAATCGCATTTAATGGGGCTTCTGCACTGGCTGGCGCCATGCCTTACGAGCAGCCTTCAGTTCTGGACCGCGCGTTGATGGATATTCAGGAACAAAGCCAGCCGACAGGCGAAACCGTACTGGTGGAACAGCCCGTTGTCGAGGAAACGACAGTTGTTGAGGAAACAACAGTCGTTGAAGAAGATGCCACTCTTGAAATGCCTGAATTTTCCGACGAGCCGATTGCAGTCGTTGAACCTGCACCCGCTGATCGCGTTGTAGCCGTACAGGATAACCAGTCGTTCTTTGGTCTTAGCATCGGTGCTTATGACCCTTTTACACATGATGATCTGGCTGCAACATTGGGTATCGAATACCAACCGGGTATCAAGATCGCCGGTTTCCTACAGCCCATATTCGGTGCCTTTGCAACGCATGATGGATCATTCATGGGCTATGGTGGTTTGGGTGCGCCAATCCAATTGGGCAGCAGCAACTGGATGTTGATGCCATCTGCCGCTGTTGGTTACTATGAAGAAGGTGACGGCTATGACCTTGGTCAGCATGTTGCTTATCGTATCGGTACGGAATTGGCCTATGTATTCGAAAACAAGAGCCGTCTGGGTCTGAACGCCCACGTTATTACCAACGGTAAATCTTTTGACACTGACGATCGCACAGAAGTTATCAGCCTTGTCTACACAATGCCGATCGGATTTGACGGTCTTTGGGACTAAGCTTTATTCATGACAAATTTTAAAACCTTGAATGACCTGCCCGATATCGCAGGCGCGGTTGTATTGGTTCGCGTCGATCTGAACGTGCCTTTTAAAGATGGGAAAGTGACAGATAACAGTCGTCTTCAGGCTATCTTGCCGACCCTTAACGAACTTATATCGAAAGATGCACGCATTGTTTTGCTCTCGCATTTCGGAAGGCCTGAAGGACAGCGTAATCCTGATTATAGCCTCCAGCCTGTTGCATCTACTTTAAACGCATTAATCAATGACACAGAAATTCAATTTGTCGATGACTGTATCGGTGAAAAAGCTAAGAATGCAGTTTCCAGCCTCAAAAACGGCGATGTCCTGATTTGTGAAAACCTACGTTTTCATGCCGGCGAAACCGATAACGACCCACAGTTTGCAAAAGAGCTTGCATCGCTGGGCGAAATTTTTATCAGTGATGCTTTCTCGGCAACGCACCGTGCCCACGCCTCAACCGTCGGCATAGCCGATTATCTGCCTGCATATGCCGGCCGATTAATGGAAGCTGAATTAAATGCCTTGTCATCTGCCCTGCAAGATCCCGCAAAACCTGTGACTGCGATTGTCGGCGGATCTAAAATATCAACGAAATTATCCGTTCTGCATAACCTGATCGAAAAAACAGATAACCTGATCTTGGGCGGTGCCATGGCCAACACGTTCCTATATGCGATAGGTCATGACGTTGGAATATCACTGTACGAGCCTCACATGAAAGATGAAGCACTCAGCATTTTGGAAAAAGCAGAAAAAATCGGCTGCAATTTTATCCTGCCCAAGGATGTGGTTGTCGCAAAGGAATTCAAGGGAAATGCCGCACATGAAGTTGTTTTGGTATCTGACATTCCTGCCGATACCCTTGCCCTTGATATCGGCCCCGAAAGCGTCAAAGAAATCAATGATATTTTGAATACCAGCAAAACATTGCTGTGGAACGGACCTGTTGGCGCCTTTGAAACCCCACCTTTCGAAAAGGCGACCGTTGATATTGCAAAACATGCTACCATGCTGGCCTTAAATGGTGATTTATATGCAATCGGCGGCGGCGGCGACACGGTTGCCGCCCTTGAAATGGCCAAGGTTAAGGATGATTTTTCCTATATCTCAACCGCTGGCGGCGCATTTCTGGAATATATCGAAGGTAAAACCCTGCCGGGTGTTGCTGCGCTGGAAAATTAGTTTTTACGTACGTATTTCGTTGCACTGCCAACTGGGCGTAACAGAGCACGCGCTTCGGCGCGATCGGATTCCAAATCTTTATCCTTGGCTGCCTTTTCGGCTTCTGCTTTGCGTTTTTTCTCTTCAGCCAAACGCTCTTTTTCCTCGATAGATATTACATTCGACATAGACAAAATAAATTCTTGCCGCAAATCACGGATCACCATCGCATCATCACGTTTTCGTTCCAACTTGCGAATGGTTTTGGCGAGTTTCTCACGTTTTTTTCTGTCGCTTGCGGCCAGATATCATTGACGATTTTATCAATTTTTTTCTGATATCTTTTAACAATGGCGATATATTTATTGTACGCATTGGCTTGCTTCTCACTCATTACATATTCAACGCCATTATGTGTAATATTTTTATTTGCTATCCCGAAATTAAAAGCCATCGCCATCGGCCACCATATTGGGGCTGTCGCTAATCCACATCCAGTCCACAAAAAGAGGATTGGAAGTCCAATTGATACTGCCACAGGTTCAGGAAGTTTCTCTAATGGGTTAAATATTGCATCAACAGAAGCACCTATAGGACGCCCCGCTTCACGAAAGACTTTTGGGTTCAATCTTGCCTGCATAAAAGCTTTTCTTACTTTCCAAGCTTTGCCTCTTTTATTTTAGCCATAAAACACTCCTGATTTAAAAATTGCTGGAATTTAACATAGCAAAAAAAAATTATGTCAACAAAATCCGCGCTCAAAAGTAAATTTTTGTTAACTATTTCACGATATACTTAAATATGTGTAGGACGAATAGCGCGATGGGAGTGCGCTAGCCGTAATAATAGGGAGAGATATTACATGGTAGGATCAGTGTCAGCAGCCCCAATACCGGTTGGTCAGGGGCAAAATGCGTATCAGCAAACACAGGCCAATCAGGGCCCTGCCGCAGCTGAACAGCGCGACCCGCGTGAAAACGAGGTGCAACGCCGCAACGACCCTGCCGCCCAATCACAAGAATCAAATCAACAATCTTTAAGACGCGCCGACGATCGTGAACCGACAGAACTTGAAAGAGGACTGGACGAGGCCAAAGATCCACGCGCAAATGACAATCGACAGGACTTTGCCGCCGAACGTGGTGAGTTGGTCGATGTACTTGTTTAATCAATGCTAGAGTAAATTTGTTTTCCTTCTAAAAACTATAAGCCCCCGGTTTCGGGGGCTTTTTTTATTTGTAAATCGAGATCATTAATGTTTAAGCGGTGGCGGTTTGGCATGATCTGGCCATTGCCCGTTTTTCAAAGCATCTTTCATTTCAGCGGGAGCTGGTGGAGGCATTGGCACGCCCCTGTCACGAAAAGCTTTTAATAATCTGATACGGGCCGCCCCTTCATCCGTATCATCTATCAAATTACTATGCAGAATTCCGCCTACTGCGGTTATATATAAAGAATCCATAGTAAAAGGGTCTGCGCCCGCATTAAATAATTTTTCTGCAATAAGAAATTGCTCTGATCCAGAGGCAATTCTTAAAGCTGTCGACCCTCTGTGGTTTCTTGCCTCCAGAAATGCGCCCTGCTCAATTAGCCTATCAACAAGCTGAATGTCACGTTTCATCACGGCATTAATTAAACTGTTATCTTCCATAGCTTTCGTTTCAGATCGTGTCACCATTAACATGACTAATATTGTAAATGTGATAATGAAAAAAATCTTCATATTAAAGACCTCAAAATATTTAAAGCTGTAACCTCATACTTTTGATAGGTTCCGATAATATTTGTCTGACGCTGCCCAGCTATTAATTTAATGGCTTCATGATGTTTTTTAAGCCTATCCAAATATTCAGTCTTTAAATTTTTTGCATTCTGGGTTTCGAAACTTTTGCTGGCTGTCATATCTTCAAATCGAAGATGTCCATTAAAGGGATATGTTTTTTCATTCGGGTCAATCGGCACGATAACATCCAGATTATTTTGTCTGGCATGACAAATTTTCTGAATTCCCTTTAAGCGTTCAATATCTGTGTCCAGAAAGTCACTGAATAAAAAGATCTGTGCGTTTTTTAACCGATCAAAACTGTTATCCACACTATCCTGCAGTAGCATTTCTGCCAGACGCGGAACATCTTTGGCATGTGTCGCTGAGAAGTTTTGAGTGGTCGTGGTCACACGCTCCCCGCTTTCTGTCAGGACATAGGCCAAGGTGCAGGCCAAAGTAAAAGCATATTCGTATTTACTGACCTGCTTTTTCGGGGCGCTTGAATAATGCATGGATGGTGACGGGTCCACCCATAGTACGGCTGTTTTGGGGCGCTCTTCTTCACGTTCCCGAACATATAGATTATCACCTTGTGCGCTGCGTCGCCAATCAATACGTGATGCGGCGCCTGCCAAAGGATCGTATGTGCGGTATTGCCAGAAATGATCGCCACTGCCCGCTCTGCGCCGTCCGTGTTGGCCCAACAGCAATACCTGCGCAGCCTTTTGCGCTGACAGTAATATTTCAGGCAGTCTGGCAGATACCTTGCCTGCTGTTTTCAAACCACGCTGTCTATGTTCGCTTGTAAACCATTTCATGATTTTGATTTTAGATCACACCAGCTAATTTACAAGCGGCCATTCAGATGCTATGACCCTATGCATGAACAAACCCTATTTAAAACGCAAATTCTATGGCCGCCGCAAAGGCAAGACCCTGACCAAGAAACGGGCGGATCTGATTGAGAGCCTTTTGCCCGAAGTCACCCTGCCTTTCGAAAAAGGTAAACCCGATAATTCCATAGACCCGCATAGTCTGTTTAATAAAGAGTATAAAGAAATATGGATGGAAATCGGCTTTGGCGATGGCGCGCATATGGCCGAACAGGCCCGTCGTAATCCGGATGTCGGCTTTATCGGCTGCGAGCCGTTTATGAATGGTGTCGCAGGTCTGCTTTGCGAAATAGATGATGATATTCAAAACATCCGCATCTGGCCCGATGATGCGCGCGATGTGATGGATGCCTTGAAAGATGCCAGTCTGGATCGTTTATTTTTGCTTCATCCCGACCCATGGCCGAAAAAACGGCATCACAAGCGCCGTTTCATACAGGATAAAACAGTGGAACAGCTTGCGCGCCTGCTCAGAAAAGGTGGTGAATTCCGTGTGGCGACAGATGATCAGAATCTATGCGACTGGATGCTCTATTACATCGAAAAATCCCCCCATTTCGAATGGACGGCCAAATGCGCAGATGATTGGCGCACGCCGCCCGATGATTGGCCCGTTACACGATACGGTGAAAAACAACTGGCCGGCATTCCCGTTTATTTAACATTTGTGCGTATTTAGGCTTGCACATATCTAAAAAACAGCTTATAAATCCTATAAATCCTAATCTACAGATTAAATCTGATAGATAATTAGAGGTGGGCCGCTAGCCCGCCTTTTTGTTTGCCTGGAATATTACGTAATGGAATTACCAAATGGAATTGCAAGACAGAATTGAAAATCTACTGGCCCCGATCGCCGAAGAACACGGTTTGAACATCGTGCGTATCCGCTTTGGCGGCGAAGGCCGTCAGCGCACATTGCAGATCATGGTTGAGCGTCTGGATGACGAACCTGTCGATCTGGCTGAATGTGGTTCTTTCAGCCGCGAGGCATCGGCCCTGCTGGATGTTGAAGACTGGATCGATGATGCCTATAACCTTGAAGTCAGTTCGGCCGGTATGGAACGCCCGCTGATTAAGCTGGAAGACTTTGATCGTTTCAAAGGCCGCACAGCAAAAATCGACCTGCATGATCTGGTTGACGGGCAAAAGCGCTTTAAAGGTATTTTAAAGGGTGTCAGCGATAATGATGAAATTTTACTGGAACGGGAAGATACGAAGGATATGATTGAATTGCCCTTCACATCCCTTCACCGCGCCAAACTGGTTGTGACCGACGCTATGATCAATGAAGCCAAGCGGAAGTCAAAAGAAAAAAACAAAGCATCAAAATAAGGAGAAAACAAAATGGAAATTATTCAGGTTGCAGATGCAGTCGCCCGCGAAAAAGGGATTGATAAAGAAATCGTCATCGGTGCGATGGAAGAAGCCATCCAGAAAGCCGGTCGTTCAAAATACGGCATGGATCATGATATCCGCGTAAAAATCGACCGCAAATCAGGCGGCATCGAGATGTTCCGCTATCGCGAAGTCGTCGAAACAATCGAAGATCCGGAATTCGAAAACATGCAATTAACACTTCCCGAAGCCCAGCGCATCAAACCTGAAGTCAAACTTGGTGAGTTTCTGGTCGATCCATTGCCGCCACTAGATTTTGGCCGTATTGCAGCGCAGACCGCGAAACAGGTTATCCTGCAAAAGGTCCGCGATGCCGAGCGCGAACGCCAGTTCGAAGAATTTAAAGACCGCGCAGGCGAAATCGTAAGCGGCGTCATTAAACGTGTTGAATACGGTAACGTCACAGTTGATCTGGGCCGTGCCGAAGGTTATCTGCGCCGCGATGAAACATTGCCGCGCGAACACTTGAAAAACGGCGAACGTGTTCGTGCCTACATCTATGATGTCCGTCAGGAGCCACGTGGCCCGCAAATTTTCCTGTCACGCACACACCCTGCCTTCATGGCCGGCCTGTTCAAACAGGAAGTCCCTGAAATCTATGATGGTGTAATCGAAATCAAAGCTGTTGCCCGCGATCCTGGTAGTCGCGCGAAAATCGCTGTGATTTCACGTGATTCCAGTATCGACCCTGTCGGTGCCTGCGTTGGTATGCGCGGTTCACGCGTGCAGGCTGTTGTGAATGAGCTACAGGGCGAGAAAATCGACATCATCCAATGGACAGAAGATCCTGCCCGCTTTGTCGTGTCTGCTTTGGCCCCTGCCGAAGTTGAAAAGGTTATTCTGGATGACGAGAAAAACCGTATGGAAGTTGTCGTTCCTGACGAGCAACTGAGCCTTGCGATTGGCCGCCGCGGTCAGAACGTGCGTTTGGCATCAATCCTGAGCGGTTGGGATATCGACATCATGACCGAGGAAGAAGAATCCGAACGCCGCCAGAAAGAATTCCACGAACGTTCGACCCTGTTTATCGAAGCACTGGATGTGGACGAGGTTATCGCCCACTTGCTGGTTGTTGAAGGCTTCGTATCTATTCAGGATATCGCGGAATCAGACGTTTCTGAAATTGCGTCGATTGAAGGCTTTGACGAGGACGTTGCAGCCGAACTGCAGAACCGTGCATCGACATGGCTGGACGCCCGCAACAAGGAACTGGAAGACAAGCTGAAGAAACTGAAAGTTGAAGACAGCCTGAAAGCCGTTCAGGGCCTGACATACGAAATGCTGGTTAAACTTGGCGAAAATGACGTTAAGACAGCGGATGATCTTGGTGATCTGGCGACAGACGAGCTGATCGAGATTGTCGGTGAAAAAGCCCTAACACGTGCCGAGGCTGAAGCGATGATCATGGGCATCCGCGAAACATGGTTTGCCGATGAAGAGCCTGTGAATGATACGGGTGAAGAAAAGGCAGCAGAAGCATCTTAAAAAACCGTTTTAATCTGAATGAAAGGCCGTCCGCATTGCGGATGGCCTTTTTCAGGTTTTCTCTGGCATATGTTGGAAAAATAATGTAGAACTCTACATAAGTTTGAATTAATTGGTAGAAAACAGGTATAACGCTTTAATATGGCTGAAAACAAAGAAAAATCGACGGATAAAAAAGATGATGGCGCAGGTCGCAAAACCCTGAGCCTTGGCGGTAAATTAAGTTTAAAAAACCCACCCGCGGCAAAAAGCGGCGACGGCGGCTCTGGAACTGTAACCGTTGAAGTGCGTCGCAAACGTACACCACCTGCACAGCAAAAACCTGCGCAGCAGAAATCAGCCGGGCGCGAATTAACAGATGAAGAACGCGAAGCCCGTATTCAGGCTTTGAAAAAAGCATCAGAACATGGTGACAAGAAAAGCAAAATCGTTGGCCAGTCTTCCCTGAAGATCAAAAAACAGGAAGAAATCGAGCCCGAGACAACAAAAGAAGACACAGCGAGCGAGAGCCCGGCAGACACAGCACGCGCCAAAGAGCTTGAAAAACTGAACAAAATTAAAGCGGACGAAAAGAAAAAAGCCGATGAAGCTGAAAAACAGCGCCTCGCTGATTTGTCTCGCCAACCTGATGAAGATCCGCATGCCAACCGTAAGGCAACAGGCCGCAAAACATCAGGGTATTCTGCGGACTTTGAAGAAGAAAAAGGCGATGGAGCAACCCGTCGCAAGTTGAACATGCCAATTAAAAAACGCCGTTCCGGCGGTGGTCGTGACCTCAGCAACCTGACGGTGAACGAGGCGATGAACTATGACGATTCAAAATATGATCGTATGCCATCAATGGCAGCCCAACGCCGCGCCCGCGAAAGAGAGCGCATGAAACAAAAACAATCGATCGAACATACAAAACAGGTTCGTGAAGTTATTATTCCAGAAGCCATCACAGTACAAGAACTGGCCAATCGTATGGCCGAGCGCGTCGGTGATGTTGTTAAGAAGCTTATGGAACAAGGCATGATGGTAACAGCCAACCAGACAATTGATGCGGATACCGCCGAACTGGTAACGTCAGAATTCGGCCATAACGTCAAACGCGTGTCAGCTGCTGACGTCGAACTTGGAATTCTGGGTGAAGAAGACACAGAAGGCGATCTGAAGCCACGCCCACCGGTTGTGACTATTATGGGTCACGTTGATCATGGTAAAACATCCCTGCTGGATGCATTGCGCCAGACAGATGTTGTGGCTGGTGAAGCGGGTGGTATTACCCAGCATATTGGTGCCTATCAGGTCCAAATGGAAAACGATCAGAAAATTACATTCCTTGATACGCCGGGTCACGCCGCATTTACTGAAATGCGTGCACGTGGTGCGGATGTCACAGATATCGTTGTTCTGGTTGTTGCCGCGAATGACAGCGTTATGCCACAGACCATCGAAGCGATTAACCACGCCAAAGCAGCATCCAAACCGATGATTGTTGCAATTAACAAATGCGATCTGCCGGAAGCTGATCCTGATAAGGTCCGCACGGAATTGCTGCAGCACGAAATTATCGTTGAGAGCATGTCAGGTGATGTACAGGCAATCGAAGTTTCCGCACACACCAAACAAGGCTTGAAGGAACTGGAAGAAGCCATCCTACTGCAGTCAGAGATGCTTGAATTAAAAGCCAACCCGGACCGTAGCGCCATTGGTGCCGTGGTCGAGGCCAAACTGGAACAAGGCCGCGGTGCGGTTGCAACTGTTTTAGTGCAAAAAGGTACGCTTAAAATTGGTGATATCTTTGTTTGTGGCGCCGAAAGCGGCCGTGTCCGTGCGCTGATTGATGACAAAGGCAAGAATGTTGACCAGGCGATCCCCGGTCAACCTGTCGAGGTCCTGGGCCTTAATGCTGTTCCGCAAGCAGGTGACGATTTTGTTGTGGTTGAAAGCGACTCCAAAGCCCGTGAAATTGCATCATACCGTACCAAAAAGATTAAGGATATCGAGGCTGCCAAGCTTAAACGCGGCGGATCAATGGAAATGTTCTTGGCACAGATCAAAGACGGCGAAGTTCGTAACTTGCCCGTTCTGATCAAAGGTGACGTTTCAGGTTCTGTCGAAGCGATTATCGGATCGTTCAATAAACTAACCGAAGATAACGAAGAGGTCCGCGTTCAAGTTCTTCACAGTGGTGTCGGCGGTATTACCGAATCCGATATTACACTGGCAAATGCATCAAACGCGTTGATTATCGGCTTTAACGTTCGTGCCAATGCACAGGCGCGCGAGCTCGCGAAAAAAGAAAACGTCGACATTCGCTATTATTCGGTAATTTATAATGCGATTGATGATGTGAAAGCCTTACTGAGTGGCCTACTGGATCCTGAATTGAAAGAAAACTTCATCGGATATGCTGAAATCCGCAAAGTCTTCAACATTACCAAAGTCGGTAAAGTTGCCGGTTGTATGGTCACAGATGGCGTTGTTAAACGCGGTGCGAAAGTACGCCTGCTACGTGATGATGTCGTTATTCATGAAGGCACATTGAAAACACTTCAACGCGTCAAAGATGAAGTCAAAGAAGTTAAAGAGGGCTATGAATGCGGTATGGCTTTTGAAAATTACGATGATATCAAAGAAGGCGATATGATCGAATGTTTCGAAATTCAGGAAATCGAACGCGAAATTTAAAGGTAGCCTGAAATGCGTAGCCAATCCGGAAATATGCTGTTCATCATATTTGTTGCTGTCGTTTTATTTGCAGCATTGGGCTTTGCTTTCAGCTCTGGAAGTCGCAATACAGGCACAAACCTTTCCGAAAATCAGGCTGACCTTGATGCCGGCGTAATGAGAGCATGCAGTACAAGTGTTAAAGCTGCCGTTAATCGGCTTAAGGCAAACAAAGGCTGCAAAACTTCCGAAATCAGCTATGAGCTCGCGGATGGATCAAACGCCAACGCTGACGCGCCCACCAACGAATCTTGTCACCTATTCCGTGCCAATGGCGCTGGCTTAGAACCATGCGGCAGTTATTTGGATGTTATTCCAACGGTTTCTGTTGGCAATATTGCTTACGGAGACACAACGACAGCTGCTATCTTTCTGCCTGATGTACTTATAAGGTGCTCTCAATACGGCGGACAATACTCTACGTATGGCCAATGCGAAAATTGGGAATATTCCATGGATAATGGGGCAACATTTATTACAGATTATATCTGTTTAGCAAAGGATTCAGCTGAATTAACAGCAAGAGGAGGACAGAACATTGTCGCAAGAGAGTTCTCCAGAGATTTTTGCATTTCTGCATGCGGTTATCAAACTTCAACAACTCAAGGACAATTTGCCACATCAGGTTCTGTCAGTATGTATTACAAAACCGATGGAACCTTGGAACCATACACAGGCGCTTGTGTACGAATGATGAAACCTATACAAGATCCATTTTCTATCTATTGCAATTGTTGGGAAACGCCGTAATGAAACAACCATCCCAAAGACAATTAAGAGTATCTGAAAAATTGCGCCACATTCTGGCGGAGTATTTGCAACGTGAAACATTCGGCGAGCCCGAATTGGAACACGTAAACCTAATGACCGTCAGCGAAGTCCGCATGAGCCCAGATCTAAAAAACGCGACTGTTTATGTGTCTTGCCTGGATCAGGCCAAAGAAGCGCCGATGATCAAGGCATTGAACCAGAATTCAAAACAGATGAAAGGCCCTGTCGGGCGTAAAGCAGCGCTTCGTTTCGCGCCAAAGCTTTATTTTGTCAGCGATACGGCATTTGATTACGCCAATGATATCGAACGTCTGATGATGGATGAAAAAGTCCAGCAGGACATCCGCAAAGACGAAGAAGAGTAATGGGCAGATCCCGTAAAAAAGGAAATCCGGTCAATGGTTGGCTGGTTCTGGATAAACCCGAGGGCATTACGTCGACGCAAGCCCTTTCCAAGGCGCGCTATCTTTTGAATGCAAAAAAAGCAGGCCATGCAGGGACGCTTGACCCCTCGGCAACGGGTATCCTTCCCCTCGCCTTTGGCGAAGGCACCAAGACAATCCCCTATTGTCAGGATGCTGAAAAAACCTATCAATTCACGGTTAAATGGGGCAGCGCCACCAATACCGATGACGCCGAAGGTGAAATTATCCAAGCATCTGAGAAACGTCCGACAAAAGATGAACTTCTAAAGGTCATGCAGCGCTATGTCGGTCAGATTGAACAGGTCCCACCGCAATTTTCGGCGATTAAAATCGATGGTCAGCGCGCATATGCCCTTGCCCGCAAAGGTGAAGAGGTCGAAATCTCCGCCCGTTCAGTGATTGTTTACGAATTAAACTTATTATCCTTTTCCGAAGATCAGGCCATGTTCGAATGTCAGTGTTCCAAGGGGACATATATACGTTCACTGGCGCGTGATATGGGGGAAGATTTGGGCTGTTTCGGGCATATTATACAGTTAAGGCGCACTGCGGTCGGTTTATTTGACGAAAAAAGTGCGATTTCGCTGGACAAACTGGAACAAATGTTAGAAACTGCGCCCATTGAAGACGTTTTACTGCCTGTAGAAGCGCCGCTGGACGACATCCCGGCCCTTGTACTGACGGACAGTGAAGCCGCCAGATTGAAAAATGGTCAATCGGTGGCGTTGTTTTCCAAAGACGGTCAAAACCGCCTGCAATGTGCAGGGTTAGACCCGAAAACGGCAGACAACACGGTTTTGGTTCGCACGGTTCGCAAACCTGTTGCCTTGGCACATGTCAAAGGCGTAGAGGTCAGCCCCGTTCGAATTTTGAACTTATAACGAAACAGCAAATCCCGAGTGCGATAGCACGACGACGTATTTGCTATAAACTAAAAAGCTAAGGAGTATTTAGATGTCGATTACTGCACAAAAAAAGCAAGAGCTGCTTAAAGAATATGCTCAAGATAAAAACGATACGGGTTCACCTGAAGTACAGGTTGCCGTACTGTCAGAACGTATTTCGAACCTGACAGAGCACATGAAATCACACAAAAAAGATTTGCACAGCCAGCGCGGCCTGCTGGGTTTGGTTTCCAAACGCCGTCGCCTGCTGGACTATTTGAAAAGCAAAGACGAAGCGCGCTATCAGGATCTGATCAAGCGTCTTGGCCTACGTCGCTAATTTGCAAAATTCAGACACACAAAAAGCCCGGTATATTTACCGGGCTTTTTTATTTAAGATTAATTCTCTAGATCAACTAAAGTTTCGTGCCTTATCTGTCAAAAAGGCCCGCGCCTGTGGTGTTTTGATATTCTGATCAATCGCAATCATCACCCCTGCACCCGCAGATGTAAGCTGATTAAATCGCTCTGAAAATGCGGCACTTTCTTCGCTTGTAAAATAATCGCTACTATCGGCCATGGTCTTTAGCGCTGTAAATTGACCTGTAAGCCGTCCTATTTGATCTTCCATAGAGGCCAGCATAAAGCCCTCCATTACATCATCCATAAGGTCACCGCCCTCCGGGGCGACTGTATTTTGCGTCTCAATCGCAAAGACTTGCGATAAAATGTCTAATGCGCGTAATGAGCGATCACATTTCGCGCGCTGTGTTGTTGTATCTACATATTCTTCTGACATTTTGTATCCTTTCATTAAACTCGTGCTAATTTAACATAATGCAAACGCAATGTCAAGCATTATTGCCTGGCTGCAAATCTGTTTTTATCCAAAGCGAATATTAGTGCTGGTTTTGCGTCTTGCCGTCTGTTCTGTAGACGGTGGATCATCGGTAGCATCACCGTTATCCGCCTCTGGTGGTGTCGGTGTCGCAGAAGCCGTCGGTGTAGGTGTAGGCGCTGGCGTTTCTGTTGCAGTAGTAGGTTCCTCGTCAGGCGTATCGTCCTCTCCTGCACTCTCCTCCTCGGGGGCTGCCGTAGTATCAGTGCCGTCCTCGATCGCCGGGCCCTCTTCCGGGGCGGATTCCGGCTCTTCTTCAACTTCAGGGATTTCGGTTAACCCCATTGCTTCCAAGGCTCCTAGATAGCGGTCAGAGTGCGCGGCTTCCAGTTTCTGTAGGAAAATAGCCGCCGCAACCATGGTTTCGTGCTCAGCTTCGCTGGTGCCGTCTGATGTATCAACTTCTGAATTCAGTGCCGCCATAACAGCGCGCGCGGCCTGACTTTGCATTCTATCTAAATCCTGACGAGTCGCTGATTGGGCTTCTGATGTTCTATCAATATGTCGAACTAAAGCCGTTAAAATTTCTGATGCCTGCACGGCTTGCTCAACCGATAAATTGTCTGACAGGGCTAAATGATCCATGTAAGGGTCATATAATGCATTTGAAAGGCTTAAAAACAAATTATCTTTATATGTCGCAGACGCATCAATTGAGTCCATTTGCGCCAGGGCACTTAGAGCTAACGAAATATTCTCGGACACTTCTGCCATTTTATCGGGGTTTTGGAAAAGATCTGATTGGATAGCTGTTTCAAGCTGACTGATAGCCGTTTCTTGAATTTTCCCTGCACCCATATCAAAAATAGCCTGACGCAACACATCTTTGTCGGCGCTGTTATATGCGTCACGCACTTGTTGATACATAACACCAATGGAAACGTTGTTTTCTGCCGATGTATTCAAAGATGTTTCGAGGAACCCCAGAAACCGCTGGTCCGCATCTGTCAAAGTCTGGCTTTGTTCTATCTGGGTACCATCGCTTTGCGCATCATCAGCACTGCTGCCACATGCGGCCAAGGCCCCTGCCATAATTAAACCCAATGCACCTTTTGCCCAATTTGAATTTTTCATCGAATCACCTCTTGCTATAAAAAAACTACAAGCATTTTTGCATAACACAAGGCGATTGTCAACGATTATGTAAAAATCATTACTTGAACTGTTTTTTGCTTTGCTTATTAGCAAGGCCTTTATTATCGTTAGCGATGAATTCGGCGGGATTGTAATATTTCGAAGAAACACGTTGCCCATTTTCAAAGTCAATAACCCAAGGCTGCGCATTTGGCACTTTGAATTTATAAAGATCCTGATATTCACATTCGCCTATGACCAGATGAAACATACGTTTAACAACCGAGTGACAAGAGATCACAACAGTTTTGCCTTCTTCCATTAAGGGGAGCAGCTCTTCTTCGTATAGTTTCTTAAGACGAGCAACGACTTCTTTGTCGCTTTCGCCATTGGGAAGACGCGAATTAAAATCACGTTTCAGCGAGGTCACACGCTTATCCGTTTTATAAAAACCTGTGTAATCCCCGACTGATTTTTCAATCAGGCTTTCGCGGATTTCAAGTTTCCAGCTACCGTCTTTATTCTTAAGGTTATTGTGGGCATTGGCGAATTCAAGTCCAAGTTCTAACGTCTGCTTTGCGCGATCCAGAGGCGATGCATATGCGATATCAATGTCAAATTTGCGTAGGACATATCCCGTTCTACGCCCTTGCTCAACACCTTCTTTGGTCAGCTTTGCATTGGCATGACCTGTCATACGTCCGTCCGCATTATATTCTGTTTCACCATGACGCATAATAATCAGACGACCTTTTTTCATCGCTTTATCCCTATTTTTTTTGAATGTAATGTTAGAATAGGAATAGAAATAGAGGCTGTAAAGACTAATTTCCTTAAAGCATGAAAAAATATTAGAATTATGTCACCTAGCTGATGAAACGGTGCGATCCCTTCGCGCCGTTTTTGTATTCAAAGACAATCGGCACGCCCGTCGGGATTTCAACTTCGTTGATATTATCCGGCGTGGCTTCACCCAGAATAATCATCATCGCACGCAAGGTATTACCGTGCGCGGCCAATAATATATTCTCGCCGGCTTCAACGCGCGGCTTGATATGTTTTTCCCAGTATGGTTTCACGCGCTCGACCACATTGATCAGGGCCTCGCCGCCCGGCGGCGGCACATCATAGCTGCGTCGCCAGATATGGACTTGTTCTTCCCCAAACTTTTCACGCGTCTCGTCCTTGTTCAGGCCTGTTAAATCGCCATAGTCGCGTTCACGCAAGTCATCATGGCGGGTCATATTCCAGCCCTCGCCTACGCGCAAATGGTCATTATTTCCCGACGCGTCCAAAGCTATTTCAGCCGTATGGTTCGCACGTTTAAGGGTCGAGGTATAAACGGCATCAAACCTGATATCATTCAAAGATACACCCGCCTTTCGCGCCTCTTCACGTCCAAGTTCGGACAATTCAACATCGTGAAACCCCGTAAAGCGGTTTTCTTTATTCCATTCACTTTGGCCGTGACGCAGCAACACCAGATTATTCATTTCAGATCCTTTCATCTAGACAAATAAGGATAACAAAAACGATTAGGAGGTAAAGTTTTTAGAAGGTTTTGTTCCAATATTCTCAAAACGCGTTCCGGATGGTCCGGTTGAAATCACTCTGTAATATGTCGGCTGTCTAGGAGATGAGATATTGAAGTGACGCCCCAAAACCGTTGCCACATTTGGTTCTGCTGATTCAGAAATGCACGAAGGATCTTGCGCACCTCTGACAATTTGCCCAACTTCATGCTCTGTAAACATATCAGGTCCATAGTCGTATAGTATACAAGTGCGCACATAGGCTTCAACTAGCTCGGATTGTTCCTCGATACCATAATTTACAAACGGAACATTTTGTTCAAGCTTGTCAGAGTAATCACGATCATTTCGAATAGCTCTGTTTGCTCTGCCATCATGTTGATTTTGATAAATATGCGTCATTTCATGCATAAAAACACTGCGCGAATATTCATCACAATCGCCTGATGCGTAATTGTCACAGGCCACCATGGGGCCCATATGTATGTCATTGCCGCGTATTCCAAGTTTTTCTCTGTTTCCTGGAACATAAGCCACCATATTATAACCTTCTGGCGTATTGCTGTTATTTTCAATTTGAAGCTTGTGATATACAATTCTGATTTCTTCGTAATTGATCTGATCGCCGAAGACCTCTTTTGCAAATTCAATTTCTTCATTGTGAAGATATCTGTATGTACGGGTGGATTGCTGCGCATTTTCTGCCTCAATCGGCACACCCGCACCAAACTCGTCAATATACTGAGAATAAAAAGCAGCGCCAATAAATGCAATTACGCTCAATTCCACATATATCAATCCCATCAATAGTGATCTTTTTTTCATCGCACGCCTTTTTTCATATAATAGTAACCGGGTATGCTTAATTTTTCTTTAAAACCTTTGACTTACAACGGTTTTCATGCCATTAAAAGGCAACACATTTGGTGTTAGTTAACTTTTGTTATCGGAATAGGCCGATGACAGACAATAAATGAAAGAAAAGTAGTAAATATGTTTGATATACAATCAGTAGAATTCGAGCTTGCCGGACGCACGCTCAAACTAGAAACAGGTCACATCGCCCGTCAGGCTGACGGCGCCATTATGGCCACTTACGGTGATACAACCGTTCTGGCAGCTGCAACAGCCGCCAAATCAATCCGTGAAGGTCAGGATTTCTTCCCGTTGACCGTTCACTATCAGGAAAAGTTTTATGCGGCAGGTCGCATCCCGGGTGGATACCTGAAACGCGAAGGCCGCCCATCTGAACACGAAACATTAACATCACGCTTGATCGACCGTCCGATCCGTCCACTCTTTGCCAAAGGCTTTTTGAATGAAACTTTGGTGATGTGTACGGTATTGTCATACGATCAGGAAAACTCGCCTGACATTCTGGCCTTGGTTGCAGCCTCTGCTGCCCTGACAATCTCGGGTGTTCCATTCATGGGCCCAATCGGCGGCGCACGTGTAGGTTACATTGACGGTGAATTCATCTTGAACCCGACACCTGCGCAAATGGAAGACAGCAAGTTGGATCTGATTGTTGCAGGTACACGCGAAGGCGTTCTGATGGTTGAATCAGAAGCCAGCGAACTGTCGGAAGATGTTATGCTGGACGCTGTTATGTTCGGTTGGAAAGGCTGCCAGACTGTTATCGATAACATCATCAAGCTTGCTGAAAAAGCGGCAAAAGATCCGTGGGATTTGCCAGCCAAAGACGAAAGCAAAGATGCCCTGCTGAAGAAAATTTCGAAAGAAATGGGTAAAACCTTTGAAAAAGCATATAGCATCAAGGTTAAACAGGATCGTCAAACAGCACTGGCCGAAGCCCGCGCTGAAGCGGCTGCAAAATATGCAGATGGCGAAACAGTCAATGAACAAATGGTTGGCAGCATCTGTAAAGAGATTGAATCCGACATCCTGCGTGGTGCCGTATTGAAATCAGGCGATCGTATCGATGGCCGTAGCACAACAGATGTCCGCGACATTAAAGCCGAAGTTGGCATTCTACCACGCGTTCACGGTTCTGCCCTGTTCACACGCGGTGAGACACAGGCGATCGTTGCGACAACATTGGGCACAGCGCAAGACGAACAGCGCTTTGACAGCCTTGATGGTGATCAGTCAACAAACTTCATGCTACACTATAACTTCCCGCCATATTCGGTTGGTGAAGCCGGTCGTGTGGGCCCTCCAGGCCGTCGTGAAGTTGGTCACGGTAAATTGGCATGGCGTGCGATTAACCCGCTACTTCCAGCCAAAGAAGACTTCCCATACACACTGCGTGCCGTATCGGAAATTACAGAGTCTAACGGCTCATCATCTATGGCGACAGTATGTGGTACATCCCTTGCGCTTATGGATGCCGGTGTTCCACTGAAAAAGCCGGTCGCAGGTATTGCAATGGGCTTGATCAAGGAAGGCGATGACTTTGCTGTTCTGACAGACATCTTGGGTGACGAAGATCACCTGGGTGATATGGACTTTAAAGTTGCGGGTACCAAAGACGGTATTACAGCCCTTCAGATGGATATCAAAATCACATCCATTACCGAAGAAATCATGCGCACTGCTGTGGCACAAGCCAAAGACGGCCGACTGCATATTCTGGGTAAAATGGCTGAGGCTCTTGAAAACTCACGTGAAGCTTTGTCTGACTATGCACCGCAGATTACAACCATCAAAATTCCGGTTGATAAAATCCGCGAAGTTATCGGTTCAGGCGGTTCTGTTATCCGTGAAATTACCGAAACAACAGGTACAAAGATTGACATCGAAGAAGACGGTACAATCAATGTTGCTGCTGTTGACGGTGAATCAGGCAAGAAAGCCGTTGCATGGATTAAAGACATTGTTGCCGAGCCCGAGCAAGGCGTGATTTATCACGGTAAAGTCGTCCGCATCGTTGATTTCGGTGCATTCGTAAACATCATGGGCAAGACCGATGGTCTGGTTCATATTTCAGAAATCAAAAACGAGCGCATCGGCGCTGTATCTGATGTTCTGGAAGAAGGTCAGATGGTTTACGCCAAATGCCTGAACATCGACAATAAAGGCAAAATCAAATTGTCTATGAAAGTTGTTGACCAGGAAACCGGTGAAGAAATCCAATCGGGTGACGAGAAACAAGCCGCTGAAGGCTGATTTCTAATTCACTAAAAATTTAAGGGGCCTTCGGGCCCCTTTTTATTTAGACTTTAGGGCTTTTTCCGGATAAAAGGTTTCGCGCGGCTTCAGATATGCCACCTTTTTCTTTGTCAAAAAAACCAGGGTTTTCAACTTTGTTACCATCCTGATCTTTGAATTTGATTTTTTCAAAGACCTTAGCTGCCTTTTTTAGATATTTAGCATTCTCTCGTCTTAATTCGTTTCGTATTCTGGCATTTGAATATTCATATTCATCAGCTATCTGTTGAAGAAAGACATCCCCTTGTGAAATAAAACTGCGCATAGCACTAAGCTGATGTAACCGGCCTGTTGCTACGAGCCCCTTTGCAACCAAAACATTAAATTTTCTACTAAACATTTCTTACCCCTATACAATCTACAGAATAAAGTTAACATAAGCGGGTAAACATATAATTAATATCCGGTTTATTGACGAACTGGCAAAAAAAAAGCCTGACGCTCGCTAAAGCATCAGGCTTTCCTTCTAATTTTTTATTCTTATTTTTGCGCTGGCGCGGCTGGTTTTGCTTTCGCGGCGGGCGCTGTTTGTGTCGTTACAGTTACTGGTGTTGCAGCTGTTTCAAACTGTTCTTTCAGTTGTGCCAGAATTTCTTTCTTGCCGTCATCATCCAATTGTCTGACTGCGCTTTTGGCAGTATTCAAAAGATTACGGTCGTAACGTGAAGAGATCGAGTTTTCAGCCAATTGAGCCTGAAGCGCCTTTTCATCAATCTTATTGCCCTTCCAACGCGCAACCGTACGTGAAAAAGCTGTTGGGATGTTTGCAATAGCTGGAATAACCGACAAAGTCGTTGCAGCAACGGCGATCGCTGTTGACGCAGCCAAGACACCTGCTGTTCCGGCCGGGATGGCAACGAATGCAGCAGCAACGGCACTTGCTGTAAATGTCAGTCCCTTTGTCACAAGGCCTGTCAAAGCAAATTTCGCAATAATGCCCGAGTACAGAGCCGTTCCACCAAACCATGCAGCTGCACCGGCAGCCGCCAGACCTGAAGCACCTGATAAGAAACGCATATACATGCCATTATCGTTATCGCCATCCATATCAGCGCAATCATGAGCAACGGTTGCACCGTTTCTGATCATCAAACCCATCGGCATTGTGACAAGCGCCGCGCGGCCTGTCATCATGCCTTTAGAGAATTTATCGGCCTTGCGCGCTGTCCATTTAAAGGCACCTGTTGGCGCTTCATAACAAATTTTCCAAAAACCTTTCCAAAGGCCGCGGATGTTAAGGTCAATTTCAATTTCTTTAAGTTTTTTAAGATCTTCTGGTGTAGATGTTTTAGTTGTCATTTAAGTATCCTGACGCTACTGGGGTTATTTTTCATACTAATGCGTCATATTTACAAAGTTTAACGAAATATGTCAATGTTAATATCACTATATTTTACGCTTGGAAAATATTATAAAGGGGCAAAGGAAAAGATATGACACTGAAGCTTCCAAAAATTATCGGCCATCGCGGCGTGCGCGGTTATGCTCCGGAAAATACACTTGTCGGCTTTCACACGGCAGCCGATATGGGCATGACCTGGGTGGAATTTGATGTGAAACTGACAAAAGACGGCATTCCGATTGTCTTTCACGATGATAATTTCAAACGTATTACAGGTTTGGATGCTGATGTAAAAGACCATAGCTATGAAGATATTGCAGAAATGGACGCCGGGCGTCATTTCGGCGAAAGCTTTATAGGCGAGCCCATTCCCACACTTGAAAACGTTCTGGATGTCTGTATTGACCGTGGCATGAACGTCAATATCGAAATCAAGCCCTGCGCAGGACGTGAAGTTGAAACGGCCGAGGTCGTCTTGGATGAAGCCAGCCGCATCTGGCCCGAAGATATGCAGCCCCCGCTGATTTCCAGCTTTAAATACCCCTGCCTTGAAACGGCATTTGACATGGCTCCTAATTGGCCGCGCGGCTTTTTGATCAACGAGAGTGAAGAGCTTGACGAGAATTGGCGTAAGATGCTGGAATATCTGCGTCCCTCTACAATCAATTTCAATGGCAATGCCGCCACAGACGAGCAAATTCACGAATATCTGGAATATGATTTACCGCTTTTGTCCTACACCATAAATGATGCCGGCCTTGCTGCCGACTTATTTCATATGGGCGTACACGGCGTTTTCAGTGATTACCCTGATTTGATAGAAGATATTTTATGATCACGCAGGCTTTGCCATGCCAACGATATTAAAGCCGCAATCAACATAATGGTTTTCACCCGTGACGGCACCTGACAGGTCGCTCAGGAAATAAAGGGCTGTGCCGCCCAATTCTTCCAGTGTGACCGGACGCCCCAATGGTGATGCATCCACCGTATATTTAAATGTCTGGCGGGCTGATCCGATCACCGCCCCTGCCAATGTTCGCATCGGTCCTGCCGAAATCGAATTGACGCGAATGTTATCACGTCCCAGATCACAGGCCAGATAACGAACCGAGGCCTCAAGCGCTGCTTTCGCGACGCCCATGACGTTGTAGTTCGGCATAACGCGTTCTGATCCCAGATAAGACAGGGTGATCATGCTGCCGCCATCTGTCATCAGTTTGCGCGCACGACGGGCAATCGATGTAAAGGAATAGCAAGATATATGCATGGAGTTTAAAAAGTTACCGAGCGATGTATCAACATATTCGCCCTTTAATTCTTCTTTATCTGAATAGGCAATTGCATGCACGACAAAATCAATTTTGCCCCATGTTTTTTCAAGGTTTTTGAAAAGATCATCAAGGCTTTCTTCTTTGGAGACGTCGCATTCCCAAACATGCTTTGCGCCGATTGATTCTGCCAGTGGTTTAACACGCTTGCCAAAGGCATCACCCTGATAGGTAAATGCCATTTCTGCGCCATGTTCGTGAAGTGTTTTGGCGATGCCCCATGCGATCGAATGGTCGTTTGCAACGCCCATGACCAACCCTTTTTTGCCCTTCATTAATTGTGTCATTATATCCCCCAATGAATGTTAATCTTTATATTTTGCAAAAACCAATGTGGCGTTTGTGCCGCCAAATCCGAAACTATTCGATAAAACGGCGTTTACTTCAGCATCTTTTGTTTCCTGCAAGATTGGAAAGCCTTTGGCCCCCTCGTCCAGATTTTCAATATTGGCCGATCCGACCATAAACCCGTGTTTCATCATCAGAAGGCTGTAAATCGCTTCCTGCACGCCGGTTGCACCCAATGAATGCCCCGTCAAAGATTTTGTCGATGAGATATACGGAACATCATCGCCGAATACTTCTTTAATCGCGTTCAGCTCGGTAATGTCACCTGCTGGCGTCGATGTACCGTGTGTGTTGATATAGTCAATTTTTGTGCCTTCAGGCAAGGTTGATAATGCCATCTTCATGGAACGCATTCCACCTTCACCCGATGGGGCCACCATATCATAGCCGTCAGATGTTGCGCCATAGCCAACCAATTCGCCGTAGATTTTCGCGCCGCGCGCTTTGGCGTGTTCCAATTCTTCCAGAACCAGAACCCCTGCTCCGCCGGCAATAACAAAACCGTCGCGATCAGCGTCATAGGCGCGTGATGCTTTATCAGGCGTATCGTTATATTTTGAAGACATGGCACCCATACCATCAAACATGACGGAGAGCGTCCAGTCCAATTCCTCGCTGCCGCCAGCGAAGACAATATCTTGTTTGCCCAACTGAATTTGCTCCATTCCATTGCCAATGCAATGCGCAGATGTTGAACAGGCCGAGCTGATTGAATAATTTACGCCTTTGATTTTGAATGGGGTTGCCAAGGTTGCCGAGGCCGTTGAAGCCATCGTACGTGGCACCATATAAGGACCAATACGTTTCGGGCCACGTTCGCGTGCAACATCAGCAGATTCAACAACATTTGATGTCGATGCCCCGCCGGAGCCCATGATGATACCTGTGCGCTCATTAGATACATCATGCTCATCTAGGCCTGAATCTTCGATCGCACGTTGCATGGCGATATAATTATATTGTGATCCGGGACCCATAAAGCGTTTTAATTTACGATCAATCAGGTCCGGGTCATCCAAATCAATTTTCGGCACACCGTGCACCTGTGATCTGAAACCGATTTCTTCGTATTTATCGGCTTTGACAATCCCTGACTTCATTTTTTTAAGGGAATCAACGACTGTGTCCTGATCGCTACCGATACATGAAACAATACCTAAACCCGTTACGACGACGCGACGTGTCATGTTTTACTCCTTAATCCTGAAGTCTTTTATTTTCGAAAAGTCCGACTTTTAAATCTTTAGCTTGATAGATATCTTTGCCATCACAATTGACTGTGCCGTCAGCGGTTCCAAGAACCAAGCGGCCATTTACAACACGCTTGAAATCAATCGTGTATGTGACCAGTTTGTGTTCCGGTAGAATCATATCTGCAAATTTAATTTCGCCCACGCCCAATGCGCGGCCTGAACCCTTGCCGCCAAACCAGCCGAGATAAAATCCCGTCAATTGCCACAAGGCATCAAGACCAAGACAACCCGGCATTACAGGGTCGCCTTCAAAATGGCATTCAAAGAACCATAGGTCAGGCTTGATATCAAATTCCGCGACTATCTGGCCCTTGCCATAGGCGCCACCGTCTTCGGACACGTGCGTGATGCGATCAAACATCAACATTGGCGGCATCGGCAATTGCGGATTACCGCGACCAAACATCTCGCCCTTGGCACAGGTGATGATTTCATCATAGGTATAGGAATCTTTTTTAACAAAACTCATATTTAAAGCCCTCAGCTGTTTTTTGCTTACTGCTTTTATATACGTTGTTTAGGCTTGAATGACAAGGTTATAGATTAAATGACTTAGGCGTTGTTTTCCGGAAGGCTCATGCCCTGTTTTAAGCCCGTCTTCAGCAAAACCTTGGCAAGAGATGGTTGAATGATGCTCATATCAACGCCTGCCAGCAGCGCCGCCATACGTCCGCCCGTTTTGGCGACCGATACGGCCTGTGCCTCGTTATTATCAAGGCCAACCAGATCAAAGAATTCGTCAAAGACCTCGACCAATTCAGTGACATCGCGCGTCACACCTGTTGTCGCATCATCATTGGCACTATCAAGCCCACGCCACAGCTGCGATCCTGTCATACCGTTGCGCATCGCTTCGCGCGACATGACGCTGACCATTTCATCCAGAACATTATCGTCTGAAGCCGAATGGTTTTGGCTGTAATAATATCCGCACGCCGCCCCAAGGGTCAGTAAGACATCAGTAATTGGCCAGCCATCATCGATGAAATCTTCAATTAAAACGTCGGCAAACTCTTGGGTCGCCATTTCGAAAACAACGGTTTGAATGACACTCTCGATCATGATCCGCAAGCTTTCCGGGACGCTCATGACACCGTCCTCTTCAAACTTCGGCAGCTCGTTATACGTGATCGCAATGATGATTTCATGCACATCTTGCAGACCGCCTTCAAGGCGTTCTGCTGCTTCACGTGCGATTTCCCGGCCTGCTTCACTGTATAAATCAATTTCAGATGGTGGGGATAATTTTTCTTCAGCCAGATTGTCGGGAACTGGCGTAACGTGCAAAAGCTGTGATATGCGGTGAAAGCTCTGTTCCATTACGGCATCGGGCTCTTCATATTCAATCAGGGTTTCGGCCATCATACCGGATAAAAGCAGGATAAAAAGACGCTCGTCTATTGTTTCATCTTCGCGCATCGCAGTGCGCTTTAGAATTTCATCCAGAATTTTCGCTTCTTCGATTGTTTGTTTTGAATCCAAAATTATCCCCAATTATCCTTGCCCATCATTTATAAGGCATGCTTATTCGTTAAATTCTTCGTGCATATAGGTTCCCCACAATGCATCCTTGGGCATCCAGCCATCATAATTCAGCACATCAATTTTGCACCATTCCTTTTCACATTCCACGACATTAACGATGACACCCGGCTGTATTTCAGCTAGTGGACGAGAATCCTCTGATGCACCTTTATATACACGGCGCGTATATGGGCTGACGATGGCTGTCCTTTTGCCCGAAAGCAAGCTGCTATGCACCCAGCCTTCGTCTCCGTCAATTGTACGGATTTCACGCCACGTATCGAATTCACGTATAATTTCAACGGGCAGATCCTCGCGCACCAGTACCCATGTGATCGGATATTTCAGCCCCGGCCCCGTGCGCATATTAACCTCGTTTGATACAAGGCTTACAAAGCGCGGCAATGGCAAACCACTACCTTGGGAGGCGTTTAATTGTAGATCTTGCGCCCATACAGGCGCACAAAAAAGAAAAGGCAATATATATGTTAGATATCTCCACATGAACGAAAGTCTAGCAAACTTGTCGGCAAAAGAAAAAGACAAAAAAACAATAGCCCTGACTGGTCATAATATGATATAAAGCCGCCATGAAAGAAATGGACAATTTCAGAATCAGCGTCGCCCCGATGATGGGCTGGACAGATAAGCATGACCGCTATTTTTTGCGCCTCATATCGCCGAGTATATGGCTTTATACAGTTATGCTGACAACAGGCGCATTGATAAACGGCGATGCCGAATTCCACCTGCAATATAACGACGAAGAACATCCCGTCGCACTGCAGCTTGGCGGATCCGATCCCCAGGATATGGCAGCGGCAACAAAAATCGCCAATAAATATAATTACGACGAGATCAACATCAATTGCGGCTGTCCCAGTGAGCGTGTGCAGCGCGGGGCTTTTGGTGCCTGCCTGATGGCCGAACCGACCCGGGTCGCCGAATGTGTTGACGCGATGAAACAGGTGACAGACACGCCCGTCACCGTTAAAACACGCATCGGCATTGACGAGCAGGATTCTTACGAATTCCTGACTGATTTTGTCGGTACAATTGCTGAAAAAGGCTGCGAGTTATTTATCATTCATGCGCGCAAAGCATGGCTAAACGGCCTTAGCCCCAAAGATAATCGTACGATTCCTCCGTTAAACTGGGATCGTGTATATCAATTAAAGCGCGATTTTCCACATCTGAAAATCGAACTGAACGGCGGGATTAAAACGATCGAACACATTAAAGAGGCAATTCCATACTGTGATGGGGCGATGATCGGCCGTGAAGCCTATCAGAATCCTTACTTTCTGGCTGAGATCGAACGGGAAATATACAATAACGACAGCCCTTTAACCCGCCCCGATGTTATTGAAGGGTTGAAACCGTACGTTCAAAACGAATTAAAAAAAGGCACTGCCTTAAAAGATATCACCCGTCATATACTCGGCCTGTTCCATGGTCAGTACGGGGGACGATTGTGGCGGCGAACCCTCAGCGAATTGGCCTTTCAAGATGGTCAAGATGAAACGCTGCTAGACCTTGCACTTTCTCACGTAAAACGCTAGCTTTAAAGGACGGGAAGTTTACATTTCCATGGGGTCTTTTGAATGGAAAAACCAAATTGGCAAAGATTGCCGCACGAACAAGCGGCGGAAGTCATGCGAACCATCGGTGCGCAGGCTGATGCTGCCGTGTTTTCAAAGCAACTGACCGAAGTCACCTGCCGCATTCTTCCTTTCTATAATCGTTTTAAACTCTATCGTTTAACAAATTATGCGACCATGCCCTGCTTTACAATGGATTATCTGGGCAGCGAGGCGGAGGATAAATTCTACACACTTGATGGTTTGGCAAACACCCTATATGATGTGAATGATCATGACGGTATTGAATTGTCTGCCGATACGGTTGTTCCCTACATCGATTTCTTTTTTGCACAGGTTCAGGGACCTGATGGAGACATCTATCTTATCAAGTCGCCCGAAGGACTACCGATGCTGGGCTCTCTGCCGCAAAACCAGCAAGACAGTGTGCGCGAGCATTTCGTGCCACTTGACGTTAGCGAAGACCCTGATAACCAAAGCTTCAAAATTCGGGCAACCCTATATTATGGCGGAAGCCTGATATCAGCCCAGATCAACGTTCATCGACGGGGACTTATCACCATCAAAGACCAGACTTTGCTGTTACAAGGCATTCATTTCCCCCAATCCCCGATCGAACATAAATATATCAGCGATTAACAGACCATGAGCCAGATCCCGACACAAAATATATTTGACCGTAATTTCAAACCTGAAATCCCCGATTCAGACAAAATGATCAAGTTCGGACTGGATGTCCTGTCAAATGTACCTGTTGGTATCGAACTGATAAACTTTATACGCGAGAACGACATCCAGATCAGGGTGACACGCGGGCCCGAAGAAACATCATATGTAAGTGGCGAAAAGGAAGTTGTCATTGTTTTGAAATCAGCTGACCCTGCCCAACCATCACGCTTCATACTTCTTCTAACAGGGGCGATTCGCCAGATTATGCAGGAATATGATGGTCTGAAACAGCCTTCAGCCAAAAAAAGTGATGAAGAGATTCTGGAAACCACACGGGTCAAAAAGGGCGATAAAATAGCCTATATGTGCGCGGTTGCCTATGAAATTAACCAAATAGAAACCTTTAAGGCATATCATATAATTGAAGAATTGAAAAATATGGGATACAATAATCATATAGAGGCTTTTCTTTCAAACTTATAAGTCTATGTCTCTATTATGATGTGTTAGGAGGAAACCATGGAACAATATTCGCAAGCAATGAATGCTACAATCGAGATTACAGCTTTAAGCCCTGCTGAAGTTGGTGGTACACTGCGCTCGGCGCAAGTACAAAGAGCAGCGATGGCACCTTCTGCACCACAAAGAAAAATGGATGCGCCTTCGGCTTAAAGTCGAAACAAGTTTAAAATGAAGGCCCCGATTGGGGCCTTTTTTATTGCTAAAATTTTAAAGCTTTAATCATTCACTGCTGTCTCTTTGGGCGGCGGCGCATTTAAAGCCATATTACGCTGAAAAAAGCCTATTTGGCTATCACCATCAATATCATCGGGATAATACCCCTGTAGCCAAGTTTTCAAATCGCCTTTCTTAAAGTCCATCTTATATTCGTTCATAAACTGCGGAACCCGGACAATATCCCCGTCAAACTGAATCCCCTTGGTCGTATTGTTAAATGCGATCAAGACTTGATCGCGCAATTGCCCCTCAAGGCGAGCAGGACGATAAGACTCGCGCCTTAGATCAGGGCTGGTGATCGTTGCCGAAGTAACCGCAAACAAGACACGCGGATCACCCATGGGGCGTAATATGTCACTTTTTATCTGTTCCAGAGTATATTCTTTTCCGCCAATCTTCCATTTATAGGTCGAAAAAGGCGATTTCAGGGCATCGCCAAGGTTGCTAACTGTTTCACGCTCCCCTGTTTGCACAATCATATCAATGGTCAACACATTATAGGCATTTATCCAGAAAGCTTTTTTTGCATTTTCGCTGTCAATTGTCTCAGGGTAGGTTTCTTTGATCAGGTTCACAACCTCCTGATGACGCGTATCATTTGCCCAGCTATCGTAATCAACTGCCAGATAATTAATACCATGTTGTTCCGCCGGCGATACGTATGATTTTAACAGCCCATCCAGCTGGGCATGATATGCCCATACCTGGGTTGGCAACAGCACACATACGGCCAATACAAGAAAAAATCCGTATCTATGAAATATTTTCATGATTATTCCCCTGTCAATCAGTAATGGTTTTTAGCTCTCTCACCCATTCAAACGAACACATAAGGGGTGTGGTTCATTTTTTTTACTATTTATTAACTTTATTGTTAAGCCTCTGCACCCAGAGCTTCTGTCTTTAACTGAAAAGATTCTCCGCAACCACAGCGACTGGCTTCGTTCGGATTGTTGAAGACAAATTGCGATTGCAGCGTATCTTCTTCGTAATCCATTTCACTGCCCAGAATATACATGATTGCCATTGGATCAATGTAAATGCGGGCACCGCCCTGATCGACGATTTCCTCACCCGCTTTTTCTTCTTTAGCATACTCGATTTTATAAGCATGACCTGAACAGCCTGTCGAGGTAATCTTGACACGCAGGCCCAATATCCCCTCGTCCGCCTTGGCCATCAGGCTTTTGACACGTTCTACGGCTTTGTCCGTTAATGTAATAATTTGCTTCGTCATTTTAAAACATGTTTAGTTGTAGTTTTGCTGTTTCTGCCATAAAGCTGGGGTCCCATGGCGGGTCCCAGATCAGCTCGACATCAATTTTTCCAACGCCTTCAACGGTTTTAATCGCATCCGACACCATACCCGGCATTTCACCGGCAACCGGACAACCTGGTGCTGTCAGGCTCATTTTAACATTGATATTGTCCTGATCATCTATTTCGACAAGGTATATAAGGCCTAATTCATAAATATTTACGGGAATTTCAGGGTCATAGACTTCCTGCATCGCCTTTTCAATGGCAGGCCACAGCGGATGGCTGATCGGTGCGTCAATATGCGGCGGACGTGCCAGATCGTCCGTCTCATCGCCAAAGGCGTTTCTGATCATATCTTTATCAGCAACGTGCTGCATATGTTATATTCCCCGTCTCTTATAGTTTAACAAAAAAGTTTTTTAACTTTATTAACAGCCTCGATCAGTCTGTCAACATCATTGCGTGCGTTATAAATCGCAAATGATGCACGAATAGTCGAACTGACATTCAACGCTTGCATCAAGGGCTGGGCACAATGATGTCCGGCGCGGACGGCAACACCCATCTGGTCAAAAATGGTGCCCGCATCATGCGGATGGACGCCATCAATATTAAACGACAAAATACTGGCGCGATCATCCGGCCCATAAAGCGTCACACCATTAATCTTTTGCATTTCCTGAATGGCATAATCCAGAATATCCCGTTCATGGGCCTGTATATCTGCTGTGTCAAATTGACCCAGCCAATCAATGGCAGCGCCCAAACCGATCGCCTCGACGATTGCGGGTGTTCCGGCCTCGAAACGTGCTGGCGCATCTTTATAGGTAATCTCTTCAAAGCTGACTTTTTCGATCATTTCGCCGCCGCCTTGGTAAGGACGCATATTATTCAATACGTCTTCGCGCGCCCATAAAACGCCTATACCTGTCGGTCCATACAGCTTGTGCCCTGTAAAGCATAGGAAATCACAGTCAACATTCTGAACATCGACATCCATATGTACAACCGCTTGTGATGCATCAATTAAAACAGTTGCACCGAATGCTTTGGCCATTTCTGTCATTTGCTTAACCGGCAGAATGGTACCCATCGCATTCGACATATGCGTCAAGCCCACAAATTTGACCTTATCTGTCAGCAGCTTTTGATAGGCATCCAGATCAATTGCACCATCATCGCATATCGGCACAACCTTGATTTTAAAGCCGATTTTTTCACGCAGCATATGCCAAGGAACAATATTGGCGTGATGTTCCAGAACCGTCAGGATAATCTCGTCATCAGATGTCAGGTTTTCAGCACCCCAGCTGGCGGCAACCAGATTAATTGCCTCGGTCGCATTTCTGGTGAAAATTGTCTCGTTATCGCTGTTCGCATTCAGAAACGTGGCAACTGTGTGGCGCGCCTGCTCAAAAGCTGTCGTCGTATCTTGCGAATATTTATACAGACCACGATGAACATTCGCGTAATGTTCGCGCTGAACCTTTGCCATCGCCTCTATGACCGCATCCGGTTTTTGCGCGCTGGCGGCGCTATCCAGAAAAGAGATCGGCTTACCGTTAACCTGACTATTGAGGGCCGGAAACTGTTTTTTGATGCGTTCAACATCGAAACCGTGCAGTTGCGTGGGTTTGGTGCTCATAATCATAGCGCCCCCTGATGCGACAAAAGCCAGTCATCTATCTGGGCCTGAAAAATCGATTGAATTGCGGCGCAGTCTATATCTTCAATCACTTCGGACAAGAACGATCCCAGCAACAAACGGCGGGCTTGGTCTTTTGGAATACCGCGTGACTGCATATAAAAAAGTGGATCTTCGTCTAAAGCGCCCGATGTTGCGCCGTGCGCGCATTGAACATCATCTGCGTATATTTCTAGTTCCGGCTTTGCATCAATTTCTGCTGCGGTTGAGAGCAATACCGCATGACTAAGCTGGCGTCCATCGGTCCCTTGTGCTGGACGACGTACGTGTACTTTCCCCTGGAAAACAGCGCGAGTCTCATCATCTAAAATCCCCTTATAAAGCTGTTTTGATACGCCATTCGGTTCCATATGGTCGGCCAGAATTTTAGTATCAAAATGCTGAACCCCATTCAGCATGTATAATCCATTGATATTACACGAAACTTCCGCACCAATCAATAGAGATTGTATATCATGTCGTGAAAAGCACGCACCGCGTGTGCAAGTCACCGTTTCATATGATGATCTGGCGTGATGCATCAGGCGTGTATGGCAGAAATGATAGGCATTTTTATCTTCATTCTGCAGGCGATAATGTTTGAATTCAGCATTTTCATGCAATGCAATATCACACACATGGTTAACAGCATACGTGCCCTGCCCCTGATAGTTTTCCAACACGTTCAAATGCGCGCCATCATGCAATACAAATAGATTGCGCAGATAATATTTTGGCTTAACTTCAACGCCCTTAGTCGTTGATAAATAAAGAATTTCAATCGGCTTTTCAATATGCACGCCAGCGTCCAAAACCAGCGCCACACCATCACGAATATGGGCTGTGTTTTCGGCCTTTAGGGGCATGTCTGATAAATTGCCGACATCAACAAGGTTTTCCTGCACAGCCTCAGGTTCATTCGACAGCCAATCCAATAGGCTGACAGCTTTTAGACCTTCAACCTGATCGCTCAGACGGGGCTGGAAAAAGCCGTTTACAAAGACAATGCGCTTATCCAGCAACTTTTTGGGCAAATCATTGGTGTCAATTTCACCAATAATGTCAGAGATTTGAAAACCTTCTTTCTCGTATTTTCGCAGCGATGAATATTTCCAATCCTCGTTCGCGGGGGTCGGCAATCCGGTTGCGGCAAAAACTTCTGCGCCCGTTTCCCTGAGCGCATCCAGCCAATCCGGATTTTCATGTCGGGTTTCAGGCAGCATTAATATATTCCTCGTAGCCTTTTTCTTCCAGCTCGTGCGCCAGTTCAGGCCCGCCTGTCTTTTGAATTTTTCCATGCGCCAAAACATGCACGACATCCGGCTTGATATAATCCAGCAAGCGCTGATAGTGCGTAATCACCAGAAAGCTTTTTTCAGATCCGCGCATCGCATTAACGCCCTCAGCGACTGTCTTCAGCGCATCAATATCAAGACCACTATCTGTTTCATCCAGAATGGCGAATTTCGGGTCCAGCATCGATAATTGCAGAACTTCGTTGCGTTTCTTTTCACCACCCGAGAAACCTACGTTCACGCCACGCTTCAGCATATCGGGCACAATACCCAGCTGCTCGGTTTTGGCCTTTTGCAATTTCAGGAAATCAACAGGGCTGATATCGTCCTCGCCACGCGCTTTACGCTGTGCATTGATCGCCGTTTTCAAAAAATTCGTTGTCGTGACACCCGGAATTTCCACAGGGTATTGGAACCCAAGGAACAATCCCAAGGCCGCACGTTCGTCCGGATCCATTTCGGTAATGTCTTTGCCCATAAATTCAATCGAGCCTTTGGTTACTTCATAACCATCGCGCCCCGCGACAACATAGGACAGCGTTGATTTACCCGATCCGTTCGGCCCCATAATCGCATGAACCTCGCCTTTCGGCACCTCGAGGGTCAGACCTTTCAGAATTTCTTTTCCGTCAATTTCAACGTGTAAGTTTTTTATTTTTAGCATTTTATCCTACGCTTCCTTCTAAACTGATACCGACCAGCTTTTGCGCCTCGACGGCGAATTCCATCGGCAGGTGTTGCATAACTTCGCGGCAGAAACCATTCACGATCAAGGCGACCGCGTCTTCTTCTGAAATACCGCGCTGCTGGCAATAGAACAGCTGATCTTCGCTGATTTTTGATGTGGTGGCTTCGTGTTCGACGACGGCCGACATATTCTTATTTTCGATATAGGGTACCGTATGCGCACCGCACTGATCACCGATCAACAAACTATCACATTGCGTATAATTTCGCGCACCAACTGCCTTTGGTGAAATGCGCACCAACCCGCGGTATGTACTGTCCGATTTACCTGCTGAAATCCCCTTAGCGATTATGCGGGATTTTGTGTTTTTACCCAGATGGATCATCTTGGTGCCCGTATCGGCCTGCTGATAATTGTTCGTAATGGCAACGGAATAAAATTCACCGACTGAATTTTCACCCGCCAAAATGCAGGATGGATATTTCCAAGTAATCGCCGATCCTGTCTCAACCTGCGTCCATGAAATTTTGGAATTCTTGCCCTTGCAAATCCCGCGTTTCGTCACGAAATTATAAATCCCGCCCTTGCCGTTTTCATCCCCGGGGTACCAGTTTTGAACGGTCGAATATTTGATTTCTGCATCGTCCAGCGCAATCAGCTCGACCACCGCCGCATGCAGCTGGTTTTCATCGCGCATTGGGGCTGTACAACCCTCAAGGTAGCTCACGTAACTACCCTCGTCCGCGATAATCAGTGTGCGTTCAAACTGGCCTGTATTGGCTTCGTTGATGCGGAAATAAGTCGACAATTCCATCGGGCATCTGACGCCCTTTGGAATATAAACGAATGTTCCATCGGTAAAGACCGCCGCATTCAGGCAGGCATGTTTGTTATCTGTCATCGGCACGACCGATCCCAGATATTTTTTGACCATATCGGGGTATTCCTGCACCGCTTCGGATATCGAGCAGAAAACAACGCCCGCCTTTTTCAATTCCTCGCGGAAAGTTGTCGCAACAGATACACTATCGAATACGGCATCAACCGCGACTTTACGGGTTTTAACACCTGCCAGAATTTCTTGTTCTTTCAGCGGAATGCCCAGCTTTTCGTATGTCTCCAGAATTTTGGGGTCAACATCGTCCAGCGTTTCGGGTTTATCCTCGTCACGCTTGGGGGCTGCGTAATAATAAGCATCGTTATAATCAATTGGATCGATCTTCAGTTTTGCCCAATTCGGCTCCGGCATATCCTGCCAATGCTTGTAAGCCTTCAGGCGTTCTTCCAACAGCCATTCGGGCTCTTTCTTTTTGGCGGATATAAAACGGATGATATCTTCGTTAAGGCCTTTTGGTGCCTTTTCCATTTCAATATCGGTCACAAACCCTGCATCATATTTTTCAAGGTTTTTAACGGTATCCAGCGTTTCCTGTGCAAATCTGTTCGACATTATGCGGCCCGCCCCTGTTTTAAATCATCCAGCGACCATTCCGACAATGCGCCGCGCAAAACAGCATTAATACCGTTCCAACGTCCCTGTATGGGACAATTTTCAATTACGACACATGTATGCGGACTATCGATACATTCAACCATAGATATGCGGCCCTCCATGGCCTCCAGAACATCCAGAACGGAAATCTCGTTCACCAGCTTACTGAGGTGATATCCCCCGCCCGCGCCGCGAACGGAATAAATCAGATTGCCTTTGGTCAAGATTTTCAGTATTTTCGAAACAGTCGGCTCGGGCAGTTTCGACAAAGCCGATACGGCCTGCGCACTCAATGGCCGCTCGGTATTATCCGCGAGAACATCGAGGATAATAAAAGCGTAATCTGTCATTTTTCCCATGCGTAACATGTGTAATCCTTACAAAAAGCTTATAAGACTAATTTAGTACGCTTTGTATGACAGACGAATCAATATATTGCAAGTTTTAAACGCGCTATTTCTTGAAAACAGGGCGGTTTTCGGTATTAAACGCATTCCATGATTTAAGACGCTCTATTGTCTTGAGGTCTTTGGCGCTTGAGCAGTTGAATTCAAGGCGTAGCAGAAAACCACCATTCTGTGCAAAAATCTTGTCCGCACCGGTCAGGCGCATGTTTCGGGCTAATTCTTCATCTGATGATGATTGGCGCAATATCGCCAATTTACGACCATCAATCCAATCATAAACAGCGCGCTCGGAATGGGAAATTTTGCCATCCGCAAGAATGAGGTCTAAGACACCATCAATACTTGCCACGATTTCTTCTTTGTCTACGCCATTATATTGGGCCATTTTATTATCCTTTTATGATTGAGTTGGTCATTTTCTAACAAAAACACAGCCTTATGTCAATAAAATTAAATGGATGTTTACCCTTTGCTGATATTCTGGACAAGTTAAGGTTAAATTCACCAGAGCTAAAAGAACTTAGTTACGGTCAAAAGACAGGTTGGGGGGGAAGCCACTTTGTCGTATTCACACGCACGAAAACAGGTCGTGGCGCTATGCGTCGCAGATGACCCTGTAATGACACGAAACGTAATATCCAATTTGGTGACCGCTGCCGGTCAAACCGTTACCCTACTTGAAAAACAAATCGGAAAATATCAGGATTACGACAGCGAAGAACGCGTCTGGCAGGAGTTTATTCAGGACGCATCCGATGAATGGGTCACAGCCCGAACGCACCTTGAAGAAATGAAGGCCGCACTTGATATCTATGATACTCCCGAGCATCAACCTTTAGGAGCAGTAGGTGATGCATTAGAGGCACCGTTCGTGGACGAAGCCCGCGCCAATTACGAAATGGCCTTACATGAATTTAGGCAAGTTGATCAAAAACTGCGCAAATGCGACAGTACATTGACGCAATACAAAAAAATCAGCAGCGATTTTAAATCTGCACAGGCCCGCAAAAAATACGTATCAAAGTTACGGAACGCATTGGGTATGTTGGAGGGATCAATGGATCTGACCCGCATCGCGCTGGATGACACTCTATCGATTCAATTACCGGATATTGACGAAGGCACCCCGCCCAGTTTTGACGATTTGGAACAGTTCACAGCAACACTCGACGAGCTGATTTCCTATATTCCACCGAAACTTGATCTGGTGGATGCGCCAAAGCAAAGCCTATTACAAAAAATCATAAACAAGTTGACATAACAATAAGCGCTTGTTAGTATGTATCTGCTCATTATTTATGCAGGTGCAATACTATGACCGCTCAGCAAGAAACAATCTCGGACAACCAATTTTTCTATGGCACGCTTTATGCCTTGGCACAATTGCCAAACGGAAAACACTATGTCGATGAAATTTGCATGGTTCATGGTAAAGCAAGACCTGACTTTATTGATGAAATTGAATATTCGGAAAAACTGATGGATGAACTGGGCTTTTCACCGATTGCCCCTATTCAATACACCATGTTTTTTGAACATATGTATAAATACCTGCGTGACGGCGGCGCGCCCGAAGATCCTGTTTTCGATATGACGACAGACGGGCATTACAAAGCATCCGAATTAAAAAACGGTCTTTCCTACATGGAAATCAGACCCACATGCGGATGGTCAAATAATTCCGCATTTCGTCATAATGATAAAAACCCAAGACGGGCATTTTTTACCCCGCCGTTGGAATATGCCGTGCAGAAAACGGGGATCAACCGTGACATTATTGAAGGGGTCAACAGCTTTATAACGCTGCAAAGTGATGGTCAAATCATTGTCGCAATTGGATATGATAAGCTTCGCAATCATTCACTAGACTATCCCGGCAAATCGGATATAAAACGCCCCTTTTTCAATTGTCCGCCAAAATCCGATCTTGAAAAGGCACTCAAGGCGCATAAAGTCTATACATATCGCACAGCCCACCCCAAAATGGGTCAGACTGTTAACAGTGTATATGTTGCTGCAGACGGCGAACGCGTAATAAGTGAAGAGACGGCCGGCGATGATACCGTTGTCATGATCAATAAATCCGACATTTACGATGGCGATATTCGTGACCCCAGCCTGTCCGATATGTTCAATGCGACCGGAAAAGTCAGAAGCACCTTTGTGACCCACGCATCAAAGCAAGTTCCCGGCGAATATCCTCTATATAGCGTCGAGGCCACAGACGAGCCCGACATTATTCTGCATATCGAAAAGCCGCATTATATTCTGGATGTTGATAGTCCGATGCAAATCGGGACAGGAAACATGACCCAATTTGCCGAACCTGGGGATAAGATTTTTATTACTGCGGACGATATAATGCAAATATCTCTGGTGCGGAAAGAAGTTTTTGAAGGCGGGTATTTTACCCTGCGACCCGTAAAGGACAGCAACGCCAAAGCAGAGCCTAAAACGAACAAGCCTAAGCTGCGTTAAGATTTTGCTCTTTCACAGCCAAAAACTTGATATTCGGCCAGTTCTTTTCCGCATCTTCCAGATGCCAAGCGTTCCGCGCCAGAAACACCCAATCACCATCGTGATCTTCGGCAACATTTGCACGGTTTTTCTCGGTAAATTCTTTAATTTTATCATGCGGAGCTGATAACCAGCGCGCGGTGTGCAGCGCGGCCTGTTCGAATTTGACGGGCACGTTATATTCCGTGCGGATACGGTCAGCCAAAACTTCAAATTGCAGAACGCCGACAACGCCAACAACCCAGCTGGAATCCAGTAAGGGTTTGAAGACACGGGCAACGCCCTCCTCCGCCAGTTGCTGAAGGGCCTTGCTAAGGTGTTTGGCTTTCATCGGGTCTTCAGGCAGAACGCGCTTTAACAGTTCAGGGGCAAAACTGGGGATACCTGTTACATGCAAATCCTCGCCCTCGGTCAGCGTGTCACCGATGCGAAGGTTACCGTGGTTTGGAATACCTATGATATCGCCTGCCCAGGCTTCTTCGGCCGTTTCACGATCCTGCGCAAAGAACATCTGCGGATTATGGATGTTAATCTGCTTGCCACTGCGTACATGTTTTAATTTCATGCCGCGCTTGAAATGCCCAGATGAAAGACGCGCAAAAGCCATGCGGTCGCGGTGTTTCGGGTCCATATTCGCCTGAATTTTAAAAACGAAAGCTGATACTTTGTCCTCTGTCGGGTCAACAACGCGTTCGGCGGTTGTTTGCGGGCGCGGGCTGGGCGCATAACTACCAAGGCCCTGCAGCATTTCACGCACGCCAAAGTTATTCAGCGCCGATCCAAAGAAGACGGGGGTCATCGTGCCGTCCAGATAAGCCTGCTGGTCAAAATCAGGGCAAAGTCCGCGGGCCATATCAACCTGCTCGCGCAATTGCGCTACCGCCCAGTCGGGCAATATGCCATCCAGTTTCGGATCATCAATACCGCTGCAGGCTTCGCCATCGTCAGGGCGGTCGCCTTTGGATTTCCCCATCATGATCAGCTTGTCTTTGAACAGATCGTAACATCCCAGAAAATCACGTCCCATTCCAATCGGCCAGCTTGCGGGCGTGACATCAAGTGCCAGCGCCTGTTCGATTTCATCTAGAATTTCAAACGGCTCGCGCGCTTCGCGGTCCATCTTGTTGACAAAGGTCATGATCGGCATATCGCGCAAGCGGCAAACCTCGAATAACTTGCGGGTTTGTTGTTCGATACCCTTCGCAGCATCAATCACCATGATCGCGGAATCAACAGCCGTCAAAACGCGGTAGGTATCTTCAGAGAAATCCTCGTGCCCCGGTGTATCCAGAAGGTTAAAGGTATTGCCCATGTAATCGAATGTCATGACGGATGAGGCGACCGAAATCCCGCGCTCCTGTTCGACCTTCATCCAGTCGGATGTGGCGCGTCTGCGTTCGCCCTTGGCTTTAACAGCCCCCGCCATCTGGATCGCACCGCCGAACAACAGCAGTTTTTCAGTCAGCGTCGTTTTACCGGCATCCGGGTGGGAAATAATCGCAAAGGTGCGGCGTTTTTTAATGATGTCGTTTTTATCTGTCATGCCCCGATTTATAGGGGATTCCCAATGAAAAAGAAAGGGTAAAGCGCTTTATTTTATTTTGCGACGGTCTTCTTTTAAGGAAGGTTCGGCAAAAATATATGCAGCCATATTCCCCTCAGCCAACTTTGGTTTATTACCCTTTTCAGCTTTCGGCTTTGCCTTAAGCGCGGGTTTTTCGGCACTTTTGCGGTGCATAGCCTGCACAGCAGAAATATTATCGTACGACTTCAGGGCACGAAGAATTTTCTTGGCTTCTTTTGTCCAGGCATCAACCTTTTGATCAGCGCCGAAAATCATATCGTGATAGTCTTCGTAATTTAACTTGCTATCAGTCTCGTCAAACAACTCTTCCTCAATAGCATATAGCTCCGCTTCCATTTCAGCTGTTTTTTTCTCGCATCCGTTTAGGAACGTGCTGTTAGAGTCCTTTTCTTCAAGAAACTCGTAAACACATTCAATCTGAAGCCTTAACTCACTAATTTGATTCGAAACAGATAGCAGCGTTTTCGCCCAATCGCACTCAACTTTAGGTGAACCGTTGTGAGAATTGTCTTTATTGTTCTTGATATCTGGCATATTTACCTCTTTTTCTGATTTTTAAAAGCGTAACAAAAATTTAACATAATGTCAAGTTTTGTTTTTTAATTACCCGCCCGAATAAAGCTTTCAAGCCCTTAAGCTTCAGAATCAATGGAGATATTGAACGTTCCTTTAATCTCTTCAACCGCGCGCTCCGCAACATTGCGGCCCGGTAGCCCTTCGGCGATTGTCATCTTCTTGCGCCCACCATCTAAGGCCCTGATCTGATAATAAGACAACTGTTTCTTACCGGCATTATAGGTCGACGAATTTGCAATTTTCAGATCACGGATATCATTCAATAACATCGCACGCCGCCCGAACGGCACTCCTAATATCTTTCGCCGTGAATATAGATAGACTCCATCTGAATAAACATGCAGGCTATTGGTCATGGAATAGATTGAAAATAAAATTATCAATCCGCCAACCAGGCCAAAAACCGTAGTAAAGACATAAGGGACATCACTTTCATAAAAGGTAAAGATTGCCACACCTGCGAATATGGCGCCAAATACCAGCCCCCCTATTCCGGATTTAATATTTCTAAAATATGGATAATATAACTCGTAACCTTGCATGCTCTGGCGTAAAGGCAAGTGCTGATCCACCATCTTATCGTTATACTCGTCATCGCCTGATTTCATATCCTCTATGATACGATGGGAGATATTTCGTGATTTTTCGCCTGTGGCATATACGGGAATCTCAAAATTGCGATCCAGATCGACACCATCAATATCACAGGTGACGTTCACCCGCCATAAATCATAGTCTTCATGATTGCGTAGGGCATCAGACGGGCGCACACCGTCCGCAGGCACATCGATTGTAAAGCTAAGCCGCGTTCCATCCAGATAGGGCTCAGCGTGCGCAATCACGGTTTTTTCCCATAGAATATTTTCACGGCGGGACTTGTCATCGCCACTGCCCGTGACATAGCTATATATATTTGCCAAATTGATCTTGTATTGCGTATCGTGTTTCAAACGCGCTTTGATATCAATCGTCCCGCCAACCTGCCCGCCAATCCCCCCCGGAAATGGGTCCATGGTGAATGGCGTCAAACCAAAGCGGCGGTATTCAAGCCACATTTGCGCGGCCTTATACGCTATAAACAGACCTGCAAGTGGAAATAACAGGACCAGCAGCCCCCAGTAGTTTTCTTCCTTTTGAATTTCCGGAAATGCCAAGATAACCGTAGGCAATGTAATTGCATTCCAGACAATCGTGAAACCCGTCATACCCCACATGGACAGTTTGGCATCTGACAAAATTTCAGGCGTTTGCCATTTTTTATTATCAAACCATGGCTGATTGTTCTGCTGGTTTACCGTCGACTCGGATGATTTTTCGTTTTTCTTAGCAAGCGAAGCATAGACCACCACCGCCCCCACCGCCGCAAAAATCAGCCCAAAGATAAATTTAAAAATAAAGAAACCCCAACGAAAATCACGCATCAGAATTGAATCCGAAGGATCATCCGGATTAATATACACATCTGTTTTGCCGTCGCGCTGTCTTCGCAGCTTTCTTGCTGCATCCTCCTGAAAACTGCCGATATTATCAAAGGATCCGTCATATAACGTCGCGCGATCACCATTATATTCACGCCCGTTATAGCGATAGGTATAGGAGGCCGTTGTCTTATATGTCGTTCCGCCTTCGGACCCTGAAGATGTCTTTAGATCAATATCGATTATATATCCGGGCACGGGCTGCCAGCTTTGTATCTTTATCCATTCTGACAGATCATACCCACCCCAGCCCATAATAAGCAGGCCGGGGGCCAAAAAAAACAGACCAAAGATGGCACCGAAGATACGGCCCCCCATGCCTGATTTCTTGGGACGGGCTTTTTTTATCGCCCTGTATTTTTCGATCGCACCATTCAAAAGCTGATCACCTTTCCGTCGAACGGGTTTTCTCCGTCAGGTGTTTCAACCTCTATGACCCATAGGTCAGGATCACCGGCTTTGGCAGCGTTGATGATATTTGAAGCTTCGCCTTCAGATAGCGTTTCCCCCTGCAGACGGTCAAACCATTTCAGATCCCCATCTATGTCTCGCATTTGGCCGAATATGCGGCATTTAAAATCACGGTCCAGAACCTTTAACAAAATCATGCCGCTTTGTGGGTCGCCCTTTTGTTCGACATAGACCGGCATATTCTGGCCTTGGCATTTGCGGATATTGGCAGATACGAATAATTCTGTTGGCATTCGGGACATTTAAAGGTCCTGTGGCTGTAGGTTTTCTTTCGGCATGTTGATTGTGCGCTCGATTGGGAAATCGAGATGAATTTTAGTCCCCACGTTGCGGCTGGATTCAATCAGTAATTCGCCCCCATGTAACTCGACCATCGCACGTGCCAGCGGCAGGCCCAAACCTGTACCCTGTCCGCGTGAACGCGTTGGGTCATGTACCTGGCCGAACGGCTCCATAACCTTGGCTATTTTGTTCTTTGGAATCCCGCAGCCCTGATCGGCGACAGTAATACGCAGATATCTTTTTTCAGACATCGGGCTGGCGGTCACATCAACCCTTGTATCTCCATCCGAAAATTTAATCGCATTCGCAACCAGATTAATCAGAATTTGACGCAATAGGCGCGCATCCGCCTTTAATGTCTGCACTTCGGTTGCGACCTTGAAATTAAGGGCTATAGAGGCCCTGCGCGCACGGTCAGACATGATCATTTTTACCGAATTAAAGATATCATTCAGATCAACGTCGCTTTCGATCAGGTCGACTTTACCTGCTTCAATTTTCGACATATCCAGAACATCGTTAATAATTTCCAGCAAGTGGCGGGATGAAAAATGGATATCCGCAAGGTATTCGGTATATTTCTCGTTACCGATCGGGCCAAATGTTTCGTTACGCATCATTTCGGTAAAACCGATGATTGCATTTAACGGCGTGCGAAGCTCATGGCTCATATTCGCAAGGAACGCCGATTTTGCCTTGTTTGCAGCGTCGGATATTTCTTTGGCATGGCGCAAATTACGGATCATGTTTTTGCGCTCGGTGATGTCTTTTAAAGTTGAGACAATAAAGCGGCGCTGCTGGCTTAATTCCAGCATGACCGAGCTGAGCCAGACATCACGTAACTGCCCATCCTTGCGCAAAATCTGAATCTCTTTCGTCCCGCTTTTTCCTTTTTCTATAAAGGCGTTATGTAGCTTTCTTGAAACATCAACTTCATCCGGCGGGAATAAAATGACAAACTCCTGATTCATCAGATCGTTCGGATGCCAGCCGTATTCTTTTTCAAAAGTCTCGTTAATACGTACGATACGGCCGAAATGATCGGTTACCAAAATTCCCACACCCGTTGCATCAAACAAGGATGTCAGCAGCAAAATCGCATCATCACGCTCGCGCTGTATGTTCTTTTCACCCGTCTGGTCAGGGCTGCCTATCATATCGATAAACTCGACTTCGCCTGCCTCGTTCAGGACAGGGTTCAAAACAAAAGCCAAGACCTTGACCCCGCCCGGCAATTCAGGGGCAATATTTATAGAAACGGGCTTTTTAACCTTTAAACATGTTTTGGCAGATTGCGTGATATGCGTAGCAATGGTTGTCGAAAAAATATCTTCAATCGATTTATTAATGACATCCTGCGCTTTGATCTCAAAATAACTGCAAGCCTTTTGATTCATCTTTTTCAAGATAATACCACCTTGATCGCGGTCGATTAAAAGACGCGGATAAGGAAAGCATTCAAATGCATGATGGTATATATCTTTAGCCATTCGTTATAAAAAACATCTATCTAGTTGCTTTGAATAGGATTATCACCTTTTGAGAGTTTTGACAAAGGTGCTTTTTCGACATATTCAAACACGGCATTGCCACCGGCTTTACGGGCTTCATTACGTTCGAATTCAATCCCTTTAATCAGCGTTTCTACACGGTCCCCCTCAACAGGCTCGGTAACGCCGCATGAAACGGTAATGCCTTTGCCGCCGAAATCCGCTTCGTCTATCTGCTTGCAAAGACGCAGCAGAATGTTTTTAGCATCAAGCAGATCAGTATCTTTTAGACACAAGATCGCCTCGGTATTGCCCAAATTGTAGCAATCATCAAAATCACGCAGCAGTTTATGGATTTTTTTGTTCAAAATTCTTTGGACTTCGGTATTTTGCCATTCATCCGTTTGGTCCACACACAGGCTTGCCAGACAAAATACAGTGTGGTTACGCTCCAGACGGCTCATTTCACGCCTTAACTCGGACATCACTTCGTCACGCGACAGCAGCATCAGTTCGGTTTCAACAATTTTCTTTCTTTCCTCTTCCGCATCCAACAGGGCGGCGATATAGGCCTGAAACTCTTTGTGCAACATCTTGTAATCGCTTTGATCAGGGGTGTTGTTGTCTTTTATTTTACCGGCGACCTCTTCGATTTTTTTGTGCTGTATTTTAAGATTTCCACATATATGGATCGGCAAACCTGTTTCCACCAACGGCAAGGACGGTAGCAAACAGCCATCGTCAGGGGGCAAACCGACAAAGGTCGACAACCAAATCGCCATATCACCTATATGTCGAACCAGTACATTGTTATGAATTATTTCTGTATTTTCGGCCAAAATACCCCCTTACTGCCAGATCGCGACAGTTAAATATATTCTAATTTCAAGAGGATAAGAAAAAGTTAATTTCTTTGACGGCCTAAAAGCGCCTAAGAGGTGATCGGCGTTTTTTAGACATCGCCTTTTCCAAGGCTTGTTTTGTATTGATTTCCGCATATAGATTTTGAGTTTTGGTATAGTGCAAGATATCTGCGAATGTAATGTTGCTGAATATAATTTGGTTAGGTTGCACTTTATCATGAATTTTTTGAAGAACATCATAGGCGCGGTTACTATATAGGCCATAGACAAACTGCGGCACCTGAAACTGGATATTTCCCTGTCCCTGCGTACACATTTTATAGATAAGATCATCCGAAGACAGGCTGGCTATGCCGTCATAGCGGTCTTTTGATGTTGCCTCTATAGCCTTATTTATAGTTCTAAGTACCTTGAACCCTTGCAGATAATGAAAGATATCTGGCTGATCTTTCATTGAAGCAACCTCGGTCAGTTTATTAAGACCCATAAAATTGATCGGATGCAAGGTCAGCATAACTTTTAAAACTTCTAGATATCCATGAGCCACGGCATGCTCTTTATGATTGAAAAGATGGACTCGCGCCTCTTTCTCGTAATGCTTTAATAACTGAGCATAAAAAACAGCATCCGCCTTGGATTTTGATAGCATAACATAATTTTCGGGGTCCGCAGGCCCCAATAAATGGGTAAACATACGGTTTACTTGGGCATCTTTACTCAGATCAAGCTGCTTTGTCTTGGCATCTTGCAACATAGCAAAAACTTCGGCATGACGATTATCAAAAGCTGCACACAGCGCGTTTTTCGTTCGGCCTTTTGCCAATTCATATCCCGATCCCCCGGCATCCAAAAGCTTTTGAACATATTCAACATCACCGATTGCCGCCATATCGTATAAACTGTTGTTGATCAGATCCCAACTGTTATTTGTCAGCGCGTGATCTGCTTTCTTATATAAATTAATTTGGTTTGTTTGATCCATCATGAATACCGCCTTAAAGGTTTGTGCTTGGGCTTCATAAATGGCTTATGCAACAACGAATGCGTTTTCACCTGAGTATATAGTCCACGCGTCTGGGAACGCACCAAGATATCTTCAAACGTCATCTTTCCAAAAACAACATCCTGCAGGTTTATTTGATCATGTATTTTTTCCAATATCTCTTCGGCGCGATGACTGAACAGCCCCATAACAAACTGCGGCACCTGAAAGAAAAGGCCGTCAAAACCGAATTGGCATTTAACATTCAACAAATCATGCGTGGAAAGATCGGCCTTATCATCATACTTGCTTTTTGAAGTGTGTTTAACAGTGCCCTCTATGCTTTTGAAAACCTTAAAACTCTCAATGCTCGATTTGATTTCTTCAAACTGCGTTGCAACGACAAACTCTAACCATGAATTCAATTGCTCCCATTCGATATCGTTTCTAACCAGAAGAAAATGGAAAATCTCTGACCTCTCCAGTTTAACAGCCTTATCCAAGAGCCCCGCAGGTCTTTCAAAATCCTTTTCAAAGTAGCTGTAAAAGTTTTTAAATGTCTGAAATTTATTTTTTATTTGTTTTTCAACATTTTTATCTGGCGCTATAAGTTCTTTTGCTAAATTTTTGACATAGTCTTTTTTATCCATTTGTGGGTCACGAGAGATAAAAAAATCAACGACTTCAAGATGATTATTAATCAGTGCGATGCCAAGTGAGTTCAACTCAGTATCTTTATAGATATAGTCAAATGGATCAGCACCCGCAGAATATAATTTTTTAACGTATTCAATATCACCTTTTTGAGCAGCCCTGAATATCGCCTGCCCCAAAAGACCTTCATCTTTTGTTACCAAAGCCTCTTCAAATCGCTCTTTTAATGACTGGCTGTTATCCATAAAGCCAAATTATACCTAGGCCGCCCTTATGTCAATAAAATTAAGGGGTTATTCCGGGCACCATTCTTTATGCAGTTGATCAAGGGTTTCAGTGCGGATCGCTTCACGCACTTCACGCATCAGACGATTCATTGTGTATATATTGTGAATTGAAACCAGCTGCATACCGACGAATTCCTTGGCCTTGAACATATGATGCAAATAAGCTGTGCTGTAATTTTCGCAGGTATGGCATTCACAGTCCGCATCAATCGGATCGGGGTTTTCACGGTATTCAGCATTGCGCAGGTTTAAACGTTCCTTGGGCGCGCCTTTTTTCAGGGCCCAGCCATGGCGAGCAATACGCGTCGGCGATACACAGTCAAATGTATCAATTCCCTGCCTGACCTGCGTCAGGATGTCACCGATCCCGCCAATGCCCAGCAAATGCACAGGGCGATCGGGGTGAACATGTGGCATGGTAAAGGCCACGACATCATACATTTGCTCTTTACTGTTACCCAGACAATCAGCAATCGCGACGGCGAAGAAATCACGCTCGGCATTGGCTTCGGCACTCTGTTTACGCAAATCTTCATATACGCCGCCCGATACAGTGCCATATGTCGCCTGTTTTCCGTCATTATGGGCCATAAACTCCGTCAGACAGCGATCGCCCCAGCGGCGGCTCATCATCATCGCCCGGGCTGTATAATCGCGTGAGGCGTGAAAGGGTGTACATTCATCAAGCTGCACCACCAGATCGGGGCCCAACTGGCGCTGAATCTTCATGGCTTTTTCCGGCGTTAAAAAGACTTTGTGCCCATCGGTATAGGCGCGGAAATGGGCGCCCTCCTCTGTAATTTTCAAGAGCGATTTGTCTTTATAACGTGTACCGCTGCCTTTGATTTCATTTGATACAGACCCAAAGCCCATGGCGAAAATCTGATATCCGCCGCTGTCGGTCAGCATCGGGCCGTTCCAATTCATGAATTTATGCAAGCCACCCATTTTCTCGATAATATCCGCGCCGGGTTGCAGCATTAAATGATATGTATTGGCAAGGATGATGTCGGTTCTTGCGCGCTTTAGATCATCGGGCAGAACACTTTTAACTGTGGCCTTGGTCCCGCAAAAAATAAAGTTCGGCGTTTCAATGTCACCGTGCGGCGTTTTCAATACACCCGTTCGGGCACGTGAATTCGGCGATTTATACGTGATATCAAAGCCAAAATGCGGGTAATTCGTCATTTACAGTCCTTAAATAAAAACGCCCGCCAGGAGGGTCTGAGGCGGGCGATCAAAATATCATTGCAAAATTCTTATTTAGAAGCCGCTTTTGATTTCTCGGCTTTTTCAATAGATTTGCGAAGTTTAGCCAAAACAGGGCTCAATTTTGTTTTTGCCTTGCTCATGACGAATTTATCAATGCCGCCGACTTTATCAACTGTGCGGATACCGGCTGTTGACGCCTTTACAGATACGCGGCGCTCCAGAGCATCACTCCAAAACGAAATTGGCTGCAAATTCGGCAGAAAACGACGACGTGTTCTGTTGTTCGCGTGTGATACGTTGTTACCGCTCATTACGGCTTTACCTGTCAGTTCACATTTTCTAGACATGATTTTATCCTTACTTGTCCTAAAAGAATCCAAATATCTTAGGGACAATATTGGAAAATGCCCCATTCTGTCAACAGTTTTTTTGAATATGTTCCAGAATTTTTGCCGCGGTTTCATCTGGCGGGATATCACTGACATCAATATCAAACCGATTATCGTGTTCAAAAGCAAGAATTTCCTTCTCCGCATATTCACGACGGGCGTTTTCGGCAGAGGTATCCTTCAGCCGTTCTTTGCGCCCTTTATCCGTTCTGCGTTTGACCAAAGCCTCTTCCGAAATATCCAAAAGGACCGGCACAAATGTAGAACTGCGGTCTTCTGCCAATTCCATCAATTTATAAAAATTCTTATGATCGCGTGCCTCATCTTCATACAAAACATTTGTCATGATAAAATTGTAATGTTTGGGGGAGAGCTCTGCGATTGTTTCAAAAATAATGCTTTTGACGCGGTCAGTCAGATCCCAGACCTTTTCCGGCAATTCTTCATCTGTCATTTCAAGCAAATTAAACACAGGATTATTGATGTAATGGTTATCGACCAGTTTGGCGTCAATATGTTTACACAGCTCCTTGGCAATGGTGTATTTGCCCGTTCCGGCGTGCCCGATCAGATATATGATTGTGTTTTGCATTGAAATTTTACCGCCTGTGAATTACATTAAAAGCCATCTTAACACATGAAAATCATTTGGGGAGTCCTGAAAACATGAGCGAATTTTTCACTAAGAAATCAAACGAGGCCGTACCCGTTACGCCAATCACCCCGAAAAAGCTGAAATTATGGCTGGAAGAGCAGGACGAGCGTACACGCGCCTATGTCAAAGCCAACCGTTTTAAAGGTGCACCACAAAGCGTTTTGCAGCTATTTGACAAAGACGGCTACCCCACGCGCGTTCTAGTTGGAATTGATAAAGCAGACAAGCTATACAGCTATGCACAAATTTCAAAAGACCTTCCCGCCCGCGCCTATTTCATTGATGCGCCGCTGAACGAGCACGATGCGACACAGGCCGCAATCGGCTGGGCACTTGGACAATATCGCTTTGATGCCTATTTCGAAAAGAAAAATGAAAAACCGAACAAACTGGTTATGCCGCCAAAGGCTGACGCGAAACTGGTTGAGAGCACAATCAGCGCCGTAACCTTGGTCCGTGACCTTGTGAACACACCCGCCAATGATCTGGGGCCGGAGGAGCTGTCAAAGGCCGCCCAAACACTTGCCAAAGAATTCAATGGCAAATGCAAGACAGACATTGTCGGCGAAGAGCTTTTGAAAAAAAATTATCCATTGGTACACGCCGTCGGCAAAGGGTCTGACCGCGCCCCGCGTCTGATTGATTTCAGCTGGGGACCGAAAGACGCGCCAAAGGTGACATTGGTCGGTAAAGGGGTCGTATTTGATACGGGCGGAAACAACATTAAGCCCGGCGGATCAATGGGCATCATGAAAAAAGATATGGGCGGCGCCGCCCACGTTCTGGGCCTTGCGCGCATGATCATGGAAAATGATTTGAACGTGCAGTTACGTGTTTTAATTCCGGCGGTTGAAAATTCTATAAACGGCCGCGCCATGCGCCCCGGCGATGTATACCCCAGTCGCAAGGGGTTAACAGTTGAAATCGAAAATACCGATGCTGAAGGGCGATTGATTTTGGCTGATGCCTTAGCAGAGGCCGCAAAAGATAAACCTGATCTGATTATTGACTTTGCAACACTGACTGGTGCGGCGCGTGTTGCATTGGGGCCTGATGTTCCACCGCTATTCACAGACAATGACGATCTGGCGGATGAATTCGAAAAAGCCGGACAAAGCCTGCAGGATCCGCTGTGGCAACTACCATTGCTGAACGATCTGTATGCCAGAATGCGTGGCAATAATATCGCCGATATCTGCCATACAGGTGGTGGTCAGGGCGGCGCGATTACAGCAGCGCTGTTTTTGAAGAAATTTATCGATGATTCAAAAAAGTGGGTTCACATTGATACATGGGCATGGCGCGCAGAAAACCGCCCCGGACGTCCAATGGGTGGTGACGCGATTGGCATGCGCGCTGCCTATGATGTGATTAAAAACCGTTATGGTACAGCCCCGAAGAAACCCAAGAAGTAACTAGATACGCATTTCCGCAAGACGTTTTGCAGTCGGGCATGATGATGTCACAGCAACATCCCGTGCCGGATTTTCTGTGCCCGCCATCTGGCAAAGCGCAAATTCGGATGCAAGCCCCTGAGACTTCACAATATCACGGATAGCTGTATGTCGTCCCTTGCCTAACAGGCTTTGCATTGCCTGTGATGCCCGCGGGCGATCTGTCAATAAATCAAGGTAATCCATTGCCCAGCCTTCATTCGCGGGCTCTATCAATTCGGAAATGATCTCGCCCGTCATATCACGAGCGTAATCGTTGCCGGCGATTTGCAGGGCTGTCTGCCCCCAGCCATTATAATTTTCAATGATGTCGCAAATCTGATCAAAATTGAAAATGCGGCGGTATTGCCCCTCTTTCCAGATCATATCAAAAAGCTGTTTTTCTTTATCATCAAATTCGACAACGGTTTTCACGATATTCTGAAAAGACATATCCTCAAATCGTCTATCATACAAACGCTGTGTAATTTCAGCCGCATCAGCTTTAGAAATACGCCTGCCGCTTGCGCGCAATTTAACCAGCGCATTTAAATCCTGAACTGTGATTTTACCCGTTAACAGCGACAGGCCTGTTTTTGAATTTGCCTTTTCCTTGCAAAACGGGGCAATCGCAAAAACAATCGCATCGCGTAGGGATGCTTTAGACAATTGGTCTTTTTCCGCAACGCGGCTGAACATCGATTTGAATTCATGTGTTTTGTCCGAGAACAAAACATAACGCTGCTCGCTGTTCCAGCCCTTAAGCATATCAGTTTTTTGTTCCTCTGTTTTTTCCGGGAACAGAATTTTGATGAGACTGTCTGCCGCGTCCGCCAACACATCTTCAGTCAGTGACAGTTGATCCGTTTTCCCAAACATCAAAGCTTCGTAAGTAGCAGCATGTACCGTTTTCAAGCCATCTTTGCGGTTTTGTTCAAAATCGAACCCCTGCACCAACCACATCGGGCGGGCTGCGTTTTGTACCGGGGTTTCCATCGTGATATCTTTTTTTATCTCAACAGACTGTCCCCGTGTGCGTGCCATGGGGTGTAAAAGTTTTTCATCCTGCGCATAAAAATGATAAGGCGCATCCAATCCGTCTTTACGTAGATCCCGTGCTGATTTTGCAAGGCTGCCTGTTGCCAAACGGTTACCGATATTCAGGCCATACATGCCGATAAATACAAAGGGAATTGCTGCCAATGACAGCATTTTAGCACCCGCAAAAGCGCTTATAATTACGGGGATACGGACATAAAAAGGCTGACGTGAAAGCGCCCGCCACATTTTTGACACGGGGCTCGCATAAAACGCATGCGCCCTGCGATATCTTTTGAATGTGCCATAGGTTCTGATTGTAAAATCGTGTTTATCCGAGCGGTTAACAGATTTTATGAAATGTTTTTGCTGTGCAATATTCGTGCGATGTTGAAAGCGCTGCGCTTTTTTTCTGGCGGCTTTTGCGGTTTTTACAGTCTGGCGGTGATTTTTATCTGTCAGATATGGACGCACTTCATTTTGGATATAGGATTTTATCGTCTGAATATCCTGACGAAACCTGTCACCGAAAGATTTTAGGGCGTTTGATATCTGCATCCTTTACACATTTTCTTATTTTTTCAGACCGCCGGCCTGTGCACGTGTTCTTTTGACTTCAAATTTTGACAGCGATGCTTCGCCGGCAAAACTGGCCTCGACTGAGAACAACTTGTTAATACGCTGTATGGCCTGCTTTGAATCCAGTTCCATATGAGCCTGATCTGCAACTTTTTCCAACTTGCCAAGGCGACTACGGTAGACGCCTTCGGATATCAACGATTGTTCCAAGGCAACATTCAAGGCCTTGCGGTAATTGTTTACCTGATGGGCAACGTTTTCCTTCAGGCTTGCACGTACCGTTTCAGGGTTTGTCACATCATCCAGGGCGCGCTGGATAATTTCAAAATTCTTCAGGCAATCCTCCGCAGACATGTCAACGATGTTACAACCCATAAAGCTTGGGGTTTTACTGGCATGTTGACGGTTGCGCAGCGGGTTCATTGTATTTTCAGGTGTTGCGTGCGGCATTTCTTCAAGTTCTTTGCGCTGATGTTCGAAATAACCGGCCGCACCGTTCAAAACAGAAAGCGCCGCACCAATGCTCATTGTTTCAAAGAATGTTTTCGGCGATTCAAAAATCGGCCATTTTGAATCATTCAGTGCCTCGGTCAGCTCTTCGGCACGATCATTTAGCATCTCTAACTTGCGCATATCTTCCGCCGTGATGGATCCGACATCAATCGTAACCGGAGTGGCATTTGCACGCAGCTGTTCCAAGCGGCTTTCGCGTGTCTCGATTTCACTTTCAATAGCATCCAGGCGCGCTTGTGCTGCGCGGTCGTTATCGGGTGAACCGTCAAGCAACGGACCGTCTGATGCTATCAAGGCACCTTGTTCTGCACGCAATGCCGTTAGCTCTTGTGTCAAGGCACGAACCTGCGGATCGTTGTCAACTGACATGGCATCGCGGTATTCTACCTGACGTTCAACGGCTTCAGCCTGAGCCTCTTGGATTTCAGAAATCTCTTCGTTAATTTGTTCAAGCTCGGTGATCAATGCTTCTTCTGCCGCTTGAAAAGCGATAAAGAATGAATGCATAGCCGCCAATGACAAACCACCGACAATAAAACCGATTCCCGTTCCTTTATTACCCTTTTCAAGCTGATCGAACGCTGCTTCCATAAGTTGGTATTGGGCATAGACGCGTCCAGCGGAGACACCTAAGCTAAGAGCCGTTGTACCTGCAACGCCAAGATACAAATCCTGGCCTTCCATATCATCAATACCCCAAAACTGCATAAAGGCGCGGGTTGTGAAGAATGTCATCAACATCGTTTCACCGCACAAGGCATATTTTGTACGCTTTTTGAATTTATCCATTTTCACGATGTTGTGGTCATTCAACGCATAGGCCTTGTCACGCGCTGCCGCCAGAAAACGTGCCCCTTCATCAGCGCTGCTCCAAACATTCGACAGAATTTCTTCTTTGGTCAAACGCCCTGATTTCACAAAGGTTTTTGCATCTTGCGTCAGGACTTCTTCGGTGGTTTCTTTGAATGCGGCTCTAATATTTTTTGACATTTTTGACCCTTTACAACTTTTTTATTTTCATAAGCTGAATGATAAATTAAAGAAAGAATCTTAATATGTCAATAGATTTTTACGTAATTATGTTGTTAATTTTCGGCGACATGAACACCATAATCACGGGCTATGCCATACAGCCCTTCGGCGTGCGGCTTTTGAAGACGTTCGAATTCCCAACCATCTGGCTTACGCAACAAGGCAGCCAATTCATAGGCGATATTGTCCGATGTATCACAGACCATATCAAAACGTGAAATCTCAGTACCTGTTTCCGCATTGATCAGGCGAATATAATCTGAATTTACGTCTTTAAAACTTTGCATACGGTCGCGGGCATTATGGATTGATATAACAAAGACCAGCCTATCGATATCATAAGGCAGATTGTCAAGATCAATTTCAATGATTTCGTCATCCCCATCACTACGTCCGTTTCTATCATCTCCACCGTGAACTACAGCCCCGTTATCCGAAGACAGATTGTTGTAAAAGATAAAATCTTCGTCAAAGCGCACAGCATTTTCACGGTTTAAAATGAAAAGACTGGCATCAAGATCAAGATCATAGCCGCTTGTTTTTTCAGGTGCATCCCATCCGATTGCAACACGGACCTTGCGCAGGCCCGGGTCAATTTCATGCAGCTTTACAACACCTGGGTTTTTGATTTCTTCGTTCATATTTCAGCCCTTTTTATCCTTATTTAATTTTAGAGGCATTCATGGATAACAGCAAGCGTTGTAATGCTGCCATATCATCCGGTAGCGGTGCAGAAAAAGACATAAACTCTTCGGTTTTTGGATGTATAAAGCCTATTTCAGCCGCATGCAGGGCCTGGCGGGGAAATTTTTTCAACTCTTCCGCAATTTCCTTGGTTAAACGAATACGGCCACGTAAAAACTTTTCCAGATATGGTCGTCCGTATGCCGGATCCCCGATCAGCCAATGGTTAATATGTGCCATATGTACGCGGATCTGGTGGGTTCGCCCTGTTTGCAGGCGACATTCAACCAGTGATGCCAATGTCCCGTATTGTTTTAAAATGCTATATTCCGTAACCGCATCTTTTCCACCCGAGTACACAACAGCACGTTTTTTACGGTCGCGGGAATCGCGCCCCAACTGGGTTTCAATTTCACCTGATCGCGGGCTCGGCACGCCCCAGACAAAGGCTTGATAGACACGGCTGAGGCTACGGTCTTTCAATTGCGCGCTCAGATGTTTATGCGCCTGATCGTGCTTTGCCACAACCATCAAGCCGGATGTTTCCTTATCCAGACGGTGAACGATTCCGGGACGTTTTACCCCGCCAATGCCCGACAATTCATCCCCGCAATGGTGCAACAATGCATTAACCATGGTTCCTTTAGCATGCCCCGCTGCAGGGTGTACAACAATGTCAGGCTCCTTGTTAATGACCATCAAGTCTTCGTCTTCATAAACAATGTTCAGCGGAATGTCTTCCGCTTCCGGGTCAGCCTCGACAGGCGGCGGCACCATCACAACATATTTTTGACCTAACTGAACTTTTGTTTTGGCGCTGGTAATCGCCTGCCCCTTAAAAAGAACGTTTTCCGCCTGAATCAATTCCTGAAGTCGCGCGCGTGAATATTCGGGCAATTCCAGTGCCAGTGCCTTATCTAGGCGTTGTAAATGTCCGGCTTCGGATATGATGACATCGATGTGTTGCATAGTGCTTTCTCCAGACACGAAAGTTATGAAAAGATAATTTTATTGTCAATGATAAAGAATTTTTATATGGTGCCCCCTATGACAAAAACACCTACAAAAGAAGAGATTAAAAAACAGCGACGCTTTCATGCATTACTGGTTTTCGTTATCTTTCAATCCCTTGTGATATTTACCTTGCTGATCGCTGTGATCTACAAATTTATTCAGATTTCGGGCTCGCTTTAGACGCCGCCTTCACAAAGCCCATTTTCTTGAGAAGCTCTTCATCCACAGATCGCAAATGCAGATCGCGCTGCGGGAATGGAATTTCAATATCGTGTTCATGAAATTTTTCCCAGACGCGCACCAGAATTTCACTGATGACATTTGCAATACCGTTTACCGGGTCATTAATCCAGCCACGGATTTCAAGATCGACGCTGTTATCACCAAAGCCCGTTACATGACACAGAGGCTTTGGGAATTCTTTGACGCGGGGCTCTTCATTAACGGCTTCGATGCAAAGCTCGCGCGCTTTATTCAAATCGGAGTGATAGGACACACCGATCGGAATACTGATACGAATATCGTTGTTACTGAATGACCAGTTTTCAACGCGCTCGGTAATCATGATTTCGTTCGGGATCAAATGTTCCTTACCATCGCGGCGAATAATCGAAACATAACGCGCGCCCAATGTATTCACCCAACCGAATGTTTGCTCGCCATTCGGCCCGTCGATTGCAATGACGTCGCCGGGCTTGATCGAGCGGTCCAACAACAGGATAATACCCGAAATAAAGTTCGATACGACTTTCTGCAAACCAAAACCCAAACCGACACCGATGGCACCACCGAAGATGGCAAAGGATGTCAGATCGACCCCGATCGCGTTTAATCCAAACATGACCGCGATAAAGATCAGGAAAATCTTCATCAATTTGCTGAATAAAACTTTCAGGGACGGCGTTAATTCGTCTGCCGCCTTAATCTGTTTTTCAAAGACTGCTGACAGCAACCGCGCAATCCATAAAAAGATCACGAAATACATCAGCCCCTTTAAAACCGCCAGCATACTGATCTGGTGCGATGCGATACCGAATTTGATATTTTGCAGCGTCATCATGCTGATATCCCACCAGCCAAATAAATGCAGCGCAGTTACAATAACCGCAAGTTTGGCGACCCACCGCGACAACACCCTGGATTTAATAAAGGACACCGCAAATATCACGCACAGCAAGGCAAAACTGAGCCCCGCACCAATCATCAACAAGTTTGACGCCATGCCATAGAATTGAACAACTTTGGCTACCAGATATAAAATCGTCGCCGATACGGCCGGTACAACCAGTCTGGGCAACCTGCGTATAACTTTGACACTGATTTTACGCGTCGTTTTAAAATCTAGGGATGCAATTTTCTGATCAAGACGCTCGCTGAGCCTGCGGCCAATCATAAAGGCAAGGCCCAGAATGATCAGAATGATCGATACCTGCCCCCAAACGGCTGACTCGAATATAAAATCACTGTTCTGGATAATATCAGCGGCCTGGTTTTGCAGCTCTTGGTCAATTTCAATGATGTTTTTAGGCTCGGCCGAATCAACAGCCTGCTTACCTTCTTCGGCTGCAACAGCCTCTTCCAGCGCAGCGGCAGCATCTTTCACCTTTTCTGTAAGTTCTGACGGCGCAGACATACAAATCCTCTCCAGTTAATATATTCCAAAGTTAAAGCAAATGATGAAATGAGGCAAGATATGAAACCTAAACAATACACCAATGGTGTTGACATAATTATAAAATTGTGTTACTTTAAATACGGTAAATTGATATTTATATTACAACAACGGAGATTAAAATGACAGAAACAAACAAACGAGACGGATTTAACACCGCAAGCGCGCAACAAACCGCTACAGAACAAACACGTTCAATGCCGGCAAAAGTTGGTAAAGTTAGATTTCATGCTATGCCAAACGATCTTTCTAACTTTCCACGCGTCGGCTAAGTTAAGATTTGAATGAAACACCGAATTTTTAAGCGCGCTCTTTTTTGGGCGCGTTTTCTTTTTGATCTGCATTATCATAGGTTTCTTTCAGATCGCCTAAAAACTGATCAAAATCGCCGACTTCACGAAAATCTTTATAAACCGATGCATAGCGCACATAAGCAACCGGGTCTAGGTTTGCAATCGCCTCCATTGCCATCGCACCAATCTGCTGCGTTGTAATATCGTTTTCACCTGATGTTTCAAGCTGCCGCACCAATGATGTCACCGTGTTTTCAATTTTATCATCCTCAACAGGACGCTTTTGCAAACAAAGTCTAAAAGACCGCAGCAATTTTTCACGATCAAATGGCTCGCGGCGTCCATCACCTTTGACGACTGTCAGCTCACGCAACTGAACGCGTTCAAAGGTTGTAAAGCGTCCTTCACATTCAGGGCAAATCCGACGACGGCGAATTGCTGCCCCTTCCTCTGTTGAACGGGAATCTTTAACCTGCGTATCTTCATTTTCACAATATGGGCACTTCATGCATAACCTCAGAACATATAGACATTAATTTGATAAATAAGAATAAATTGGGAACCTCAAACAAAGATCTTTCATTTCTTCCTTAACCTTGCTTTCAACAGCACTGTTTCCATCTTCGCCGTTTTCAGCCAAGCCATTCAGAACCGTTAGGATCGCTTCAGAAATCTGTTTAAATTCATCAGTACGGAAACCGCGCGATGTTCCCGCAGGCGATCCAAGGCGAATACCGGAGGTTACAAATGGCGATTCCGGATCATTGGGTACGGCGTTTTTATTACAGGTTAGACCCGCGCGATCCAGTGCTTTTTCAGCCGCCTTACCTGTCAAGCCAATCGGACGCAGGTCGACCAAAACCATATGCGATTTTGTTCCGCCCGCAACCATAGCAAGGCCACCCGTCGTCAGAACATCCGCCATTACCTTTGCATTTTCTTTTACAGCCTTGATATAACTTTTGAATTCCGGCTTCAATGCCTCGCCGAATGCGACGGCCTTGGCCGCAATAACATGCTCCAAAGGGCCACCCTGCAAGCCGGGAAATACGGCTGAATTGATTTTCTTGGCAATTCCCTCGTCATTCGTCAAAACCATTCCACCGCGTGGCCCACGCAAGGTTTTATGCGTTGTCGTAGTCACAACATGTGCATGCGGGAATGGTGAGTTATACTCGCCCGCTGCAATTAAACCGGCATAATGCGCCATATCGACCATCAAGTAGGCACCGACCTTGTCTGCGATATTGCGAAATTCGGCAAAATTAATTTCAAGTGGATAGGCAGACGCCCCCGCGATAATCAATTTCGGTTCATGTTCGACAGCCAGTTTTTCCAACTCCGCATAATCAATGCGGCCATCATCTTTGATACCGTATGTAATCGCCTTAAACCATTTACCTGATTGGTTGGCTGGTGAACCATGCGTCAAATGTCCGCCCTGATCCAGCGCCATACCCAAAAACGTATCACCCGGCTGCAAGAGCGCCTGAAACACAGCCTGATTGGCCTGAGCCCCTGAATGCGGTTGCACATTGGCAAAGCCGCAACCAAACAGCTTTTTCGCGCGCTCGATCGCCAGCGTTTCGGTTTCATCGACATATTCGCATCCACCGTAATAACGTTTATTTGGATAGCCTTCGGCGTATTTATTAGTCAGGACCGATCCCTGTGCCTCCATAACGGCGCGTGATACGATATTTTCCGAAGCAATCAGCTCGACCTGATGCTGTTGACGGTCAACTTCACGTTGAATGCTTTCAAAAACATCTTCATCCGTATAGCTAAGCGGTGCATTGAAAAAATATTGTGTCATGAGCAACTCCCAAGTTTTTCGACGCGGCGGGCATGTCGGCCCCCTTCAAATTCAGTATCCAAAAAGACCCGTACAATATCTTTTGCGGTTTTATCATCTGTTTTTCTTGCCCCCAGGGCCAAGACATTTGCATCATTATGTAGGCGCGCCATAAACGCATCATCTTTATCACGGCACAATGCCGAACGAACAGCTGAAAAACGATTAACTGCGATTGAAATGCCGATTCCGCTGCCACAGATTGCAATACCGAATTCAGCCTCCCCTGCGGTCATAGCATCCCCAAGCTTTTTGCCGAAATCAGGATAATCAACAGACTCGTCTGAATGCGGCCCTAAATCCTTAACGTCGTGACCATGTTTGGTCAGCCATACACCCAAGCTTTCTTTCAGGTCAAAACCCGCATGATCCGAAGCAATTACGATTTTATATTTTTTGAGCGACATACTATATCTTGCGCTTTGATTGTTAAAAAATTCACCCACCTACTAGATAGGGTAGTTTTACAAATTCTTCAAGTCGTTTATTCAATATGCCCGTTCTTGCGCAAAACATATTCCAGACGCTTAAGCGCATTGCGTTTCAACATGGCCTCTCCCGCATTTGCAGGCCCCTGAATTGATATTTCAGTCAGCGTTTTCGTATCCATTGCGGTGACTTTGACAAAATGCCCCACCGGATAAAATTCGATAATAACCTCGCGCCCGCGTAATGGATCTGACATTCCCTTTGCCCTGAATTAAAGCCTGCTCTATATTTAATGTAGAAATTAAATATCAGAAAGGCAACCATCATGAAACGCGCTGAATTTGACTGGCAAGACCCACTGCATCTCGACAGCCAACTGACCGAAGACGAACGCATGATCCGTGATTCTGCCCGTCAATATTGTCAGGATAAATTAATGCCCCGCGTTCTGGAGGCCGCCCGCCACGAACATTTCGACCGTGACATCATGCGCGAGATGGGCGAAATGGGCCTGCTGGGTCCGACGATTGACGGCTACGGTTGTGCGGGTGTGAATTACGTTTCCTATGGACTGATTGCACGCGAGGTTGAACGTGTCGATTCCGGATACCGCAGCGCTTGTTCCGTGCAATCATCATTGGTGATGTATCCAATTTACGCATTCGGTACAGATGCCGTTAAGGACAAGTTTTTACCCGGCCTTGGTACCGGTGAGCTGGTTGGTTGTTTCGGCCTGACAGAGCCTGATGCAGGATCGGACCCCGCATCCATGAAAACGCGTGCCAAAAAAGTCGATGGTGGATATCGCCTGAGCGGTACAAAAATGTGGATCACGAATTCACCGATTGCCGATGTTTTCGTGGTTTGGGCCAAAGATACGTCCGAAGATAATGCCATCCGCGGTTTTGTGCTTGAAAAAGGTATGGATGGGCTGTCTGCACCTAAAATCGAGGGTAAAATGTCCCTGCGCGCCTCAATCACAGGGGAAATCGTCATGGACGATGTTTTTGTACCCGAAGAAAATGCCTTTCCCGATATGCGTGGGCTGAAAGGTCCGTTCATGTGCCTGAATAATGCCCGTTACGGTATCGCATGGGGCGCGATGGGTGCGGCAGAATTCTGCTGGCATGCGGCACGTAACTATGCAATGGAACGTATTATTTTCGGGCGCCCCTTGGCCGCGACACAGTTAATTCAGAAAAAACTGGCGGATATGCAAACCGAAATTACACTTGGCCTACAAGGGGCATTGCAATTAGGGCGCATGAAAGACAACGGCACAGCTGCGCCCGAAGCCATTTCACTGATGAAGCGTAACAACTGTGGCAAGGCTTTGGATATTGCACGCGTTTCACGTGACATACATGGCGGTAACGGCATTGCAGATGAATATCACGTCATTCGCCACGCCATGAACCTTGAAGCTGTCAACACCTATGAAGGCACACACGATATTCACGCCCTGATATTGGGACGTGCCCAAACCGGAATTCCCGCATTCGGTTAATCACTTGCGCTTTAAAGGCGAGCGTTTTGATTGAAACTTGATATCAGGTTTTGATGATGCAGGTTCTGGCTTTTTAACGCCCGATACAAGCTTTTCTGTTTTTAAATTACAGTGTTCAATGTCAGGCCCGCAGTATAAAAAATTTATATATCTGGATAGGTCCTTACCTGCATATATGTCGATAGTGGCCTCAGATATATCTTCATCAAAATCGACAAAGACATTTTTTAAAGCCTTTTCATCACCTTGAAGCGATAAGACAGAATATAATGTGCGAAGATATCTTTCATGTTCAAATCGAGCGCATGTGGTATTTCCGGGTTCACGGAAATATTTGACCTCGACCGTCATTTTAAAAACATCATCCGGATGCTTCTTTGTACGTGCTGCCGCCTTTTGAAAGCTGGATTGCTTGGACAAATAGGATTTCAGCTCAGGTTGCAGGAGTTTATCTGATCTTTCCGCAGCCATGTTCTGCGTCAATTCCCAAAAACAAATGGCCTCCAGAATCGCTCTGGCTTTTTTGGGGCTGGCATAGTCAAGCCCTCTTGTATCTTCATTTGTAACGGTTGCGATCGCTTCTTGCTGGAAAAAGCTTTTCAGCGCGGCAATATCCTGCCAATAATCGGAGAATTTAGCTTTTAATTCCTGTTCGGTATCCAGATATTCGTACCAGGTCCTCTCTGACATATGTTTATCAAAAAAAGGAAGGTCATTTTTATATCGCCTAAACAGGTCTTCATCCGGAAATTTTAACATCAAATAAAGGGCCGCATGATGCACCGGCGCGCCATAGATGCCCCAATTATAGACTCTATGCTGATAATTGGACGTCACTTAAAGCCCCCTTTTTAGCGGTGTTTTACGGCGCCTTTCAGCCAGTGCATCCAAAACCGAATGGGCCTTTTTTGCATTAGCAGAACGATTAAATTCTGACATGAAATCAGCCCCCAGATATTTTGTATCAAAAGGAATATGTGCGCGGGTAATAGCATAGTTTGAAAATAATTCACGCAATTCGGTCAATGGGCGTTCATCGTGGAAATAACCGACACATGTTTCCAACGCCATATTATATTGACGCCGTTCAACACGCAGACTATCACACAACTGATCAACGCTTTGATTAAAACGTTGCTGGCATTCGTTATCACTGTTCAGAATATCAATGGCTTTGAGCAGTAAATTGTAGCGCTCAACCTGTTTTTGCAAGTATTCCGGCACTTCCTTGGAAAGCGCGGCATTCATTTTACCGCCTAAGGGCTTAAAACCATCCCACAGGGCGATACTGTGATACAGGTATTTGTTTTCAGGGTGGGTCAATGCCTCGAATGCCAGAATGGGCTCAATTCTGGATAAGATTTCTGTCATCTCCGCAAATTGCAATGACGTCTTTATAGAAATTTTGCTTTGTATATTCTTTAAATTATGTTCGGTGCTTTTATCGCTTAACCCTTGAAAAATTCGGTATATTTCAGATTCGGGCTCGGTTCGCTCCATCATAAATTCTGCAACAGATTTAAAGCTGGCAAAGATATTATTAATATGAATATTATTATAATAACTCACGTTTTTATCGCCTTTTCAAAGGGGAACGCGTGGTTTTAAAAGCCAGCGGCTTCGGCGCTTGTGTTTGTGTTTGTGTGAAACCGTTTTTCTTTTCTTTCAGATATTTACTTTTATCACAGGTAAAGGCCAGCAGCGCTTCAAAATCTTTTGTTGAACGAATTTCAATATATCCCGTTTCGGTTTTGTAATCGTAATTATAAAAAAGACAGCTTAGATCATCACGATCGTCATGCGCCATGACCATTGCAACAATAGCATCAACATATCGATCTATATATCGATGCGGATTATCCAAATCGCCAGTAAATGTGAACTCGCGTGTTGCTTTGTAGGTTTTAGGCAGTGGAATCGGATCTTTCTTAACTGTCACCTTTAACGACATATAGCCATCTATCGCATCCTGCACTGGGAATCTCACCCGAGAAGATATATCGCCTTCAAAACAGCCCCAGACCGCAAGGCTTTGATAAATTTTGGCCGCCAGCTTGGGGTCGGTGTATGTGCCGTCACGTGTTCCGTTACGCATTTCATTGATGAAAAAATCTTTAAGAAAAGAAAAGCCGCCTGCCAAGTGACGCTCGTGTAAAAATTCAGGCAAGTCTTTACTTGTGAATGAGCCCGAATGCTGAAAGACGTAACTTGAAAGCCCGTCCTGGCTCTCGATGTATTTGAAGTTTTTATAAAATTCCTGCGCCTTTTCCGAATGCGGAAATTTATCACGAATATAGGCGGCAGCATCATGCATCGATTTTGCGATATTGGCGGTATTATCGCGAACCGGATGATATTTTTCCGTCTTGATCGACATGCTTAAGCTACTCCTGATAAGTATTTATCAGAATTAACACATCACATACCCAAGGTCAATGATTATGAATATAGATTAGCCGTTAGCAGCCTGATCAATCGTTAGATTGCCGACACCCATGTGGCGTTCCCAAAAACGCTCCAGGTCCTGAAGGGCTTTGTTCATTTCCTTCAGTTTATCCTCTGTCAATTCGGTGTTTTTCAAATTCTCGATATGTTTTTCATACAGCTCTGATACCGATTTATTCAAAACGCGCCCTTTTTTCGATGCGCGAACACGTATTGAACGTTTATCGTGTATCGAGCGCTCCTGAACCAGATAGTCGTTTTCAACCATCTTTTTAACGTTATAGGATACGTTTGAGCCCAAATAATATCCACGGGCCGTTAATTCACCGACTGTCATTTCATCTTCGCCGATATTGTGAAGTATCAAGGCCTGAACGTTGTTGATATCCAGAATACCACCACGTTCAAGCTCGACTTTTAAGACTTCCAAAAACTGGCGGTGGAGGCGTTCAATCAATCCGATTGTTTCATGATAAGGTGTCAGCACAATGTATCCTTAATGTTTTTAATTAACCCGTTATATTTAATTTAGAGTTAGAGACCATAAATATCAATAGCCTATCGTACTTCCAGCACCGCGACATACACATTTCTGAGGTCGCCGCCAGCCTCTTTAACACAGAATGATCTTTGTTCAACCAATTCGGCATCGTCCGTCGCATCAATCAGGTTATCATTTGAAAATGTGCCGTCAAAAGCATGAGGAATGATTTCTTCAGCGCCCGCAAGCGTATAAATCGTTTTGGTTCCTGTGGTCCCCAGATTCAATCGCTGGCAAACCGTATCATCAACATTATACAATAAAATAGACAGCTCACAGCCCGGACATGTCGCAGTGCCGCTATCTGTCAGGCCGAGCCCATCGATTTCCAAGCCGGATGTTTCAATCCACCATTCTTCATAGGCGTTATCCAGCGTGTCCTGCGTATCTTCCATCGGTGCAATCTTATCAAGCCCCCCGCCATTTTTGTGATATAGACTGCAACGGTTCGATGTCGGTGCATTTGTGTTATAGGTTGGGTCAGCATCATAAGCGAAATTGACTTCTGTAATGCTGCAGTCATTTGCAAAGCGCAGCATCTTGTAAGCATTTCTAATAATGGTTTCCTGTTCAAGAATATGCGCAACGCGCACGCGCGCCCTATCTTCATCAAGATTGGCATCACCGTCAAAGCTGTCTGAAAGCGCAATTGTCAAAAGACCGAATAACGCAATCGCGACCAGTATAATCAGTAAAACGTTACCGTTTGATCTGTTCATTCTTTAACCTTAGCCTAACTTCATTCATATAAGCTTAACGAGGAATAAGCATTTTGTATATCTTCATATAAATGATCATCCAGATCATCAAAACCCCTTTGCCAGTCTGCATCATTACTTTTTTCAATCAAAACCGCGCGCACACCCTCATAGAATTCAGGTTGTTTCATAAAGTACTGGCTGAGGCGATATTCACGCTGCATAATATCGCGAAAATCCATCCCGTTGACCTGACGCAAGTGCGAAAGCGTCAAGTGCATGCTCAGCGGGCATGCGCTTTTCATACGCTTTAGGGCTTCGGATACAATTTCAGAATCGGATTTCTTCATTTTATGCATGATATTGCGCACATCATCACCCGAGAAAATATCCGCCATCACATCGATATGATCAACAATGTCGCTTTTAACCATGACTTTTTCTTCACAATAGGTCGAAAGCTGCGATACCAAAATACTTACAGGTTCGGCGCGCTCCCAATCAGAATTCAAAAGGCTTTTTTGCAGGGCCTGCATACCGCGGCTTTCGATATAATAATCAGCCAGCCCCAGGTGCAGCATATCCGCACCGTTAATACGTGCGCCGCTGAGAAGAAGCCATTCACCAACGCCCGCCTGCAAGCGGTTAAAAATATGGCCGCTGCCGACATCAGGAAAGAAGCCGATAAAAACTTCGGGCATCGCAAATGTTGTTTTCTCACTGACTATACAGTGCGACCCATGCTGGGAAATCCCCATGCCTCCGCCCATACATATACCGTCAATAAAAGAAATATAAGGTTTTTTCAGGTCGTGGATTTGCGTATTTAAATTATATTCATGGTAGAAAATCTGCTCGCACAGGTCTGCGTCTTTGGCGCCGTCCTGCATGCGTTTTGCTTCAAGCGCAACAGACTTCACATCCCCACCGGCACAAAAGGCCTTTTCGCTGGCAGATGTCACCATAACAGCCTGCACATTATCGTCGTTTTCAAAATCGGATAACGCGCTGCGCATTGCCATTATCATTTCAAGTGATAAGGCGTTCAAAGCCTGTGGTCTATTCAGGGTGATAACCCCCAGTCCTTTTTGTATCTTTATTTTGACGCTATCGCTCATATCATTCTACTTTCTATATATAGCATTACGCGTTTTATAATAATGTGCAAGAGCATGAAAGCATCTTTACATAAACGCCGCATGTCTCTATAGTGGCATATGCTCGAAAATCTAGAAACTGTATTCAATAGAATTGCCATACGCAAAGATTACTGCGACATCGACCATGTCGCATGGCAATTCATACGTTTTGCCAAGGATGAGCAGGCTGAAAATATAACAAAGTTTTCACGTCAGATGGTCTCCAAGGTTCCAAAGGATGCTGTCGAAACCATTTACTATCAAATCGCACGTGACTGCACACGTCAGGAATGGGATTACCTTTATAAAAATTTCACATCGAACAAAGTGACAATGGGCGAAGCGCTGATTGCGGAATGCCTGAAAGCGCAGGACCTTGATACAATCACCAAACTTGAGATGGAACTTGAAACACGCGAAGCAACGAATGTTTTACGTTTTATTGATTATGAATGGTTTACACAGAATTATTATAACGTGATTTCAGCATTAAAACTTGATATCGAACACGCTACATTCAGGGACAGACTACATACTTTGATACAGGAAAAGCGCGGGGATCTGTTTCGATTATTCTATGATAAAATAGAGACGAATTCCCGACCTTCGCATTTATATCTATTGCATGCCGTGCGTTGCAAAGATCAGGAAACACTCGATTTTCTTGACTGTGATAAAACATATCAGGACATTGCATCGCTTGATAGCGGACGCAAAATGCGTTTTGCACGTCAGATCATTCATGATGCACATAATTACGATATAAGCATCGTGAAACGTCTTTTCGATCAATATAAAAAACATGGACTGGTATACCATGGCAACGTCATTCTGGAACGGGTTGTGTCGGGCCACCATATGGAATTTTTCCAGCACTATTTGGATTCGGGCGAAAAAATATACGAAACACAAGCAGCTGAACTTGTCGGTATCTGTCTGAAAAACAATTACACCAAGTTTCTTGATCTTATCCTCTCAACCCAAGATCCGGCGCTATACAACCATATCAACAGACGCGATATGGAAGAAGCGGTACGATCAAATCATGTTCAGGCATTACAAAGTCTTTATCAGCATGGTACGCCTTCAAAAACGAATATGATCATACAGAACGCCAGATCTGTCGAAATGCTGGAATTCTTGCGCAGCAAAGGCTATGAAATGCCCGAAGACCGCCGCAAGATGATTACAGATCATCGCCCTTTTGCCTATCGCAGATATGTCGAGGACTATTATCTCTATAAGGACCTGAAACAGCGAAAGCTTGACCTGACAAAAGAAGATCTGGAATTTTTATCAACATTGCCGCTGTCAAACCTGCGCAAAGTGCAGACACTGCCATCCGGCATCAAAGGCCGCGGCATTACAATTGCCGCCCTTGCCGGTCATTTCGATATCGTTGTCTTGGCTGCTGCCAAACATAAATATGACGGGCAATTTTCTCATGTTGATCTTTTAACCGAAGACCGCAACTTAAAATGCCGCCCGATTGATGCCCTGATGGCAAATGAACAGGCGGATGCCTTGCTGGACCCGATCATGTGGCAAAAAAATCAAACGAACCTTGAAAATATATGGATGACAATCCCATCGCACGCACGTCCGAAGCTCGAGCACCTCTATAAAAATTGTTTGGAAGTCAACAGCCTGCAATCCAAGAAGAGTGCGCGCAAGCGACCTGCGCTTAAACGCCGTTAACCAAGGCTCTGTGCCGCCTCTTCAATCATTTTTGAAGATGCGAAGGCCATAATTGATGTCACACCATAGATAAAGACCAACGTCCACAAAGTATCTTTAGGGATCCAGACATCTTTTTTATGTGCCAGTTTGCTTTTGGTTGATGAATAATACCACTGATATTCTTCAAGCTTCCATAGCGCAACAAGTAAGCAACCAAGCCCCAAAATTGCAAAATAATGCCAAGAGAAAATCAGAAAAAGTTTAGGCGGCCCGCCCCCGAACATCCCCATTATAAATGGAGCTATAACCCAAAGAATAAAAAGTATAACAGAAAGCGCACTGTATCGCGTCCAGCGCTTTAGCGGCCCTGTATCCCCTGAAACAGCAGCGGCCGAAACCTGTCCCGCATCCGGAACAAATTTTTTATACAGCTTCATCCAGTACAGAATCACCGCGCCCATCAAAACAATAGCAGTGACATTAATCATCATATCCGGATATTTTGCACATGTCCCAAGCGGACAAAACATCTCGCCTGCAAGAAAACGAAAATCCAAGAATACCATTTTAACAAAAGCAATCATCCATATAATCATCGCCCGTTTTCTTAATGGTTTGCGATATCTGACCATGCCGCGTTTTAAGACATAGGCCCCGATCAAAAACAAGATCGGCCCGATCGCGAGCCACAAAAAATTTAAAAAGGGTATGCAATAATGCCAGCAGACAAGAAACATTTTACAGCCTCAGCAACGCCTCCAGAACTTTGGGATCGTCCCAGGCCAGCGGCCCTTCGTATCGTGTGATTTCCAGCCCCTGTTCGTTCAGAATATAAGTCACGGGAAAACCGGACAGGTTGAATTTTTTCATGATATCACGGCCCGAATCCATATAGGGAGTCAACCCGCCTGCCTGATGCTTTTTTAGGAAATCCATGATCTCGTCAAAGTCTTTTTGACTATCCATCGAAACCGTAATCACATCGATATTGCTGCCCTGGCCTCGCAATTCCTGCTGCAGCAAATTCAGTCGTGGCAATTCTTCAACACATGGCGCACACCAAGTTGCCCAGAAATTAACCAGAAGCTTACGCCCAGCCCAGTTATCAAAGCTGAAGGTTTGATCTCCCGGTCCGTAAAAACGGACATCCGGCAGGGCCCTTGGCTGGTCATAGACGGCAAACTCAAGACTGTCAGGCGCCCCTTGCGCGCGCTCCGGATTGTCAGCTTGATCATTCGGAATATTTATGCCCGTATATGTATCTCCTACCTTGTCGAGCGGCCAATTGCCCTTTAGAATAAGGAACGTTGCGCCGGCAATAAGAAGAACGGCAAAAATCAGTATTTTATAGCGAAAGGACATTAAATGCGCCCCCTGTGGAATTTATTAAAATATAACGCTTTTAAATTCTGCATGATTATGTGCATATTCGCAAGTCTAAGCGCTTGCGGTATTCGTCCCAGCAATCTTGATTTCCCGAAATCGCCCGACGAACCAACCTTTCCACGCACCTATCCAAACCCACAGGATATTAAATAATGTCACATTTCTTTTATCAGGATGGTTTCCTGACAGCCGATGGTCACAAACTGGAAGACATTGCGCGCGAACATGGCACGCCTACCTATGTCTATTCAGCCCCACGCATACTGGAAAACCTGCAGCGCATGCAAAAGGCCTTTGATCAAGGGTTGAATGGCAAAAAGCATTTGATTTGCTATGCCGTGAAATCGAACAGTCATCTGGCTATTTTAAAAATGCTGGCAAAGCGCGGATGTGGCGCAGATGTCGTTTCGGCAGGCGAACTTAATCGCTGTATCAAAGCCGGCATCGACCCGCAAAAAATTGTATTTTCGGGCGTCGGCAAGACCGAAAAAGAAATCCGTTTCTGCTTAGAAAATAATATCCTGCAGATAAATGCGGAGTCACTGCCTGAACTGGAGCGCATCAGTGAAATTGCCATTGATATGGGGTTGAAGGCCCCCGTCGGATTACGCATCAACCCCGATGTTGCAGGGGGCGAACATGATAAAACATCAACAGGCCGCAAGGATGACAAATTTGGCATTTCATACAATCATGGCATTGAATCCTATCAATTTGCAAAAAACCTGAAGGGGCTGAATGTTATCGGCCTCAGCGTTCATATCGGATCGCAGATTGTGGATATCGGTCCATTTGCCAAGGCCTATGCGAAAATTGCCGATTTTATCGATAACCTGAATGATGCAGGCATCACACTGCAAAACATTGATCTGGGCGGCGGCATGGGGATCACCTATACCACTGAAACGCCGCTGAATCTGGACGAATATGCAGATATTGTCAATAAAACCATCGGCCGCTTTGATGGGCAGTTAATCTTTGAACCGGGCCGTTATTTCACAGCTGACGCCGGTGTTCTGCTGGCCCGCGTTGAATATCTGAAAGTCACACCGTCGGGGCGCAAGTTTGTGATTTTGGACACAGGCATGGGTGAATTGATGCGCCCCGCCCTTTACGGCGTTCAGCATCCTGTTCGCCCCTGCCGCGAACAACCTGCAGAGACACACCCTGTCGAAATCTTTGATGTGGTTGGCCCAATCTGCGAAAGCTCTGACATTTTTGACCGCAACATCAGCGGTCAAATTATGCAGCCGGGTGATTTTGTCGCCATCATGGTCAGTGGCGCATACGGCATGTCGATGGCATCACAATATAATACCCGCCCACTGCCGCTGGAAATCATGGTCGATCAGGACAATATTACTGTTATCAGCCCACGGCGCAGTGTGGATGATATTATTGCCAACGAAAGTATTCCAGGGTGGATATAAAAAAGACCAGATATAAAATAATCTACAGCCTCAGCCTTTTATCGGTTTGGGCTGATCATATTCTGCGCGCTTTCTGGCCCGTTATTTTCGGCGTTTTATTGCTGGCAGGTCTTGCCCTGTGGGGGATCACCGTTTTAATTCCTGCCTGGATATTACAGGTCATTACATTCCTTTTTATATTTGTCGCCACAGCATATTGCGCGCCGCGTTTTCGTAAACCTTTAAAAGCGGATATTGAAAAGCGATTGATCGCTGCCAACAAGCTTGCCTATAACCCGTTTTCTGTTTTGCGTGACAAACCTGCGCACAGCCTTGATAAAAAACAGTCTGAAAAATGGCAAAATCTGAAAAACAAAAGCCAAGGGCTGGTTAATCGCCTTTATCCTGCCCTGCCGCGACCTGAATTAAAACATCACGATAAAAAGGGCCTGCGCTTTTTCGCTTTGGCCGTTTTTGTCGCAGGTGTTTTACATCTTGGTGCCGACACGGGGCCTGTTTTAAAAAACAGCCTGATTCCCGAACGCCCCGGTTTCTTACGCCCCACACGTGCGGAGCTGTGGCTGACACCGCCTGAATATACAACCATGGGGCCCATTCACGTTACGGAAGATACCGAAACACATGTCAGCTTACCCGAAGGATCACGCGTCAACGCTTTTGTTGATAAAGGCATTCTGACACCGCGCTTTGTGACGAATACAGGACAATATAAATTCTCGGAAGCTGCCGAGGGCGGCTATACGGCCGAATATGATTTAAAGTCCGAGGACCGCATCTTAAAAATCAAAAGCGGACTGATATCGCATATGGATCTTTATGTGATTCAGCAATCAGATACCCCGCCTATTGTCTCGCTGATTGACGGACCAAATATTACCGAAAACAATACAATTGAATTTCGCTTTGCCGGTCGCGATGATTACGGCCTCAAGCAAATTGAATTCGTTATGCGCCCTGACCCGATGATCGCACATCGCCTGGACGATCCCGCACCTTATAAAAATATATATGAAATTGGCGGCGCCAAATTCGTAGATCAGACGCGTGCTTTGGCCTTGTATGATCATCCGTGGGCGGGCCTGCCTGTTGAAATCAATTTGAACGCCATTGATACCAAAGGCCAAATCACATCATCTGAAAGTGCTAATTTTGTTCTGCCTGAAAAAACATTCACACACCCTTTGGCACGGCGTCTGGCTGAAATCAGGAAAGAGCTGTTCTGGAATGCAGACACTGATACATTCCGTATTTTTGCCGGACAGATTTTCACACTGCAAAGTCGCCTTGATGCTTATAATGCCGAAACCGACATTTTCTTAGGCCTCGGCAGTGCGGGATTTCGATTATTAAACATGAAATCTTCGAAGGGTGCAAATATGGCCAGCCTGCGCCAGTTGCTTTGGGATTTGGCCCTGCGCGTCGAGGGCGGATCATCACGCGTTGCTGCAGAAAACCTGCAAAATAGCTTGGCCGAAATTATGCAGGCCTTGCAAAACCCGAACCTCAGCGAAGAAGAATTCTCTGCCCTACAGGAAAAACTGCAGCAAGCGATCGCGGAATATATGCAAAGCCTTATGAATGAATTGGCTGCAAAGCTTCAAGAACAGGGTATTGACGGCCTGCCTGATGGTTTTAAAGACATGGTTCAGCAAGAAATGAACCCAGGTGACTTTTTGCAGCAACTGCAGGATACGTTGAAAAACGGCAGCCGTGAAGAAATTGCCGATGCCTTGCAAAAAATGCAGGACATGGTTGAACAAATGAAAAACATGCAGTTCCAACCAATGACGGCAGAAATGCAAAAAGCCCTGGCTGAAATCGCAAAATTAAAAGAATTGATTACAAAGCAGGAAATACTGCTGGATGAAACAAGAACAATTGCACCACAGGCCGAGCCGCGCAGCTCTACGGAATATGCCGAGGAAATGGAAGAGACCGAAGGCAGCATCTTTGAAAATGAGGATTCTGCCATGCCGCCAATGCCATCCAAAAATCAGCCCGCCCCACAGGCCGAAGCCCGTCAAAAAGTTGAAAGCAGCGATCAAGCCGGAAAGCAGGCTTTCATTAAAATGGAGCTGGGAAATATTCAGCAAACCCTTGAAGAAGCAACGAACAAGAAAGCCGATTTCATGACACGCGCTGCTCGTGCGATGGAAGATTCCAGAATCGCACTGAATAACGATGATCCCGCGGCCTCGATTCCACATCAGGAACGGGCCTTGCGCGAATTGAAACAAGGCATGAAAAACCAGATGCAAAGCATGGCGTCCGGCCTGGGTAAAATGATTACCTTCAGCCTGCCCCGCCCCGGTAATGCGGGCGATAATGGGCAAGGCCCCCGTGATCCGTTCGGTCGCAAAATGGGCCCGAATGGTGATATGACGGGCGATGTCAACATAACAGGCGAAGAAGAGCGCCGCCGCATTCAGGATATCCGTGATAAAATCCTTGAAAATGCTGATGATGTCACCGATGATCCTGTAGGCGAAAATTACTTTGACAGACTACTGGAGCGTTTTTAGTGACTAAACCCATTATCGGCATATTACTGGACTGGCAGGAAAGCGGCAGCTTTTCCAAACGCCCGCATTATGCGGTTCGTCAGGATTATTTTGATGCGATTTCGGCTGTCGGCGGCCTGCCTATGGGCCTGCCCTATGACGATGATCAAATGACAGATCACATTGCTGCAATTGACGGATTGCTCTGCCCCGGCGGAAATTACGCATCCCCGTCTGAATGGTATATCGACGGACTTGAAACGACATATGATGCATCCCCGCGCGCCGAATATGAAACAAAACTGATCCGCGCCGTTCTGGATGTAGGCAAACCCGTATTGGCCATATGCGGCGGTATGCAAGTTATGGGCGCAGCATTCGGCTGTAAAATGGTGCCCGATTTACACAGCTATTTTGATACCTCTATCGATCATAAAAACGGCACAGATGCGACCGGCTTTGCCTATAGCGTCGACATCAAGCCCGACACAAAACTGGCCGTCATCACAGGCGTGACATCCATGCGCGTGAACACAGCCCACAAAGAAGCGGTTGTCAAGTGGCCGGAAGATAAAGTTGTGATTTCCGCTGTCGCTGAAGACGGCGTTATCCAAGGGCTTGAAATCCCCGCCTATGACTTTGCGGTTGGCGTGCAATGGCACCCTGAATTCTTTGTTAAGGATGACAAGGGCGAGCCGGGCCATCGCAAATTATTCGAAGCGCTGATCAAAAAAGCCACAAAATAAGGTATTTTTGACTTGAAATACGTCATAAAACCCGTTACAAAGACCGCTGAATAAAGATTCTTTATATTAAGGAGAAAGCTAATGAAAGCTGAAACACACCCAGAATATCACACAATCAAAGTTGTGATGACAGACGGTAGCGAATTTGAGACCCGCAGCACATGGGGTAAAGAAGGCGAAGTCATGAAACTGGAAATTGACCCTTCAAACCACCCTGCATGGACAGGTGGCCCTGCACGTCTGAAAGACAAGGGTAAAGTTGCCGATTTCAAAAACAAATTCGGCGATTTCGGTATCTAATATCGGATATTACAGATTTAAAGACCGCTGCGGCCTGGCCTGCGGCGGTTTTTTTATGGCTTCCAATTTTGCGATTGAAGCGCCAACCGATGTGATGGCATCCGCATTACCCTGTAATTCAGGGATAAATCGTAAATGCTCGATCATTTTGCCTGACGTGCCATTTTCATGTGCAGCTTGCATAGCAGCCAAACAGTAATCCCGGTCTGTTAACAAACTTTCCGGCAATAGAAACGGACAAAGCCCATAGCCCCCATCAATAATTTTTTTCGCCAAGGCTTTTTCTACATGCGCCTTTTCTGCTTTAAAAACAGACATAAATATGGAGACGAGGCCTTGCTTTGTCTCAAAAGCAGCATTAAGAAGATAATTAGGTTCATCTTTTATTCTTTCCAAGGCTCTGCGTACCGTCATGTTACAGTTCGCCGCTTTGTTCTTTGCACCAGCAGCAATGCAAACATCAAGGTTCGACTGTATGTTCTCTGGAAAGTGTCGAATATCGTATGGGTTGACCCCAATTACGCGTAGTGCAAAATCGGGGTCAGACAGAAACTCCTGCGGCACATCTTTCTGCCAAAACCTGTCTGTTGCAGCACCTTGCTGAACCCAACTGGACTCGTAACACTTGAAAAAGAAATCCCAATCCAGTTTTTGTTCCGTTTTCGCGACACTATAGGCATCCAAAGCCCCAGGTATAATTTTAGCACTCCCTAGAACCTGATGAACATTACCATGTTTTCTGAGATAATCGCTGTCCGCGGCCTGCACCAATTTTTTTAGACAGGCGGGATAATTGAATTCACCCCAAATATCATATGTATCCCATTCATTATAAATAATCCTGTAAACAGATGCGAATTTGAAAGACGAATAGTTCGGGTGACTTTCCAAATCTTCGGGCTCAGGGCTCGGCAAATAAATGATGATGGGGTCATCAACATTGTATGTTTTAAACATATTGTCTTTTTCTTCGCGCGCTGAAATACACCATTTGGTCTGATTGCCCCAAAATTGGCTGGCCCATTTTGTATGGGGAATTACAATTTTCCCCTCTGGCCCGTCATAAAGAACTGTACTCTCATTGCCCAATCGCGTTTTATCTTCTTTTGACATCCGGCGGCCTTCGCGCTCCGCATCTTTTTGCATTTTTGCAGCTTCGTATGGACGCATGATCTCTGCCAAATGATCAAAACCTTCAACATTTTTGATCTGATTCGGCTGGCCATCCTTTTCCAACTGTTTTGAAATCTGTTCGAAATACTGCAGGCGGTCACGGATTTTATACATGTCCTCTGCCAAGACCGGAGTTTGTGTAAAACTTTTACATACCCAATGGAGGTATTTACATTCTTTACCTGCTTTACGATCCAATGTAGGGTCCATCATTTCTGAAAACCCCTTGAAGACTATTTTTTCATCGTGGTCTTTTTCTATCTCATCACCATATAAAAGTCTTTCTAATGCGTCTGTTACCCACGGCATTTCTGCAAGTTTATAATCGGTGTAGCTTATTTTAGGGTGTGAAGCGCCATAGCACTCCAGAATTGCCGGCAGCCACTGAGCTTTGGCCATAGCATATTTGGGGCTGGTTTTGACTGTACGCCAAATGGCCTCGCGCTTAAGCTCTTCTGCTGATTTCGTTTTTTTGTCCGCCATTATCCCCTCTCATACTCAGAATAAATATAACCCAAGATGTTGCATTATGTCAAATAATTTTTAATTCGAAAAATCTTGAAACCGTAAAATCAATTATTATATAATTAGGGAGTGATGCCGCATAAGCGGGTCACGTCAAAAACTGGAAAATGACCATGGTGGTATTTTCCGCTTAAACATAGGCCGTTTAATACGGCTGTTCGATATTGCTTAAAGAAAGGATATCAAAATGACAAACTTTGATCTTACACCATTATTACGTTCAACTGTCGGCTTTGACCGCATGACGCGTCTGTTGGAAAATTCCATGACAAACGCGACCGAGGCCAATTACCCGCCGTATAATATCGTCAAAGAAGACGACAACAACTATGAAATTGCAATCGCCGTAGCCGGCTTTGGCGAAGATGACCTGGAGATCACCGCCAAAGATAACATGCTGATTGTGAAGACAGTTGAAAATGCTGCAAAAGAGGATGAAGAGAAAACATATCTTCATCGCGGTATCGCCGCACGCAGTTTTGAACGGCATTTCCAATTGGCCGATTATATCCGTGTCGAGAATGCCAAAATGGAAAACGGTATGCTTTATATCGGATTGGTTCGCGAACTGCCAGAACGTATGAAACCGCGCACGATCGCAATCGAAAACGGTATAGGCAAAACTTTGCTGGGCGGCAAAAAGAAAAAAGCCGCTTAATTCTAACTTAACCCTGACTTGACCCAACTGTGCCCTGTCGTATCCCCCATGCGGCAGGGCGCTTTATATTTGACATAACATCAAAAATAGATTACTATGAAAATGTACAATTTAGGGGGCACATATGACATTTCAGAATCAATTTAATGGTATTTTAAAAGGGCGTGACATTATCGGTGAATGCTGGGTTGTTGAAACTAAAGAAGGTCAGCAGATCGAAGTATCAGAGTATGACCTGACAGAGATGAGTGACCAGCAATGTATGTCTTTGCATTTTGCTCGAAAAGTTTCCGGCACATACGAGGAAACGGATGGCAAAAGCATGCTTGCCGATAGTCAAGTTGCCAAAAAAATAAAAGTGACCAGCTTTAACGCAGTTTGAACACAATCAGTTTAAAAACAGCTTTGCCCATTAAGAACGTGAATGAAGGCCTATCATGTTTCCTTCTGTATCAAAGACATACGCAACAAAACCGTACTGACCAATTGACAACTTTGATTTAAACACTTTACCGCCGGCTTTTTCTACACGCGCCGCTTCCACTGCGCAATCCTGACATGAAAAATAAACAACAACGCTGTTATTACCCGCAGGGCAACCATCCATTTTGAGCAAAGCGCCCGGCGAACCTGTTGCATCATCTGACATAGGAAAAATCATCATTTGTAAATCAGCTTGAGAATCTGAGGGGACATTAAGTTTTTCGAGCTTTAATTCAAAAACGGTTTCATAAAAATTTTTTGCACGCTTCATGTCATCTACAGCAATTTCAAACCAGCCAACAATATTTTCTTTATTTGGTCCCATATAAAAACTTCTTTTAAACTTTATAGATTAACGGTTAGTCCTTTTACCAATTCATCTAAACTACCAACCTGACACACCCCATACATCTTAGATGTTACATCAATATTCCCCTTGCGCCAATACCCATCAGGACAACAAACCACCAGCTTTTCAGGGGCTGATTTCGCCCACAGACCAAATTCCAACAATGTAATCGGCGCCATGGTATCGGGGGCAAAATACATCAGAACCTGATCAGCACGTTCCAGTGCTTTCAGTTCCCATTCGACTTGTTCGCGAAATTCTGCATTATCAATTGATTGCTCCAGCTTCGCATTCCAGTGGCTGCGGCGCGGATTTAAAATCAGGATATCCTCGTCCTTAAGCTTTTCAGCAACATCATCCTGCCAGCGTTCGGCCTTACCCATTTCGATTGATCCTGCCAAAAAGACCGCTTTTTTATCCGAATATGCCGAATAATCGCCCGGCGCCTTGATTTCGATCATTGGAATCCTCCCATTTTCTGTTATAGTACGGGCGACAGTTTCAAAATACAATACAAGGTATAGACATGGCGATTAAGGTTATTGACGGCGGCGGATACGAACACGAAGAAATCGAAAAAGAGGTGCGCGACCTTTGGGATGACAGCGGTATTTACACCTATGACCCCGATAGCGATAAAGAGACATTCTCAATTGACACCCCCCCACCCTACGTATCAGCATCACACCTACATGTCGGCCATGCCATGTCTTATTCACAGGCCGAATTTATGGTGCGTTACAAACGCATGCAGGGCTTTAACATTTTTTACCCGATGGGCTTTGATGATAACGGCCTGCCGACTGAACGCTATGTTGAAAAAACGCACAATGTAAATAAAAAGAAAATCAGCCGCGAAGATTTCCGCAAACTATGCCTTGAAGAAACCCGCAAAGGCGGCGAAGTTTATGAAGACCTGTGGCGCGGCCTTGGCCTGTCTGTAGACTGGAGCCTGAAATATTCAACTATCAACGAACATTGCCGCATTACAGCGCAAAAGTCGTTTATTGACCTATATAACAAGGGATTGGTTTACCGTTCTGACGAACCTGTTCTTTGGGATACGCAACTGGACACTGCGCTGGCGCAGGCAGATCTGGAAACTCTGGATCGCAAAGGAAAAATGTATGACATCAAATTCAGCGCACCTGATGGGACGCCGCTGATTATTTCAACCACACGCCCCGAGCTTATTCCTGCCTGTGTGGCGCTTTATTTTAACCCATCAGACGACCGCTATAAACATCTGGCCGGACAAAAAGCCGTCGTGCCGATGTTTGAACATCAGGTTGATATCAAAACATCTGAAGACGTCGACCCTGAATTCGGAACAGGTCTGATGATGTGCTGTACATTCGGTGATGGTGAAGATGTCAAAAAATGGAAGCTGGATGGATTGGACACCCGCATCGCGATTGACCGCCATGGTAAAATGACAGCCCTTGCCGGTAAATACGAAGGCACGCAATCAATCGAAGCGCGCAGCCATATCGTCAAAGATTTAAAAGAACTGGACCTGATCACTGACGAAAAGAAAGTTGAACAGAAAGTTTCAGTTGGTGAACGTTCGGGCGAGCCTGTTGAATTCGTGATGGAGCCACAATGGTTCATTAAAGTTCTGGGCCGTGAAGAAGAATTACTTAAGCGCATGAACGAACTGGAATGGTTCCCTGAGCACATGAAGATCCGCCTGCAACATTGGATTGAAGGGCTGAAGTACGACTGGAATATTTCACGCCAACGTTTTTATGGGGTTCCGTTCCCTGTTTGGTACGTTCAAGAGACGGGCGAAGTAATCCTGCCGGAAGAATCTGATTTGCCGATTGACCCGCTTGAAACCGAACCACCAAAATGGGCGCAGGAAAAATACGCCGGTATGACGATTGTTCCTGAAAGCGATGTGATGGATACATGGATGACGTCATCGCTGACCCCGTTGATCAATGCCAACTGGGCCGGCATCGACGGTTGGAAAGGCAGCATGGATAAAATCTTTCCGATGTCTTTGCGCGTGCAAGCCTTTGAAATTATCCGTACATGGTTGTTTTATACATTGATCAAGGCAAACGATCATTTTGATTCCTTGCCATGGAAAACCGTTATGATCTCCGGCTGGGGATTGAACGAACAAGGCAAAAAGATTTCAAAACGTGATCTTGAAAGCCATACGGACAAAGATGGCTATAACCGATATGTGCCATCAGCTGTCACAGATAAATATGGGGCCGATGCTTTGCGTTATTGGGCTGCAGGATCGCGTCTGGGCCAGGATTTGCGCTTCCATGAGAAAGATGTCAAAGCCGGTCGCAAGATCGTTGTAAAACTTTGGAACGTTGCGCGTTTCTGCACGATGCAGCTGGAGGGATATGATCCATCGGTTGACCGCCCCGCTATTGCCGATCGCACGGTTGAAGACCGTTGGGTACTGTCACAATTAAACCGTTTGATCAAACGTATGACAGATGCCTTCGAGCAATATGATTATGCGACCGCACGTGAGGCGTTGGAAAAATTCTTCTGGCAGACCCTGTGTGATAACTACATTGAAATTGTCAAAGAACGTTTCTGGAACCCTGAAAAATATGATGATGCTGTGATTGCATCATCGCAGGCAACTTTATATGAAGTGCTGCGCGGCGTTGTCGGGCTGTTTGCCCCCTTCCTGCCGTTTGTCACCGAAGGCATTTATCAGCGCGTCTTTAAGGAATACGAAAACAGCGTATCCCTGCATATATCAAAATGGCCGGGCTTTAACAATTCCGCATTGGATGAAAAAGCCGAGGCGGATATGAAACTTGTTCTGAACATCCTGCATGGTGTTCGCGCCCTGCGCACACAGGCACAGGTTTCACAAAACCAGCGCCTTGATAAACTGACGATTGATGTTTCGGATGCGGGGCTGAAAGATACGGTTATTTCGCTGGAACAATTGATCGCTTCTGCCACCTTGGCGGAAAATATCGAATATGCCGCAGCGAATACAGAGACCGAGCATGATAACATCAAGATTGATGCTGATATTCAGATGAAACAGGCGGGATAAGTTTATCGCTCAACCAGAACGTATATAAATTTATTAAGTGTTGTGTCTGCAGTATAATTAAAACAATAGGCCTTTAAACCACTTGCTTCAGAAAAGAAGAAATTTTGGGTAGTGGTGCCAAAACTTCCTTTATAGCCTCCACCTAATCCACCACCTCTGGTAAGAGTTGGGATAAGCGCATCATTTTTTAAAATTCTGTTATATTGAACACAAAGGTCATCAGTTGATGATTTCGGAGCAATTACATTAATATATATATCTTTACAGCTTGCGCCACTGCAATTGAAAGTACCCACGCCATGTAGACCCGCCTCTCCCGTAATTCTAAACATAGTTTCACTTGTTAATGAAAGCTTGTCTTGCCACTCTGCCGCTTTGTACTCGACATTTCCACCGTCCGGATGAAATACGTGACAGCTTTTTTCGCTTGGACTATTTGGATTATTGTAATAACCACTTTGATAACTGCCATCATAGGGGGCAGGATCAAAACTGATTTGTTCAATTGCACATCCATTTTGGCCACGGACTCTGGCTACACCTTGACGCACATCAGCGCCATATTGGATAAGTTGATTGGCCGTTGCATTGATTTTCTGCGCATCCAGATTGTTATTTGTATCCGATCTGGTCATCATAAAGCTGAGGGCCGCATATAATACCACCCCGATTAAAATCAAAAACAGAACATTTCCGGATTCATTTTTCATGATTTCATTATATCTGTAAGAGCTTAAAAAATAAAAAACTTTTCAAACAGCAAAACACCGGCCAATGGCCGGCGCTTTTTAAACCACTACGGTTAACCCGTTATTCTTACGCATCAACCGTCTGGGGCTTTTTTGCGCGAGGTGCCCTTTTCTTCGGGGCCGGTTTATCTTGGTCAGCAACTGCATCATTGTTATTGCTGTCAACTTGTGGAGTTTCTGTCTTTTCGTCTGTTTTATCAGCAGCTGTTGAAAATTCGTTGATCATACGTTGGTAGTGTTCTGCATGTTGATAATAGCTTTCCGCCAAAATCGCATCACCGGCAGACGATGCATCACGCGCCAGCGTAATATATTTCTCTGTGATTTGATAAGCATTGCCGCGAATACGTACGTCAGGGCCATTGCTGTCAAAGGTCTGCATTTTTGGATTGCTTGATTTACGGTTATTACTACCGCCGCGTCCCCGCGAACGGCGGGAATTGTTATTGTGTCTCATCTTGATGGCTCCGATTCATTGCTTTTTTCTTTTTTCCCCTAAACATACCCGGCTTTGTTTTTATTTTACGCCATGTATACATAACGCCCCATTTGCCGACTATGGCCCTCCAAAAATATTTTTTTACTTCGCTTGTTATTTTCGAAAGACTTAATAAGTGTGCCAGACCTCGGATTCTAGATCAATAGCCAAATTAAGTTTTTTTTAATTTTTTATGCTTTTGTAAAAACTAAACAACGATCTCGCTTCGCAAGATCTTGAAAAAGAGACTTTCTAACCATCCCAGCTTTTTCAAAAATTCTTGTAACATCATTTGCCTGCGTTAGACCGATTTCAAAAACAGCTATGCCATCGTCGTTCAATATGTTTGGCAATATATCGGATATTTCCTCATAAGCTTTCAAACCATTATGATCAGCATAAAGCGCAACATGCGGATCATAACCGGTTACGCTTTTTTCCAGTTCTTCATCACGGGATATATATGGCGGGTTTGAAATCACCAGATCATATTTCTTATTACTCGCCAGATCGGCCCAGCTTTGTTGAATGATCTCAATGCGCTTTTCCGCCCCGTACTTTTGTGCGTTCGCCTTTGCAATATCAATAGCAGGTTTCGAAATATCAATCGCTGTTCCCTTTGCATTTTGATATTCACACAACAAGGTCACAATTAAACATCCTGTACCGGTTCCAATATCCAGCATTTCTAAAGGGGCACTCCGATCCGGAAAAAATTCTTTTGCGGCCCGAATAAGCGTTTCACTATCCGCACGCGGGTCAAGCGTGTCCGATGTCGTTTTAAAGACACGCCCCCAGAATTCTTTTTCACCAAATATGTTCGACAATGGGCGTCCCGTTTTTCTACACCCCAGGATTTCCTTTATTAAGTCTGCCTTTTCGTTTTCTACAAATGATCCTGGCGAAAGCACAATGTCCTCGCGTTTTAAACCAAGAACATGCGTTATAATATAGACAGCCTCAACATCAGCCTGATCGGATACATCCTGCAGAGCGGATTTAATATCTCTATAGACCTCTATTAATGTCTGATCGCTTTTCATATGGGCATCATAACGCAATAGATTTATTTGTATATTTTTAAAATTTTAACGTTTTTTTATTTTTTTTAGATATACTTAGAGTGATATATTGTATTTGCGTGACGACGCAGAGATTATTTAGGGGCCAAAATCATGAATAAATTTCGAAATTGTTTCATATTCAGTTTTATAGCTGTTTGTCTGATGTTGCTGACACCGCACAGTCTTAACGCTCAGGGTGTAGCCGCACAATGCGGAAGCGCTAACGGACAGGAATATGGTGATGCGCCCACAAACTCGGCTGCAATGTGTAATCGTGGCGTCCCCTCTTCGGCTACATTAAATGGTGGTACCAACAGATGGGTATGGACGTGTACAGGGTCCAACGCCGCCGCACCGGTAAATTGTAGCGCAGATAACTGTGGTACTTCAACAACATCGGCGCAATGTGTTGTTTATCCGAACAGTTATGTTTCACAGCCGGCGCTAGATAGCGAAACTGGCTGTTTATCCGGTACCTTTCAGGAGGACTCATCAGATGATTCTGAAACGGTTCCTGAATGGCGTTGGCGTTGTCTAAGCGGGGTTGGCGGAAGCGATGCAAATTGTACAGCTGATCGTCCGGCCACAACAACAGACGGCGTATGCGGCACAGCTAATGGAACACTCCGAAGCACGGCACCAAGTGGGTCAATCTTATGTGATACAGGTTCTGCATCACCGGTCAGCACGACGCCTGATGGTGACTGGTCATGGACATGCTCAACGAGCACAGGTTTGGCACCTGCATCGTGTTCTGCCTTCCTTCAGCCTATAGTAGATTGTAACACTGCCCCAGATCGAGATATTATGCTTGTTGTCGATGACTCAGGCTCAATCGGCGCCACAAACTTTGCAACAGTCAAAACATTCATAAAAAGCCTTACGGATAGGTTGGCATTAACAGCTAATGATAGTATTGGTTTAGCCAAATTCTCCACTACATTTAACCATTCTATTTCCCCGACAAGCAACGTCGCCAGCTTTAAAAGCGCCGTTGATGCTATGACATATGTCGGTGCCGGTACATATATCGATGCGGGACTGCACGGGGGCGCCAATATGCTTGTACCTTTAAATAATAACGGTAACAGCAAAACGGTTATTTTGATCAGTGATGGTATCTCGGGCGGTGACCCTATCGGCTCCGCTCAAATCCTGAAAGATGGCGGTTACAAGATTTTAAGTGTCGCCATCGGTAACTTTGACAAAACCCAGATGGATCAAATAAAATCACCTGGAACGACTTTGTTTAACGTTGAATTCAGCTCTTTGAATAACATTGTAGACTCTCTTGCTTATAACGCCTGCAACACGGCACCGGGAACCTACACCTACACGACTCAAGGGCCTACAACACCGATTAATGTCTATAACGGTAGCGGCGGTGGGGCTGGTGGGGCTGGTGGGTCAGGGTGTTTCGCTGCTAATACTGCGGTTTTGATGGCCGATGGCACATTTAAAAACATCAATGAATTACAAGTTGATGATATGGTCATGGCTTTTGACAAAGCGTCAGCAAACAGTGAATTGAAACCCCAACGTGTAACGCATGTTTTTGAAACCGGCGTTAAAGATACATATGATTTGTTTGGCACATATGTAACAGGCGGCCATAAATTTATGACCGGTGATGGCGAAATGCTGGCCCTTGAGGACATGACAGATGACACAATGCTTGTTATGGATGATGGTAGCCTGAAAGCCCGCGGGCCTCTTGTTTCAGGGCCCACAGAAATGGTTTATAATATCACCGTTGAAAACTCGCACAGCTATGTCGCAAATGGTATGCGCGTCGGTAACATGACCATCAGTCCGCCAATCCCCGAGGGAAGCTATACATACGAACAATTTGAAAACATATTGTATAAAGAGCCTGCTCTTGATGTTAATAAAAACTAGAATTTCGGGAGGGCTTGCCCTCCCTTTTTTTTGTAAAATAAACTTGATTTCTGTCAAAATTTAACCAATTTTTATTCTTTTTTGATATAATTAAAGTGATAAATTGTATTCACGTGCCTAAGGGGGGCCATCGTGCGAAATAAAAATCATAAATTTTTTGTATTGTTCTTTTTATGTTGCGCTTTTTTGTTCCTGAACGGCACATTGTCACATAAAGCTTCGGCTGGTGAAACCGTAGAGAATATCACGCACAATACTGTCGAGCTTCCCGCTGATGAATACCACCGTGTCGGCACGACTATTCAAATCACAGCCACCCCTGGGCTTTCAGATATTGATATATGTGACGGTAGCAACCCTAATATTACCTGCCCTGCTGCTAGTTTTGTGCCTTCAACAGTAAGCGTTAAATACAGATGTATGGGGTATTCTTCTTCTTATCCAAATGGCGGCTGGATTTTGGATGAAGCGACTGCTGACCAATGCTGGTCAGCCCTTGAAGTCTGTTTCTATCCCGGCACTATCAACTATACCTGCCTGCCTGTTTCTTTAACAAGTCCAAGACATATTTCAGATGCAGGCAATCAGGTCCTTGCACATGACAGTTCATGTATTGAAGGACCTACATCTGGTGATCCTAACAAATCATATTGTTCCATAAACTATAATGGTAATAATCAGGTAGCGAATGGCACACGTGGTATATCCGGGGATACTGATGACGACATGTTTAAAATGCCTAAAGCCACAGATAACCCAGGTGGGTATTTCGTGTATAAACGTCCCGGTGATCCTGACTCAGAATTAATCTACTTCAAAAGAAATATAGGTGGTGGTCAGCCAGGTAAATCATTGATGGTACCGTCAGGTCCTTTCCCGCCAGATCCCAATGCATTTAAAGATTATAAAAATTTTATTGAAAACTCACCGGGTTTTCTCGATGTAGAAAAAGCCTGTTACCCTGTTAATATTCAATTGTGTCAGGGTGAAATTCCCGATCCTCCTGTTGTGAACGGACTTTGCGGGGATGCCACAGATGCAAATGCTTATTATTTAACAGCCCCTCCTACAGCGTCGCCACCAAATCCGACTGAATTGTGCCAGCGCGGTGTACCGACCGCTGTCGGTGGATCAGGCCCATGGAATTGGGTCTGCGAAGGCTTGGACGGTCAAGATAACTCAGGAACTCTTGTAACGGCAACAGATGATGCTTGTACGGCGAAACTGCGTATTATCGCATCTTGCGGCAGCGCGGACGGTCAGGATTACGCTTCTGCACCGACAACAAATCTTTGTTCCAGCGGTACGCCGGGCGTCGTTTTCGGGCCAAACGCCTGGAACTGGTCTTGTTACGGAACGCCATCAAGCGACCCTGCAAACAATGTAAGCTGTAGCGCAAACAGAATTATCGACGGTGTTTGTGGCGCTGCTCACACGAATAGCTATGCGACGGCTACCGAAGTTAACAATGTCGGACTTTGTTTTTCAGGCAGCTCGCCTGAGGTGATCGGCGCAGGTCCATGGAGCTGGACATGTACTGGTGCATATGGCGGATCAAGTGTGCCTTGTTCGGCCAGTCTGGCACCAGCGTGTCCTGCTCCGCCGACAGGTACGGATGAAAACGGTACATGTGGTGCTGCCCATGGCAACGCTTATTCAAGTGCATCTGCTGTTCCAGCAGGACAGCGATGCTTAACAGGTACGCCTACTGCGGTTACGGATGCAGGCGCAACTTTGACCTGGACGTGTAATGGTATTGGCGTAGGCACAAGCCAAAATTGTTCTGCACCTAAAATGATAGCGGGATCTTGCGGTACAGCGAACTCCGGCACGTTCTCCAGTGCTCCAAGCTCAAACCTCTGTGCTTCTACAGGAACAGCTCCGACTGTTACAGACACTGGGACAGGTTGGGCATGGATGTGTACTGGCCAGGGCGGCGGAGCAAACGCTCCTTGCACCGCTAGCAAGCCAGGACCAACATGTTCAACTGCTGCTCCGGTTCATACAAGTGCAAATGGTTGTACAAGTGCAGGCTATACGGATGAAGATGCCGACAGTCCGCACTACGAAGAGCTTGTGGGTGGACACGTAAGCAGCAGTGGATTTAGCCCTCTCTCTTCAGGTTCTTGCTTGCAAGTTGTACCACCTGTAAATCCGAATCCTGGTCAATTTAATCTGTACAGATTATATCACCTGCCCGGTTGTTTTACGCCGCCTGTTGCCGGTTCTTGTGCAAGCTTTGGCGGTACATATTCATCGCAGCCCGCAACAAATACATCTAACGGCTGTGCGGCAGGTAGCTATGCAGACCTATCGGATACGTCATCTAATTG
>CATLPD010000005.1 GCA_950054485.1 uncultured Alphaproteobacteria bacterium | reverse complement strand
TCGCAGCCCGCAACAAATACATCTAACGGCTGTGCGGCAGGTAGCTATGCAGACCTATCGGATACGTCATCTAATTGGCAGTGGCGCTGTAACGGTTTGAACGGTGGTGCGAATTCCTCAACCTGTACAGCAAGCAAACCTGCTGCCCCTGTTGCCGGTTCTTGTGCCAGCTTTGGCGGTACATATTCGTCGCAGCCCGCAACAAATACATCTAACGGCTGTGCGGCAGGTAGCTATGCAGACCTATCGGATACGTCATCTAATTGGCAGTGGCGCTGTAACGGTCTGAACGGTGGTGCGAATTCCTCAACCTGTACGGCAAGCAAACCTGCGCCAGGTACATGTGGCGATGCCCAATACTGGACAACCACGAATCAGGCACAGTTGATTGACATTGGGCTGTGTGACAGTGGAAGCGCCAGCGCAGTTACATCACCAAACAGTTCAACATGGGCATGGACATGCGGCAGTACAGCTTGTACAGCCGGTCGATGCACAAACGGAACTCCTGGTGCTTATGGTGCGGCTATTCGTCTGATCGATTGGGACGGTTGGGTTGGTGATGGTTGTTATAATGAAAACCAGATGATCCAACAGCTGAAATATATGAACGGCGGGACATTCCCACCAAATTGCGGAACAGCGGCCGCAAACAACACTAGTAATATGGTCTGTATCACCCAACGCATTACCGCTGGAGGTAGCGCATGTGGATCAGCGTACTTTATAGGATATGACGGACGTCAACGCAGCATGGTGGGCGGCAACTGTCCTCCACCTCCACAAAGTGGTATCTGTGGTTCCGAAAATGGTGACTATGTTACTGACCAGCCTACCGGCACCGAAGCATGTTTCTCTGGCTCGACAATCACGAATATGAGCGTCAGCGGAAGCCCAAGCGTATGGACTTGGAATTGTGTTGGTGAGCCTGGTGGAGCCACTCGAAGCTGTTCTGCACGCGAACCATCGTCCAGCATGTGTTACCATTCAGGTGCATGGCGTCAGAACGGTGCAACATGGGGCAACGGCACAGCATCATGTGACCCGCCTGGTCCATCTACCAACGGTTCTATGAATTATTACTACCAGTGTAATTCAGGAACTGTGGACTTTGTCGGCAATTGTTTCAGCCTTGACTAAGAAGATACGGCATAGTGCGTTTAAAACAGGCGGGGCTTAAATGAAACATACAAAAATATTAGTGATGTTATTTATATGCTTTAATGCCCTTCTGCTTTTAGAGAACCCTGTTAAGTTGGCACATGCAGGTGAAACTGTAACAACGATGAATTCCAGCAGCGTTCAATTCAGCACAAATGAATTGCATCGCGTCGGATCAAAAATCGTTTTTAACGCAGCCCCTACTATGGCAGATATCGACGCATGTGATGGCAGTGATCCTGATATAACATGTCCTGCCGCCGGCTTTTCGCCGTCTAATGTTCAGGTTGAATACGAGTGTAAAGGCTATTCCAGTGCTTATCCAAATGGCGGCTGGTCACTGGAAAACGTAACCGCTGATCAATGCTGGTCTGCTTTACGCGTTTGCTATTATGAAGGCACCCCCAGCGAGGTCTGTGTGGATGTCGGGCCGCAAGACCTGGGCGCCCCTAACAACCAAAAAATGGTTCACGATGATACCTGCACCCCCGGCGCGCCAGGCGCAAAGGATTATTGTTCTATAAACTATTCCGGCCCTACCCGCGTTCCAAATGGACCAAATGCGATAACAGGAAATACCGGGGATGATATGTTTAAAATCCCACCTGTCCTGCCAAAGTCACAAGGTTTCTTTTCATACAAGCGAATCTCTGACCCTGATTACGAATTGCGCTATGTGATACGCAATGCCGGATCCGCCCGCGATGACAAAGACCTGATGCTGCCCTCCGGTCCTTTCACCGATTTCGCTGATTTTAAAAATTTTATGGACTCCCCTCCTTCTTTCCTAACAGTTGAAGGCGGATGCTACCCAATTGATATAAAACTATGTGAAGGCACTGTTCCTCCGCCACCAGCCCCATCAGGTTGTGTTCTGGGACCGTTAGTCGAAGTAACGAGCCCAAGCATGCCATGGCCATCCGGTATCAAGACATGGGATGGTTGGGCTGGCAACATGTCAAGCCCAGGGCCCGGTAACTTATGCCAGGGGGCTAACTATGTTACTTCTTCAGCAGGTGGAAACGAAGTATTCAACAATTACGGCGGCAACTGCGGCAGTATGATTGCAGGGGATTTCTCGCCGATAGGTAAGTGTATTGACCGGGTCGAAGCAAATTGCGGAAATAATTTAAGTTGCGCATCCAATTGTTCTGTTCTTGTACGCAACTGTACAACAGGTTCTGCGCCAATGCCCGGCAATTGCGGCAGCGCGAACGGAACATCAACATCCACAATGCCCGCAAGCAACCTTTGCAACGCAACAGGTATCGCACCGACGGTCGTTGATAATGGTACAACATGGGACTGGACATGTACGGGTCAAAATGGCGGCGGAGACGATACATGTTCTGCACCTAAAACCACTGCTTGCGGTACAGTCACAGGTTATAGCCCGAGCGCAGAGACTGATGGTGTCGACTGCGCCACCAGAGAACGTTTCTTCCCATCCGGTAACTTACTTATCCCATATTGTCGCGGTAATTACACGGGTGTCGGTGATCAAGTCACAAACGCAACAGATATTGCGAACGGTAACTGTGCTATTGAAGGCTTAAGCAGCACCGGCGGCATCAAAGTAGGAAGTTGCGTTTGGAAAGATGTCACCATCATGTCGGGCGGATCGGCCTGTCCGTAATAAAGCTTACCAGCTCAGGGATGCAAGCTTGTCAGCCTGATCTTCCGCAATGAGCGGCTCGATAACTTCATCAAGCGACTCACCTGTCAAAATCTTATCCAGCTTATGAAGAGTCAGATTAATTCGATGATCCGTCACACGCCCTTGCGGGAAATTATATGTGCGGATACGTTCAGATCTGTCGCCACTCCCCACTTGCGATTTTCGGTTGGCGGCGCGTTCATCGGCCAGTTTCTGACGTTCGGCCTCGTAAAGGCGTGAGCGCAAAATCACCATCGCTTTGGCTTTGTTTTTATGTTGTGACTTTTCATCTTGCTGGCTGACGGTGATACCTGTCGGGATATGCGTAATACGCACGGCGCTATCAGTTGTATTAACCGACTGCCCCCCGGGGCCCGACGCACGGAATACATCAATGCGTAAATCCTCATCACGCACATCGATATCTACATCTTCCGCCTCGGGCAAAACAGCAACGGTTGCCGCTGATGTATGGATGCGTCCGCCGCTTTCCGTTTCGGGGACACGCTGTACGCGATGCACACCGGATTCAAACTTCAAGCGCGCAAAAACATTTTTACCGCTAACGTTTACAAAAACTTCTTTATATCCCCCAATATCGCTTTCGGAGGCATCCATCAGTTCGAACTTCCACCCCTGCCCCGCGGCATAGCCACGGTACATTGCGTATAGGTCCGCTGCGAACAAGGCCGCCTCATCCCCGCCTGTCCCGGCGCGAATTTCCAAAATCGCATTCTTTGAATCAGCTTTGTCCTTGGGGATTAAAGACATTTGTATCTTTTTTTCCAGTAATGGCAGTTTTTCTTTTAAGACCTGCACATCAGCTTCAGCCATTTCTTTCATTTCAGGATCAGCCAGCATCTCCTGCAAATCATCCATTTCAGATTTTGCATCATTGAACTCCTGAATGGCCTGTGCCACAGGGTCCAGATCTGCATACTCAATGGATAATTCGGCGAACTCTTCGCCTGACAGGTTGCCTCCTGCCATTAGACTTGCCAATTCACGGTGGCGGTCTAAAACCTGCTGTAATTTGTGATCAAAAGACATGTTTTCCTCTCTGTTCCCGAATATATGGTGAAACCTGTTAAAAAGAAAGTTTCTATTTGAATTAATTTGACATAATTGTAAAAATCGTATATTATCTATGCTTAAAGTGGAGAAGTAAAATGAAGAATTTTAAAAATACATTGAAACAAGCCGGCAATCTGTCGATGAGCTTTAAAGTCGCAGCAGGTGGATTTTTGGCCGCAACAGCAGCCACAGCAACCGTTATAATGACGTCAAACGTTTTGCTGGGTATTGCAGCTGTAGGATTGCCTGCCGTTATTGCTTTGAATTTGCTAAAGCCCGAAGAAAACCCAAGCCCGGCTCCAAAATCCAACAACGTCGGGCCGCGTGTTTAATAAAGCTATTCGAATTTAAGCTGATTTTTGCTCGGTTATATTGAGACGCTCGATCTCAGCGGCTTTGGCCTCAACCAATTCAACCAGATGATCAACGATGGATTGATCCTTCAATCTATGGGCCTGTACACCCGCCTGATAAACCTGATGCGTACCACGCCCACCACCTGTAAAGCCTATATCGGTCATCAATGCTTCACCCGGCCCGTTCACAACACACCCTATAACAGACAAAGTCATTGGCGTTGAAATGTGTGATAATCGTTCTTCCAGCTCTTCAACCGTTTTAATCACGTCAAATTGCTGACGCGCACAGGATGGACATGAAATCACATTCACGCCGCGATGACGCAGCCCCAGTGATTTCAATATATCAAAACCGGCTTTGATTTCTTCAACAGGGTCAGCTGACAGGGACACGCGGATCGTATCGCCAATTCCGGCCCATAACAGGTTACCCATACCGATTGCCGATTTAATCGTGCCGCTGCGCAGCCCCCCTGCCTCGGTAATGCCGACATGAAGCGGATAATCACAGGCATCAGCCAATTGCTGATAGGCAGCAACAGACAAGAAAACATCAGAAGCCTTGCAACTAATCTTAAAATTAAAAAAGTCATTGTCTTCTAGAATACGGATATGGCGAAGGGCCGATTCCACCATGGCCTCGGGGCATGGCTCGCCATATTGTTCCAGCAAATCACGTTCCAGCGATCCGGCATTAACACCTATACGCATTGAACAGTTATTATCCTTGGCGGCCTTGATCACTTCGCGAACACGATCATCGGACCCAATATTGCCAGGATTAATACGCAAACAGGCGGCGCCGTTTTCCGCAGCCTCGATGCCACGCTTATAATGGAAATGAATATCAGCAACAATAGGTACTGACACTTCTGGAATAATCTGTTTCAAGGCCGCGCTGGATGCCTCGTCAGGGCAAGAAATACGTACAATATCTGCGCCCGCCTCTTCCAGGGCATGAACCTGTTTAATTGTGGCCTTCACATCTGTTGTCGGCGTATTCGTCATAGACTGGACTGTAATTGGGGCATCACCGCCAACAGCAACATCGCCAACAAAAATCTGTTTTGATTTGCGTCTTTCGATATGGCGCCAAGGGCGGACCTGTGTGTGCAATTGTGTCATTGCGATTTTTCCAGCAAGATTTCAGGTGTCAGTTTGATTTCCCGCAGGATATCGCCTGTGGCCCCGATTGGCAAAAGCTTTTTTCCATCAACCGCATATGTCAGCGCACCGGCATTTCCTGTTGAAAGATATATGAATTCTGAATTAGGCACCGCGAAACTATCACCCTTTTGCAGTAATTGCCTGTATAGGCTGCGCCGCGAGCCATCCATAATCTCGACCCACGTAGTTTCCATTGCGCTTATAACAATACGCGGCGGATCGACAATCTCTTTCAATTCTTCTTTTTCACTTAAAGCCAGCGGCTTTATCGGCTCTTCAGCCGCAACGGCTTCGATAGTATCGGCATCATCATCTGGTAGCTCATCCAAGTCCGATTGTCCGGTATCTGGCGCTTCTTGTTCAGTCGATGGTAATTCAGAGACCGGTATCTCGATATTGTCAGATGCCGTTTCCACAACAGGTGGCGGGGGAACCTGATTTAAAGCTTCGACCTGCTTTGCCATATCCGGTTTTAAAAACCACCAGACAGAAAAACACATCAGCAAGAATAACAGCGCCACACCCAAAATAGGAAGTCCCGGGACGCGATTATCTGAATAGGGATCATCTGTAATGGTTTTTTTGATTTTCTTTTTATTTTTAACGGGAATACCATCGGCATGTTCCTCGCGAAATTTTTGCGCAACCGCATTCGCATCCAGATTTAAAAACGATGCATAGGTTTTAACAAAACCAACCGCATAAGTCATACCGGGCAGCATTTCAATCTGTCCGTTTTCGATTGCCCGCAGCTGTGCGGCGCGGATATTTATGGATGCTGAAACATCTTCAAGGCGATATCCCATATGTTCGCGGTGTGCCCGCAGATATTGTCCGATTGTCATTTGCATTTTTATAATTTTATCTTGTGATCCATTGCAAAGCTGTTCAATTTCTTACGAAGGGATGACCCCCCACCCTTCAACAGGTAATCAATATAGTTTTCGGCCTTACCCTTATCCATCGATATTACCGTGTCTTTGATCTGCCCCAAAGCTGGTGCTGGCATTGATAAAGTTTTGAAACCAAGAGCTATTAGCACCATAGCTTCCAACGGTTTCGATGCCATTTCACCGCATACGGACACATCAATATCGTGCGCCCTTGCCTTGGCTGAAATTTGTTTCAGTGCGCGCAGCATCGATAATGACAAAGAATCGTAACGACCCTGCATAGCGCCACTGCGTGTGTCTGCGGCAAAAATATACTGCTTTAAATCATTGGTTCCAACAGCGGCAAAATTTACGCGTCTAAAGACCTCGTCTAATTGCCACAACAATGAAGGGACTTCGATCATAATGCCCAGTTCAAATTTTTCCGGCAGTGGAATATCACGCTGTTTTGCGCGTTTAAATTCCATGTCGATCAGTTTTTTTGCCTGATCCAATTCGCTTACATCTGATACAAACGGCAGCATCATGCGCAGCGGCCGTCCCTCTGCCCCCATAATCAAGGCACGTGTCTGCGTGCGTAATACAGCAGGGCGATCCATGATAATACGCATGGCCCGCCAGCCAAGGGCCGGGTTTTCTTCATCCGGGCTTTTGAAATAGGGCAAGGGTTTATCACCGCCAATATCAACCGTTCGGAATGTGACCGGCTTGCCATCTGTCTGATCCATGATGTTTTTATAAAAAGCCGCCTGTTCGATAACGCGCGGATAACGGCTGCGCCCCATGAACGAGATTTCTGTGCGGAACAGCCCTATGCCCTCGCCGCCAGCCTCGTGCAGTAGGGGAATTTCAGCCGACAAACCCGCATTCATTTGCAGAGAAATATGTGCGCCATCTTTAGTGACCGATGGTTGATCGCGGAACTTACGATAATGTTTTTGACGTTTGAGCTGTTTTTCCAGACGCGCGCCATATAGGTCGGACACATAATCAGACGGGTTGATATAGACAACGTGATTATCCGTATCCAATATCAATTGGTCACCTGTGCGCACATATCTTGACGCATCACGGCATTGGCCCATCACTGGAATGCCAAGTGATTTTGCAATAATCGAAATATGCCCCGATGGGCTGCCGCCCGTTAAGACGATACCCTTAATTTTATTTATGCCATAGTCAAACAAAGCCGCAGGGCTTAAAGATTTTGCAACCAGAATAAAGCGGTCCGGATGCTTTTCGTCTTTGTTATCATTTTCATTTAAGGTCGAAATCAAGCGATTTGAGATATCATCAAAATCCTGCACCTTTTCCTGCAACACAGGTGTATCGATATTTTCAAAACGATGACGAATTTCATTTTGCGCGCGCTGAATGGCAGCATCCGCTGTTAACCCCTGATCGATCATATCCTCGATCTTGGTGCGCCAGCTTTTGTCTTTTGAAAACATCTGATAGCTTTCCATGATTTCAACCATTTCAGGATGGCGTTTTAAATCAACCGATGTGATCAGATTTTCAATTGCGGCATCAACACCAGCAATCGCGCTTTTAAGACGCTTTTTTTCTTTATCCTTGTCATCAGCAATCAGTTTTTTAACCGATGCCTGGGCGCGGTGAACAACGGCCTGTTCCATGACAAGGCCGCCACTAAACGTTTGTCCGTTTAATTGCGTCGGTTTTTTAAAAGGTTTGGATAACAGCGTCAGCTCGTTCCGGCTGATCAGATCACCGGATGCCGCAAATTCAGCCAAGACCATAGCAACAGTCTGAAGCAATTCGATTGTTTTTTGCGGATAAATCACTTCCTGTTTCGACTGGATAACCAGAACGCCGCGTGCTTTTTGTTCACGCAATATCGGAACAGCGCAAAGACTTTTAAATGCGCCCTCGCCCGTTTCAGGATGCGATACGAAATTCGGATTATGATCGACATTTTCAACATTGACCGGGCTGGCGTGCAGGGCCACATTTCCAACCAGTCCCTCGCCCATCTTAAGCTTTGTTTTATGCACGGCTGTCTGCTTCAAGCCAACCGTCGCAAATAGTTCTAAAACATCACCCGAACGCATCAGATATATCGAACAGACATCGACATCAAGATGGTTGGCCGTCAATTTTACGATATCATTCAGCTTGTCTTCCGCATGCAGATCTGACGCCATAATATCACGCAAATCAGCCAAAAGCGTTTCATTTGAACCCCCGGCTTGACTTACATTTTCATTATGTTCGGCAGGCGTTTGGGTCATGATATGGCGTCTTCTTCCTTATCCAGCCCATATGCTGTATGCAGGGCACGAATGGCCAGTTCCAGATAGTCTTTGTGGATCAAAACACTGATTTTAATTTCAGATGTTGAAATCAACTGAATGTTGATTCCTTTGTCAGCAAGGGTTTGGAACATCGTTTGTGCAACACCCGCATGGCTTTTCATACCAATTCCGACAACCGAAACTTTGACGATGTCGGGGCTGAAGATAATTTCAACCTTTTCATCAACCTCTTCCCGCATTTTGTTAAGGGCATCAAGCGCCTTGGCCAGATCAACACGCGGCACTGTAAATGTCATGTCGGTTGAACGGTTATCGGGCGAGATATTTTGCACGATCATATCAACGTTAATATGGCTTGCAGTTAAGGGCCCAAAGACTTTGGCCGCAATACCCGGGATATCCGGCACGTTACGCAGTGTAATTTTCGCATCATCGCGGCTGTATGTAATTCCGTTTACGACATGTTTTTCCATGACTTCACTCTCATCTACTAATAATGTTCCAGGCAGCTCGCTGCCCAATTCCGGGTTGAAACTTGATAGGACCTGTAAAGGCACGCGCTCTTTCATTGCCATTTCGACAGATCGTGTTTGTAATACCTTTGCGCCCAAAGATGCCATTTCCAGCATTTCTTCATATGATACCTTGGGCAGTTTCCTAGCCTTTGGCGCGATGCGTGGATCCGTCGTATAAACACCATCGACATCGGTATATATGTCGCAGCGCTCTGCACCTAAAGCGGCGGCCAGCGCAACGGCTGTCGTATCAGACCCACCACGGCCCAGCGTTGTAATGCGCCCCTGATCGTTAATGCCTTGAAAACCAGCAACAACCGCAATTTCACCATCCAGCAAGTTTTGTTTCAGGCCTGCTATATCAATCGCCTCGATACGCGCCTTGGCATGTGCCAGATCGGTACGAAGGGGAATTTGCCAGCCCTGCCATGATCGCGCCTTTAAACCACGTTTTTGCAGGGCCAAGGCCAGCAGACCCGATGTGACCTGCTCCCCCGTTGAAACAATTGAATCATATTCGCGTGCATCGTGAATGGTTGTGACCTGATCGCAATATTGGATAAGCTGGTTGGTCACGCCCGCCATTGCCGAAACGACGACCGCCATTTTATTGCCGTTTTCGGCTTCTCTCACGACCTTATCGGCGACATTTTCAATTGCCGGAATATCCGCAACCGAAGTTCCCCCGAATTTTGCAACGATAAGTGCCATAGATACCTCTTAAATTATAGTGTGAAAATAAACTGTTGCAGGCCCAAGCGCAAGAAATACTTACAGAATCATATTGCCCGTGCTAGGAATATTTTTAACCAGCTATCAGGAGCATAAATATGTCGTCAGTCACAGTCGTCGGGTCGCAGTGGGGCGACGAGGGTAAAGGTAAAATCGTTGACTTCCTGTCTGCCGAGGCCGATGTCATCGTCCGTTTTCAAGGGGGACACAATGCAGGGCATACTCTGGTTGTTGGTGATACGACTTACAAACTCCACCTTTTGCCATCGGGAATCGTCCGCCCGGGCAAACAGTCTATCATCGGAAACGGCGTTGTTGTTGATCCTTGGGCGTTGTTAAATGAAATCAAAACGCTTGAAGGCCAAGGCATCTCTGTCACGCCGGATAATCTTTTGATCGCCGAAAATGCAACATTGATCCTGCCGGTTCACCCTGAGTTGGACCAGGCATTCGAAGCCGCGCGCGGCAAGGATAAAATCGGAACAACATGCCGCGGAATCGGGCCCGCATATGGCGATAAAATCGGCCGTCGTGGTCTGCGCGTTTGCGATCTGCAAGATCTGGACAATCTACCTGCCAAAATTGATAAGCTACTGTTTTATCACAACGCCCTGCGTAAGGGATTGGACGCAGATGCCGTTGATCGTGATGACCTGATTGCAAAAATAACAGAAATAGCACCGAAGATTACGCCTTTTATCGGCTGTGCGTGGCGATTGCTGAATCAGGCCGCAAAAGATAAAAAACGCATTTTGTTCGAAGGCGCACAAGGCATCATGCTGGATATTGATCATGGTACCTTCCCCTATGTAACCTCTTCAAACATCGTTGCGGCGCAGGCGGCGACGGGTTCGGGCCTTGGCGCGCAACATCTGGGCATGACGCTTGGGATCACCAAGGCCTATACAACACGCGTTGGCGAAGGCCCCTTTCCAACAGAATTATTTGACGAAGAAGGTGAAACACTGGGGCGTCGCGGCCACGAATTCGGCACGACAACAGGTCGCAAGCGCCGCTGCGGCTGGTTTGATGCGGCGCAAGTCCGTCAAGCTGTTCAAACAGGCGGCATCACTGATCTTGTAATCACAAAACTGGATGTTCTGGATACATTTGCAAAACTGAAAATCTGCACCGGATATAAAATTGAAGGTCAAACATTTGACTATCTGCCTGCAAACGCGGCGCTTCAGTCGAAATTGGAACCGATCTATGAAACAATCGACGGTTGGAACAGTAAAACCGAGGGCTGCCGCACATGGGATGATCTGCCCGCAAAAGCGCAGGCCTATCTGAAACGATTATCTGATTTGGTGGAATGCCCGATTGCCGTTGTTTCGACCAGCCCCGAGCGTGAAGATACGATCAGAATAAAAGATATATTTTAAGGATCAGCGGGTTCGTTCAGGCGCCTGCCTGAAACCTAGTATATTAAGCAAGGCTTCGCGCGAAGCCTCCGCAGATTGCTGCTGTTTGCGTTTATGTTCTGCCATTTTCTGATAAACACTGTTTTTCAAGCGCGCCTTGTTGATCGGGCTGTTGACAGCAGTAATGCCGACATCCGCATAATCCACAAGTTCACGCTCGGCGCGATCTAGAAAATCGGCAATCTTTGAAAAAGCCTTTGTATGTTTTTGATCTTTGCGATCCAGAAACTTAAGAACTTCAAGCTGCTCTCTTAACTCTGCAACTGACAATAAATGCGGGTGATTACTTGTCGAATATAGCAACTTTGGCATGTCATCGTAACCAGCATTTATACCATCACGACAAAATAGCCCCATCTGCCCTTGTTTAATCATTTCTCGGACACGGTCAGAAAACATGACAAACCCTTGATTCAGCGCCGTAGCATATTGTTCAGAGAATTTTCTAATTTTGAATGCATCATACGTTTTTGCCGCAATTGGAGGCATGTCTTCATATTCTTTATTATTATAATTTACCGGGCTAATGTCGTGCCATTGCAAAAAGACCAAATCCGCAAGATCGTTCCACGCAACAATGACCCCTTTTGGCTGGTGATGACCCTGGGGCTTTTTGGCTGAAGTATTGAACGCTATACGATCTGTCATGTGCAAAATCACTTTATAAAGATTCCACACATAATACCAAAAACACAAAATTATGTCAAATTATTCTTCGCGTAGCTTATTTTGAATAACCGCCTGAATACGGGCATATAAAAAGGTATTTTGCGCCAATTCGTCTTCGTATTCGAATTCTTCAAAATTATGTGCAAAATCATCAAAATCCGGCGGCAAGGATGTTGCACGGTCTGCAATTTCAACCAAAAGCTGTGCTTCCAGATCGTTCAAATCCATGTCTTCCGCAATCATAGCCTTTAACCAGAACCATTCATCATCATCCAGACGTCCCGGTGATAATGGGTCGTTAAGCAAGAACGATACGATCGCCTCGGTAAAAAACTCGGCATAATCGGTGTCATTGGCATCGCTTTCGCCTACGTAATCGTTCAGCTTGAACAGAAATTCGGCCTCGTCCTGTGTGATTTCGCCATCATCCAGCAGGCGTGCCTGTATCGCCTTGATTTCCTCCGCATCTGCGCGGCCATCGTCGGCGACTTCGCGCAAGATGTCAGCGAAGGGGGCTGTCATATAATCAATCATTGTAACTCCTTAGAATAAAGATGGCTTTTCGGGGCGATAGCTGACCTCATAGGCGCTTTCAATCGACTGGATTTCCCGCTTGATAAATTCCTTGCGGTTCAGTGCGCTATGTAGTTGCCGCGCCTGACGGCTGTTTTTCTTATATGTACCGTGCTTGATGCCGTTACGCAAAGACTGAATCAGAAAATTCAAGTTAAAAACCTCGAGGTAATTGGCCTGAATAATCATGCCGTGAAAAATACGGTCTACACGCTCACGGCCCTTATTCAGCATAAAAGTAAAAATCATATTTTTATCCGGCGATCGGTGCATCATCGAACAGCGCGACCCCTCGCCCGCGATCGTATCGTCCAGCGTAGCAGATACATTAGTCGTCTGTGTAACCTGAACCTTTTGTCCCAGTTTATTCATCAAAGTTTCTACTACATCTTTGGTATCATCATATTGGTCTTTCGATACCAACGCGCATTGTTCGACAACATCCATAAACTTTTGATCGTTCAGGTTAAAGACAGGCTTTCCTTTGACGTAGACGGAGCCCCAGATATTTTCACCATTATATTCTTTTTCATAGCCGGACAGGCATTGATCCCAAACCGCATTCCAATCAATATTATCGCCATTATTTGACGGTTTGAAATTACCCAGTTTATGAAAGTTTAAAAAGATGCGAGCGGCAAAACGTAAAGTCGTATGCATATTCTGGGCACGCACCACACATCGCGCGCGCGAGCCGTCATCACGCAACATATCCAGATCAAGCCTGTTACTGCGGATAACGGGATTATCTGTTTTTTTACGGTTTGGCGCGTTGCCGGTAAGATCTATAACGATCTTTTCACGCACCAATGCAGTTTGAAATTTAAACATGAGGTGTGCTCAACTCTGTTATCCATTAAGAATGGCACGGAGTTTTAACGAATGCAATATGTTATATTATCAAGTGCTTAGATCACTGTACGCAGGCCACCGGACATTAGATCCATGCCACCGTTTTTCTTTGCATTTTTTGCCAGGTTTTTAACGCTTGTGGCAACACTGTCACCATTTTGGACAGTGATTTCACGTACTTTGTAAGAAACGAGTGTTTCAAGGTTACGCATTAATTCGATCAAAGCCGCCAGCTCAACTTCGCTGCCGCCTGAAAAACCGTAATTTTGGTTTGATGCGCGGTTAAAATTTGAAACCAGTTTGGGGTCGATTGCTAAACCTGATTTCTTGCGTCCTTTCGGATAATAAGCATTACAACCTTTGTATCGAATTGAATGCACATGCGATCCTTCGTCATCAATCATGCTGTAAACATCCATTGCAACAACAGCAACATTATTAAAGTCGGTTGCAAACATCGGGCCGTCAATCAGGTTTGCGCTTTCAAGACCCGCATCAGCGGCCCCCGCAATACTGTCAAACAAGAACGTATCGAACAGCATGCTGCCCAGAATACTAAAGCCGCCGTCCGATCCCGCTGTTGCGTGGATAGATACGTTGGCAAAATCTGTGCTGATTGAATTTTCACGGATTTGAACGGCCAGAGCCTTAATGCGATCATTGACATAGTCCATAACCATATCAATTTTAAACTGTTGAAAGTCTTCGTTAACTCGCATTTGACATCCCCCTATCATCCGCGATTCCCCTTTGTTGTTTACAGAATAGTCGAGGGATATGAAAAAAAGATTAAGTAAATATTGCGAATTGGTAAACATTATGAAATCCCTTGTAAACACAGGGAAATCAGGCTAATTTTTATCTGAAAAATGGAGAGAATCGTGAAAAACAGCACCAAAAATGCCGCGGAAATTAAGAATTTTAACGATTTGGCCAGCGACTGGTGGGATGAAAACGGCCCCATGAAGCCGCTGCATATGCTGAACCCGACACGTGTACAATATCTGAAACAGCAAATCTGTGAGCACTTCGGCCTAAAACTTGATGATCCGAGCGCCCTTAAGAAGCTTGAGATACTGGATATAGGATGCGGCGGCGGAATTGTATGTGAGCCCCTTGCACGCCTTGGCGCCAAAGTTACCGGCATTGATGCGGCAGGCGATAATATTAAAGTCGCCAAAGAGCACGCCATCCAACGCGATCTGAAGATTGACTATAAGAATATCACATCCGAAGAGCTTGCCGAAAAGGATAAGAAATATGATGTGGTTTTAGCCCTCGAGATTGTCGAACATGTTGACAACCTGCCCCTATTCTTTGAAAGCTGCGCCAAATTGTTAAAAAAAGATGGTATTCTTATTGTCTCTACGCTTAATCGTAACCCCAAGTCCTTTTTGCTTGGTATTTTAGCAGCAGAATATCTGCTGCGCTGGGTTCCAAAGGGAACGCATAACTGGAAAAAATTTCTAAAACCATCTGAAATCGCCCTTTATCTGGAGAACCACAGCCTTACCCCTTCAGATGTAACAGGTCTGGTTTACAATCCGATTACCCGCAGCTTCTCGCTCAGCAAAAATGACCTGGATGTAAATTATTTTATGTCTTTTTCACATTGACGACTTTGGATTCGACTTCGTATAAAGGGTTATGAAATCTTCAAAGCACCCCGCCTATATCAGCTTTTCCGTTTCTGCAAACGGAAATGCCATACAAAATACCAACATGGTTGCGGCAAGCCTTTTTCTGACCCAAGCTATAGAAAATGATGACGTGCAGGAAATTCACCGTATGAAATCCTATAGCGTTGATTTCAACGATGCTGCGATGAAATCCCCCCTTATTCAAGCCATTAAAAAAGGGCATATAAACTCTTTGCGTGCCCTGTTGGTGAATGGCGCAAACCCGCTTGAGCCTTTCAGTCGCCAGAAACCTTTGCGCAATCCGTATTGCTATGCAGCCGCCAAAGGCACGCCTGACATGCTGCGTGCTATGCTAGATCACCATACGCCTGACGCACCGATGATTGTTTATATGCTGAAAGCTGCGATTGTGGAACGCAACCCCGAAGTTATTCGCTTCATGGTCAAACGTGATTTATTCCGTTTCATTGAAAAGGGTGACAAGGACATGAAGGAACTGGCTTTCCATTACACCATGTATTTTCCTGGTAATACCCGAAAACTTGCACGTGCGATCTATAATAAACAGCAAATTGATCTGGAAAAATTTGGGTTGGGCAAAGGTATGCCATTGCTGAGCCAGCAAGAAACAGAAGAACGCATCCACGACAGGATCAGCAGAACGATTAACAAGGCACAGCCGAAAAGAAAGCCCTTGAAACGCTAGAAATTATCTTTTAGCTGACGATAATGCCCAAGTTCATTCGCTGTTTTTGCCACCATAAATGGATTGGCCTTCTTCTCAATTTCAAGTTTTGACGGAATGCTCGGCAGGCTTTTTGCACGCAGTTCTTTGACCTCTTGCTCATAACTTTTCAGAACATCATTATTTTCAAGAACAGTTTTTGCAAACTGTATATTGGCCTCGGTATATTCATGACCGCAATATACCCTTGTGTCGTCTGGTAAAGCTTTCAATTTTTGCATGGCCTGAAACATATCATCGGCGCTACCTTCAAACAGGCGACCACAACCAATAGAAAATAATGTGTCGCCACAGAAAAGCGCCTTATCCCCTTCAAAATAAAAACAAATATGTGTTTTGGTGTGCGCCGGCGTTTCTATAACTGTTGCGATACTATCGCCGATTTCAATACGATACCCTTCCGCGACTTTTTGCCCCGCCCCGTCAATGCGGTCTTCACCGGCAGGGGCAACAATCTGGCAACCGTATTTTTCCACCAAAGCATGATTACCGTTTGTATGATCCCAATGATGATGTGTGTTCAAAATGAAAGATGGCTTTAAATTATGGGCCTCCAGAAAATCAATAACAGGTTTTGCCTCGCCGGGGTCAACGACAGCGCTGACGCCTGTGTTCTGATCAACTAGAACATATACATAGTTGTCTTGCAGAACAGGTATAAGATGAATATCAAGCATATTTAAAGCCTATAATTTATGCTCTTTTGTTTCAAGGGCATCTGCCAAACGATGTTCCGACTGACCGGGACGAAGCGGTTTTTGCTGACTGGCATCAGGCGCCCAGCCCGTTAAATACAAAACATCAAAAACAACATCTATATCTTTGCTTTTAATAAGTTTTTCCACAGCCTCAAAATACACGCGCCCGACAGTTGGCGGTTTTTGTTTATGCGGTGATGACCATCCCATGCCACGCAAATCATGCATCAATTTATTTAAAGATGTATAGGATACATTGATAATATCCTGATCAATGACTGGCAAAGCGAACCCTGTGCGCTGCATCAGCGCCGCTGCATCAACGATATCGACAAAAGGGCCAATACGGCTGGATGCCCCATTATATAGTTCCAGCTCGGCTCGCATCATCACTTCGGATAGGTTTTGCAGCGTTTCAACACCCAGCGTCGTTGCTAAAAACAGACCGTCGGGTTTCAGGCAATATTGTATTTGTGCCATCACGCCCGGTACGTCGTTTACAAACGGCAACATCATATGGCTGATGACACAATCAAAACTATCCTTGGCAAAGGGAAGGAATTCTTCATCTGCGATGACATCTGGCCGCATTTCGGCGGCTAGATCCATAGTTATTACATTATCAAAGCCCATGTCAGACAGCGCCGATTTCATCAGGCCGCAGTGCGCCCCGATTACCAGAATGGATTGAAAACTGCGGTTAATGTCCTTCAAGCGATCCAGCAGGCGCTTTGCCGTCTCCGCAATCAGGAAATCATGGTCGCGGAATCCTTTTGCTGCCCGCCTACGCTTTAGACGCAGGGATTTTCTGTCAAAAATTTCAGGAACTGACATCCGTCATTAAACCTTTTCAATTGCGATGAATATTAATATCATAGGTCATATGCTTAATTAAAGGAAAGACGATGAGCAAACTGCAAATAAAATCACGCATTGAAAATCTGCGCAAAAAAATGGCTGAACATAAACTGGATGCCTATTACGTGCCGCGGGCCGACGAATTCCAGAATGAATATGTGCCGCCATGCAATAATCGTCTTTTGCAGATGACCAATTTCTCGGGTTCAGCCGGAACAGGCATTATCGCTAAAACTATTGCTGCTTTCTTCACTGATGGCCGCTATACATTGCAGGCGCATGACGAAGTCCCGAAGGATTCTTTTGAAATTTACAGCATTTCGCCTGATCAAGACCCAAGCCCGACTTTACAGCCCGCCGAATGGATTGAAACAAAACTGGATGACGGCGCACGCGTCGGCTTTGACCCTTGGACGATTACACCGGCTGGCTATGATCGTTTGCATCAGGCCGTTGCCGCCAAAGGCGGCGAACTAGTAGCTATAAATGGCAATCTGGTCGACGCCGTTTGGGAAAAACGCCCCGCAAAACCGCAGGAAAAAATTGCGGTGCATGATATGAAATATGCAGGTGAAGACCACCAAGATAAAATCAAGCGCATGTCTGCCAAGCTGAAAAAAGATAAATGCTGCGCCCTTGTTATGACCTTCCCCGAAGAAATTGCATGGCTTTTGAATGTTCGCGGCGCTGATGTGGCCTTTAACCCCCTGCCCCTGTGCTATGGCATTCTTTATAATACAGGTGAAGTTGATCTGTTCGTTGATCCGGCAAAGGTCACGGATGAATTAAAAGCACATTTGGGTGATAACGTTGCGATCCGCAATTTTGATGATTTTGAAAAGGCTCTGCACGATCTGCGCGGCGATGTGAACAAGGTCTGGGTTGACCCCGCAACCAGCCCCTATGCCGTCAAATCGATTCTGACGCACGATCATTTGACGTTGCACGAAGAACGCAGCCCGATCCAAATGGCAAAAGCCGTTAAGAACAAAGTCGAACAGCAGGGCACGATCAACGCACATACCCGTGATGGCGTTGCCCTGACGCGATATCTTTACCGTCTGTCACAACAATCATATGCAGCCAATAATTCCGAAATCAGTGCATCTGACGAATTGCAAAAACTGCGCGAGGAAAACGAGCTGTTTAAAGACCTCAGTTTCGATACGATTTCTGGCGCAGGCCCCGCAGGCGCGATCATCCATTATCGTTCAACGCCTGAAAGCGACAAGCCACTTATTTCAGGCCCTCTTTATCTGTGTGATTCAGGCGGGCAATATCTGGACGGCACAACAGATGTGACGCGTACCGTTGCTGTCGATACTCCATCCCCCGAGATGATTGAAAACTTCACACGCGTCTTAAAGGGCCATATTCAGGTCGCGATGAGTGTTTTTCCAAAGGGCACCACTGGCAAACCGCTGGATGAAAAGGCCCGCGCCGCATTAAAAGAAGTCGGGCTCGATTACGCCCATGGTACTGGCCACGGTGTTGGATCGTACCTTTGTGTACACGAAGGGCCTTGCGGCATTCACAGCCGGTCTGAAGTCGCACTAAAACCTGGCATGATCCTATCGAACGAGCCCGGTTATTACAAAAATGGTGAATACGGTATTCGCATTGAAAACCTGGTGCTGGTGGTTGATACCGGTAAAAAGGACAGTGACGGCAAACCGCTCTATGGTTTTCAAGACTTAACGATGGCGCCGATTGACCGCAACTGCATTGATCCCGCCCTTTTGACGCAAGATGAAAAAGAGTGGCTGGATAACTACCACGCCAAGGTTTACCAAGATCTGAAACCGCACTTGGAAAAAGTTGAACCGAAAGCCGTCAAATGGTTGGAAGATGTTACGCGTCCGATTGACCCGCCGGCAAAAAAGCCAAGCGCGCCTAAACTGGGTAAGCCGCCGAAACGATAGGGAGACATGAAATGACACTCGCATTCTGGATGATATTGGTTGCAGCCCTCCTGCCATACGCAGCAATTGGTTACGCCAAATATGATAAAAAATTCGATAACCATTCCCCGCGCAAGTTTCTTGAAAAGCAAAAAGGGGCAAAACAACGCGCCTATTGGGCCCACCAGAACAGTTTTGAAATCTTTCCTGTATTCGCCGCTGCTGTCCTTATCGCCTATGTAACAGGGGCTGACCGTGCACTGGCAGATATTCTGGCCTTTTCTTTTGTTTGTAGCCGCATTGCATATATTTTGGCCTATATCACCGATAAAGCGACGTTGCGTTCGATTTTATGGGCTATAGGTCTTGGCTGTATTGTCGGATTGTTTGTGATAAGTCTTTAAGAGGAAAATCATGCTTGGACTAGTTTTATTATACGTAGGCGCCGTACTGTTTATTAATGGTATTTCACTGCTGGGTCACATCACCGCAAAAGAAGCTGCGATCATGAATGTCTTTACGGGTATCATTTCATTCATCGTGTGCGTATTCAACCTATCAACGGGTGAACCATTGCTGATACAAGCATCCGCATATGGACTTTTGTTTTCTTTCACATACTTGTGGGTCGCATACAACAATCTTTTCCAAATGGATGGCAGAGGCCTAGGCTGGTTCAGCCTTTTCGTTTCAATTACAGCAATATTTATAACGTGGGATACATATCAAACGGCTGAAAGCTTTGCTGACAACTGGCTGGTATATTGCTGGGCGATGTGGGTTGTTTTATGGGGGCTATTCTTTGCACTCGGCGCAATGAAAAAAGTTGAATGGACAAACGCAATTGCAAAATTTACGATTTTTGTTGCGATCACAACCGCCTGGGTTCCGGGCTATCTTATGCTCAGCGGACATATGCCCGTATAATTTTTATTTAAGTGCAATCGGAGAGAGAGATTTTAAAACCTCTATGGTTTTCTCCCTTTTACTCATATCGGTAGTTGCCTTTGAAAAACGATCACGCAATCTATAATTGATCGCACCGCCGTATGAAGCTGCGGAGAGACCTGCCAACACCGTAACAACGGCCACGTATGTCACCACAAATGTTGGTCCGGTGATCAATAACCCCACCAACGGAATAGCCGTACCGATACCCCATAATTTATCACGCTGTTCTTCCTTTAAAGAATAGGCTTTATTTTTTTTAAAGTGTTTATTGATTGTTGTTTCCATGATCCCCACCCTTTTATAACCACCTTAAGATGATAGCAGAATTTTAAAATTATGTCAAATAATGGATGTGGTTGGTTTTTGAATTATTCAAACCTTGCAGGCTTAACAGAACAATATAAAGCCTCTAGTGACTGCCAGTTTTCGGGCGTTTGCGCCAGACGTTCCGCAATAATATTGGTGGAGACCGTCGCAAAAGGTATCGGCATATGACCGAAATTAACAACTATATTCTCCGAATATGTGCGATCGCGGTTCAAGGCGTCACGCCAATTCACAATGTAATCATGCCCTGACAAAAAGCTGCTGGTCGGGACTTCAATATCATCATTTGTCGCTGAAGCGCCATTGTAAAAAGCTGAAATTTGGCTGACAACCGGGTCATTTAAATTCGATGGGGAAGACAAGGTGATCACATTGCGCACTTTATCAGGGTGCGCCCGCGCAAGTTCCTTGGCATAGGTGCCGCCCAAACTATAGCCGACCAACGATATTTTCTGCCCGCCGTTTGTCTGATATAGGTCCAAAAGCTGTTGTTCAAATCGTCTGGCATCGTCAATATTCGCGCCCGTATTTAAGCCACCTGCCCAGCTATGCGCTGTATAGCCACGAGTCTGAAGTCTGTCGCGCAATTCTGCCATATAGGCATTATTCGTGCCGAAACCGGGTACAATAATGACATCGTGCCCATCCCCGATCGCAAATGAAGATACGGCAGAGAATTCAGATACGATTGTCGCGCTACATTCTGCGCTGGGGGTATAATCATTTAGACCGAGGTTAAACTGCTCAACATCCGTTAAGCATCCAGCAAGCGAAAAGCTTGCAACCCCTGCAAAAACCAAACTGATCTTCTTTATTTTTGACATGCTGAAATGTCGCAAATTATTCATAAAAAGTCAATCAGGGATCAAAAGCAAAAAAAATAAAGCGCCCGAAGGCGCCTTATTAATCTTTATGACGGGGTATATTATACGCCGTCTCTCTCTTTGCGTTTACGCTCTAACTTGCGATAGCGGCGTGTCGCTTCAGATTTTTCACGAGCTTTCTTTTCAGACGGCTTTTCGTAATGACGACGCGTCTTCATCTCGCGAAATAGACCTTCGCGCTGCATTTTCTTCTTAAGAACTCGCAATGCTTGATCCACATTATTGTCGCGTACTGTGACCTGAACCATGAAATCACCTCTTTCTACGTTTAAATTTATGGTTCGATTATTTATTCAATAACCATATTGGTGTAACGCCTTACTGAAATAGCACGGAAAACCGCACTGTCAAAGCGTTTTTTAGTTCATCTAACAAATTATCATAAAAAAGTTAAGGTTCTGTAATTTTATTGCTTCAACGGCAAAAGAAATCTATATTAGTCCCCATGGTAAGAAGCGCTGTTACATTAGACGATAAATACACTGAACGTTCGGGCCGCATATATCTGAACGGTCTGCAGGCATTGGTGCGTATTCCGATGATGCAGCATCAAATTGATAAACGCGCTGATTTGAATACGGCAACCTTTGTATCCGGCTATCGCGGATCGCCTCTGGGCGGCGTGGATATCGAATTCGGGCGCGCCAAAAAATTCCTGCCTGACAATAACATTACATTTCACCCCGGCATTAACGAGGATCTGGCTGCAACATCTGTCTGGGGAACCCAGCAGGTTGCTTTAAATAAAAAGGCCCGCTTCGATGGCGTTGTCGGTATCTGGTATGGTAAGGGTCCTGGCGTTGATCGCTCTATGGATGTTTTAAAACATGCCAATGCGGCAGGCACGTCAAAACACGGCGGCGTTCTGGCTTTGGCCGGTGACGATCACGCCTGCAAATCATCGACATTTCCACACCAGTCCGAACAGGCTTTTGTGCATGCAATGATCCCTGTTCTGCACCCCGCAGGCATTCAGGATGCTCTGGAACTGGGGCTGCATGGTATTGCCATGTCGCGCTATTCAGGATGTTGGAGCGCCTTTAAAGTTGTCAGTGACTTTGCTGATTCTTCTGCATCGGTTACAACCGACCCTATGGGGCTTGAATTTAAAACTCCGGAAGACTTTGAGATGCCACAAGACGGTCTTTCAATTCGCTGGTACGACCCACCGACCGAACAGGAACAGCGTCTGGTTGATTTTAAACTGCCCGCAGCCAAAGCCTATGCACGCGCAAATGGAATCGATAAGAATATATTTATGCCGAAAAAGAAACGCCTTGGCATTATCACAACCGGTAAAGCCTATCAGGATACGCGTCAGGCCCTGGCTGAAATGGGTATGGATCAGGAAACGGCTGAGAAACTCGGTATTGGAATACGCAAACTCTCCCTTGTATGGCCCATTGATGAAGTTGGCGCGCGCGAATTTCTTGAAGGGTACGAAGAAATTCTGGTGATCGAGGAAAAACGCAGCTTCATCGAAAACCAACTGAAAGACGAGCTTTATGGCGTGCCCGCAGATAAACGCCCGCGGATTGTCGGTAAATTCGGCTATAACGGTCAAATCATCCTGCCGCAAACCTATGAACTATCCCCGACGGAAATTGGCGATGCGATTCTAAAGCGTCTTGAAAATTTTGCCCAAAAAGATGTCAGCGAATATCGTGAGCGTGTAAATGTTCTAAAACGTCATTTTGATCAGCGTAATGAACTGTCAGCCGTGCAGCGTGTACCGTGGTATTGCTCGGGCTGTCCGCATAACACATCGACACGTGTTCCGGAAGGGTCACGCGCTTTGGCAGGCATTGGCTGTCACTATATGGCGATGTGGATGGATCGCGAAACAGAGATGTTCAGCCACATGGGCGGCGAAGGCGTACCGTGGATCGGTCAGGCCCCTTATACCGACGAAGAACATGTCTTCGTAAACCTTGGCGACGGGACATATTATCATTCGGGCCTTCTGGCTATTCGGGCGTCTGTAGCGGCAAATGTGAATATCACATATAAAATTTTATATAACGATGCCGTTGCCATGACAGGCGGACAGCCTGTTGACGGTCCGCTATCCCCTGTTGATATTGCAAGACAGGTTGCAGCGGAAGGCGTTAAAACCATTTTTATCGTATCGGACGAACCTGAAAAATACGGATCAAATGCAGGCTTCCCATCTGGCACAAAGATTGAACATCGCGATGATCTTGACGGCATTCAAAAGAACCTGCGCGAAATAAAGGGTTGTACGGTCCTTATTTATGATCAGACCTGTGCTGCCGAAAAACGCCGCCGCAGAAAACGTGGTTTAATGCATGACCCGGCAAAACGCGTCATCATCAATGAACGCGTCTGTGAAGGTTGCGGTGATTGCGGTGTTAAATCAAACTGCCTGTCAGTTGCCCCCGTTGAAACAGAATTCGGGCGCAAACGCCAAATTGATCAATCTTCCTGTAACAAGGATTATTCGTGCCTGAAAGGCTTTTGCCCCAGCTTTGTCACCGTCTATGGCGGCGGCCTGCGCAAGCCTGAGGCCGTTAAAACATCTAAACAGGATGATCCGTTTTATCATCTGCCGATGCCGACTATTCCCAAACCTGAAGACCGCGATTATTCAATCTTGGTGACAGGTATTGGCGGCACAGGCATTGTAACAATCGGCGCGATTATGGCGATGGCTGCCCACCTTGAAGACAAGGGTTGTACAACCATGGACCAAACCGGTCTGGCGCAAAAAGGTGGCGCTGTCACCAGTCACGTAAAGATCGGACGCAGTCCGGCAGATATTCATACCGTACGTATCAGTGCGGGTGGTGCCGATGCGATTCTGGGTTGTGATTTGCTGGTAACAGCCGAGGCTGCCAGCCTTGCCAAAATCAAAGACAATGAAACCAAGGTTTTCCTGAACACCCATCAAACGCAAACCGGCGAATTCACACACAATACCGAATGGAAAATTCCGACAAACACATTGATTGCCGGCATTAAAATTGCGAGTGGCGAAGAAAACCTCAGCTCGCTAGATGCGACACGCATGGCAACTGCCCTGCTCGGCAATTCGATTGCAACCAACATGTTTATGCTGGGCTATGCCTTCCAAAAAGGTGCTATTCCGTTATCCCAAGAATCGATTTTCAAAGCGCTCGAACTGAACAATGTTGCCGTTAACATGAACCAGCAGGCTTTCCTGTGGGGGCGTCTGGCGGCACACGACATCAAATCTGTCGAGGCGCGCATCAAAATTCCTGAAGGCACCAAAGAAGCATTTGCCCACCGCGAGACATCAACATCAATCGACGAGATGATTGAACGTCGCGTCAAATCCCTGACTGATTATCAGAACAAATCTTACGCGAAAGACTTTAAGGAATTTGTTGATAAAGTCGCGGCGAAAGAAACAGCGCTGAAGGGCAAACCGGCCGAGCTGACAGGCGCCGTATCGCGCTATCTGTATAAGGTTATGGCGTACAAGGATGAATACGAGGTCGCTCGCCTGTATACCGATGGTGCCTTCCTAAAGCAGATTCAGGCAGAATTTGACGGCGATTATAAAATGGCATTTAACCTTGCGCCCCCAATCATGGCAAAGCGCAACGAAAAAGGCGAGCTGCAAAAACGCGAATTCGGCCGCTGGATTTTTACGGCTTTCCGCGTCATGAAACACTTCAAGTTCCTGCGCGGCACACCACTGGACATCTTCGGATATACCGACGAGCGTAAAATGGAGCGCCAACAGATCGAGGATTATAAAAACATTATGAATGATGTTTTGGATGCGTTGAATAATGACAATTTCAGCACCGCTGTAAAGCTTGCGGAAATCCCCGAAATGATCCGAGGCTATGGCCATGTAAAAGAAGCGCACATGCAAAGCGCATTGAAAGAGCGCGAGCGTCTGCTAAAGCAATTCAAAAACCCCGCGCCTGCAAAACCCGTCAACGACGATACAGCTGAAGCGGCATAACTTTACTCCCCAACAGCATCCTGATGCTTGACCTCATGATACAGCGCGGCGGCCATCAGTGCCTTGGTGTAATCGCTTTCGGGGCTGTCGAATATTTTTTCGGTCGGACCTGATTCAACGACCTTTCCATCTTTCATAACGACAACATCATGTGACATCGCGCGCACAACTTTCAGGTCATGGCTGATAAACAGATACCCCAGATTATATTTCACCTGCAAATCGCGCAGCAGATCAACAACCTGCGCCTGCACCGACATATCAAGGGCGGATGTCGGCTCGTCCAGCATAATGAATTTCGGCTTTAACACGAGGGCGCGGGCAATCGATATACGCTGACGCTGACCACCTGAAAATTCGTGCGGGTAGCGGTGACGCATTTCGGGCTTTAATCCTACTTCCTCCAGCGCATTGATAATAATTTTTTCGCGCTCGGCTTTCGATGTTCTCGGGCGGTGCACAGCCAACCCCTCGCCGATGATCTGCCCGACGGACATACGCGGCGATAATGATCCATAGGGGTCTTGGAAGACGATCTGCATATCTTCGCGAAGCTTTCGCATTTCCCCGCGGTCAAAGTCCGAGATATCTTTGCCGTCAAAAACGATTTTGCCTTTTGATCCGATCAGCTTTAACAAAGCCAAACCTAATGTTGTTTTACCCGATCCTGATTCGCCAACGATGCCCAATGTCTGACCGGCCTGCACCTTGACATTAATCCCGTCAACGGCCTTCACATGATCGACTGTGCGTTTGAAAAAGCCCTTTTTAATCGGGAACCAGACCTTCATATCATCAGCCTGCAAAATCAATGGCGCGTTATCATTGATCGGTACGGCAGCGCCGGATGGTTCAGCCTCCAGCAGCATTTTGGTATAGGGGTGCTTCGGTTTTTCAAAGACCTGTTTTACACTGCCTTTTTCAACCATTTCCCCCATTTGCATGACGCAAACATCATCGGCAAAATCTTTGACGATCCCAAGATCATGGGTAATGATCAAAATCGCCATGCCCAATTTTTTCTGCAGGTCTTTTAAAAGCTGTAAAACCTGCGCCTGAACAGTCACGTCCAGCGCTGTCGTCGGTTCGTCCGCAATCAGCAAATCAGGCTCGTTCGCAAGTGCCATTGCGATCATAACGCGTTGACGCTGTCCGCCTGATAATTCATGCGGATAGGCGTTCAGGCGCGATGTCAGTCGTTCCAAGCCGACCAATTCCAAAAGCTCGATCACACGTGCGCGCGCATCTGTTTTGTTCATATTTTTATGCAGGAACAAAGCTTCTGATATCTGGCGCTCAACGGTATGTAAGGGGTTCAGCGATGTCATCGGCTCCTGAAAAATCATCGAAATTTCATTGCCGCGCACCTTACGCAAGGTCGACTTTTTCGCGCCCACCAATTCAACATCATCGTATTTGATGCTGCCTGTTGGGTGACTCGCCATCGGATACGGTAACAATTGCAAAACAGACAAAGCGGTCACGGATTTACCTGACCCTGATTCCCCAACCAGTGCCAGTGTCTTTCCCTTTTCAAGATCAAAGGAAACAGATTTCACGGCGTTGACCGTACTGCCCGGCGTATTGAAATTTACAGACAGGTCTTTGACAGACAACAATGGTGGCTTTTTTTCGGTCATTATATTTGCTCCTCATTAGCGGCAAAAACTTTGCGCGGGTCAAAGGCATCACGTACAGCCTCGCCGACAAAAGTCAGCAAACTCAGCATCACAGCCAGCGACATAAAGGCTGTAATGCCAAGCCATGGCGCTTGCAGATTGTTTTTACCCTGTAACAGCATTTCACCCAAAGACGGCGATCCCGGCGGCAGGCCAAAACCCAAGAAATCAAGCGAGGTCAAAACGCCAATCGACCCCGTCAAAACAAACGGCATTAATGACAAAACCGCAATCATCGCATTCGGTAAAGCATGCCGCCATAAGATTACAGGCGTTGAAACACCCAGCGCTTGGGCCGCGCGAATGTAATCCATTTTACGCACCTTGAAAAATTCAATGCGGACTACGTCAACAAAGCCTGTCCAACTGAACAGCACCATAATAAAAAGCAATGTTGCAAAGCTTGGCGTGATGATCGATGACATGATAATTAATAGCAGCAAGACTGGCATGCCCTGCCAGACTTCGATAAAACGTTGGGATAACAGATCAAACCAGCCGCCGAAATACCCCTCGAGCGCGCCGATAATAATACCGATAGCAGAGCCAATCAGCGTCAGTGCCAAGCCGAATAGAACGGAAATACGAAAGCCGTAAATTACACGTGCTGTCACGTCGCGCCCCTGATCATCAGTCCCTAGCCAATTGTCAGTTGTGGGCGCTGATGGAGCAGACCCCGTCAGCTCGTAATTGATTGTATCATAGGAATACGGAATGGGCGGCCAGATCATCCAGCCGTCTTTTTCAATCAGCTCGCGTACATAAGGGTCGCGGTATTCGGCCTCGGTCTCGAACTCTCCACCGAATTCGGTTTCGGCATAAGACTTCATGAACGGCGCGTAAAAATCATTCTGGTATTTCACCAATATCGGTTTGTCATTTGCGATTAGCTCGGCCCCAAGGCTCAGGATAAACAACACCATAAATATCCAGAAGGACCAGTACCCCCTGCGGTTGGCTTTGAATTGTGCATAGCGTCTTTTGGTAATCGGAGACATCAGTGCGCGCCCCCTGCCTGTGCATCAAAATCAATACGCGGATCGACCCATGTCATTGTCAAATCGCTGACCAGCTTAATCACAAGACCAAAAAGTGTAAAAATGTAAAGCGTTGCAAACATGACCGGATAGTCGCGGTTAACGACCGATTCAAAGCCCAACAGCCCAAGACCGTCCAGCGAGAAAATCGTTTCGATTAAAACAGAGCCTGTCAAAAAGACACTGGCAAGTGCCGCCGGAAAACCGGCGATCACAAGGATCATCGCGTTTCTGAAGATATGCTTATATAGAATTGCTTTTTCTTTCAGGCCTTTGGCGCGCGCGGTTAAAACATATTGTTTGTTGATTTCTTCAAGAAACGAGTTTTTCGTTAAAATCGTCAAGCCGGCAAAACCACTGATCACCATCGCAGCAATCGGCAAGGTCAGGTGCCAGAAATAATCTGCAATTTGTTGATACCATGGCAATTGATCCCAATTATCAGAGACGAGCCCCCGCAATGGGAAGACATCAAAATATGTGCCGCCTGCAAATAATACGATCAACAAAACCGCAAACATGAAACTCGGCACCGCATAGCCGACAATAATCATGCCCGACGTCCAGACATCGAATGCCTCACCGTCTTTAACCGCTTTTTTAATCCCCAGCGGAATCGAGACCAGATAAATAATCAGTGTCGACCAAAGTCCCAAAGAGACGGAGACCGGCATTTTATCCAAAATTAAATCCGTGACTTTACGGTCCTGATAGTAACTATTGCCGAAATCAAAACGAAGATAATCGCCCACCATTTTGAAAAAGCGTTCGTGAACGGGTTTATCAAATCCGAATTGCTGTTCCAGCTCGGCAATGAATTCAGGGGCAAGGCCCTGCGCTCCACGGTATTTAGAAGAGGACGAGCCACCTGATGATTGCTGTTGTGTTTGCTCGAATGAAAAATCATCGCCGCCGCTGCCTGTAAACCTTGAAGTTGCAGATGTATTCACGCCCTGAACCTTTGCGATCATCTGTTCAACAGGGCCGCCCGGTGCCGCCTGCACAATCAGAAAGTTCAGCAGAATAACCCCGAATATTGTCGGGATCATCAATAGCAGTCGTCTGAGAATATAAGCAGCCATAAATCCAGATTACTCTTTTGCGTCTTGATTATCTACAGGTAATTGCGCGTCTTTGGCCCACCATGTATCGGGAACTCCCATACCATAGGGCGGCGCTGCTGTAGGCTGACCAAATTTGTCCCAATAAACCAGACGGAAATAATCAATATGCCAATGCGGTACAACATAATAATTCCACAGCAATACGCGGTCCAGCGCACGGGTGCGGGTGACCAGTTCATCCCTGTTAGGGGCATGGATCACCATATCAATCAGCGCATCGACAACAGGATCGTTGATACCAATCAAATTACGGCTGCCATTTTCAGCTGCTTTTTCCGAATGCCAGAAATCACGCTGTTCGTTTCCGGGGGAATTCGACTGCCCGAACGAGCCGACTGTCATATCAAAATCAAAACTATCCATACGGTTTTGATATTGTGCTGCATCGACGACACGAATGTTGGCTTCGATGCCCATACGTTTCAGGTTTTGCACAAAGGGTGATGCCCAGCGTTCAAACGCCGCATTGCTGAGAAGGATTTCAAAGCTCAGAACATTGCCGTCTTTTGCACGCAAACCATTTTCGTTTAGCTCCCATCCCGCATCTTGCAATATGTTCATCCCCGTACTCAGGTTGCGGCGGTGATCTGTGCCGCTACCGCTTGTTTTAGGTACGGTAAATTCCTGTGTGAACAACTCGGCCGGTAAATCGGCGCGATATTCATTCAGAATTTGCAGCTCTCGCCCTTCAGGAATACCGCTGGATGCCAATTCGGAATTCTCAAAATAGCTGCCTGTACGTGTATAGGTATCATAGGCAAATTGCTTGTTTGACCATTCAAAATCAAATGCGTAATTGATCGCCTGACGCACTGCGCGTTCCTTAAAAATATCGCGACGCGTGTTGAAAATAAAGCCCTGCATACCGGCCGGCAGCATGTGCGGGCGTTCTTTTAAGACGATATTGCCGTCATTCACAGCATCAACATTATAGGCCGTTTTCCACAGCTTGGCCGTGTTTTCCTGACGAAAATCATATTCCCCCGCCAAAAAGGCCTGCAGGGCAATCGTATCATCGCGATAATAATCATATGAAATACGATCAAAGTTATGGCGCCCTTTCATCATCGGCAGGTCCTTGGCCCAATAATCTTCAACACGCTCGTATACTATACGGCGACCAGGATCAACGCTCGCAATTTTATAGGGACCACTCCCCAGCGGCGCCTCTAGCGTTGTCGCATCAAAACTTTTGCCTTGCCAATAATGCTGCGGCAATACCGGCATCTGGCCCATAATCAAAGGCAATTCGCGGTTACCATCGACGTCGAATTCAAAGCGCACGCGATGATCGCTTTCCTTAACAGCTTTGACGACATTCGCGTAGTAGGCACGATAGAAGGGGTGCCCTTTGGATTGCAGCGTTTCCAGCGTCCAGACAACATCATCAGCCGTCACAGGCTCACCATCGTGAAAACGCGCTTCGGGACGCAAGTTAAAAGTTACGCTTGATCGGTTCGCCGGCATCTCGAAGCTTTCCGCCAAAAGACCATATTCCGAGAAGGCCTCGTCTTCTGTGTTATAAAGCAATGTATCATACGGTAAGGTCGATCCTGCAGCGGGTGATCCTTTTAGGATATAGGGATGGACATTATCGAACGTGCCAATCGCATACATTCGAAAGGTGCCCCCCTTTGGCGCAGACGGATTCACATATGACAGTGTTTCACCTTGCGTGTATTTCGGATCGCCATGCATGGCCATGCCGAATACGGGGCCGATGTCCTGATCATCATTGGCATAAAGCGCTGCCATTTCTTCACCGGTCAAAGTTTCGCCCTGTTCCAAAGTGCGCATTTCAACCGTTTCCGTCTGGATATCCATATCGCGCATTTCAGCTGTTTTGACTTTGTCGGTCGAAACCTCGGTTACATTCATTTCATCTGCGGCAGGCGCTGTTACAGATGCTGTTTCAGGCGGGTTATCAGACTGCCCGTCATTGCCTGACGCATTTAAAAACAGAACCGTGCCAATGGCAATAATGCCCAGCGTCAGAATTACAGCGTGTGATTTTGTCATTTCAGGCCCCTTACCCATATTCAGCGATTAAATGTTCTATTTATCCTAAAACATCTAACGGCCAATGCAAGCCATGGGTTCAAAAGTTATTTGAAATGAAGAATTTAGGGCAAGAAAAAGCCGGGACATGCCCGGCTTTTTTTATTAGGAATCAGATTCAGTGCTATTTCTTCTATTCTTCATAAAGTTACCAATTCCACGGCCAGCTGCTGCTCCCGTATTCTGAGCACCTTTTTGAAGCCCGGCTCCAACTTGTTTACCGTATTGGCTCGCAGCAATAATATAACCCTCCATATTGCTGTCTTGGAAATTGACATCTTGTGGTCCGCCCATCCATCGCATAACGACGTCAGGTAAAGTATCAATCGTCTTAAATGTTGCATTCATTAGGGTGTAGATTACAAACATATAGATAACAGAATAGACAATGATACTCAGGAACGTATACATTCCCCCTGTATGCCCGCTCAACATTAAGGCAACATTGAAAGTACTGTTCACGTAACCTACCATGGCGTTGAACATCAAAATCGAGGCAATAAAGCCAATAACTGTCAAAATTGGTCGCATTATCACATTAAGAGATGATATCCACAAGTTACGCCCTGTTTGCGTAAAGAGCCCTTCGCCTTCGGTACTTAAGTTTGCCAAAGCAAGCAGCGGTACGATAATCACAGCTTCAAATACGGATGCAATCCAAGACAAGACAGCAAACGTGACACGTATCCATGGGACAATTGGAATATAATATTTTAACATTAACCCTACAAATAAGAGCGTTGTCAAAAGCATTCCAATCAAGTCGCCCAAAGCACCACCAAGAACAGGTGTTGAGTCACCGACTACAGACAATAGGGCAACTACCACATAACCGACTAAGGCGCTGGTCAACATGTAATCACCAATATCCATAAGCTGTGTCAGAGGATAGACGTCTTGGTCACCAATATCGATCAATGTAAAGTCGCTACTTAGATCACCAAAGATTTTGTTCAATAGGTAGTCGACCACCCCGGAACCGCCCGAAGAATATTGCGTCAATCCACCAGATGTCGCATCTTCAACACCTTGTGTGGTCACATTTTTAGCTGCAAAACGCCCAATAAGGCTATCCGGATCCGCCTCTAAAGATTCAAATGTCCACCAACCATCAAACTTCTCGATCGTTGTGGCTGTTTTTGTAAGAACCTCATCTTCTTCTTTGTCCTTGAAAAGGCTTGTCACCAAGCTATCACGGCTATGCCCTTCCAATGAACCTGGGGTGATCATTACCGTTGGCTTTAAAATCGCATTCATAGCCTGATTCATCTGCTGGATCTTGAAATACCAGACACCCATTCCTGCCCAGCCCTGATCCTTCATTTCTGTCAGGAAGTCATCTGATGTCACATAGCTTACAAGAGTATTGTAAACAGCTGTATTAGCCGCGTTCACATCGTTAAAATAGCTGGTTGCAGCCTGTTGTAATATATCGAGACTAGGCGTCTGATCATTCCCAAATGTCGTGTCAACGCCCGAACATAATGGCTCGCTAAATTCATTCCATTCATGTGTCAATCCACATGCGACCTGAGATGCCGCGTTTGGTATGTGATTAAAGAATGCATTAAAATGCGCTTGTTTTGCTGTCGTAGCAGCGGCTGTCAATTGGGTCCCCAGACTACCGAATTGAGTTATATTCCTATTCAAAAGAGGGTCTGGATTTTGAACTGTTAACTTACCACAGTAATCTGCGACCATATCATTACCAACATACAATTGGACTTCGGAACGGGGTTGAAAGCCGGAACCCAAGTTACCCCATGTCGGAGGGCGTGGCTGATCGTTCAAGCCAGACAAAAGTCCCTGATATCTGTAATATATCATAGACCCCGAAGCAGCAGAAACACTCCCCGCTCTAAACATGTCAGCGATCGCATCAGCGCCACCTCCAGTACCTGTCAAAGCGTTCGATAAATTTGATAAAAAGCCGGATGCTTGCGCATTCAAAGCATTATAGGTTTGTCGACAGATTTCAATTCTTGCCAATCCCACAGCCAGATCGACGGCTGTCTCGTCAGAAGGCGTTTTTGATGAAATCAAAGTGGCATCATTAACTCGATCCACATAGGCAATCCAACCATTAGTACCAAGGTTTGAGCCCCATTCAGCAATCTTTAAAGTAATAACCTGTCCACCACTGAACCCCGTCCCCAAAGGTATCATCAAAGCCAAAGCAAATACAAAACGAATTGGAACCCAGACAATAGAATGACGACCGCCGCCAATTTGTCCGGTGCGCGCTGTATCTACAATAATTGAAATAATTGCCCAGAAAACAACCAGGGCTGCAATCACAAGCAGTGCTGTATTGTAAACCCCCATTACAGCACCCAAACCCACGGAAAGCGGCGCACCGTCACCGTATGCAGATTGGCGAACAACTTTGTTTAAAATATCAATCGCAAAATCCGGACTGGTCGGGTTTACCTGATAAATACCGGTACCAGTATTGCCGACAGCGGCAGAAACATCTGTATTAATGGTGGGATGTGCAAAAATCTGTGCCTGAGCCGAACTTACGAATAAATTCAATAGAAACATAAAAGCAGTTACTACGGTCAGACAGATCATCATAATGACGCCGATAAACATACCATATTGGTATGGTGTATTTCCTTCGTTAACACGCAGGTTATACCACGCCTCGCCAATCAGGTCTGAAAATTTGAACTGTGGAACATTTTTCGCCAGACCATACATGACAGCCGGGTGGTTCGGGCGCAACAAGCCAGCCTGAACAAACATAATCGCAATTGTGCGAATAAAAATCGGGCCAATGTGCGCAAAGGCAGGGAAAGACCGTTTAAATTCCGGCAAAAATAAAAATGCCAAAACAGATTTCGTTGATGGTGCTTTGAAATTATAATCTTTATCGCTCACGTCAGGCCCCGCTCTTACCTTACTAAATACTACATTAAATCAAACTTGTCCGTTGATTTTTCTGTATATATCTCGGACGAATCCGAAAGTTGTGCACATTCCTTTATTATAAGTCATTTTCGATAAAATCGTCAAATTTATCTAAAATTTTATCTATTAAACCTTATTACCATTCTACATAAATTTGGTTAATAAAGCTTTACGATTCAATGAGCAAAACTAGATAATGTCAGACTTTTCAGGCTGTCCGAACAGGTAGCCCTGACCATAATCAATATCAAGGTCCAGTAACTCAACCAGTTGCTTTTCCTGTTCGATATGCGTCACAATCAGATCTATCCCTCTGCGGTCGAATTCGCTTTTCAAGCGTTTTAGACGGCTAAACCCGGCCCGTTCGTCCAGACGTTCCAGGATGTAATCGGCTGCCAATTTGATATAGCGCACATGTTTTGCGCGCACCATATCCATATCCAGAACGGCGGGATTTACCCCCTCTATCGAAAAACGACAGCCCAACGAAGCGAGACCATTTAAAACCTTATCAAGTTCAGGGGTCACGATAGTCGGGTCGATCATATCATCATGCGAAAGCTCGAAAATAAGGCGCGATGCCAGATGTCTGTTCTGCGAAATAAACTCGACAAGATCGCCCATGAATTTTGAATCCGCCAACGTCAGCGGCGTGATATTGCAAAAATACCCCCGCTCCCCCTTATCGGAAATATCGATGTCACGGATCAATTGCAAGGCTCGCAACAACAATAGATTATCAATCGCCGGCAGTAAGTCAGCCTTCATGGCCAAATGGATATAACGGCGTGCCGGAATATAGTCCTGATTTTTCATGCGTATACGCGAGAACATTTCAAAATAACGTAACTTTCGTTGCGGCAGACTGACGACAGGTTGAAGGAAAACATCGATTCTGTCATCGTTAACAGCATCACGCAGCATCTTTAGAATTTCATCATCACCTGGTGAAGGCAACGCCGTTAAAACAGGCTCGTCAACTTCTGAACTTTCGACATGGCTATGCTCGTACGGTTCTTCGTTTAAGGGTATCTCGGACTCTTCAAATGCAGATAGACTGTTTTTACCCGCATCCGGACGCGCCATATTCCCAATATTTGTTAGTTGTTGTGCAATATTGGTCAGCATACGTTCTTCGACAGAATTACGCAGACGCCCCTCTGCCGCTTGTGATGCTGCACGCCCGGCCTCTCCCAAACCCTTTTTCATTTGGGACAGCTCGTTACGGTTGCGTGCAATTTCACGTACAAGACGTGTGTATTCCTGATCCAGCATATCCAACTTGTGAAGCAGCTTTCTTTGCCAGGTACGACGTGCAAAAACCTCATATACGACAAAAGATAAAAGTAAAAGCAGGGCCCCAATTCCCGCGGCAAATGGAACAGTCGTCGCCCGCGCTACAAATAAAAGCAATATAACTAGGCACAACAATAACACCCAAAAGAAAATAATATTTCTGGTTCCGCTTTTCTTTTTATTTTTAGGGCTATGAAATATGGACGTCATTTTTAACCTTGCCTGTGATTAGCGCCGACAGCTTGTGAAATATTTTGATAGCCATCTTTTTGTAAAAGCGCGACCAACCCCTGTTCAATTTCTTTGACAATCTGAGGTCCCTCGGTCACCAAGGCGGAATAGAGTTGCAACAAGTGCGCGCCCGCCTTTATCTTTTCGTAAGCCGTTTCCGCATCATATATCCCGCCACAACCGACAATTTTTATACTGCCTTTCAATTCCTGATAAAAGGCCGAAATCAAATCTGTCGAGGCCTGGGTCAATGGCTTACCGCTCAGCCCGCCTGTCTGGCTGGCAAAATCCCGCGGTAGATTAGCAGGACGCTGAACCGTCGTATTGGATACGATCACACCATTCACATCATATTTTTTCAAAACATCACACAGCGGTGCAATTTGATCATGTGTTATATCCGGTGATACTTTAACCAAAACAGCGGGCAGACGTTCGTGTATTTTTTCACGTTCTTCCATGACGGATTTTAAAATCGCTTCCATATTCTCAGGCTGCAAATGGGTGCGCAGCCCCTTGGTGTTTGGCGAAGATACATTCAGCGTCACATATTCGGCCATACCGCCTAGATGCGCCATGCCGATCTTTAGGTCCTCTACGGCGCTTTCACTATCGGCATTTACGCCAACATTAACCCCTAAAACGCCCCAATGGTTTTCATGCGCAAGTCGAAAAGACCCTATACGCCTTCCGAAAACCTCCAGCCCTTGGTTTGGAAAGCCCATCCGGTTTATAATCGCGCCGTGCTCTTCATCCATAAAAATACGCGGTTTTTTATTCCCCTCTTGGGGCTCGGGGGTCACCGTACCCACTTCGACAAACCCAAAGCCTAAATGAAAATGACCGTTGATCGACAGCGCATTCTTATCAAAGCCGGCCGCCAACCCCAAAGGTGATAAAAAAGCATGCCCCCATATATGCTGTTCCAGCGCAGGACAAGACGGTGATTTCGGTGTTTTTATCGACAACAGCCTCATGGCATATAACGCAGCTTTCTGCGCAGTTTCATGATCCAGTCGTTTCAAAACAGGCAGTATGTATTTGTATAGTTTCATTTTATTCAATATGGTCCAATATATATTTTTTTACGACATCTATGTCATTTTCAAGAATATCATAACGCTCCGTGCGCTTAAACAAATCAGATAAATATTCCGGAAGTTCAGGATGAATACCACTTGCGGCTTTGACAGCATCAGGAAATTTTGCAGGGTGCGCAGTCGCCATGCAGATTACAGCTGCTTGCTTATGATCATTGGAAAATAATTCCGCCGCATGAACACCTGTCGCGCTGTGCGGGTCCATCAAATAATTATATTTGTCAAAAGCTTCTTTTATAACGGTTTGCGTCATATCATCATCACAGCGGTAGGCGCTAAATAGTTCTTTCATTTTATTGAGAGCGCTTTGATCCATTCGAAAGCTGCCGTTCTTTCGGAAACCTTGCATATCTTGTTCAACGCGACCCGCGCTTTGATCATAAAGATCGTATAGCAATCTTTCAAAATTACTTGAAATCTGAATATCCATACTGGGGCTCAGGCTTGGTACAACCTCTTCTGCCTTCATATCCCCCTGATCGAAAAAACGATACAGTATATCATTGCGGTTTGTTGCCACGATCAAATGATCAATAGGCGCGCCCATCTTTCGGGCTAGATAGCCTGCATATATATTCCCAAAATTTCCGGTCGGGACAGAAAAAGCAATTTGATCATATTTGTCCGCCAATTTTGCTGATGCATATATATAATAGACAATCTGCGCCATAATACGTGCCCAGTTAATCGAATTGACAGCGGACATGTTTATGCGCTGCCGAAAAGGCTGATCATTGAACATCGCCTTAACCAAGTCCTGACAATCATCAAAGCTGCCTTTTAATGCGATATTGTGAACATTTCCATCATTCACAGTGGTCATCTGACGTCTTTGAACATCTGAAACACGTCCATGCGGGTGCAGAATAAAAATATCCATATTCTCGCGACCGCGGCAGCCTTCAATTGCAGCCGATCCTGTATCACCTGATGTCGCACCGACAATCGTTATATGCTGATTTCTTTTCTCAAGGACGGCATCAAAAATACGCCCCAGAAACTGCAGTGCAAAATCTTTAAAGGCAAGCGTCGGCCCATGAAACTGTTCCAGAACATATATATTGTCATGCAAGTGAACTATAGGCGCAACCTCCGCATGGTCAAAACTGCGGTAACAGTTCTCTATGATTTGGTTCAGATCGGACTGATCAATCACATCCTTTAAGAAAGCGCCGATTACGATCTGTGCCGTTTCAACGTAAGACTTGACCATAACTGCATTAAGGTCAATTTCGGGCAAGGTTTCAGGGACATAAAGTCCGCCGTCAGATGCCAGACCCGCCAACAACACATCCTCAAATTCCAGATCGGGCGCTTTGCCGCGTGTGCTAACATATTTAATCGACATCATCTTCCGCCCGCTTAAGGAAAAACGAAAAGTAAAAGACAATCATCATGAGCGCCATCACATACCAGAAAAAAGCATATTCCAGATGGTCGTTTGCAATATCAAGACGTATCTGCCCGCCCACAGGCACACCGCTTTTGACATCACTTGCGTACAAGACCATCGGGCTGGAAAACTCGAAGCCAGTTTCGCGCGCAATAAAATCAACATCCGAAGCGTAGATCATATTTGATCCGGATGTGTTTTTAGGTGTAAAGCGGTTACGGTCATCCGGCAAATGTAAAATACCGTTTAAAATGATCACACCCTTTGGCCGGCGCATAAAAGGAATATCCTCTTCCCTGACAAATCCACGGTTGACCAAAATCAGGTCGCCGCTAAGGCGTCTAAAGGGTGTCAGGGCGTGTACACCCCTTTCACCATTGTAGTGACGTGAGACGACAAAAAACTCCTTATCGTATAAAAACTCACCGCGAACAGCGCCCTTTGCATAGTCAAACTGATCAACATCCAATATCTGGCTTGGAAAGATCATGATATCATCTGTCATACGTTCGTGGATTTTATTCAGTATTTCATTTTTCCATACGAGGCGCTGCACCTGCCATGTTCCCAAGCCGAGCAGCAAGACAACACCAATCAGCGTCAAGATTGACGCACCAAACGTAGGTTTAAATACAAAATTTTTCATCAATATCATTCCGGAAGATATCACCAGAGACGGTTAATCTAATCATAACTTGCTTTTAAAATAATATCCAGCTAGTCTCTTGAAATATCCACATAAAAAAGATTTAAGATGCGAAACACAGGCAAAAAAAGAAAACTGACGTCAGACGAAATCACTATGGCGCGTAAAATTTTCGGCGATACAATTGACTATGGCACCGTTAAAATCGCCAATCGCCGTTTTGATCCCTTCTTCTCGCCAAAGGACGGTGGGTTTTGCAGCGGCAATACGATTAACGTTTCAGGATCACCTTACTGTGATGATTTCACAAAAAGAAACAGCAGCTTTTTCATCCACGAAATGACTCATATCTGGCAATATCAGACTAACCCCATGAATTTGGGTAAGAAATTCACCGGTGAATTATTAAAAGCAAAGTTTAATGCCAAAACCTATCAAAAGCAGGCTTACAATTACCTGATTGAAGACGGCAAAACGTTCAATAAATATGGTTTGGAACAGCAGGCTGCAATGGTTCAGGATTATTTCGCACTTGTGTTTAACCACGGCATGGGGATCAGCTGTCGCTGCGATAATAAAGACATGTCCCGTGAAGATAAAGTACAAGCTCTGGAAAAGATATTAAAACCGCACTTTCCGCTTTCAAAGTCATCCCCCAAATCAACACCGAAAAACTTCAAGCCTCGATAATCATTTCCGGTGACGGAACTGTAAAACCAGAATATAGCTTTTGATAATGGGTGTTAGCCCAAAAATTGTAAGCACACTTACAATGCTCCAGACAATACCCTGCAACCATATGGAAGGCGCTGATGCAAATTCCCAAATCAACGCACCCGGTATAACAGTGAAGCCTAACAGGAAGATCAGCATAACGACCGCACCATCACCGACATCCTGATCCTTCAACCGGACACCGCAGTTCGCGCATTTTTCTTTTGGCGTGAAATCAAACCAGCTGTTGAAGATACTACCCTTTTTACAGGCCGGGCACTTGCGTTTACAGGCAAATAAAATATCTGAAATCAACTTCTTCATAGCGTTATTTTTTGCGTTTATATTGCTGGCGAAAATGAAATGTTTTTGAGACAATGCACGCAACGTAGTTTTCCTACCTGAGCACCGAAGCAATAAAAAGATTCATTTGCAGCCCAATAGAAGCGCAAAATTATGCGTTACCCCACCAGTATATGGAGACGAATAGAAACAACCACACGACATCAACAAAATGCCAATACCAGGCAGCGGCTTCAAAACCGAAGTGGTCGGTCTTTTTGAAATGCCCCTTTTTACCACGGAAATAGCAAACGATCAGAAAGATTGTTCCGACCAGTACGTGAAAGCCGTGGAAACCTGTCGCCATATAAAATGCCGAGCTGTAGACATTCTGATCAAAGGCGAACGTCGCATGCATATATTCATAGACTTGGAAAAATGTAAATATGATGCCCAATATGACGGTTAACCCCAGGCCTTGCAGGAATTTCTCCTGATTGCCTTCCAGAATTTCATGGTGCGCCCATGTAATCGTACAGCCTGAAAGTAATAAAATCATTGTCATCATGAATGGCAGGTCAAAGGCCGGAATAGGCTCGACATCTGCCGGCGGCCAAATACCGCCGATAGCTTCAGCCGGGAATAGACTAGCTGCAAAAAAGGCCCAAAAGAATGCAAAGAAGAACATGACTTCAGAGGCGATAAACAATGTCATACCGTATCTGAAACCGATTTTTGCAACTTTGGAATGGGCTTTTTCAACGACAGCCTCGTGAATCACATCTTTCCACCAGCCCCACATACAGGCCAGAACAGCGATAAAGCCGATAACAACCCCTTTTAGACCAACCGGAACGCCGAACAGTTCAACATCATGCATATACATGACTGCGCCGACAGCCAACAATCCCGCTGCAAATGCAGACACCAGCGGCCACGCACTTGGGTTTACAAGGTGATAGGGTTGATCGGGTCCGTTTTGCAGATCATAAACTGGTTCAGAATGTGTATCCATTTTTCTGGCCTTTATTTTCAAGTTTCTTTGTTTTTGTCAGGACTGCCTTTGGCCTCGCCCGAATCTTGTTTGTAGAAAGTATACGATAATGTGATCGTTTTTACATCTCTTAGATTTACATCCTGATCAATGGCGGGGTCAATAAAAAAGACGACCGGCATATTCACAGTCTGGCCTGGTGTCAAAATTTGTTCATCAAAGCAAAAGCATTGTATCTTTTTAAAATATTTCGCCGCCTTGATGGGCGTCACATTGTAAACAGCGGTTCCGGTAACCGCCTTGCCTGTCGGGTTATGGGCCGTAAAATTGATAAAGCCGTCAGCCCCGACATTTACGACCATTTTATTTGTTTCAACGGCAAAGTCCCAAGGCATGTTATCAGCCGTAGATGTGCGGAATTGAACCTCCATTTGACGGTCCAGAATATCCATCTGACGTGCTTCGGCCACTCGTCCTGTCGTCCCGCCGAAACCAGTTACACGGCAAAATAAATCATAAAGCGGTACGGATGCATATGCCAGAACGATCATCGCCGCAACAATACCAAAGACCCCCAGAACGGTCTTTTTGTTACGGTTTTCAATATCTTGCATGTTTTTATTTGAAGGCATATTTAACCTGCTGCGGCCATACCCTGCGTTAAACGAATAACTGTAATCGCAAAAACAATCCCCATGAAAATGACGATTGCGGCCAAAACAGCCAAATTTTTAAAACGTTTTTTCTTATGAAGATCGGTAATCGGCATTATAACCCCGCAATGGCATTGTCAATCATCACGCATGAAAATAGCGCGAACAGATAAAAAATCGAATAGGCGAACATAGATTTTGCAGGCTTCATGCTGGAAGAGCGCAGTGTTTTAACCGCATAATAAATAAAGAAGGCATTCAAAATCGCGGCACCGCCCAGATATAGCTTGCCTGCATCACCTGTTACATATGGCACCAGACATACCAAAGCCAACAGAATTGTATAGATAAACATCTGTCGCTTGGTCGATGCAATTCCCTTTACGGCAGGCATCATCGGAACGCCCGCTTTCTTGTAGTCAGGATTCTTATAGAGCGCCAAAGCCCAGAAATGCGGCGGCGTCCATAAAAAGATAACCGCGAAAAGGATCAACGGGTAGAGCGTCACATCCCCCGTTACAGCCGCCCAGCCGATCATCGGCGGAAACGCACCTGCAGCACCGCCAATAACGATATTTTGCGGTGTCGAACGCTTAAGGAACATCGTGTAGACAAAGATGTAAAAGAACGAAGCAAAAGCCAGAATGCCTGCCGCGACCCAGTTCAATGCCAAAGCCATTAGAATAATGGATAGGACTGTCAGGATAACACCAAAGCTAAGCGCCTCGGACGGGCTGACGCGTCCTGCCGGTATCGGACGGTTCTTTGTACGCGTCATAACCGCATCAATGTCGCGGTCATACCACATATTAATCGCGCCCGCTGCACCAGAACATAATGTGATGCTGAGGATTGCCACAAACGCCATAAATGGATGAATGGATCCAGGGGCAATCGCCATGCCTGCAACCGCGGTAAATACAACCAGCGTCATAACACCGGGCTTTAAAAGCTCGATAAAGTCCATAACTTTTCCGGACGGCAGGTCTGATCCTGACAATCCGGAAAAATCATATGATGCTGCATAGCCAAGTGCCATGGTTTTTATCTTTCAGCTTATTTAACGACCGGCTGCTTTTCAAACTGGTGGAAAGGCGGTGGTGATGACACATGCCATTCCAGCGTTGTGGCGCCCTCGCCCCAGTAGTTCGGGCCTACACGGCGACCGGCAAACAATGTCCAGAACGCCAACAATACGAAGAAACAGAATGATGCCGCACTGATATACGCACCCAGTGATGAAATCATGTTCCAACCTTCATAGGCATCCGGATAATCCGGAATACGGCGTGGCATACCTGCCAAACCCAGGAAATGCTGTGGGAAGAATACAAGGTTTACGCCCACGAATGTCGTCCAGAAATGAAGCTGTCCGGCCCATTCAGGGTACTGACGGCCCGACATTTTACCAATCCAATAATACCAGCCTGCGAAAATCGCAAAGACAGCACCAAGGGATAGAACGTAGTGGAAATGCGCAACCACATAATATGTATCATGCAAAGCAACATCCATTCCGGCGTTTGCCAGAACAACACCTGTTACACCACCAACGGTGAACAAAAAGATAAATCCGATCGCCCATAACATAGGTGTTTTAAATTCGATCGAGCCGCCCCACATCGTTGCAATCCACGAGAAAATCTTGATCCCTGTCGGAACCGCAATAATCAATGTTGCTGCTGTGAAATATGCGCGTGTATTCACATCCATACCGACCGTATACATATGGTGCGCCCAAACGACGAAACCGACAACACCAATCGCAACCATCGCATAAGCCATCCCGAGGTATCCGAAAATCGGCTTGCGCGAGAATGTCGAAACGATGTGCGAGATAATACCGAAGGCCGGCAAAATCATGATGTAAACTTCAGGATGCCCAAAGAACCAGAACAAGTGCTGAAACAATACGGGGTCTCCACCGCCTTCGGGGCTGAAGAAGTCTGTGCCAAAATTACGGTCTGTCAAAAGCATCGTAATCGCGCCACCCAATACAGGAACCGCCAGAACCAGAAGGAAAGCTGTCACCAGCATCGCCCAGACAAACAATGGCATTTTATGCAATGTCATACCCGGTGCGCGCATGTTAAAGATCGTTGTGATAAAGTTTGCCGCGCCCAAAATCGATGATGCACCGGCAAGGTGAAGCGCAAAAATCGCCATATCAACCGACATATCAGGATGTCCCGTGAGGGATGAAAGCGGTGGATAAATCGTCCAGCCTGTCCCTGCGCCACTTCCAACAAGGGCAGAGGTTAAAAGCAATAGAAACGCTGGAACCAGCAGCCAAAAGCTGATGTTGTTCAAACGTGGAAATGCCATATCAGGCGCACCAATCATCAACGGCAAAAACCAGTTACCGAAGCCACCGATCAAGGCCGGCATAACGACAAAGAAAACCATGATCAGGCCATGCGCGGTAATGAAAACATTCCACATTTGCCCATCGGTCATGATCTGCATGCCGGGTTGTTGTAATTCCATCCGCATAACAACGGATGCCGCCAAACCGATTAAGCCGGCCAATGCCGCGAACCAAAGGTATAACGTTCCGATGTCTTTATGGTTTGTCGAACAAAACCAGCGCGTAAAAAATCCGGGTTTATGATCTGCCATTTTTATTCTCCCCAACTTCTATTGGTTAAGCTTGCATATTGTGTATCAATCGATATGGCCGCAAATTTTTCTTTCGCTGTGACCAGCCATTCTTCAAATTTTTCTTTTGATACGGCCTCGATTGTGATCGGCATAAAGGCGTGATTAATTCCGCAAATCTCCGAGCATTGACCGTAGTATACACCCTCGTGATCAATACGAACCCATGTTTCGTTTGTATGGCCTGGGACAGCATCCATTTTAAGGCCTAGCGCAGGAACAGCGAATGAATGAATCACATCATTACCTTGCGTTAAAATTCTGATGTTTGTATCAATTGGCAGAACAACGCGGTTATCTGTTTCCAGCAGTCGCTGTTGTCCGGGCCGCAATTCATCGTCCGGAATCATATAGCTGAGGAAAGAAATATTATCGTGATCAGGATATTCATACCCCCAGTACCACTGATAGCCTGTGGCGACGATTGTCATGTCGGCATCAACAACCTTATCAGAAAAATACAAAAGACGCATTGATGGAATAACGATCGCCAGCAAAATCAGAATCGGAACAAGCGTCCAAATCACTTCCAGCTTGAAATTATGTGTTGTCTTTGACGGCACAGGATTACGACCCGCACGGAAACGTACCATGACGTATAACAAAAGTAGCAATACAAAAACAGAAATCGCGGTAATGATGATCAGCAATATATTGTGAAAATCATTCATCTGACTTTTCATCGGTGATGCTGCGTCTTGAAAGCCAAGCTGCCAGTCACGCGGTGCGCCGAGCCTGGCTTCACCTGTTTCACTCTCTGCCGTAAGGTTCGGAGCCTCACGTGTTGCGTCAACTTGCGGGGCTTCCTCGAACGGATCCGCTTCCATGACTTCATCTACAATCGGAGCCTCCGGATTTTCCGCAGGAAGCGTTGTTGCATCGCTTTGCGCTGATGCGACTCCGCCGTCAGTTCCAGATTGTGAATAAGCGTGGTTTGGTTGCGCCACAAATCCAAATAGAATCAAAGCCGTAAAGGCAAAGAACAGTTTGATTTTCATTATAATTCTGCCGTTTTTATTTTGACCTGCTAAAGTATATAGCACGTGCTTGCGATAACGTTAAGCCTTGAAATGATTTTTTTTGAAAGGGATTATTTAGGATACCAGTTCGACCATACGGCGAAGAGCGTCTAGCTTTGTTTCAACGACTTTTAAACGCGCCTCGTCAATCGGATCTTGCTTGTAGATGTCCTGTAATTCCTGATAGATTTCATCACGGCGCTCCAGCAAAGCGATGCGGCGCTCGCTATCTTTTTCAAGGTGTTCGATCTGCTCGACTAGCTGATCGCCTTTGGCGTGTGATACTTCTTTCAGAATTTCAAACATCGTTACTTTCCAATCGACAATACGGTCATCTTACCACGACGGGCAAGAGAAAGCAGTTTTTTTCTGGTTGCTTCATCCTGTACATCCGACGCAATCGCCTGCAATTCTTCAAAATGACCTTTCAGTCCTTGCTTATGAGCATCAAAGTTGCGCCCAGTTGTCGCGCAAGATATTTCTGATTTATTATTATTTTTAAATATCATGGGTTTGCTCCTGATTCCTTTTGCATGACCATAGCATTTATTTTTCATATTGTCAAGGCTTCGATGCCCCTTTGTTTATGATTTTTTTAAGACAGCGGCAAAGAAACCGTCACAATCGTGATCAGCCGGATTGGCCTTCAAGTAGCCGTTTTCGGCTACACCTTCAGGCATATTTGCGGGGAGCTCCGCTTTTTCAAAGTCAGGATGCTCGTGCAAAAACTTGTCAATTTGGCGCTCGTTCTCAACCGGCAACAGCGAGCATGTCGCATAAATCAGACGCCCGCCTGATTTTACTAGACGCGCCGCACTGTCAAGAATTTCTGCCTGTAACGGCACCAGTTCAGACAGACCCGGCCCTAATTGACGGATACGTTTATCAGGGTCGCCCCGCCAGGTGCCCAGACCGCTGCATGGCGCATCAACAAGAACAACATCATAATTGCCTTTGTGGCGTTTTACCCATTTGTCGCGCTCGCTGGATAGCGCGCGGGTTTCGATATTGTGAACGCCCGAACGTTGAAATCTTTTCTTTGATCTTTTTAAACGCCCCTCAAGTACATCACAGGCCACGATTGATCCTTTGTTCTGCATCATAGCAGCCAGTGCCAGTGTCTTACCGCCGGCACCTGCACAAAAGTCAACGACACGATCGCCTGGCTTCACATCGCAGGCCAGCGCAATCAGTTGCGATCCTTCGTTTTGAATTTCCACCTGACCATTCTGATATAGGTCATGCTTAACAATCTGCGGGCGCCCCGCAAGACGAATACACCACGGCGAATATTTTCCGGCTTCAATGGCCATACCTTCGCTTTTTAATTGTTTCAATATGTCATCACGTGATGATTTGATTGTATTAACGCGAAGATGTAAATCATTCTGGTCTTGCATTGCAGCCATAATTGCCTTGGCCTTTTCCAGACCGAAAGCATTAACCAGCGGGCTCCATGCCCATTCAGGACATTCAAGGAGGGTTTTATCATCCATATCCTTATGTTCGAGGCTTTGCCCCTTGATTTCATGCAAAATTTTCATTTCAGATGGTGTCAGTTTACTGGGGGCAAATTTCTCGCCTGTGCAAACTCTCTCGTTTAATGACGAGACATCATGCTCCCCTCTGAACATACTGTCGATAAACACAATACTACGCGCCGATGGCGAATAATTATATTTGTCATGCCACCATATCAGCCTGTTCCATTGGCGCAGGATATTATAAAAACGCCCGTGTATCCATTTACGATCAGATGATCCGATATATCGACGTCCGCGAAAATAGGCGCTGGCAAGTCCGTCTGCGGGACGTTCTTCCTTTTGAAAAGTTTCAAGTAATTCTATGGCGGCTTGATATCTGGCTTCTGGTTTCATAAATGCGTGTATAGCATGCGATTCTTTACTTGTCAGGAAAAAACATCGTCTTATAATGACGGCAGTTCATAAAACAGCAGGAATTTTTACCATGTCAGAAAATCGTTATATATTTACAAGTGAATCCGTTGCCGAGGGGCACCCCGATAAAGTTTGCGACCGTGTATCGGATGCTTTGCTGGACCTGTTTATGCGTAACGACCCTGACTGCAGAACCGCAATCGAATGTCTTGCAACAACTGACTATCTTGTCATTGCCGGCGAAACACGTGGCCCCGAAAGCATCACAAAAGATGAAATCGAACATACGGCCCGGATGGCAATTAAGGATATCGGATACGATCAGGAAGAATTCCACTGGAATAAAATCTATGTAGAAAACCGCCTGCATGCCCAATCGGTTGATATCGCCCAAGGTGTTGACGCCGGGGCCGAAAAAGCCGAAGGCGCTGGCGATCAGGGCATTATGTTTGGATATGCCTGTAATGAGACGGACAGCTTAATGCCAGCCGCTATTTGTTATTCACACGACATTCTACGCCTGTTGGCTGAAGACCGTAAGAACGGCACACTCGATATGCTGGGTCCCGATGCCAAGGCGCAGGTCTCACTGGTTTACGAAAATCACAAACCTGTCAGCGTTGATTCTGTTTTGGTTTCAAGCCAGCACCGTGATGGTTTAACACAGAGCGATGTGCGTGAAATCGTGCGTCCTTACGTGAAGCGCGTTCTGCCAGACGGTATGATGCCTACAGAAGACAAATTCTATGTGAACCCGACAGGTAGATTTGTAATTGGCGGTCCACACGGCGATTCAGGCTTGACAGGTCGTAAAATCATCGTTGATACATACGGCGGCGCAGCGCCACATGGTGGTGGTGCATTTTCAGGCAAAGACCCGTCAAAGGTTGACCGCTCTGCGGCCTATGCTTCACGCTATGTTGCCAAAAACATTGTCGCCGCCGGTTTTGCTGATCGCTGCACATTGCAGCTGTCTTATGCCATCGGCGTGTCACATCCGATTTCATTGCTGGTTGATACACATGGTACGGGCCGCTTTGAGGATCAGGCGCTTGCGAAAATGGTCACCGAAGTTTTCGATCTTTCGCCGCGCGGTATTAAAACCATGCTGGATCTGTGCCGTCCGATTTACGAGAAGACAGCGGCTTATGGTCACTTTGGCCGCACACCGAGCGAAGACGGACATTTCTCTTGGGAAAAAACCGACAAAGTCGAGGACCTGAAAGCCGTGGCTGAAAATTTTAAGTCAGCCGAAATCGGCAAACGCGTAGCAGCTTAAATAAAAGAAAACACATTTTACAAAAATACTCTTGCACAATCGTTTTTATTATGTTAAATTTACTCTTATTTATTTAGGAGAAAATTATGCGCAGACGTATGAATTTTAAAGCTGCTATTATTGGTAAAGGCGGCTTATATAACATTACACTGGTTCTAGACTCACCTGAAATTGGTAAATTTAACGTTGAACTTAAAGAACTTGGCCTATCCGATGATGAGCTAGAAGCAATTATTAATGCAGATGAGGTCGAAGGTGTTGCATATTTTAATGCGCTGAGAACTGAGAATAACGGTATATTAAAAATACTGGAACTAAAACCATTCAGCGCACCCGCAGCAAAGCAAGAAAAAACAAAATCACTATCCAAAGAATTTAATGGCAAAATCGTTATGGAGCTTGAATCAAATCCACCGCAATTGGTTGTTGAAACTGATGAGGGCGGGGAAATCACTGTCAGCCTTGGCGATGTTAATATTGATTTTGACGTCTACCAAAAACTGTATGACAACGGCGTAACAGGCAAATATCAGGATGATGATAACGGCATGAGCTCGTTGAAAAACGGAAAACGTGTCAAAGTAACATCTTTGAAACCACGATAAGTGCTATCAAAATTTTAGAAAGCGCCCTTCAGGGCGCTTTTTTTATTTGATAATTAACGGCCAGGCCTTTTTATTTCTTTCGCGAAAGATATCAATGTGGCCGATCTTTTTCGCGCCGACCTCATTCAAAAGCAGGTGGTGATATTCAATATTCGACCCTGTGTAAAATTCGCGCATACGTTTGACCATTTGGGCTGTAATAATGTAATCGCTTTCTACACTGATCAGTTTCACATTTTCCGGATGTTTTAAACCTTTCTCGGCTGGCAGTTCGCGCCCATAATCCGGCCTGTAGAAGGCTTTTGAAAGGCACCATTTGCGCCACTCCCAAAATACATTCTTGGGCAAATCAGCACCCAACCCCAAAGTTTTTGCCGGCAAATAACCCATTGCCATGGTTAGTATCGGCCCCAGCCCCCACCAAAGTGCCAGAATCAGCGGCATGATCCGCGCCGGATTCTGTGTCCAGTAATTCGCACCCGCGGCGACACCGACTGCACGTTTGACCTTGTCTGACTGTTGATGCGCATTAAAGAACAACCCGCCCAAGGAATGACCGATCGCCCAAATTTCAGTATCGGGATATTGACCGATCAGAAAATCAAGCGCAGCAGACTGATCTTTGACGCCCCAATCGCTCATGCTGGCATCGCTGTCTTTGATGTGCCCTTCCAGAGAGGCTCCAAAGTCGCGATAATCATATAATAGCATCGCGATATTTTGCTCCCCCGCCATCCAGGTTGCAAATTTGATGTAGAATTCCTTGTGGATACCTGTCGCGCTGTGAAGAACGCAAGCCGCTTGGGGCACACCCGCAGGTGTAATCAAAAGACCTGATAACGTGCGCCCGTCATATGTCTGAAAAGCAACAGGCTTCATATCACATCCGGAAGATGCCGAACTTCGTATCATCAATCGGGGCATTCAAACAGGCTGATAATGATAGCCCCAGAACGTTGCGCGTTTCAGCAGGGTCAATAATACCGTCATCCCAAAGGCGCGCCGAAGAATAATATGGGTGACCCTGTTGTTCATACTGCTCGCGGATCGGGGCTTTGAATTTCTCCTCGGCCGCATCGCTCCATTTCTTACCCTGCGCGTCCATCTGATCGCGCTTGACGGTTGCCAGAACGCTTGCAGCTTGCTCTCCTCCCATGACGGATGTTCTGGAATTCGGCCAGCTCCACATAAAACGCGGGTTAAATGCACGCCCACACATACCATAGTTTCCAGCGCCAAATGAACCACCGATCAAAACAGTCAGTTTCGGGACCGCTGCATTTGACACGGCGTGGACCAGTTTTGCGCCGTCTTTGGCAATACCGCCTGCCTCGTATGTCGAGCCCACCATAAAGCCTGTGATATTCTGCAAGAAAATCAGCGGGATTTTGCGCTGGCAACACAGCTCAACAAAATGGGCGCCTTTGACCGCACTTTCCGAGAAAAGAATACCGTTATTGGCAATAATCCCAACAGGCATTCCGAAAATATGGGCAAAGCCTGTGACCAGCGTTTCGCCATATAGCTTTTTAAATTCATCAAAACGTGAACCATCCACAATACGGGCGATGACTTCGCGAATATCATAAGGCTTACGCAAATCGGTTGGTACAATACCGTATAGTTCTGTCGGGTCGTACAGCGGCTCTTCGATTTCACGCATCTCCAGATCATTGGGTTTAACGCGATTAAGATTACCAACGATATCACGACAAATTTTCAGTGCATGCCCGTCATTTTCTGCATAATGATCTGTTACGCCTGATTTGCGGGAATGTACATCGGCCCCGCCCAAATCCTCGGTACTGACAACCTCGCCTGTTGCAGCCTTAACCAGCGGTGGACCACCCAGAAAGATCGTGCCATGCTCCTTAACAATGACAGATTCATCAGCCATCGCCGGCACATAGGCCCCACCCGCCGTACATGATCCCATCACAGATGCAATCTGCGGAATACCTGATGCAGACATTTGCGCCTGATTATAAAAGATACGACCGAAATGATCTTTATCGGGGAAAACTTCATCCTGTTTCGGCAGAAAGGCCCCTCCACTATCGACCAGGTAAATACAGGGCAGATTATTCTGTGCGGCGATTTCCTGCGCACGCAGGTGTTTTTTAACGGTCAGTGGATAATAGGTGCCGCCTTTAACAGTCGCATCATTCGCTACGATCATACATTCACGGCCATTGACACGCCCGACACCTGTCAAAATCCCGGCGGCCGGCACATGATCGTCATAGACATTATATCCGGCAAAGGCTGACAGCTCCAAAAAGGGCGAGCCCGGATCAATCAGATTTTGCACACGTTCGCGCGGCAGCATTTTTCCGCGGCTCATGTGTTTGTCACGGGCCTTTTCAGAACCGCCCTTGGCGATATTGCTGTATTTTTCCTGCCAGTCTTCAACCACCTCACGCATATTCGCATGGTTTGATTTGAATTCGGCGCTGTCTGTTTTGATATTGGTTTCTAATATGCTCATGAGATAGCAGTATAAAGAAAATTTTGCTTTTTGGGAGTCTGTAGTTTCAGGTTTTTGCGATCATGTTCCGTGATGGTTTGGCTTTATGCTTTTTGTACATATTGACGCCCTCCTCGATCAGGAATGTTGTTGCAATTAGAGGCAACACAACATATCCGCCGCCCATCATAATGACAGATCCGCCTGTAATACCGCCCCATAGCATTCCAAGGCTGTGCCCGGCAACAGTTGCTGCTGAAAGATAGCCGGAAACAGCAGTAAATGCCCCCAATCCCAACAATGCATAACTGGCAACAAGGCCGACACCGAATGTTGTCGAATATTTATCCATCACAAAATCCATGCCTTTACCCAGCTTATTAAAGGCTGACTTGATGCCATCTGTCGCTTTCGCCATGATGCAAACCCCTGATCTTTAAAACTATATGAACACTACCAGCTTATGTCCTTATGTCAAGACTTATCCGCTTTCAATCCAGTGCCATATGCTTTATTTTATGATGTAAGGAGAACAGAATGAGCGACCTGCTACATCAAACCGATCAGATTTTTTTCGAGAAAAGCGGCATGGATCTGACCGCTATTCAAAAGCGCGTAGACGACACACTGAACGGCGGTGACGATGGCGAACTGTTTTTGGAATATAAACAATCCGAGGGCTTAGTTTGGGATGATGGCCGTCTAAAGGCTGCAAACTATGATAATGATCAAGGCTTCGGCCTGCGTGCCGTGGCGGATGACACTTATGGCTTTGCACATTCATCGGATTTCAGTGAAGAGGCCATAAAGCGCGCCGCAGAGACCGTTAAAACAATTCATCAGGGCTATGGCGGCACTATGGCCGACGCGCCTGTGGGCACAAATCGTCATTTGTATACAGATGACAATCCGCTTGCCGCAATGGCCTTCGAGAAAAAAGTCAAATTGCTCGAGCAAATCGACACCTATCTGCGACAAAAAGACCCACTTGTGCGCCAAGTATCCGCAAGCCTTGCCGGATCATGGCAAGCCGTGCAGGTTATACGCGCAGGCGGGTTTCGTACAGCCGATATCAGACCTATGGTGCGATTGAATGTTTCGGTAGTTGTTGAAAAAGACGGCCGCATGGAAAGCGGAACCTATGGGTTTGGTGGTCGAAAATTATACGATGCCGTATTATCGGAAGAAAAATGGAAACATGCCGCTGACCAAGCGTTGCGCGCAGCCCTTGTGAACTTGGATGCTGTCTCCGCCCCTGCAGGTGAAATGACTGTCGTGCTAGGCAACGGATGGCCCGGCGTTTTATTACACGAGGCTGTGGGACACGGACTTGAAGGGGATTTCAACCGCAAGGGCACATCCACATTCTCTGACCGCATGGGCAAACAGGTTGCGGCCAAAGGCGTGACAGTTGTTGATGACGGCACCATGGAAGACCTGCGCGGTTCGATTTCAATTGATGACGAAGGCACCCCCAGCCGTCGCAATGTTCTGATTGAAGACGGCAAGCTTGTCGGCTTGATGCAGGATCGTATGAATGCGCGCCTGATGGGGGTTGACCCAACCGGCAACGGCAGACGCGAAAGCTATGCCCACCAGCCGATGCCACGTATGACGAATACCTTTATGACCGCAGGCGATAAAGCCCCGCAAGAAATTATCGCATCAGTGAATAAAGGGATTTACGCCGTAAACTTCAGCGGCGGTCAGGTTGATATCGTGTCAGGCAAATTTGTGTTTGCGGCCAACGAAGCCTATAAAATCGAGAACGGTAAAATCGGCGCACCCGTTAAGGGCGCGACGCTGATCGGAAACGGGCCTGATGTCATGCATAAAATCAGCATGATCGGCAATGATATGGCGCTGGACCCCGGCATTGGGGTCTGCGGAAAAGATGGTCAGGGTGTCCCGGCCGGTGTGGGGCAGCCAACCCTGCGCATTGATGGTATAACAGTTGGCGGAACAGATACAGGAGACTAAAAAATGGTAACTTTATTCTACGCAGGTATTTTGGGGATTTTCTATGTCTTGCTTGGCTTTTACGTCGTTAAGAACAGACGTTTACACCGTGTCAGCCTGGGGGTCGGTAAAGATGTTCCGGCGTTGGAGCGCGCAGTCCGCATACACGGCAACTTTGCTGAAAATGTGCCCTTTTTCATCGTCCTTTTGGCTTTGATTGAAATGAACGGCGCCTATCTTTGGATTATACATCTGCTGGGTATCATGATGGTCGCAGGGCGCGTAATCCACTTTCTGGGAATCAAGCACAAAGAAGGTGCCAGCCGCGAACGCTTCGTCGGGATGGTCCTGACATGGACAAGCATTCTGGGCGCATCCGCATTGTCAATTATACTGTTTTTAAGCGTGTTTATTTAAGTGATCGATTAACAGGGCGACGTTTTTCTTATTGGCTTTAAAGCCAATATCGAAGATATCACCGAAAAACGGGATAAGACCGACCAGCCAATCCAGAAAAGCATTCCACATCATTTTCATTCGGATATGACGGGGAATATTATATTTGCCTGCCTTACCGATAATGTAGGCGGTTACAGCAACGGTTGCCGTATCACCGACGCCCGGAATAATACCGATCAGCGAATCAAGACCAAAATTAATCTTGGTTCCAGGAATTGTGAATTTGGAATCCATCCAGTCCGCCAAAGCCTGCAATTGTCTAAGATCCTGATCGCGGCTTTTTATATCAGGTTTATTCGGTGATGTATATGTTGTATCCGTCATAGCATTCTCCTATCACGTAACATACATAACATTCTATGGAAAAGTTCCGAAGATTAAATGCTGGGTCTATCTGGTTTTGAAGGAAAAACAGATGACATACATTTCAAAACAGATGGTTTGTTTTTATATGACATGGCATTGAAAACAGGCGACAGATTGCCGTTCCAGTTATTTTCATACTGATAAATCAGGCGATCAGCCCATGTCATGCCGCTTTCCGCAATTTCATGTAAAGGATCAAGGTAAAGTGATTCATCTTGCCCCATATCATTTAAAACCGCCCTGTTTTGCAGACCCTTTTGCGCCAAGGCCAACATGTTTTTGGCAATTTCCTGCAAATTTGTCCCCATGAAAGGCGTTGCCAAGGCTGAAACCGGCGCATTCTTGCGAAGATATTCGCGGTCCTGATCGCTCCAGTCCCGAATCATCTGATAAGCTTCATCCAAAACCTGCGCATCGTATGTCAGACCAACCCACAATGCGGGCAAGGCTTTGATCATTTCAGTTGGCCCGCTATCTGCGCCGCGCATTTCAAGTGATCTGCGAACGCGCACTTCGGGCCAGATGCAATTTAAATGATCTTCCCAATCATTCAGGGTTGCACTGCGGTTTTGACAGCCGTCAATACGCCCCGCCATCATATCGGCAAAGCTTGCCCCTTTGGCATCCAGAAACTGACCGTTTTGATAGACGCCCATCATAGGCATATCGTTCAGGGCAAAATCGGCAAAACGTTCGAAACCAAAACCGTCCTCGAAAGCTACGGGCAACATAAAGCCGTAACGTCCGCCGACCGCATTGTGAATAATGTCACTACGGGTGCTTTTCAAACCTGATAACTTGCCATCTTTAAAGGGTGAATTCGCAAACAAGGCGGTAACAACAGGCTGAAGCGCCAAAGCGACACGCAGCTTTTTAACCATGTCCTCTTCGTTTTCAAATCCGATATTTGCCTGTGTCGACGCGGTTGAATATAAAACATGAAGGCCGTTTTTTGTTTCTCCATCAATTGAACGCATGCGCTGATCAAAGTTCTTATAACGTGTCTTTGGCACATGCGGCAGGTCATCCAGACCTTGTATAGGCTGATACCCTAACCCCACCAGCGCCAGATCCATCTCCTCGGCGACCTCGAGGGATTCATTTATTTGATCTTCTATTTCTTCGCACAAGTCATGGATGTTCGAGAAAATATCAGATGCATGTTCAAGTTGACCGGATGGTTCAAGTGAAATAGAGGCTGTCGTATCAGGCTTGCGCAGTTCAACGGTATGGCCGTCTTCCTCGTAAGGTACCCAGCCGTGTTTTTTCTGAACCAATTTGTTTAAAAAGCGCTCCAGACCTTTCTTGCCGCTAAAGATGGCCGCGCGCTCTTTATCTATATCAAAGACAAATTTTTCATGCTCTGATCCTACAACAAGGTCTTTTTTCGGGGTCGATCCCGCTTCAATCCATTCGACCAGCTGGGTCGTGGATGTTATTTCCTTGTTATCTGTATTTGCCTGTCTAGACATCTTGGCCTGATATTTTTAATTAAAAACATATGTATACAAGAATGCATTAAACAACATTTATTACGTTATGTCAAGTGATTTATCCTGTGATGGGCTTTTTTATTTTTTATGAAGAAGTCCGTCTTAAAAACTGTAATATCCCCAAGCCAGCTACCGCGGCTGTTTCAGCACGCAGAACAGTCGGCCCAAATGAAACAGGCGTAAAACGCTCACCTTTTTGAAAAAACTCGATTTCCTCATCTGAAAAACCACCCTCGGGGCCTATGACCAAGCCCACCGGTTTGTCGCTGTGAAATTCAGGTGCTGGCGCATCCTCGGCTCTCTCCATGCCAATAACTAACTGGCCGTTTTCAGGAAAATTTTTGACCGCTGTTTTCAACTGTACCAAATCAGCAATTCCCGGGACTGACAGGCGCTCGCTCTGCTCGGCCGCCTCAATAGCAATTGTTAGCCAGCGATCAGTACGTATCTTTTGACTGTTCGAATGATCTGTAATGATGGGGCAGATTTCATCGACCCCTAACTCGGTTGCTTTTTGAATAATAAAATCTGTCTGGTTTTTCTTAACCGGAGCAAAAAACAATATAAGCGGGGCATCAGTTCTGGTTTGTTCACGCGTTTGCTTTTCGACCTTGCAAACACCGCGCTTTTTTTCCAGCACGGTAATGCTGCAAAGCCACTCCCCATCTTTACCGTTAAAAAACAGGATAGAATCGCCGGCAGACTTTCGCAAAACGTTGCGCAAGTAATGACTGTGCTCGGGGCTCAAAGAAACATCCGAACCTTGACCCAAAGCATGGGGCGTGTATAGTCTTGGAACATTCTTGTACATTGCAGACATAAGGCTCTTTTTTGACAGGTTCAACTTATCATACGGATATAAAACAAAATGGTTTCTTTGACCGTTTTTGTCCACCCGCATTGATACCATACATGAAACTGGCGCGATTTGACAGACCTGTTGGTGTATGGTTAACGGTCTTGCCGGGGTTCTGGGCCCTGACCGCAGCATCAGATGCAGATCTGCCTTTTTTCTATTTCATGTTATTCATTATCGGCGGATTCAGCGCTCGCGCAGCCGGTTGCATCATAAATGATATATGGGATAGACGCCTTGATCGGAAAGTTGAGCGCACAGCAATCCGCCCGCTGGCCAGTGGCGCGCTATCCCTATCCCAAGCAGCCGCATTCCTATTTTTAATGCTAGCGATCAGTTTTGCAGTTTTGTTACAACTGCCACCCGCTGCCATATGGGTTGGAGCCTGTGCGCTGATTCCTATATCTGTATATCCGCTAATGAAACGCATAACATTCTGGCCGCAATTATTTTTAGGATTGGTTTTTAATCTAAGCATTCCAATCGGCTGGCTATGTATTCAACCCGAAATTTCTGCCGCGCCTTTGTTAATGTATGGCGCTGCCGTTTTGTTCACGTTGGGCTATGATACGATTTATGCCTTTCAGGATATTGATGATGACCTGCAGGTCGGTATTAAATCAACAGCCATCCGCTTCCAAAACCATCCCAAGCTGTTTGTATCAATCAGTTATATTCTGGGTTTTCTATTGCTTTTGCTGTCGATACAAACATGGCTGGTCATATTCGGGGCCGCACATCTTGCAATGCAGATCTATATCTGGCAGCCCAAAGATCGTGCCAACAGCTTGGCTGTTTTTAAATCACACGTCTTTTTTCAAGCTGTGATATTTCTGGGCCTTATCCTGCAAGGTATCTAAGCTTTTGACCTGCCAAAATCAGCATTGATGCATTCTGAACGGGTGCATGCCAAATTTCTTCCAACAGATGATCCAACGCGCCCATATCTGCCGCGTGTTCAGCCACCCATTTATCCATGATCGCACCGTCTTTAACCGTTGGACAACCAAAGCGGTTAATCACGTCCTCGGTAATTTTGGCCTGATAGATATAAAGATCATCGTTCAAAGCCCCCAAGACCCGTGCTTCCCAATGATTGTCAGGCGTAGAGTTACGTAACGCATCACGCAGAACATCAATCTGAAGGCGGCGACCGACAGCAAAATAGACTCTGGCGATTTCCTCAATCGGGCTTTTACAGTTTTTGCTGATATTCAAAATATCACACGAAGAAATAAGCACCCGCAGACGAGCAAGACGCTTGGCAATGCTTGAAGGTATCCCGTGCGATTTAAAGGCTTCTTCACGTAGCATCATGCCGCGTGCAATATTATCCGGCACAATATCTTTCAGGCATTCCTTTAATTTATCAACGCCGGGCTTCAGGAATTCGGTAAACTCCTGCGTTTTGATATCCTTGGTTTGCGTTCTTAACATCCATGTGACAGCACGCTTCAAGAGGTTAAAGACCTCGTGCAGCGCATCCATCTGTGTCATTGCATCGACTTTGTTGTCAAGCTTCTCGATCTCATCCCACAGGCTGCGCGTATCAAAGGCCTCGACAGATGTGATAAAGGCGCGCGCAACATTTGCCGCCGTAGCACCTGTCTTTTCCATGCGGGACATGACAAATACTGGTCCCATGCGGTTAACCAAAGTATTCGCAACATTTGTTGCAATGATTTCATTCTTCAGCTTGTGGTTTTCAATCTGCTTGGAATATTTCATCAAATCCTGAGGGAAATAATCAAACAGCCATTTATCACTGCCTTTTTCCTCGGGCAGTTTTGATACTAATAGATCCTGATAGAACTGGATTTTTGAGTAGGACAAAACAGTCGCGAATTCCGGACGGGTCAGAACTTCGCCTGCATTCATCATCTGTTCCAGCTTTTCATCATCGGGAAGGTTTTCAACCCGGCGATCCAGAATATTCTGTTTTTCCAATGAGCGGATATAGGAGATATAACGCCCCATCTGGTTCGATGCATCATATTGACACATACTGATAGCTTGCGTTTGCTGGTAGTTATCATTCAGGACAAGGTCCGAGACCTGATCTGTCATTTTAACAAGCAGTTTATTTCGTGCATTTAATGTCATCTTAGTATTTTTGATAACATCACTCAGCAGAATTTTGATATTGACCTCGTGATCCGAACAATCAACACCGGCAGAATTATCGATAAAATCAGTATTCAGCTTACCGCCGCGTTCGGCAAATTCAATGCGGCCCTTTTGGGTCATCCCCAGGTTCGCACCCTCGCCGATCACTTTAGCCCCCAGTTGACGGCCGTTAACGCGCAAGTTGTCATTGGCACGGTCATCTGCATCAGCATGGCTTTCGCCCGATGATTTAACGTAGGTACCGATACCGCCAAAGAATAACAGTTCGACTTCGGCCTGCAACATACGATGAATCAAATCACTTGGCGAGAGCTCATTCTCTTCGATATCGAAGGCTTTTTTGATCTCTTTGGTCAGCTTAAGCTTTTTCGCCGAACGTTCAAATATACGCCCGCCTCTGGATAGTAGTTTTTGGTTATATTGATCCCATCCGCCGCGCTCGTCAAACAGGCGTTTGCGCTCTTTAAATGTTTTTGCTGCATCCGGATCAGGATCACAGAAAATGTGCAGATGGTTAAAGGCACCGATCAAACGTGTATGTTTGGATAAAAGCATACCGTTTCCGAAGACATCGCCGCCCATATCACCCACACCAATACAGGTGAAATCTTCTTTTTGAATATCTTTGCCCAATTCGCGGAAATGACGTTTAACGGACTCCCACGCGCCTTTGGCTGTAATGCCCATCGCTTTATGGTCATACCCTGCAGAGCCGCCCGACGCAAAGGCATCGCCCAGCCAGAAGTTTTCTTTCAGGGAAAGACTATTGGCAATATCGGAGAAAGTTGCAGTCCCTTTATCTGCCGCAACAACCAGATAGGGATCATCGCCATCATAACAAACGGTATTTTCAGGTTTGACGATTTTACCGTTCACGTTGTTGTCCGTTAAATCCAAAAGTCCCTGGATCAAAATTTTATAACATTCAATGCCTTCATCCAAAAATGCCTGTCTTCCACCCGTTTTAGGCGGGTTTTTAACAACAAATCCACCCTTGGCCCCGACCGGAACGATCACCGCATTCTTCACCATCTGTGCTTTGACGAGACCCAAAACCTCGGTTCTGAAATCATCATGACGGTCCGACCAGCGGATACCGCCACGCGCAATTGGCCCGCCGCGCAGGTGCACGGCCTCAACACGTGTTGAATATATAAAGACTTCAACATATGGAACAGGTTTTGGAAGGAAATCCAGCATCCGGCTGTTGAGCTTAATAGACAGGAAGGATTTATCACTACCGTCTTCATTCTTTTGGAAATAGTTCGTACGTAATGTCGCCTCTACCAAATGGACAAGACTGCGTAAAATACGGTCGTGGTCCAGTTGGGATATATTTTCCAGACGCTTTAGCAATCCATCATGCATCGCGATGATTTTTTCGTCCGCATCTTTCGGCTTTTCAGGATTTGCGCGTAGTAAAAACAGATCAATAATATCACCTGTAATTTCAGGATATTCGTTCATGACCTTTTCAACATAACGGCGACTGTAGGGGAATTTTGCCTGACGCAAATAACTGAGGTATGTACGCACAATATTAACACCACGCCAATTCAGCCCGCCTGTCAAAATCAACTGGTTCAACCCGTCATTTTCAGCCTGTCTTGCCCAGATGTTCAAAAAGGCATCCTCAAATTCATCTTTGACTTCTTCGATATCAAAATGACATTCTTCGGGCAGCTCGGTGAAAAAGTCATGGATCCAGACCGGCTTTTCAACGCCTTCAGGCTGCACCTTATAAGGTAGTTCGGCATTAACACGTAATCCCATACGCTCCAGGATCGGCAAGATGTCCGACAATGGCACCGGTGTTTCCTTGTGATAAACCTTTAGCCTATATTCATTCTTGGGCGCATCGTTCAATTGATAGAATTCAACTGTAATGTCGCGCCCTTCAAGGATCGTTTCCAAATGACGTATATCATTAATAACATTATTCGGCAGAACATTATCCTGATACCCGCGCGAGAACGCATTCTGGTATTTTTCAAAAATAGCCAAGCCTTCATGCTTGCCACGACGCTTAACAAGATTATGTTTCAATGAGTCATGCCAACCACGACCTGCATCAATCAGTTTTTTCTCGATTGCGCCGATATCGTATTTATCTTTGGCCTGACCGTTCAGTTTGATCGTGAATAAGATACGTGCCAACGGGCTGTCATCCAGCGTTGTATAGAAATTACGCAGTGTACCATCAAAGCTCTCTTCCAGAATTCCGGCAACTTTACGGCGGAATGCGCTGTCGAAATGATCACGCGGCACATAAACAAGGCACGAAAAATAATTCCCCAGCTTGTCAAGGCGCGCGAACAAAGCAATTCGCTGGCGTTCTTGCAAACGCAAAATGCCGAGGGCCGTATTCACCAGACGGTCAACATCAATCTGAAACAATTCATCACGCGGGAATTTTTCCAAGATATGTTCCAACGCCTTGTAATCATGCGAGTCATGACCAAAGCTGGCGCGGCTGATCGTTTCCTGAACCTTGCGACGAATAATCGGAACCTCATTGGTGCGGCATGAATAAGTACTGGATGTAAACAAACCGATAAAGACATGACGACCGACAAGCTTGTTATCCTCATCCAAGATTTTAACCAGAATAACGTCAAACGGAACACGGCGATGCACTGTTGAGCGGCACCCAATAAGTTTCGATATCATCACCGGCGATTCATAATCATCCAAAGCATGAACGGCCAGATCGCCCTGATCTGAAGCACTCAGAATATCGCGGCTATCTTTTAACAGCCCGAGGCCGGAATCCTTTGACTTCACAAAGCCGGTCTCTTTTTTCGTTGTCCGGATATTATCCTTACGGTATCCAAGCAGCGTGAAATTATTATCGTGAACATATTGTAGGAAAGAACGCGCCTCGTTCACCGTCTCAGGATCATTATCGGCGGATATATTGCTCATCTCCTGTATGACGCTATCAAGACGGCTCAGCATGCTGTGCCAATCTTTTGTGGATTTACGTACGTCCTCGACAATCGTTGTCAACGAGGCCTGCAGGTCTTTACACCTACGTACTGAGAGCGTGCTTTCCAACTGAATATGAATATAGGATTCAAAAAGTGCATCCTCGTTCGTTTGGCCCGAACCTTCAATTGCTGTTAAACGGCCCTTTTTGTTGCGGGACACCTTTAAAATAGGGTGGATCAAAACTTCGATCGCCTCATTACGGCTGTTCAGTTCAGCGGCAATGGAATCGATAAGGAACGGCATATCATCATTCACAATCTCGATAACCGTGCGGTTTTCATTCCAACCGGCATCCCCTTCCTCGGGGTTAAAGACGCGCAGACTGGCAACACCAACGGTACGATCACATGCCCAATCCAACATAGATTTTGCAATATCACCCAGCTGGCTGGCATCCCAATGAATAATGTCATCCGCCGGAATCTGTGATAAAAAGCGTTTTACAAAGCTTTGCGCGCAGTCGTCACAATCAATGTCCTTTTTCTTTAGGGACTTCAGAGAGTTCTTGATGAGAGTATCTTTATTTTTTTGTTGTTTTTTTAAAGCTTGGGCGTTCATGGACAGACCTGTCGTTTGAATTAAACACTGTAAATAGAGTAGAGCATGGCTATAAAAGATCAATAAAAAAGCCCTGCGATTTTGCAGGGCTTTTTCTGAATTTGTTAAACGGGCTTAGGCCGCGTTCAATGTCTCTTCACCTTGCTTCCAGTTACATGGGCAAAGCTCGTCTGTTTGCAATGCATCCAGAATACGTAAGGTTTCCGCAGGGTTACGGCCAACATTCAAATCATTAACTGACACGTGGCGGATAATACCTTGTGGGTCAACCAAGAATGTTGCGCGGTTACATACGCCCTCTTCTTCGTTCAGGATGCCCAGTTCTTCAGACAATTCGCGTTTGATGTCTGACAGCATCGGGAATGGCAGATCATTCAGGTCGCTGTGATCCTTGCGCCATGCCAGGTGAACAAATTCGCTGTCTGTTGACAGGCCCAGAACCTGACAATCACGGTCCGCAAATTCGCCGGTCATTTTACCGAACGCGGCAATTTCAGTTGGACAAACGAATGTGAAGTCTTTCGGCCACGCGAATACGCACAGCCACTTGCCTTCAAAACTGTCGTTTGTAAATGTTTCAAATGCGCTGTCTAAATCGTTTGACACAACACCTTTCAGTTCAAATTCAGGGAATTGCTGGCCAATTGTTGCCATACGTGGAACATAGTTAAACAGCATATCATCATCAATTAAATTCATATTACTTCTCCTTTAGAATCGGTTCTCTATTACGGGGGCTATCCCATGCCCGTACAATAGCCAAGTTTTCAGCAAAATCAAGCCGACATAAGAAAAGGCCCCGAAAACGGAGCCTTTTCGAACTTACGAGATTAAATTATCTCCAGAGGCGATCCCACCAGCTCAATTCGCCGTCAGCTTCGACTTCGGTTTCAATTTCTACGTCTTTGTCAACACGGCCATAAGCATTGCCCTGAGCGTTTGCATCAACGTCAGCTGCGCCCATACCACGGTTTTGGTCGACTTCAGCGCGTGTTTCGATTTCTAGCTTTTCGTCCGCATCCAGATCAAGGTCACGGTCGATACCGTAAGCATTTCCTTTTGCATTCGAACGGATTTCAGCGCGTGTTTCAACATCTGCATCAGAATCCATATCTGCGTCAGCAGTTGTTGTTTCCATCATTTCGATTTCACTGTCATCTTGAAGTTCAACAGTTGTTTCTGTTTCGGTCTTTGTATCGCCGTCCATCTGAACTTCTGTTTCAGACATTTCTTTGATCTCGACATCTGTGCCAGTATCAGCATCAGCTTTAACGCCAAGGTCGGCACCGGCATCAATACCTGTTGTTGTCGATGTTATGCTGGTGTCAGCACCTGTATCCAAAGATGTTGTTGTCGACAGTCCGCCTTCTGCAGCCATTGCTGGAGCAGACATCAAAGCAACCATTGCTGTTGTTAAAAGTAGTTTTTTCATTTTTCTTTCCTTTGTTTTATTTCGCTTTCCTGTAAAAAAACAATGGCAAGGCATCACACAGATACCTTGCCACCGCGTTCAATTATCTTAACGGTTATAAGATGTTTTTTGTTCCATACGAGTTTCAGTATCTTCAAAAGAAACACGTGATGTTTCTGATGTCTGAAGATTAACACCTTCATCTACCAAAATAGATTCAGTTGCTGGTGATACGTATGCTGTTGTACCGTTATATTCAGGATCATAGTCATATGTGTAATCGACTTTGATGCTCTGATCGCCAAAACGCGCCATGTAATCAACGTAGTCAACGTCACCGTCGTTATCGATATCACCTACGTATGTTGCCAAGTCATAACGGTCAATGTCGCCATCGCCATCTTGGTCACCGATACGCGCATTCAGCTCTGCAGGTGTCATACCTTCGATTGTAATAACTGTATGTTTGTGATCGTAATCACCATCACGGTCCCAGTCATGATTCTTCAAAAGATCCATTGCGCTAACTTCTGATGTTACCATCAAAGATGTCGACGTACGTGGCGTTACAGATTCAGTAATGGTTGTTTCTGTAATTGAACCGTCGGCATTTGCCTGTGTTTCAACACGTTGTGTAGTTGTTGTTGGACCGGTTTGAACACCATCCTTCATAATTACTGTTTCTGCTGCTGCTGGTGTTGCCATCAGGCCCACCAAGGCTGTTGTTAGAAGTAGTTTTTTCATTTCACTTTCCTTTGCTCGTTTTATTTGTAAACGCATAGACTCCCCAAACGGGGAGCCCACACATTAAGTTCCAATATTATTCAAATGATGCTTTAAAACGTTCCCAAAGTGACAATTCTGAATCTGTTTCATAGCTCATATCGTCATCCATTTCGACGCTACCGTAAATTTCTGGTTCGTCTGTTTCAAGCGAAGAGCCTTCATTCTGGGCGACAAATTCGTCATCCTGACCAACTTCTGCTTGGCTGGCAACGCCATTGGCGGAGATTTCTGCTTCGCCATAAGGATCAGCCGTTTCCTGTGTAGAACCTTCGTTCTGAGGTACGAAATCTTCTTCGTATGTCGTTGTTGCAACAGTTGTTGATCCGTCCAGGCTAGAATATTGTTCGATTACAATAGTATCTTCACCGAAGCGGTCCTGATAATCGCGATAGTTAATAATGCCATCGTCATTTTCATCACCAACATAGATTGATACATCATAGTCATTGATTACGCCGTCACGGTTCAAATCACCGATCTCTGTGCGGAAATCATCTTCAGACATCTCGCTTAGGCGGATAACTGTTGTGCTTTCAGAATATGTACCCAAGTCAGTGTCCGAACCCAAGATTACCAAACGCTGGTCATCAACTGGTCCGTGTGCATAGTTCACCATTTCTCGGTCATAAAAGTTGCCGTTGGCATCCAATACATATTTATCAGCCAATGCTGGTGTTGCAATTAAGGCTGTAACAATAGCTGTTGTGGCAAGTAACTTTTTCATTATAAGTCTCCTTCATTTTAGTTTTTCGCGGTTTTCCTATCTTGTGTATCGCGAATTCATAACTACAAATGGGGAGGGCTACAGAATGTTCCGTAACAGTTTGTTTCAAATATGAAAAGAAATGTTTCAGCTTTGTAATATCTTACATGCCTGATTTATTAAGAGACCTTATAGGTTTTAACCGCATCCAGCTTGGCGAGCATGATATCAAGTTGGCGCTGGATATAATGTTCTTCTTCCATGCCAATGTGATTGGCTTGTTGCTGACGCAGTTCTTCGACGGCGCGTTCCAGTTCGGCAACATCATCCAAATCATCCAGACTGGCGGCATCTTCGGCCAAAACGGTACACAGGTTATCTTTGATATCGGCAACGCCGCCGGTCACAAAGATCAGGTGCTCATGACCATCTTCGGCGGTTGTGCGTACAACACCGGGCTGTAGAGATGACAATAAAGGCGCATGATCTGCCAGCACGCCGAATTCACCGACAGCGCCGGGAATGACGACCTGTTTGACGTCTTCCGACATCAGTATCGCCTCGGGTGAAACCAGATCAAATTTGAATGTTTTTTGCGCCTCAGTCGCCATAATCTTCAGTCCTTATATATTATGCGGCTTCTTTTGCCATCTTTTTGGCTTTTTCAACGGCTTCTTCGATGGTACCAACCATATAGAAAGCTGTTTCAGGCAGGTGATCGTAATCACCGTCTACGATGCCTTTAAAGCCTTTGATTGTATCTTCCAACTGAACGAATGTACCAGGTGTACCTGTAAAGACTTCCGCTACGTGGAATGGCTGTGACAGGAAGCGCTGGATCTTACGGGCACGTGCCACAACCAGTTTATCTTCCTCTGACAATTCATCCATACCCAGAATGGCGATAATATCCTGCAGGGCCTTATACTGTTGCAATGTCTGCTGTACGCGACGCGCTGTTGTATAGTGCTCGTCACCAACAACTTGTGGGTCCAGAATACGCGAGTTTGAATCAAGCGGATCAACCGCAGGATAAATACCCAGTTCTGCAATCTGGCGTGACAAAACGGTTGTCGCATCCAAGTGAGCAAATGTTGTCGCAGGTGCAGGGTCAGTCAAGTCATCCGCCGGAACGTATACGGCCTGAACCGATGTAATCGAACCTTTGGTTGTTGATGTAATGCGTTCCTGCATCGCACCCATATCTGTTGAAAGTGTTGGCTGATATCCAACCGCTGACGGAATACGACCCAGCAGCGCTGACACCTCGGCACCGGCCTGTGTAAAGCGGAAGATGTTATCAACGAAGAACAGAACGTCCTGGCCTTCTTCATCACGGAAATATTCAGCCTGTGTCAAACCTGTAAGGGCAACACGTGCACGCGCACCTGGTGGTTCATTCATCTGGCCGTAAACAAGTGCGGCCTTCGATCCTTCAGCGCCGCCTTCTTTAATAACGCCTGATTCAATCATTTCATGATACAAATCGTTACCTTCACGGGTACGCTCACCAACGCCGGCGAATACAGATACACCACCGTGGTTCATCGCAACGTTGTTAATCAGCTCCATAATTGTAACGGTTTTACCAACACCAGCACCACCGAACAGACCGATTTTACCACCTTTGGCATATGGCGCCAAAAGGTCAACGACCTTAATACCTGTTACCAGAATTTCTGTTTCTGTTGACTGGTCAACGAAATCAGGGGCTTCGCGGTGAATCGGGAATTGGGTTTTTGTTTTAACCGGACCCAATTCGTCAATTGGCTGGCCGATTACATCCATAATACGGCCCAATGTGCCCGGACCAACCGGAACCGAGATCGGCGCGCCTGTATCTGTTACCGTCTGGCCACGAACCATACCGTCTGTGGAGTCCATCGCGATTGTGCGAACTGTGTTTTCACCCAAGTGCTGGGCAACTTCCAGAACAAGGCGTTTGCCTTCGTTTTCTGTTTCAAGCGCGTTCAAAATCGCTGGCAGGCCGCCGTCGAACTGAACGTCAACAACCGCACCCAGAACCTGAGTAACTTTACCAACCTGACCGTCATTTGCGGCGCGTTTGGTTGTTGTTGCTGTTTTCTTAGCTGCTGGCTTTTTAGCGGCTGCTTTTTTCGTTGTTTTCTTTTCTGCCATGGTTCTTCTCCTGTTAATTCGGGGTTATTTATAGCGCCTCGGCGCCAGAGATAATTTCAATCAATTCTGTTGTAATCGCGGCCTGACGGGCACGGTTATATTGTAATGTCAGCTGGTCAATACGATCACCGGCATTGCGTGTCGCGTTATCCATCGCGGTCATACGTGCCGCCTGTTCACCGGCCGAGCTGTCCAGCAAGGCACCAAAAATCTGTGTAGAAAAGTTTTTCGGCAACAAATCACCCAGCAAAGCCTCTTCTTCAGGCTCGAACGTATAGACCGCTGTTGCGCCTGTTGTTTCAGGCTCGTTGTCATTTTCAGCAATCTCAGCCTGCATGGGAATCATTTGCTTTTCCGTCGGGACCTGCGCGATCACGGAACGGAATTTGTTAAAGATCAGCGTGCAAATATCGAATTCTTCGCGATCCAGCATACCTAATACCAATTTCGCAACCTTATCGGCATCGTAGAATGACAGATCACTGCGACCCGGCCCTTCAAAATGCTCGACCATTGCGTGTTTATGCGTGCGTTTCAAAGCATCACGGCCTTTACGACCGATTGTAATGATTTTCACGACTTTACCACGGGCTTCCAGATCAACAATTTTCTGACGGGCTAGACGGATAACGTTTGAATTAAAACCACCGGCCAGACCACGGTCAGATGTCACAACAACCAGCAAGTAAATATTGTCTTTACCTGTGCCGGCCAGCAATTTCGGGCTGGCGTCACTGATCTTGATTCCGCCGAGCAAGCGTCCGACAATCTGGTTCATGCGCTGGGCGTATGGCTGTGCGGCCTCGGCCTTTTCCTGCGCCTTTTTCAGCTTGGATGCCGCAACCAGTTTCATCGCCGACGTAATTTTCTTCGTCGACTTCACACTGGCAATACGGTCTCTATAGTCTTTTAAGCTTGGCATATTCTATCCTTCTTAAGCAGCCTTCTTAGATGTAAAGGTTGACTTGAAGTTTTCAATAAAGTCACGCAGATCAGCTTCGATTTTATCTGTCAGTTTTTGTTCTTTATCAATAGCGGCCAGAATTTTCTTGCCCTTGCCGCGCAGTGCGTCAAGGTAAGCGGCTTCGAATGCCGTTACATCACCAACAGGAACATCATCCAGATAGCCTTTCACACCGGCGAAGATCACAGCAACCTGCTCTTCAACTTTCAGTGGTGAGTACTGTGGCTGTTTCAACAGTTCTGTAAGGCGTGCACCGCGAGCCAGCAGTTTCTGTGTCGCCGCATCAAGATCAGAGGCAAACTGAGAGAAAGCTTCCATTTCACGATACTGCGCCAATTCCAGTTTAATGGAGCCCGCAACCTGTTTCATCGCCTTGATCTGGGCTGCAGATCCAACACGTGAAACCGACAGACCAACGGAAATCGCAGGACGAATACCTTTATAGAACAGATCTGTTTCAAGGAAGATCTGACCATCTGTAATCGAAATTACGTTTGTTGGAATATAAGCAGATACGTCACCGGCCTGTGTTTCAACGATCGGCAGGGCTGTCAAGGAGCCTGAACCGTTTTCTTCGTTCAATTTACAAGCGCGTTCCAACAAACGAGAGTGAATGTAGAATACGTCACCAGGATAGGCTTCGCGGCCCGGTGGGCGACGCAGTAGCAATGACATCTGGCGATAAGCAACAGCCTGTTTAGACAAATCATCATAAACGATCAGGCCGTGCATGCCGTTATCACGGAAATATTCACCCATGGTTACACCTGTATAAGGCGCCAGGAACTGCATCGGGGCAGGATCAGACGCTGTCGCTGCAACAACAATCGAATATTCCATCGCGCCCATGTCTTCCAGCTTTTTCACCAACTGGGCAACGGTCGAACGTTTCTGACCAACCGCAACATAGATACAATATAGTTTTTTGTTTTCATCATCAGATTCGTTAACTGATTTCTGGTTCAAAATGGCATCCAGCGCCACAGCAGATTTACCTGTCTGACGGTCACCAATGATCAATTCACGCTGACCACGACCAACCGGAACCAGCGCATCCAGCGCCTTGATACCTGTCTGCATCGGCTCGTGAACCGATTTACGTGGAATAATACCCGGTGCCTTTTGTTCAACACGTGCGCGGCTTTTCGCCTTGATCGGGCCTTTCCCATCAATCGGGTTACCCAAAGCATCAACAACGCGTCCCAAAAGTTCTTTTCCGACAGGAACGTCAACAATTTCACCTGTCTGGCGGACTGTATCGCCTTCTTTAATGTCGCGGTCAGAACCGAAGATCACGATACCGACGTTGTCTTCCTCAAGGTTCAGAGCCATACCCTTAATTCCGCCTGGGAATTCAACCATTTCACCCATTTTCACGTTATCAAGACCGTGTACGCGGGCAACACCGTCACCAACAGATACAACCTGACCAATTTCAGCCACATCGGCTTCAGCGTCGAAGTTGGCGATCTGGTCTTTCAGGATTGTTGCGATTTCTGATGCTTTAACTTGCATGTTTTTATCCTCTTCTTTGTATAACCCTAGTTATTATTAATTATGCGGCATCCCGCAGTTCATTTTTTTTTGACGCAATGCTGTCAGATTTCAGCGCGCGTTCCAAACGTTCCAGACGTGTCTTCACAGACTGGTCAATCAACAATGATCCGACCTTGATAATCAGGCCGCCCATAATTTTCTCATCTTCTTTCAACTCGACATCAATGTCAGAGCCTGTCGCTTTTTTCAGATTATCAGCAATTTTCTTGGCTTGTGCCGGTGTCAGCTTGCGTGCCGATGTTACAACGGCTTTCACTTCACCCTTGCGGCTGGAGATTTCAGATGCAACCGCATCAACGATGTCTTTTAAAAGTGAAAGACGCCCATTTTCAACGATTGTGCCCAGAAAATTAGCTGTCAGCTTATCAAGCTTGGCTGTTTTGGCCAATTTCGTCATAACGCCCAATTGTTCTTCACGTTTAAACAGCGGATTGCTCAGGAAATATCCGAATTCGCCGCCTTCCGGCAGAGTCTTCAAAGTTTCAATATCATTTGAAATAGCATTCAGCTTTTTTTGCTCTTCAGCAAGTTCGTAAAAAGCCTTGGCATAGCGCCGCGCAATAAGTGTTTCCTGTGCTTTTGACACGATCCGTACCCTGTTGGTTATTTTCCTGTGTTGGATTTAACACAAGTTTCAACAGGGTGCAACCCGATTCACCCTAAATTTGCGTGAAAGATTCCATAAGCGAGCCGACGACCAGATACCAGCCGTCAACCAATACGAAGAATATGATTTTAAACGGCAGCGCGATCAATACAGGCGGCAGCATCATCATACCCATCGACATCAAAATCGCGGCGGTGACAAGGTCGATGACCAGAAACGGTAGGAACAGCATAAAGCCGATTTCAAAGGCGCGGCGCAGTTCTGTGATCATAAAGGCCGGAATCAGAACGTGGATAGGCACTTCGTCGGCGCTTTCAATTTCTTCACCGCTGATACGTACGAATAGCTCGAGGTCTTTTTCACGCACATTTGCCATCATAAAATCATGGAACGGTTCAACCGTGCGCTCGAATGCCTGCACTTCTGTAATCTGGCCATTTACCAGCGGTTGGATACCGTCAGTGTAGGCTTTTGAAAATACGGGTGACATGATGAAAAACGTCATAAACAAAGCCAGCGAAATGAGAACCGTATTCGGCGGCGTTTGCTGGGTTCCCATGGCAGTTCGCAGGAACGATAAAACAACGATGATCCGTGTAAAGGATGTCATCATCATCAAAATACCCGGTGCCAGCGATAGAACTGTTAACAGGGCCACAATCTGAACGATGCGGCCTGCAACAGATTCACCGGCGGCCTCTTCAATACCGCTGCCACCCAAATCAACGGTTACGCTTTGCGCAAAGGCGCTGTCCGCAAACAGCAGACCAATCAGCAACGATAATAGAAAGAACAGATTATTTTTTATCATCCGCGCCTGACCCCGATTTTGTTTTTGGCGGTTTAATATTCTGTTCAACGATAGCAGAATGTTCTGCATTCACCAATAACAGATGTTCGACCCCGTCTCGTGATACAAGAACAAGACGGTTGCGCGTGTCCAGCGGCAGATATTCAACCAGCTTTAGACGGCGGTCTTCTTTTCGTCCCGTCATAACAGCGCCATAGCCCAAACGCTTCATCAGCAGCGAGAGCAGCCACATCAACGCCATGACAAAGGTAAAGGCTGCAACCAGCTTTAAAAGTTGTGTAGAATCCATGGATTAAGTTTTAAATCAAAGCGCTAAAAACGACAAGGCTGAATATTATAAAGCTTAAATGCCCGCCACCCCCGCAGCGGGAGTTAGTTTTTTGGCAATATGCTTTTTCCAACGTTCTCCGGGCATCCCGCCCTGCCTCTCAAGCTCTGCAGCGGCATCTGAAATTGCATCTTGTTCTGCAATGTTTTCAAAATCTTCGCTTGATGTGTTCAGCGCATCTGCTGTTTTGGTAATCGTTATACGGCGGCAGGAATTGAAATTATAGACTTCGCTGAGATGTATGCCGGACTGTAAAGTTTGGGTCACCTCAATGGAATTATCATCAACCATTGAATATGCGTTTGTTACCTGATCACTTTCGGTTTTTATCTCAACTTCAGAACGCTTTTTCTTTTCCAAACCTGTAAGTTGCTTTTTCTTTTCCGCAAAGGCTTTCGCAATATTCGTATCTGATGCCTGCATGGCGTATATTTCCGCGCTCTTGCCGGACCCATCAACAGCTTTTTCCAATTCATGTAAAGTTTCTATTTTATCAAGGAAGTATAGGAACATCCCATGATTAGATGCGAACAGACTTTCACATAAAATATGGCCATGCGTTGCGCAGGAACATGACAACTCCGCCCCCGCCTCGACAAGTAAATCAGCTATCTCTTTACGCTCGGGGCTATCTTTAACATCATAAACTACCCACCCTATAGACGTCATGCCATCATCAAGAACAGCATTAGGATTAAAACCGAATTCCAGCATAGCCTTAACACCATCAACCTGATCCGCCTTGATCAGGTTTCTGAAAAGTATTTTATTGTTTAAAAGACTGGCCTTGGCCTTGTTATCAAGGGCAGTATTATAAATCAATCTCGCCTGCTCTATACCCCCCTGCCTTAAAAGCCTTTTTATCTTTCTTAGTGACATTTCATAGTGTCCTTCTTGGTGATATTGTGTTCTTTTTCCAATGTGCGGTATTGCAATATTGCTTCCAGCTTTCACCTGGATTTCCGCCAAGGCGTGTCAGCGCCGATGCCGCCGAATAGATCTGTGTCTTTTCTACCAAATCAATGAAATCAGTATGTTTTACATCCATTGTTTTTTCACTATTTACTGTTGTAATCACAGACATTGTGCAGGTCTGAAAATCGTAACAAACCCGCTTTTTAACACCCTTTTGTATTTCACGGCATGTTGTAAAGGTTGTGCCCCCCTCCACTTCCGAGTTCAGGGGATTAAAGCCTGTTTCTTTCATAAAATTTTCGGCGCGTTCTTTAATATATTGCCTAATCTCCGCACTATAATTACTTCCGATAAGCCTATCAGCATTCGATTTGTTATAACCGCCATCGCGATTATCAAACAAAACCTTATCAGAGGCAAAAGGGATAAGCTCTTTTAACGCTGAACTGTTCGACGCCCTCAGGTATTTCACAAAATCATCATGCGTTAAAAACTTACTGTTTATATCCGCACCCTTTTCCACCAAGGCCTCGACTACCTTGGCTTTTTGCTCCCCCGTCATGCCACCGCTTGTAAGCGTTTTAACAAAAACCGAATGGCCTTTACCACATTTACATGTTTCATTCACATCCGCGCCATATTTGATAAGATTTACAGCAACATCGGCCCACCCCCTATTAATTGCATGCATCAACATAGATGTATCTTTAGAGTAGGCTTTGGCGATCTGTTGTTCTGGCCGCTTTGAATTTGCAAGAATTAAACCCGTTATTTCTGCGCGATTTTTTTGATTTATGTTCGGGGCGACCATGCAAATCCGTAACAGGCTGTCCCACTCACCTTGATTATATTGAAACAGACCATCACTATCCGAATAGTGACAAATCTGCCTTAACAGTGTTTTGAACCGATCAATCTCTCCCTGACGCAAGGCCTTCATAGTGTCTTGCATCGAGGTGCCCTCACGGCGTGAATTATCCAGCCTTGCCCCGCGAGCGCGTGCAAAATCATCTGCTGGTGTTGAATCTATCGGTAATCCTTCTTTCAACAAGGACATGTGCCATTCCTTTGCAATTAGGCAGTCACCTAATATAGCAAAACAGCCACGTTATGTCAATTAATTTTGTAGTTGCGCTGATATGCGATCGAGGCGGGAAATCAGGGTTTCCAGCTCAGGGGCCAAATCGCGGGCGCGTTCGGGCGGCAATGTTGATAATTTTTGACAGATGACTTTGGTCTTTTCATCAAAACCGGACATGTCCATCACCTCGCCTTGATGGATGCGGCGCTCGCAGGCCAGCAAATAGGCGTTCAGGCTTTGTAATTCTGCCTGCAATTGTTCGGATTCAGCCGAGATCATCTTTTAAACTTTCCGTCTTTTTATATTGGCCATTCAATCGATAAACATAGGACAGTATCTCGGCCACGGCAACCAGTGCCTCGGTCGGAATTTCACTGTCCAGCTCGACCATCGCCAGCATTTGCGCCAAATCACGGTCTTCACGCACCTTAACCCCGTTTTGAAAGGCCAAAGCCAGAATTTGCTCGGCTAGCGCGCCGTAACCCGATGCGGTTACTTTGCTAAGGTCCTGTCCATCTTTGGAAAAACCTTCGATTGCGACGGCGACCGCGCGTTCGATTTCCTGACGCGATCGTTTAACCGGCTTGATATTTGCATCGTGATCAGCAGGACGGCCATCGTCATATATATCAACCACTTAGCCATCCTTTCATAAAAACTGGCACACCTATTGCATATATAAACAGCGGAAGGGGCATGTTTAGCCAAAACGGCAAAATATGCATAGAAGAAGTATAAAGGGGAGAATATAACCATGACAACAAAGAACTTAGGATTATTCGACGCTGTTTACGCCAACATGAATTATCTTGGCCAGAAACAGAAAGTCATCTCGCAAAATATCGCCAATGCCGATACACCCGGCTATAAGGCACATGAATTAAAAGGCACACCGGATTTTAAATCGATTTTGGGACAGGCCGGTAAAGAGCGTTCAGCCACTGACGCGCCCGCACTGACAACCACATCATCGTCGCATTTGCGTCTGGGTGGTCAGGCATCGGGCGAAAAGGTCTATAAAGACCGTGACCAACGCAGCACATATGAAATGGCACCATCCGGTAACTCGGTCGTGATCGAAGAGCAAATGATCAAGGCCAGTGAAGTTGTCGGCGAATACCGCATGATGAGCAATATTCACGAAAAATACCTGAATATGATGCGCGCGGCGACTGGTAACAGATAATTTTGAGTAAGGGAGAGAGAAAATGACACAATTAAACTTTGCAATGGATATCGCCGCCAGCGGCATGCGCTCACAAGGTATGCGGATGCGGATTATCTCGGAAAACATCGCGAATGCGACAACAACATCAGAAGTATCCGGCGGTGACCCCTATCGTCGTCAGATGGTGTCTTTCAAAAACGTGATGGACCGCGCAGAAGGCTACAGCAAGGTTCACATCGACGAAGTGATGAAAGACGACAGTGAATTTGTTATGAAACTGGACCCGTCACACCCGGCGGCTGATGAAAACGGCTATGTCAAAATGCCGAACGTTAACCCGCTGATTGAAATGATGGATATGCGCGAAGCCCAGCGTACGTACGAAGCGAACCTCGGTATCATTGACATGTCTCGTAACATGCTGATGCGCACAATCGACCTTTTACGGGCGTAATTATTAGAAAATTTACATTTTGATGCTATATTGATAAGGTAGTATTGGGAGTTTGAGACTATGAATGAAATTACAAACGCTGCTGGCGCCTATCAGAATGCTTTAAAAAACATTTCGGACAGCCCGAAAAAAACGGGTGATTCCTCGTTCGGCGATATGCTGAAAAATTCGGTTGAAGAAGCGATTGACCTGCAACACGCAGGTGAAAAGGCTACAGCATCTGCCGTTGAAGGCAAAGGGGACATGATTGATGTTCTGCAGGCTGTAACCGAGGCTGAAAGCACATTAAACACCGTGCTGGCCGTGCGCGACCGCCTGATCAATGCCTATCAGGAAATTATGCGTATGCCGATTTAACGGTCCTTTCTATTTATAATTGTATTTAAGCCTGTCTATGGATTAGAATAAGGCTATGAACGAAGATGAAATCATAAACATCACGCAAGATGCATTGTTTTTAACGCTCCAGATTGGGGCGCCGGTTATGATTATCGGTTTGATCGTCGGTGTCATCATCGCCCTGTTTCAGGCTTTAACACAAATTCAGGAAATGACGCTCAGTTTCGTTCCGAAAATTATCGCGATATTCTTTAGCATCGCCCTGCTGTTCCCGACATTCGCCCAATTGATGGTCGGCTTTACCGAGGTGATTGCCGACCGCATCATCAATATCGGGTAGGTCTGATGCTCGAGACCTTCATTGAAACCCAGCTTTTTGCTTTTCTGCTGATCTTTACCCGCGTTGGCACAGCCATGATGATTATGCCGGGCATCGGGGAAAGCTTTACGCCGACAAATATCCGCTTGTTTATTGCCCTTGGGCTCAGCCTTGTCATGACGCCCGTTCTATCTACCTTTTTGCCGGCCCTGCCCACGCAGCCTGGTCTGTTGTTTGTGCTGCTGGGCGCCGAGGCCATTACGGGTCTATTTATCGGCACCGTCATGCGCATTTTGATGTCGGCCCTTGATACGGCCGGTATGGTGATCGGTTTGAATACAGGTTTGGCGAACGCACAGGTCTTTAACCCCGCATCGGGCGGGCAAGGGTCGATTGTCGGCGCCCTCCTCGGGGTGTTTGGCGTAACCATGATTTTAGTAACCAACATGCACCATTTCTTGCTGATTACGATTTTCGAAAGCTATCAGATGTTTCCGGCGGACTATCTGGTGAATTCAACCGGGCAAATGGCCGAAGTCATCGCCCGCGTCGTAAATACGGCCTTTAATGCCGGCGTTAAAATGGCGATGCCCTTTATTATTGTGACGCTGGTTGTTTATACCGGGTTTGGTCTTTTGGGGCGCTTGATGCCGCAGATCCAGATTTTCTTTTTGGCGTTGCCGATCCAGATTGTTCTGGCGATCCTGACCCTCAGCCTTGTTTTCAGCACGATCATTTTATATTGGCTGAATATCTACGAAGAAAGCGTAACCCGCTATCTTGTGCTATAATATAAGATAGGGAGTAATGCATGGCTGATGATGGTTTAACAGACGACTCACAAAAAACGGAAGAGCCGACTATGAAGCGCCTTCAAGAGGCGCGTAAACAAGGTCAGGTTGCTCAAAGCAAGGAAATCAATAACTGGATCATGTTATCCATCGGGGCCTTTATTGTTCTGGCGCTTGGCCCGTCGATTATGGCGCGCATGATGGCGATCTTCCGCACCTTTATCGAACAGGCACACAGCCTATCAAACAGCCCTTATGGCCTTGATTACGTGATGAAAAGCCTGTTCATAGAAATTGCCCAGATATTGACACTTCCTGTGATCCTTTTAGTTGTTGCGGCCATTGCCGCCCCGCTTTTACAGGTCGGCCCCCTATTCACAGCCGAAACAATGAAGCCAAAGCTTTCAAAGATATCGCCCCTTTCAGGAGCCAAGCGTCTGTTTTCAATGCGATCAATCGTCGAATTCCTGAAAAGCATCTTCAAAATGCTGATTATTGGCGGGGTCGGCGTAATCCTGATGATCCCGTTCTATGGATCTATCGAGCATTTTGTCGGCCTGCCTATTCCGCTGGCGCTTGATGAATTACATGGGCTGATCTTTCGCCTTGTGATCGGTATTCTGAGCGTTCTGACCGTGATTGCAATTATCGATTACATCTATCAGCGCATGGAACACATGAAAAAGCTGCGGATGAGCAAGCAAGAGATCAAGGAAGAATTTAAACAAACCGAAGGGGACCCGCAGATCAAGGCCAAACTGGCCGAATTGCGCCAGACCAAGGCCCGCCAGCGTATGATGGCGAACGTTCCCAGTGCAGATGTCGTGATTACCAACCCGACCCATTATGCCGTTGCGCTGAAATATGATCCCGATCAAATGGATGCGCCCGTGATGATTGCCAAGGGTATCGATACCGTGGCACTTCGTATTCGCGAGGTCGCCAAAGAAAACAACATCAGCGTCGTCGAGAACCCTGCCTTGGCCCGCGGTCTGTTCGAAAACATGGAGATTGATGAAATGATCCCGAACGACTTCTTCAAGGCTGTGGCCGAAGTTATCTCTTACGTCTTCAAGCTGAAAGGCAAAAAAATGAAATAGATGGCTTTTGCTTGGCGGCAAAGCGCACTATACTATTATCAGGATAATTCAGGGGTAGCATTCGCGTGTCCGATCAAAAACAAGACAAAGAACAAGACAGCTTTTTCACTGAAACCGGTGTTGCAACATCAAAGCCGCTTTCAAAAGCCACACAAAATACAATCCTGCTGCTATCGGGCGGCCTATATGCAGGCCTCGCTGTTGGCCTGTCGTACATACCTGAAATCCCGCGTGAAAGCCCTTATTATATCTTGGGTGCCTTTGCTTTCGGCTTATTGGGTGGAGCAGGACTGATTGGTTTAAAAAATCTGTTTAAACGGCGCGAAAAAAAACACAATCTGATTACTGAAATCATGGCGAACGGGCGTGATGCGCGCATCATTACCAACGAAAAAAATCAGACTGTTTATTTTAATTCCAAATTCGAGGCTATGTTACCGGGCTTTCAATCGCCAACGCTGAACAGCTTTGCCGAGATATTTACGAATTCGCGCAAAATGCGATCCATGCTGGAGCGTTTGAAAAGCAAAGCCTTAAATGGTGAAAACGCCGTTACCGAAACCAATGCCATCGTCGATGAAACGGTGCGATCGATCCAGATTAGCGCCAAGGCCCTCGGCTCATACCGAAACCATATCGATTGGCAATTTGAGGATATTACAGAACTGCGTGCATTGGAAAACAAACTAAAATCTGAGCGCGAGCGCCTGGCCGACTTTACAGACAATGCCCCTGTCGGCTTTTTTGCCGTTGATGAAGATGGGCACTTCCTGTTTTCTAACAGTGTTCTTGAAAAATGGCTTGCGGTTGAACCTGGTGAGCTTGCCAAGGGTGGTACTCTGCACGACTTCCTGTTCGATACGCCTGAAAATGTCGACCCGTACGAAGTCTTTGAAAATGATGATGATTACCAGACCGGTGAATTATCGATGATTGCAAAAGACGGCCGTATTTTCAAAGCTGCCATAACGCATTCTATTGTACGTGGCACAAACGGTAAAATCCGCACACGCTCTGTCGTCTATGATTTAACATCCGAGCAGGAAATCGAGGCCGCGCTGCGGGAAACCCAGGACAGTTTCGTGCGCCTGTTTGAAGAAGCGCCAGTCGGCATCTGCCTGATTGCCCGCGATGGCGCAATTGATGCCGCGAATAACAGTTTCGTTAAAATGTATGAAACCAAAACGCAGGACATCACACACAAGCGCTTTAGCGATTTTATTGCTGCAGATGACCGGGACGAGGTATCGAAATGGATTGAACAGCTATTTGCCAGTAAACAGAAAAGCGCAACGATGGAGGCGCATCTGAACACAGCAGATGAAACCATCGTCCAGATTTACGGTCGTAAATTCCGCGGCGGCGATTCCATGGTTTTGCACTTTATCGACCTGACCGAACAAAAAACACTGGAACAAAAATTCACGCAATCACAGAAAATGCAGGCGATCGGTCAATTGGCCGGCGGCGTTGCCCATGACTTTAACAACTTGCTGACCGCTATGATCGGTTTTTGTGATCTATTACTATTGCGTCACAAGCCTGGCGATCCGTCATTCTCGGACCTTCAGCAAATTAAACAAAATGCGAACCGCGCGGCAAACCTTGTGCGTCAGCTTTTAGCCTTTTCACGTCAGCAAACGTTGCAGCCCAAGGTTCTCGATCTACCCGAAGTACTGAGTGAGGTATCGCACCTGATCCGCCGTCTGATCGGCGCGCAGATTACGCTGTCGATTGAACATCACAGCAAAGACCCCGAACTGATCAAGGTTGATCAGGGTCAGCTGGAACAGGTTCTGATTAACCTTGCCGTAAACGCGCGCGATGCGATGGATGGATCAGGTACGCTTGATATCAAAACATCAACCTTTGAAAATAACGATGAAATTGATCTTGAAAATACAAATGATAAATTGCCACCGGGCAAATGGGTGAAAATAGATGTCGAAGACAGCGGCAGCGGCATTCCACCTGAAATCATCACACGCATTTTCGAGCCTTTCTTTACCACAAAAGAACTGGGCTCCGGTACCGGTCTGGGCCTTTCAACAGTACACGGTATTATCCACCAGACGGGCGGCTTCCTGTCTGTCGATACCGAAATTGATCGCGGCACGATCTTTTCGATCTATATTCCGTTTTATATTCCTGATGAAAACGAAAAAGCCGTTCAAAAGAAAGAAGCACCCAAGGTTGATGCTGACCTTAGCGGAAGCGCACGCATATTACTGGTCGAAGATGAAGATGCCGTTCGCAGTTTCAGCTCGCGCGCGCTATCAAACAAAGGCTACGAAGTCATTGAGGCCTTTAACGGCCGTGATGCTCTGGAGAAACTGGGCGACGATAAACCCGAATTAGAATTGATCATCACGGATGTCGTCATGCCGGACATGGACGGCCCTACAATGGTCGAGGAACTGCGCAAACATTACACAGATACCAAAATCATATTTATGTCGGGATATACCGAAGACCGTTTAAAAGAACAGTTTGGTGATAATGTTCATTTCCTACCAAAGCCATTTACATTGAAACAGCTGGCAACTAAGGTCAAAGACGTTCTGGACGGTTAGAAAGAAAATGTAATCGTATCAGCGGCTTCGGCTTTTTTAGCAGCCTTCTTGGCTTTGCTGCCTGAAACTGCAGCACGTCCCATATCCACGACTGCACCCAGGGCCGTTGAACCACCCACAATCGCCGCAATAGTTAAACCGACTGTTCCCAGCAGAAACAGGCTTGACCCGCCCATGACTGCAAATGCAATTCCACCTGCAGTTCCAAGGGCGGCGCCTGTAAATGTTGCTATAAGTGACTTAGCTTTCATTACTTCAGCTTTTGTACCAGTTTGTTGGCTTTACCGGCAACTTCTTTGACTTTTTTGAATTCCGGCATTTTCGGCATATCGCCTGTCCATGTGCGGGCATCGTATGATGGGCCTGTCACAACGTTGTCGGCAACTTCGCGTTTGTTAACTTCAGCCATATGGGCAACATGTGCATCATACTTGGCTTGCTGTTGCTCTGGTGTTTGGTGAAGCAATACACCGGCTACACCGCCTGCCGCACCCGCCGCAGCTGCGCCTGCAACTACTAATCCTAATGTTCCGCCCGTTAGGCCGATTGCTGTTGCACCGACAATAACGCCAAGTGTGCTCATTGCCATAGATTCTGTATTAAAGATGTTTGATACCATTGTTTTGTCCTTTCTTGATATTCAAATTGGAATCACCATAACAAAAATTAATTATTATGTCAATAAATTAACTTTCATAACTTTGATTATTTCCATTCAAATTTTGCACCGCGAATAACTTGACGTTTTGTATCAACAATTTCACTGGTGCGGATAGCCTCTTTCACAGCTTTTGAATTCAAAATACGGCTGATCTTTTGATTTGCTTTTTCCTGTGTCAGTTCTTTTCCGAATATCTTGGCCAAACCTTTTGCAGGTTGACCGGCCTCTGATTTCAGTTTTGCAATTTTTCTTTCGGCACGCTCCAGAGTTTGCTTGCCTGATTCCCATGAATAGACCGTTTGCCCTGCAGCGTTCAGCCAATATTCGGATCTCGATTCTTTAAAAGCTTGATATCGATTTGCTTCATATTCTTTCATACGCTGTTTTTCTGTTTTGTTTTCCATCTCTTTTTCCTTTCAGGGTTAATAATTAAAGGCCAAAAGCCTGAGTTTTTGATTTTTCGATTTTCGTCTCGCCCAATATTTCCTGTTCCTGAACGATTTGCTTTACAACCTGAGTCTCAACTTTCCGCAAGCGCGATGCAAATTTGAATTCCGCTTTTCTAATCGGTTCGCCCTTTTCACCCAGAATCTGGACTTTACCCAAAGCTTTCTGGACTTTTTTATCGGTCAGAACGGCTTTGACTTTTGCATCGCGCTCAGTCTCGTCATTTACGTTTTTATAAATACTCAAGATATCTTCCTGAGCCTTTTTCAGAGCCAAGACAGCCCATTCAGGAGCCGCATAATTCTGTCCTGCTGTGTTTTCATCTTTCCGTTCTGACCAATTGTGTAGAATTGCAGCACTTGGAATCGATCCGGCCAGCAATGTTGTAAGTACAAGGCTCACTCCCATATCAAATGGCAACGCGCATATAGCACCAATACCCATTAATATGCCGGTTTCTCTGCAAACATCATCGGGCTTCTTTTTGACCTTAGTTGCGATGCGATTAAACAAATTATTTTTCGCCATTAAACAACTCCGTAAATTTATAAATCAGAATCTTTTACCAAATTATAATAATTATGTCAAATTGTATTTTGTTCTTATTTTGTTCTTGACAAAAAGAACAGACCCAGAATAAAATCGAATCATAGATTGGAGTTTAATTTCATACCAAAATGGGGAGTATCAAAAAATGTCAGTTACAGAATTAAAGGGAAACACAATGAATTCAGCAGATAAACAAAAAGCATTGGACGCAGCACTTGGTCAAATCGAACGCGCCTTCGGCAAAGGCTCGATCATGAAATTGGGCAGCGACAATCCGCAGCGCAATATCGAATCGATTTCAACCGGCTCGCTCGGCCTTGATATCGGTCTGGGCATCGGCGGCCTGCCCCGCGGACGTATCGTTGAAATTTATGGCCCAGAAAGCTCGGGTAAAACAACATTGGCCCTACAAGTAATGGCGGAGGCCCAAAAGGCCGGCGGAACATGTGCGATTATCGATGCGGAACATGCACTCGACCCGTCATATGCTGCCAAGCTTGGCTGTAACGTTGACGAGCTACTGATTGCACAGCCCGATGCCGGTGAACAGGCTTTGGAAATCGCCGATACGCTTGTACGCTCAGGCGCTCTGGATGTACTGGTGATTGACTCAGTTGCCGCGCTTGTTCCACGTGCCGAGTTAGAGGGCGACATGGGTGACAGCCACATGGGTCTTCAGGCGCGTTTGATGTCGCAGGCCTTGCGTAAAATTACAGGTTCGATTTCAAAATCAAAAACCATCGTAATCTTTATTAACCAGATCCGTATGAAAATTGGCGTGATGTTCGGCAGCCCTGAAACAACAACAGGTGGTAACGCGCTGAAATTCTATTCATCTGTTCGCCTTGATATTCGCCGCATCGGCTCGATCAAAGACAAGGAAAACGTGATCGGAAACCAGACCCGCGTTAAGGTCGTAAAAAATAAGATGGCGCCTCCGTTCCGCGTCGTTGAATTTGACATCATGTATGGCGAAGGCATTTCCAAAATGGGTGAGGTTCTGGACCTTGGTGTACAAAGCGGCATCGTTGAAAAAGCGGGCGCATGGTATTCATACAACGGTGAAAAAGTCGGTCAGGGACGCGAAAACTCCAAGACATTCTTGATGGAAAACCCGAAGATTGCAGCTGAAATCGAAAACAAGGTTCGCGAGAACGCCGGCCTTGTTGCGAATGCAATGTTGATGGGCAACGACGAAAAAGAAGAGACAATCGCTGAGAATGCCGATCAGGATATCGCACCGGAGGATACCGATACAAAGTCAAAGAAGAAAGCGTCATAAGTACACCGCAAAGCCCGAGGCGACAGCCGACGACGTGTTTGCGAAAATATAATATAAATTCCCCCGGACATCCCCATATGTCCATACTCCACAAAAAAAGGCGGGCCGCTTCGACCCGCCTTTTTTAATTCACAACCTAAGTTAATCAGTTATTATCCCTGAGAATACGTGACTTTTGACGGTTCCAATCACGGTCTTTAATGACCTGGCGTTTATCATGCTGCTTTTTACCTTTCGCAATACCAAGCTCCAGCTTGACCAACCCTCTAGGGTTAAAATAAAGCGAGACAGGCACGATCGTAATACCGGCCTTTGCAATTTCGCCAAATAAGCGCGCCATCTCTTTTTTATGAAGCAACAATTTACGCGGACGTTTATGTTTATGCTGCAGGTGTGCACCTGCGTGCCCGTAATCCGGAACATATAGGTTGTAAAGCCACAATTCGCCACCATGTTCTGCGGCATGTGCCTCCTGCAGGCTTGCGCCGCGTACAAGCCGAAGGGCTTTAACCTCCGTCCCTGTCAGGACGATCCCGCATTCGATCGTATCCTCTATAAAATAATCAAAGCGGGCGCGTTTGTTATTGGCAATAATTTCGCGGCCATGTCCTTTGTTTTTGGCCATTATACAAGCCCCAGACGCGCCAGTTCAGTATCTATATTTTGACGAAGGGTTTCTCCCACTTCGATCAACGGCAATCTGACTTTCGCTGTATTAATAATACCCATTTTAAAAAGCGCATATTTAGCAGGTGCAGGATTTGGGGATCTAAACATCAGTTTGTGCAAATAAGACAAAGCATTGCGACGCGCCTCGAACGTCTCAAAATCCTTTTTCTGCCAAGCTGTATGCAACTCGGCACAAAGTTTGGGGGCCGCATTGGCCGTTACTGAAATACATCCGTCACCGCCTTGCGCCAAATAACCCGCCACGGTCGAATCCTCCCCGGACAAAAGACCAAATTCACGTCCCAGACGCACCCGCATTTCAAGCGGGCGTGACAGATCAGGCGCCGCATCTTTAATCGCCACGACACGCGGCAATTCCGCAAGGCGGCACACCGTATCAACATCAAATTTCGCAACTGTTCGACCAGGCACATCGTAAAGGACTAGCGGGATATCCGTTGCATCGTGAATAGATTTAAAATGCTGATAAATTCCTTGCTGACAGGGCTTGTTATAATATGGGACCACAGTTAAAATGGCATCAGCTCCGGCTTTTTGGGCATGTTGTGCCAGACTGATCGCTTCGTCAGTTGCGTTTGATCCCGCCCCTGCAATGACAGGTACGCGACCATCGGCGCACTTGACAGAGTGACTAATCAGCTCCATATGTTCTTTATGAGTAAGTGTCGGCGTTTCACCTGTTGTACCACAAGGAACCAAACCATGAGTACCCTGTTCAACCTGCCAATTTACAAGGCGATCATAAGCGTCATAGTCGACGCCGCCGCTATTCGTAAAAGGGGTTGCAAGCGCAACAAAAGAACCTTTAAACATGGTGTTTTCCTTAAAACATTGATTTTAACTGTTATTACTATAGGCGCCCTTTTCATTTTTGCAAGTGCTGCCAGCGCCCAGACAGATAAGGGACAGACCCTGATTCAAAAGTTACGCGACCCTTCACAGATTGAAAAACTAGCCAAGTCAAAAAACCTGAATGACCCGAACGCTACTAAGGTTCTGACCTGGCTTTACCTGACGCAATATCCTGATTATGCCTCGTATGAAATGCTCAGAAATTTTTTGGCTATAAATAACGACTGGCCACAAGAAAGTATGATGAAGCGTAAGCTTGAGGAAAAATTCCCTAAAAATGCCCGCCCCTATGACATTAAAAACTGGTTTGGTTCACACCCGCCCGTTTCCACTGCAGGAATAACACTTTATATAAATGCGTTAAAACAATTGGGATTTCAGAATGAAATTCGCAGAAACCTTCGTGAATTCTGGTACAAAGCGGATATTTCAAACCGTGATGTTGATAAGCTTATTGAAAGTTTTTCCACCTTTTTTAGCGAACAGGATCATATCAATCGTGCCAACAACCTGATCTGGAATGGCCGCACAGAATCAGCCCGCAAACTTTTACCTTTGATTTCGAGGGAAAAGCGCCTTGTATTGGAGGCTCGCATAAAACTCGCCAATCAGGAAAACGGTGTTGATAATGCGATTGCCCTAATTTCTGAGGATCGTTTGATTGACCCCGGCCTGGCCTATGAACGTGTCAGGTGGCGCAGGCGTGCCGGTTACAGCGACAGCGCGCTCGAACTGTTGAACAACCCAAAGGTAGACCAGAGCGAGCATCCGGACAAATGGTGGGCAGAACGTCATATTTTGATCAGACGCGCCATCGAAGATAAAAATTGGAGCAAAGCCCTTGCGATCGCGAAACAGCATCGCCAGAACACAGGCTTCAGTTATACGCAGGCACAGTTTCTAACGGGTTGGCTAACGTTAAAGGCTTCGAGGGACAATAAACATGCGGCGACACTATTTACAAGACTATATGACAGCGTAGAAACACCCATGAGCCTGACGCGCGGAGCCTACTGGGCCGGAAGGGCCTTTGAAAAGGCTGGCGATCAGGCTAATGCCAAAATCTGGTATACGAAAGCCGCAGATCATCCTTTATTTTTCTATGGGCAGCTCGCCAATACAAAACTCGGGAACTCAAAATTAAAAATCAATTGGCAACAAATCGACACACAGTCAGCTCAGACTTCAAAGCTGACCTATCATCCATTTGCAGGGGCAATACGCGTCCTGACGAATGCGGGCTTGCCCAATTACAACGATGTATTCTTTGCCAAGCTTTTGAATCAGGCGGAGACAGCTTCTGATTATAATTTCGTGGCATTTCTTGCACGCGAAGCGCATCGCTTTGATTTCGCCATCCGCGCCGCAAAAGACATGTATAACAAGCACAATATAATGCTGAGCGTCGGATACCCTAATCTACCTCATCTTACCCCCAAGGTTACTACACAAAGCCACCTGCTGGGCCTGATCCGTCAAGAAAGTATTTTCAATGCACGTGCCGGCAGCCATGTCGGTGCCAAAGGGCTAATGCAACTGATGCCTGCCACGGCTAAAGAACAGGCCCAAAAGCTTGGCATTCCCTATTCTTACAGTGATCTACTTGATGATCCAAAATACAACACCACTTTGGGTACTGCATACATCGAACGCATGCTTAAATATTATGACGGTAATTTTGTGTTGGCGACCGCTGCATATAACGCAGGTTTCGGGCGTGTAAACGGATGGGTCAAAAACTTTGGAGACCCTAGAAATGGTAATATTGATATGGTTGACTGGATTGAAAGCCTTCCGGTTTACGAGACACGCAACTATATTCAACGCGTTCTTGAAGCAACACGCGTGTATGATTCAATTTTTGACCTTCCTACGAAAAACTTGCTAGCCGACAACTATAGGTTGTAATCTGTTAACTTTTATGTTTTAATGCAATCTAGAATATATAGGCTGTTTCTGCGGCATAATATTCATTTTTTTGTTTTAAAACAATGAAATAAAACAAAAATTTTGATTATTATGTAAAACTTAAGCTTTTGTTTACGTTATTTCACGATACTTGGATTCATCGGGGGATATGAAATTAGCCTTACTTTGACGAGGGGAAATTTCAATGAGAATACTAATTGCTGACGATCATGCGCTTTTCAGAGATATACTAACGTTATATCTGGAAAAGCAAAAAAAGGATTTTGATGTCACATTGGCGCCTGATCTTTCAAAGGCTGCTCAAATCTTAAAATCCAGAAAAAACGAAGTTTTTGATTTGGTCATACTTGATCTATGTATGTCTGGAATGAATGGGTTTGACGGATTACGGAAGATAAAATCAATTAACCCGGAACAATCTGTTGCCATCATGTCAGGCGTTGCCCAGCCATGGGAAGTCGGGCAAAGCATCCAACAGGGCGCATCAGGTTTCTTTCCTAAATCCATGTCTGGTGAAGCCCTGGTTCATGCCATAGAATTGGTGATCGCAGGTGAAAAATTTGTGCCTATAGAATATATGGCTCCGCCGGTTCACAATCCACCGCAGCCGATCATGCATTTTGAAAATACAGACCTGCCGGATAGCCATTATAAATTGACTGATCGCGAAAACGAGGTTTTAAGCTATTTATCACGCGGCGCATCCAATCAGGAAATTGCAGAAGCGCTAGATTTAAAAACCGTTACGATCAAATTGCATGTCAGAAGCATATGCAGAAAGCTGGGCGCAAAAAACAGGACGCAGGCAGCCTTGTTTGCCCGTGAACGGAATATTTTGAAAAGCAGATAAAACGATCAATTTATTCCTGGCGAAGCCACCCGACGGTAAGGAATGCGAAACCGATAAATGCCGCCAGCCACCAAGGCAAAAGCGGCCAGGTTTTGATACGACGATTTTGCAAATCTGTTGAACGTTTAAAATAAAGACTGTTGCCGTTTTGATATCGGTTTCGATCTGTTAATTCAAAACTGACATCGAACGCATCGGAAAGCGCGACCACCGTCCCGCCCGTTTGACCCGCAATTCTGGCGCCTATATCTTCACTGGTAACAAGTCTCTGGTATTCTGGGCTGTTCGGGTCACTTAGTATAATATGCGTGCTGTAAGGACCATATTCAGCCCTATAGTAACCGGATGTATCAGTCTCGTAGAAATAAGACTGCGCATCTGGCTTATCATCAAAATTAAATTCAAATGTTTGTTTTTCAGGTGTGGTAATAAACAGCGCCTGGTCTGTAAGCGCGTTCTCTTGAAATGTAACATCTATACCCCCGTTAACAGATGTCATTTTAAGTGGGCTGTAATCGAGTGTCGGCTCCTTCATCAGCCAATGAGACAATCTTTTCATCAGGCTGTTATATGGACCACCGCCATCATACCCACGCGCCCACAACCATATTTGCTCTGTCATAAATTGCGCGACGCGCCCTTTACCGACCTGATCAATTACAAGAAGCGGTGCGGCCGTCTGCTTCTCCTGTAATAATATCTGACTGCTCTCACTGACCTTTTGCATATTCAAATACCGCATCCACGTCCCCCAGTTATCGCTATCACCCGCAAGGGGACTTGTAATTGGATGACGCGCACCGAAAGGTGCCAGAAACGGCATCGCTCCATTTTGATTTAAATCGTTTTCAATACGGCTATAGGGCATAATTGCGCCAAGGGACGTATCCGACAAGGCAAGACCAACTGATTCCTCGGGGCCATGCACAAACAAAAGCCCACCCCCCTCTTGTACAAAGGAAACGATATTGTCGAAGTATTGCGGCAAAAGTATATTACGGCGTGTATATCGGTCAAAAATTATCAGATCAAAATCTTTAATGCGCTCCTCGAAAAGTTCTTCCGTCGGAAAGGGAATTAACGCCATCTGATCCGGCGGGGTAATATCAATGCTGTCAAACGAGCGTAGAATTGTAAAATGGACTAAATCGACAGAGGGGTCAGACTTTAACAAATTCCTCCAAATTCTAAGCCCCTGATGTGGCTGTCCGGATACCAATAAAACTTTTAGACGCGCGCGCACACCTTGTATGCGCAATACGGCTGTATTGTTCACTGCGCTTAACTCTGAATTATCGGCAACCACTTCAAATCGCACGATCATTTCACCGGGGGCATTTACAGGAATATTTATCAAAGTATCTTTTCCTGTTTCTATTCTCTCTATCTTTACCTGCTCTTGATTTAAAAAGATGCTTACATCCAAAACCTCACCCAGCGGGGCCGGAAAATCGTCGACGCGTATTCTGACAGGCAAGCTCTCGCCCACAACGACATATTCAGGCGCCGAGACAATTTTCACTGTACGGTCAAATTCTTCTTTAGGGTTTCCTGTCAACATGACATGAACAGGGCCATATTTTTCCAGTGCTTCAATCTCTTTCGCAGCATCTGATAATTGCCCATCTGTAATCAGTAGGCTGCCGCCGATACGCTTTTGGTTATGGTTTGCCATACGGTCTTTTAACTGCGGCGTAAAACGGGTTTGCACCCCACCCTCTTCCGGTGATATCTCGATGTGGTTCACCACCGTATTTTCCAGACTGCTCAATTGTTCAATGACATGCCGATCAATACGATCTGTTTCTTCCATACGCCCCGAGAGTTTTTGGCTATGACTGCGGTCTGTCAAAACATTTACAACCGTGTCGGTTGGGCTGCCAGTAATTTTCTTAAATGACGGGTTTATCAGTAAAAGGATGAGGACAATCATAAATAGAGCCCGAAATAAAGGCAGTCTTTGGCCCGCATATCCCATGTAAAATAGTCCGCAAACGGATATAATTGCGATCGCCCAGATTAAAAGCGGAGCCAACATCGGCTGAAAGAAGATTTCAATGCTACTGTCCATTATCTTCCATCCGTTCAAGAATATATTTTATATGCACCTGGTCTGTTTTATAGCTTCCTGTTAAAGCCATCATGACCATGTTAACGCCAAACCGCAAAGCCATCTCGCGAGAACGCATGGAGTTCTGCAAATCAAGAATCGGAGTTAGCGGGTCAATATTCGCCCAGGCCCCGGCCCAGTCATGCGCCCCGACGATAACAGATGGGGCCCCGTCATAATCTGTTGAACTGGTGGTTTCAACCCAGACAGGGCGGCCTTTGTAAAGTCCCTCGTAGGAATTTAAAAGGTAGTATGAACGTGACAAGACATGATCGCTATCCAGTTTTTTAAGAACATTAAAATTCAAATCACCTGCCAGCCGTTGCATTGTTTCTTGCCCAAGCGTTGTGTCCGAACTACTGAACTGACCGTCGCGCGTGTCGAAAAATAACAAGCCGCCATGATCCAGATAATGTTGAAGGGCGCGGATAGCTTCCTCGGTTAAATCAGATTGTTTAGGGGTCATTTGCCAGTATAAAAACGGATAAAGCCCAAGATCGTCTGTGCCCGGCACGACACCATTAACTTTACCAAATTCGACCGTTGTTCTTTGCTCGATCAGGGCGCCCAAAGTCTGCAAGCCTTTTGCCGTGATGCTGTCCCGCTCCGCATCTCCGGTAATAACATAGGCAAAATTAACACGGTTTTCTTCCGTCGCCAGAATCTCTTCGCTGTAGTTTTGTGCATGAGCAGGCGCTATTAAAGTAAAACTTAGAATTAAGGGTATGAGCAAAGCTTGCGGTTTTAATTTGCCAGCCCCATGGATCAAAATAAAACCTGCCAGCATTTCAGCAAACATCAGAATAGCGGCTAAGACGAAAAACCAAGGTGCTAAATTCCGGTAAGGCTTTTGACTGTAGCTGGCAACATTGTCAAAAAAGTAATATGGCCCTGTCGGTGAAAGGTTTTCGGCCATAGAGTCGCCCAGGTTATAAACAAATCGCAGAGTATCATTTCCATCAATTTGATAGATACCGGCGGGATAATCTTTTGAAGGCGCCCCGACTTTTAAAGCATTAAACTCTAAGGGCTTAGATACATTTTCTTTTTGCACTACTTTGCCATATGCATCAAAAGGCATGGATAGTTCGACCATTTGATCATCCGCAGGACGAATCCTCTTGCTAGCTGCTGCATTTAATATGGCATCAAGCATAGGCGGAAAAGCTTCAGATATTGAAATATCCGACCAGGAAGGATCAGCTGTGGTATGTACAAAAACAGTCTGCCCCTTGCCGACTTTATCAGCCGTAATCAAGGGGGTCTGATCCTCTAGAAAGACCCACGTTTTTGCCGTCAGGTCAATGTCGGGCTGGGCAAGAATTTGCTTTTGAATTGACGGCTTGTCATAGCCTTTGATGTTTGCAAAAGGTGACTGCGCTGAAAAACCCTTTATGCGCGCAGGATCTTCCCATGTCAGTGCGCCGCCAAAGCTACGCTGCCCTGTCAAAATCTTTACGGGCAAAAGTCTGGGGCTGTTATCAGCTAGAATATTTGGCCCTGCAAATCGTAGCAAGCCGCCCCCCTCAACGATCCAGCTTTCAAGCTGTTTATATTCTGCATCAGTCAATTTTGTGCTGTCGGGCAATACCAGCAGGGAAATCGTCTCATCGTTCAAAAGATCGGACAGCGGGCCTGAAGAGGTTTTTGCAACAGCTGATAAAGCGCGATGCAAATAGAATACATCATTCAGATAATCCTGTTTTTGCGTGACATCACGGCTGCTGATAATACCCGCATGCCCCCGCCCAAGGCCGCCTTCAAAACGCCATATCGTCGCGGCATTCGGAAAATCTGAAATGCGAACTTCGCCAATTTCCGCCAGCATTTCTTCGGGAATTGAAAATGGATTATTCAATTCAAAAATACCTTTTGGGAATATAATTTCCTCTTGCATTAAGGTATCGCCGTTACGAGATATAAACGATACCAAAAGAGTTTGATCACGTATTTCCGAACGACGCTTTAAAAGCAAATCGATACCCTGAAGGTTCGGTTTTGCATCCGCGATGATCAGTCCCTGATTTATATTTTCGTCGTGATACAAGCTTGTGGTACCACCGTAAGAAGACAACGTATCATACAGTTTTTTAAAGCTTTCCCCGTTCTGCCCGTCGCCCAGCCAAAAGACATCCCAGTTTTGATCTTCTTGGTACAAATATTCCTTAATAATTGAATCTGCAGAATCGTAATCAGAATTCCAGGGTTGGGGCGTTATCATCGACAGGAAACGCTGCGCCTCGCCCGGGGTCATATTTTTTTCCAGTCTGATTTGCCCTGTATCCATATCCGGCGCGGTTGTCATGATTGTGATCGGCACCTGACTGACATCTGCAAAGGCTTTTAACCGTGATGCCGCCGTTTCGATTCTAGCCTGCCAGTTAACTGTTGAAGCCCAACTGTTATCTATAACAATTAAGGTCGGCGAGAACGACAAAGCCTCGCGATCCGGATCATACACAGGTTGGGCAAGCCCTAAAATCAAAAATAGAAAAACAGCCAACCTTAAAAGCTTTAGCCATGGCGGAATATCGCGGGGCTTGGGTTTATCTTTCTTGTCTTTCCCAAACAGAACCAATGCAGGGAAAACGACAGGCTTAGCCTTTAAAGGGAATAATTTTAAGATCAGCCAAAACAGCGGCAATAATACAGTTAGGAATAAGGCCAAAGGTTGGGTGAAAAATAAAAACTCGGTCATGAATCACCGTTTATTTTTTCAAACAGCTTTTTCCAGTAATCCATACGCTTTTTTATATCGCGCTCGAACCCGCGCTCGACCGGAACATAGAATTCTGTGCGGGTCATATCATCAGGGAAATAATTTTGCCCGGAAAACCCATGGTCCGTATTGTGATCATAATCATACCCGGCACCATACCCTATATCTTTCATCAGGTTGGTCGGGGCGTTTAATATATGAATCGGCGGCATAAGGGATCCGGTTTTTTTCGCTGCGCCCATCGCAGATTTATATGCGCTGTAAGCAGCATTCGATTTTGGCGCTGTTGCACAGTAGATAACCGCCTGTGCAATTGCCAGTTCGCCCTCAGGACTACCCAGACGCTCGTATGTTTCCCAAGCTGCAAGGGTTTGGGGTAGCGCCTGCGGATCAGCCAAACCAATATCCTCGACCGCCATGCGGACGATACGGCGCGCTATATATCTTGGGTCTTCACCGCCTGCCAGCATCCTGGATAACCAGTAAAGGGCCGCATTCGCATCGGACCCGCGCACGGATTTATGCAGGGCACTGATCAGGTTATAATGTGCCTCCTGCTTCTTATCGTAAAGGGGCGCGCGCTTTTGAATGATCTGCGATAGCTCTTCAACAGATAGATCATGATCCGGTCCGGCTGCATAGATTTGTTCGATCATATTGAAAAGATAGCGACCGTCACCATCTGCCATAGCCTTTAGTGCCTCGCGTGCATCCGTGTCCAGCGGCAACGTTGCCCCATCTTCGGCAACGCTGATTAACTTTGATAAGGCCCCATCATCAAGGCGGTTTAATACGGCGACCTGGCAACGTGATAACAGCGCGGCGTTCAGTTCGAACGACGGGTTTTCAGTCGTTGCTCCGACCAGAACAATGGTGCCATCTTCAACGTATGGCAAAAAAGCATCCTGCTGTGATTTATTAAAACGATGTATCTCGTCCACGAACAGCAATGTGCCCTGCCCCATTGACCGTCGGTCTTTCGCCGCATCAAAAATCTTTCTAAGGTCTGCAACCCCTGAAAAAATAGCAGAAAGCGGCTCGAAATATAAATCCGTATGATCGGCTAGTAAACGGGCAATGGTTGTTTTGCCGCATCCAGGTGGCCCCCATAATATCAGTGATGATATTTTGCGGTTTTTAACCATACGGCCAATTAAGCCGTTTTCATTCAACAGATGATTTTGTCCGACGACATCCTGCAACTGGTCCGGCCGCAACAGGTCGGCTAATGGCCTACCATCCGTTTCATTTTCCGCAGCTTTTTCAAACAGATTGCTCAATTCTCTCTACCTTAACACGACCGATAAAATGCGCCCGTTACGTATTACTTCAACCTGCCATCTCTTGGATGCGGTTTGTAATGTTTCTTGCAGCTTACTAACAGAGCCGATCTCTACGCCATTAATGTTATGAATGATATCGCCGGCGCGCAAACCGATCATACTGCGCTCGCCCGCCTCTATCACAACAACACCCTGATCAATGCCACCCAGATCAAATTCTTCGACGACTGCAGGGTTTATGTTGGCGACTTTAGCATTCGAGAAAGGATGTCCCGCTCCCAAAACCGTCAGGTTACGCGGCGGATCTTCCGGCGGCAGCTCCGCATCAAAGCGAATTTGCAGCGGGCTACCTTTGCGATAAACATCAAGCAGAACCTCGTCCCCAATTTCAACCATCGCCAGATAGAATTTCATCGCAGCCGGATCGGTAATGTCCTTGTTATTCAATCTGTAAACGACATCGCCTGTCTTAATACCTGCACGCCCCGGCCCGCTTTTCGGATGGATATCGGTTATCATTGCCCCGCGTGTGAATGGTAGGTCAAGGCTGCGTGCGATATCGGATGTCACCGTCTGACCAGAAATACCCAGCCAAGGCTGTACCAGCTTTTCCTCGCCGCGCTTTACGCTATTGATAACGGTCTGTACCATTTCAACAGGTATCGCAAAACCGATCCCCAATGACCCGCCATCACGCGAGAAAATTGCACTGTTAATACCGACCAGATCGCCATTCATCGCAACCAAGGCTCCGCCCGAATTACCGGGATTAATCGCAGCATCCGTTTGAATAAAATAACTATAATCACTGACACCAACAGTCGTTCTGGCCAAAGCCGATACAATCCCGCTGGTCACGGTCTGCCCTACACCGAATGGGTTGCCAATTGCCAACACCAGATCGCCGACCTCCAGGTCTGTGGTCTCGGGAATGGATAGCGCGGGCAAAGTTTCGCCACCCGCATCTATTTTTAAAACGGCCAGATCAATGCGCGGGTCATCGAAAATTTGCTCGGCTTTATATTCGCGCCCGTCCTTTAAAACGACATTAATTTCGTCCGCCTGATTAATCACATGGGCGTTTGTGATCACGAGCCCGCCTTTATCAAGAATAACACCCGAGCCCAGAGACGTTGCCGTGCGCTCGCGTGTTCCCATATCCCCGAAATTACGTCCGAAGAATTGCTGAAAAAACGGGTCATTGAAAAAAGGGCTGAAACCCACGCTCTGCTGGACTGTACGTTTGGTATAGATATTCACAACCGCGGGCGACACTTGTTTGACCAACGGCGCAAAAGACAAATGAATCTGCTGTCGGTCCATGGGCACCGCTTTATCCTGCGCGTAAGACGGCGAAATAATTAAAAACAAAAACAGCAAATATATGTATTTCATTTCTTTTGTCTTCATAATAGGTTTGATATCCTAAATATAACAACTTATGGCGAAAAGGACAGAGCGATGCGCACATTATATCCAGAAATTCAGCCCTATGAAACTGGCATGCTGGATGTCGGGCAAGGATATAACCTTTATTGGGAGATCAGCGGCAATCCGGATGGTGAACCTATTATTTTTCTGCACGGTGGACCCGGTAGCGGATCGTCGCCCTGGCAGCGTCAGATGTTCAACCCTGAAAAATACAAAATCATTCTGTTTGATCAGCGCGGATCAGGGAAATCGACACCACACGCATCACTTCAAGACAACACAACGCCTGATCTGGTTTCAGATATGGAGAAATTGCGCACGCATTTAAATATTGATAAATGGCATATTTCTGGTGGATCGTGGGGCTCGACACTTGCCCTCGCCTATGCTGACAAGCACGCTGATCGAATCAACAGCGTTACCATGTATGGTATCTTCCTATGCCGTAATCAGGAATTGCGCGACCTGTACTTTGATGGCGGCATTGCCAGCCGTATTTTCCCCGACGTTTTTAATGATTACCTGAACATCCTGCCCGCGAGCGACCGTGAAGATCCGATTAAAGGATATAACAAGCTTTTCCAAGATGGCGATTCGAAACTTGCGCAAAAGGCTGTTGAAATTTGGACACGCCTTGAAAAACGCGTTTCGGCTTTAATTGTACCGGAAGAGAAATTGAATGAAGAAATGAGCAATCCAGATTTCGTTCTGGCCCATTCGCTGGTTGAAAATCATTATTTTCTGAATAATGGTTTTATCGATGGCGATGGATTGCTGAAATCATTACCTGCAAAACTGGATGGTATCCCCGTTCATATCATACAGGGGCGTTATGACATGGTTTGCCCGTTTAAAACAGCGTGGGATTTGCATCAGGCCCTGCCAAACAGCTATTTGCACATTATCGACAACGCCGGTCACACGGCAAAGGAGCCGGCCACAACGGCAAAACTGGTTGAAGTTTTTGACAGCCTATAAAAAAAGGCTCCTATTCGGAGCCTTTTTAAATTTTATGCCAGAAAAATTACTTGTCAGAATTTTCCTTGCCAGAACGTTTTTCAACAGTTTTGGCATCTTTGGGAATATCAGACTGACCATCTTTCTTTTTCGCCGCTGTCTTTGCTTTGGCTTTCTTAGATGTGTCAGCTTTTTTCTTTGAATCTTTCGCTGTTTTCTTTTCAGCTTTTTTATCTTCTTTTTTCTCTGCCTTTTTGGCTGGCTTTGCTTTTTCTTCCTCTACAGGGAAACCGTCAAAACCTTCAAAAGATGTCGGGCCGCTGTCTTGGCCTTTTGCTGATGGATCACGGTCAACCAGCTCGATAATAGCCATAGGCGCTGCATCTCCATAACGGAAACCAGCCTTAAGAACGCGTGTGTAACCACCATTGCGTGACTTGTAACGATCGCCTAGAACGTCGAACAGTTTCTTTGTCATGTCCTGATCACGTAATTTTGACATCGCCTGACGACGATCTGAAAGTGATCCTTTTTTACCCAGTGTAATCAGCTTATCAACAAAGCGACGCAGTTCTTTTGCTTTTGGCAAAGTTGTTTTGATCTGCTCGTGCTTGATCAGCGCAGCCGCCATATTGGCAAACATTGCCTTGCGGTGTGGGGTTGTACGATTTAGCTTACGACCTTGTATTTTATGGCGCATAGCAATGTCCTTTCATATGTTGCTACCTTAATCATGTAAGGCGGATTATACGTGCGATTGCTTGCTGAACAATACAAACGCATATAGCCACAATGGCTATGGGGTATTAAGCGGCAAAGGGATCTTCGATCTTTTTAACCAGCTCTTCAATGTTTTCTGGCGGCCATTCAGGAACCTGCATACCAAGGTGCAATTCCATATCCGACAGAACTTCTTTGATTTCGTTCAGTGACTTGCGACCAAAGTTTGGTGTACGCAGCATTTCACCTTCTGTTTTCTGTACCAGATCACCAATGTAAACGATGTTGTCGTTTTTCAGGCAGTTTGCAGAACGAACAGACAGTTCCAATTCTTCAACTTTACGCAACAGGTTACGGTTGAATGGCAGAACGTCTTTCTCGTCATCTTCACGAGAGATGTTCGGATCTTCAAAGTTAATGAAGATTTGCAACTGATCCTGCAGAATACGCGCTGCGAAAGCAACCGCATCTTCAGGTGTTACTGTACCGTCTGTTTCAACTTCCAGAACCAGTTTGTCGTAGTCAGTAATCTGACCAACACGCGTATCCTCAACGCGGTATGAAACCTTGCGAACCGGGCTGAACAGGCTGTCAACCGGGATCAAGCCGATTGGCGCTTCTTCAGGGCGGTTTTCTTTGGCCGGACGGTAACCTTTACCAGAGTCAACTGTCAGTTCCATTTCCAGCTTTGCGCCTTCACTAAGTGTACAAATAACGACATCTTCGTCTGTCACTTCAACATCAGCACTTGTTTCAATCTGACCGGCGGTGACTTCACCCGGGCCTTTGGCAACCAATTTAACTTTTTTGGCACCCTCAGAATGTACTTTGAATGGGATACGTTTAATGTTCATGATAATGTTTGTTACATCTTCGCGAACACCGTCAATAGACGAGAATTCATGCAGAACACTGCCACCGTTCACTTTAATAGCTGTAACAGCAGCACCTTGCAGTGATGATAACAAAACGCGACGTAGCGCGTTACCGATTGTCAAACCATAGCCACTTTCCAGCGGGTCAACCGTAACGGTTCCAAAACGCTTTGGATCCAGTTTGGTTTTAACATCAATGTTGCTTGGTTTAATCAGCTCTAGCCAGTTTTTTTCTATCAAAGCTCTACCCTCCGGTCGGTGATAAAATTATATGTTTTTAAATTCGAATTATACGCGGCGTCTTTTCTTTGGACGGCATCCGTTGTGTGGAACAGGTGTCGCATCAACGATCGAGTTGATAACCAATCCCAGAGACTGCAAACCACGCAATGCTGATTCACGTCCTGATCCAGGGCCGCGAACGATTACATCAAGGTTTTGCAGACCGTGTTCCTGCGCCTTGCGGCCGGCATCTTCGGCACAAATCTGTGCGGCATAAGGTGTAGATTTACGTGAACCTTTAAATCCCTGCTGACCTGCAGATGACCATGAAATGGTGTTACCCTGCTGATCCGAGATCGTAACCATTGTGTTGTTGAATGTTGAATTCACGTGTGCAACGCCAACGGTAATATTCTTTTTCACCCGGCGTTTTGTTTTTGTAGCACCTTTTGCAGCTTTTTTTGCCATTATATTCTCTCTATCCTATTTATTATTTCTTCTTGCCGGCGATTGGTTTCGCAGGGCCTTTACGTGTTCTTGCGTTTGTGTGTGTTCTTTGACCGCGAACAGGAAGGTTTTTACGGTGACGCAAACCCTTGTAGCAGCCCAAGTCCATCAGACGCTTGATGTTCATGGAAACGATACGGCGCAGATCCCCTTCAACCGTATAATCGCTTGCAACGATGTTACGGATCTGTGTTTCCTCGGCCTCGGTCATTTCATTGACGCGGCGCTCGGATGGGATACCTGCTGCTTCACAAATTTTCTTTGCCGTTGTACGGCCGATTCCATGAATATATGTCAGCGCGATTTCTACACGCTTGTTTGATGGAATATTTACACCTGCAATACGAGCCACATTAAACTCCTTTAAGTTCGTTTTTTGCCTGTTATTCTTACCTTTTTGACCACGACAAACACGGCCATAGTCAATGAATAGCCTCGCGCATTATATGACTCTCAGCTTATACGTCAAGCACATTATGGCGATTATGGCTAAAAAAGCGCGGTTTTTTTACTTTATGACGCTTGCGCCTCGTTTTGAGCCTTTTCAACGTCTAAAATCGTAAAAATCTGGGCTGTCACACTCTCCATGGATTCGCGCCCGTCTACCGTCTTCAACATGCCCTTTTCCTTGTAAAACGGCAAGATTGGAGCTGTTTGACCATGATAAGCCTTAAGACGTGTTCGAATCGCATCTTCGTTATCATCGCTACGACGTTTAAACGAATCGACCGCGCCGCAATTGTCACAGACATTTGCCTTTGCGGGCTTTTTGAAAATATCGTGATAGCCTTCACCGCATTCGCCACACGTAAAGCGGCCTGTGATGCGTTCGACCAGATCTTCCTCATCAACATCAATCTTGATTACAGCATCCAGTTTTTTATTGGCATCTTCCAACATTTTTTCAAGCGACTTGGCTTGGGTTACAGTGCGTGGAAAACCGTCAAGAATGAAACCGTGCTCGCAATCGGGCATCTGAATCCGTTTTGAAATCATCTCGATCATCAATTCATCAGGAACCAACTGGCCGGAATCCAGAATCTTTTTCAGATCCTCTCCCAGCTCGCCGCCGCCTTTAATTGTTTCGCGCAGCATATCCCCTGTTGACAGTTGAACGGCGCCATAGCGTTCTTCGATTTTGCGGGCTTGCGTGCCCTTGCCGGCCCCGGGCGGGCCAATCAAAATAATGTTCAACGGCATCGTCTTACCCCCGTCTGCCGCGCAGACGCGACTTTTTAATCAGACCTTCATACTGGTGTGCAATCAGGTGCGAGTGAATTTGCGCAACCGTGTCCATTGTCACCGTCACAACAATCAGCAGGCTGGTTCCACCGAAATAGAACGGAAGCTGATATTTTGCCATCAGAAATTCGGGTATCAAACAGACCAGAACCAGATAGGCCGCACCAATTGTTGTAATGCGTGTCAGCACATAATCGATATATTGCGCTGTTTTTTCACCTGGACGAATCCCGGGAATGAAGCCACCATATTTACGCAAGTTCTCTGCCGTATCTTTCGGGTTGAAGACAATCGCCGTATAGAAGAATGCAAAGAAAGCCACCAAGCTACCATAAAAAATCATATAGAGCGGTTGACCACTTTGAAGATAGCGCGCCAGTGTATCAATCGTCTCGTTCCCCTCGCTACCCATGAAGCCCACCATAGTCAAAGGCAAGAACAGCAAAGAAGATGCAAAGATCGGCGGAATAACACCGGATGTATTCAGCTTTAACGGAATGTGCGAAGAGTCGCCCCCCATCATCTTATTCCCATGCTGACGTTTCGGATACTGGATGATCAGGCGGCGCTGTGCGCGCTCCATAAACACAATAAACGTAATGACCGCTATAACGAACAGGAAGATCAACAGGATCAGGAACGGCGCCAAAGCACCCTGACGACCCAATTCCAAAGTTCCGGCAATCGCACGCGGCAATTCCGCTACAATACCGGCGAAAATAATCAGGGATATACCGTTACCGACACCGCGCGATGTAATCTGTTCGCCCAGCCACATCAGGAACATCGTACCACCCACAATGGAAATAATGATCGAGGCCTTGAAATAAAGACCCGGGTTCATCGCGGCAAAACCGCCGGTTGATGTTTGCACATTTTCCAGCCAAACCGCAAGACCATAGGCCTGAACGGCGGCTAAACCCACCGTCATATAACGCGTGTACTGGTTGATTTTCTTGCGGCCGATCTCGCCTTCTTTTTTCATCTGCTCGAAACTGGGAACCATAGCCGTTAAAAGCTGCATGATAATCGCGGCCGAGATATAGGGCATAATATTCAACGTGAAGAGCGACATACGCGAAAAAGCACCACCCGCAAACATATTGAACATATCCAGAAGACCGCCCGATTTCTGTGTAAAAATATCAGACCAAGCCTGCGGATCAATACCCGGCAGCGGCAGATATGTACCCAGACGGTAAATAATCAGCGCGCCAAGTGTAAAGAAGATGCGTTTTTTGAGTTCCTGCGCTTTCGACAGTGCGCCGAAATTCAGATTTGATGCAAATTGTTCAATGCCAGTCGACATATTTATGACCTATCTTGATGAGTTTGAACCACATTGGACATTAAAAGAGCAAGACACAAAATGCAAATGATTTATGCATATAAAAAACGCCCCGATTTGGGGCGTTTTAAATTCTTGATATAAAAGAATATTATTTAGAAGTTTTCTTCTTTGTATCTTTCTTTTTTGTATCTTTTTTATCCGGGTTTTTCGCACGTGTTTTCTGAACAAACTCGACGCTTCCACCAGCTTTCTCAATAGCAGCCTGTGCTGATTTTGACGCACCTGCAATTTTTAAAGATACTTTTGATTTAATTTCGCCGCCGCCAATCAAACGAACGCCGTCATAGCTGTTTGATAGCATACCTGATTTTACCAGTGTTTCAGCTGTAATATCGCCCTTACCATCAAGTTTCTTAGAATCCAGAGCAGCCTGAATACGGCCCGGTGTAATTTCTGCATAACGTTTGCGGCTTGGGTTAGAGAAACCCATCTTCGGCAAACGACGGTAAATTGGCATTTGACCGCCTTCAAAACCGTTAATAGCAACACCGCTGCGGGCTTTCTGACCTTTTTGACCTGCGCCGGATGTTTTACCCTTGCCTGAACCGATACCACGGCCCACACGAGTTTTTTCCTTCACAGAACCTTTTGCTGGTTTTAATTCGTTGAGTTTCATTTTTTTGACCTACTCTTTTAAGTTTTTGCGCCCCTGCCGCTATCGGGACTCGGTTATTTGGAAGCGGCGAAGTCTTTATGCCGCGTCTTCGACACGCACAAGATGTTTAACTTTATTGATCATACCACGAACAGATGGTGTGTCTTCCAGCTCGCGTGTGCGTCCAACTTTGTTCAGGCCTAAACCGATCAATGTTTTTTGCTGATACGCCTGGCGGCCGATTGGGCTGCCTGTCTGTGTCACAACAACTGTTTTACCTGAAGGTTTTTTCTCAGCTTTTTTAGGGGCTGCTTTCTTGGCAGGAGCTTTTTTTGCTTCTGCTTTCTTTGCTGGCGCCTTTTTCTTTGCCGGTGTCTTCTTCTCTTCAGCCATGTCTTTTCTCCTTAAACCTTATGACTTATTCGTCATTTGCCTTTTTACGGCCCAGAACTTCATTTACGCGTTTACCACGGCGACTTGCCACCATACGTGGGCTTTCCATTTTGTCAAAAGCGCTGAGGGCAGCTTTAACCATGTTGTAAGGGTTGGACGAACCAACGTTCTTTGCAACAATATCCTGAATACCCAAGGCTTCAAATACAGCACGTAGCGGACCACCGGCAATAATACCTGTACCAGGTTCTGCTGCGCGCATGATAACCTTACCGGCGCCAAAGCGGGCTTTCACATCGTGGTGAAGTGTGCGACCTTCGCGCAATGGAACGCGGATCATGTTACGCTTGGCTTGTTCTGTCGCCTTCTGAATAGCTTCAGGAACTTCGCGAGCTTTACCTGAACCGACGCCAACACGGCCTTTACCGTCGCCGACAACCATCAGGGCAGCGAAACTAAAGTTACGTCCACCTTTCACGGTCTTTGCGACACGGTTAATGCCGACCAGACGCTCCAGCAGTTCACTTTCGTTATTTTGTGCTTTTTCAGCTCTTGCCATTTTATCTATCCTTTTCCTTAGAACTCTAATCCGCCTTCACGCGCCGCATCGGCCAAAGCCTTAACACGTCCGTGATATACATATCGACCGCGGTCAAAAATTACGTCTTTGACGCCCGCTTTTTTCGCGCGCTCAGCCAGCAACTTGCCAACTTGACCCGCAGCATCAGCGTTACCGGTCTTGCCTTTCAGCTTGCCTTTAAGATCTTTATCGATCGTAGAAGCAGAGGCCAGTGTCACATGCTTTGCATCATCAATGATTTGTGCAGAGATGTGGTTGTTCGAGCGGTAAACGCTTAAACGTGCGCGACCATTACGAATAGCAGCTGTTTTAATTTTGCTGCGTGTGCGCAATGCTCTTCTTTGATTTGGTGTAACGCGTTTTGCTGTCATTTTCTTAAATCCTTATTACTTCTTCTTACCTTCTTTACGCAGGATATGCTGGCCTGCATACTTCACGCCCTTGCCTTTGTATGGCTCTGGCGGACGGAATTTGATAATCTCAGCAGCAGTCTGACCGACTTTTTGCTTATCAATACCTGAAATCACGATCTCTGTCTGTTGTGGACATTCGATCTTAACACCTTCCGGCTGTGGGTATACGATTTCGTGGCTATATCCCAGTTGCAAAACCAGGTCTTTACCACGGATTTGCGCACGATAACCAACACCGTTGATTTCCAGTTTCTTTTCGTAACCTTCTTTAACACCTTGGATCATGCCACGGATCAAAGACCATGTCGTACCCTTCATGTTCTGATGAAAACGGCTTTTGCTTTCCGTTGAAACCATTACACCGCCTTCGGTCTTCTCAGCCTTCATTTCAGGCAGCATTGTAAGTGACAATTCGCCCTTCGGACCTTTTGCCTTAACCTGCTGACCATCAATGGTGATATCAACACCATCAAGAACGGGAACCGGGTTTTTTGCTAAACGTGACATTTTCGTTCTACCTTTTTCTAAACTTTCTTGTCTTATACCTTTATTAGAAGACCGTGCACAATACTTCGCCGCCTACAGAGGCTTCGCGTGCTTCGTTATCAGACATCACACCACGTGATGTCGACAGGATCGACACACCCAGACCGTTTTGCACTTTTGGCAACGTGTTCAAAGATGAATAGACCCGACGACCCGGCTTTGATACACGCTGAATGCGTTTAATAACCGGATGGCCTTCATAATATTTCAATTCGATATCGAAATCGGCTTTGCCGTTTCCGTGATCTACTTTGTTATATCCGCGGATAAAACCTTCACGCTGCAGAACATCTAAAACTGTTCCACGGTAACGTGATGCAGGCGCAGAAACAACAGCTTTACCAGCGCGTTGTCCGTTGCGGATTCTTGTCAACATATCACCAAGAGGATCTGTCATAACCATTTTTTTCTTCCTTTCCTCTTAAAAAAATTACCAACTGGATTTCGTTACACCGGGGATCATTCCCACAGAAGCCAATTCACGAAGGGCCACACGAGAAATACCGAACTTGCGGTGGTAACCACGTGGACGACCTGTCAGGTTGCAACGGTTTCTGATGCGTGTCGGGTTAGAATTACGTGGCAATTCAGCCAGTTTCCAACGCGCTTCCATACGCTCGTTACCTGGAAGGTCTTTGTTATTCGCAATCTCCAGCAGGCGCGCTCTTTTACCGGCATACTTCTTTGCCATGCGCTTGCGGCGATTGTTTTTCGCGATTGAACTTTGTTTAGCCATATTAAATGTGCCTCCGGTTTACTTCTTTTTGTTTTCTTTGAACGGCATGTTGAACTTTTTCAAAAGTGCCAATGCGTGCGCGTCCGTTTTTGCTGTTGTACAAATGATAATATCCATTCCGCGGACCTTATCAACTTTATCGTATTCAATCTCCGGGAAGATCAATTGTTCTTTAATACCCAAAGCATAGTTACCACGGCCGTCAAAGCTTTTTGATGAAATTCCGCGGAAATCACGAATACGTGGCATAGCGATATTCACCAAACGATCCAGGAATTCATACATACGCTCGCCGCGCAATGTAACTTTACAACCGATTGGCATACCTTCACGTAGCTTGAATTGAGCAATTGATTTCTTGGCACGTGTAATAACCGGCTTTTGACCAGAAATGCGTGTCAGATCGTCAACTGCGCCGTTGATTTTCTTGCTGTCCTGTACCGTTTCACCAACACCGATGTTGAGAACGATTTTTTCCAGCTTTGGAATTTCCATGACGTTTGCGCAAGACAGCTCATCTTTTAGCTGGCCTTTGAATTCATCATCATATTTTTTTTGTAGTCGTGCTGTCATTGTCTTTCACTCTTAATCCAATGTTTCACCAGACGCTTTTGAGACGCGCGTCTTTTTACCGTCTTTTAAAACCTTATATCCTACGCGGGAAGGTTTGCCTGTTTTAGGATCCGCAATCGCAACATTTGAAATGTGGATCGGTGCTTCCTTCTTTTCCAGACCACCTGGTCCGGCTTGGCTTGGCTTCACGTGTTTTGTTTTAACGTTGATACCAGATACAAGAACTTTGTTTTCCTCGCGCAAAACGTTCAGAACTTCACCACTGGTGCCTTTGTCCTTGCCTGTTGTAACGACGACTTTATCGCCTTTTTTAATTTTTAGTTTCTTCGCAGTCATCATATACCTCTTATAATACTTCTGGCGCCAGTGAAATGATCTTCATGTAGTTCTTGGCACGCAATTCACGTGTAACTGGGCCAAAAATACGTGTACCGATCGGCTCGCCGTTCTGGTTAATCAAGACAGCAGCGTTTTTATCAAAACGTATTACTGAACCGTCTTTGCGCTTGATACCTTTTGCAGTGCGTACGATAACAGCACGGTGAACCGCACCTTTCTTAACACGTCCACGTGGAATGGCATCTTTAACAGATACAACAACAACGTCACCAATGTTCGCCGTTCTGCGGTGTGAGCCACCCAAAACCTTGATACACTGAACGCGTTTTGCACCCGAGTTATCGGCGACATCCATATTTGACTGCATCTGTATCATCGCATTTATCCTTCTTTTAAATTCTCTTTAAGACTTACTTGTCGTCTTTTTTTGTTGTTTTCTTAGCTGCCGGCTTTTTTGCTGCTGCTTTCTTTGGGGCAACTTTCTTTTCGTCAGCTTTTTTATCTTCTTTTTTAGCAGCTGGTTTTTTCGCAGCAGCTTTTTTGGCTGGTTCTTTTTTCTCAGTCGGCTTTTCACCTTCCAAAAGTACGCGCCAAGATTTGTTTTTCGAAATCGGACGGCATTCTTCAATGCGGATTACGTCGCCTTCCTTACATGTGTTGTTTTCGTCATGTGCCGAAAACTTGGCAGATTTCATGATGAACTTACCATACAATTTATCTTTTACGCGACGAACAACGCGAACAACAACTGTTTTATCCTGTTTGTCGCTAACGACTGTACCTTCCAATATACGACGTGGCATATCTATGCTCCTTTAAATCTTTCTAAGCAGTTTTTTTCTTTTTTGTTTCAGACTTTTCAGCCTTTTTTGGCGCCGCTTTTTTGGTCGGTGCCTTTTTTGTTTTCTTTTCAGCCTTTGCTTTTGGCGCGGCTACTTCAATTCCTTTTTTCTTCTCGCTCAGAACGGTCTTAACGCGTGCGATATTCTTACGTACAAGCCCCATAGCCGCTGAATTTTCCAGCTGACCTGTCGAGCGTTGAAAACGCAGGTTCAATTGTTCTTTGCGCAGGTTTAAAAGCTCGTCTTTAAGCTCGTCAACCGATTTTGTTCTTACGTCTGCTGCTTTCATTATTCTCTTCCTTATTCACCAATACGTGAAACCATTTTTGTTTTAATCGGCAGTTTAGAAGCTGCCAATTCGAAGGCGCCTTCTGCTACCTCACGTGATACGCCTTCCAGCTCGAACATAATACGACCTGGCTTAACACGTGCTGCCCAGAATTCGGGCGAACCTTTACCTTTACCCTGGCGAACTTCCAAAGGTTTCTTTGAAACCGGAACATCAGGGAAAATGCGGATATGTACACGACCGACACGCTTCATATAACGTGTCATTGTACGACGCGCCGCTTCAATCTGACGGGCTGTAATACGATTCGGCGATGTCGCCTTTAAACCGAAAGAGCCGAACAACAACTCGGTGCCGCCTTTGGCATTCCCGTGAATGCGGCCTTTGTGCGCCTTGCGGTATTTTGTCTTCTTCGGAGATAACATATCCTTATCCTTTTAAACCTTTGTTTTACCTTAATTTCTTTGTGTTTGCGTTTCGCCTTCAAGCTTTTCACGCGCCATCGGATCATGTTCCAGAATCTCGCCTTTGAAGATCCAAACCTTGACACCGATAATTCCATAAGTTGTCAGGGCTTCTGATGTACCATAATCTATGTTCGCGCGCAAGGTGTGAAGTGGCACACGGCCTTCGCGATACCATTCTGTTCGCGCAATCTCGGCACCGCCCAAACGACCGGCACAGTTAACACGAATACCCAAAGCACCCAAACGCAGAGCTGATTGAACAGCACGTTTCATAGCACGGCGGAAAGATACACGACGCTCGAGCTGCTGGGCAATACCATCCGCAACCAGTTTCGCATCAATTTCCGGCTTGCGGATTTCAACGATATTCAAAGATACTTCGCCACCCATACGGTTTGTAAGGTCGCGACGCAGCTTTTCAATGTCTGAACCTTTGCGACCGATGATCACACCCGGGCGCGCTGTATAAATTGTAATCTTTGTATTGGATGCAGCACGCTCGATCACGACACGTGAGATACCAGCTGCTTTCAAAGATTTAAAGATATATTCGCGAACTTTCAGATCCTGATACAGTTTATCCGCGTAATCTTTATCGGCATACCAACGGCTATCCCATGTGCGGTTGATGCCTACTCTTAATCCAATCGGGTTTACTTTCTGACCCATAACGTCATGCTCCTCTTATTCTTCGCGCTCTTTGACAACAATTGTCAGGTTGCTAAATGGTTTTTGAATGCCGGCTCCGCGTCCACGTGCGCGTGCACGGAAACGTTTCATTACAAGTTGACGCCCGACATAAGCTTCGCTGACGTAAAGACGGTCAACATCCATATCGTGGTTGTTTTCCGCATTTGCGATTGCGGCTTCCAAAACTTTTTTAACCTCGTTCGACATGCGGCGGGTTGAAAATTCCAGATCCAGCAGCGCACGTTCTGCATCTTTACCGCGGATCAATTGCGCGACCAGATTCAGTTTTTGTTTACTGCCGCGGATATACTTGGCTCTGGCTATTGCCTCGCCTTCGCTGCGTCTTGGTTTATTTGCTGCCTGTCCCATTCTAAAAGCCTTTCCTTAGAACCTTTAATTCTTACTTCTTGGATTTCTTGTCCGCACCGTGACCGTAGTATGTACGTGTCGGAGCGAATTCACCCAGTTTTTGTCCAACCATATCCTCTGTCACCAAGACAGGGATGAATTTCTGACCGTTGTAAACGGCAATTGTGCGGGCAACCATCTGCGGCAAAATTGTCGAGCGGCGTGACCATGTTTTAATAACATCATTACGGCCTGATTCGTTACCTGCTTGTACCTTTTTCAGTAAATGTCTGTCTACAAACGGACCTTTCCAAACTGAACGTGACATATTTTATCTTCCTTCTTTTTTCAATTACTTACGACGTTTCTTAGAACGACGACGTAAAATAAACTTGTCTGTTGCCTTATTGGTACGTGTTTTCGCACCTTTTGTCGGCTTACCTGTTGGCGACACTGGGTGACGACCACCTGATGTCTTACCTTCACCACCACCATGTGGGTGATCAACCGGGTTCATCACAACACCACGAACATGTGGTCTACGGCCCAACCAGCGCTTACGACCGGCTTTACCAAGGTTAGTGTTCGAGTTATCTGTGTTAGATACCGCACCAACTGTTGCCATACATTCGCCAGGAACAATACGCAGCTCGCCCGAGCTAAGTTTGACCTGAGCAAAACCTGAATCGCGACCAACCAGCTGAACATATGTACCGGCTGAACGTGCAATCTGACCGCCCTTACCCGGTTTTAATTCAACGTTGTGGATCAAAGTACCAACCGGAATGCTACGCAACGGCATTGCATTACCTGGTTTCACGTCAACTTTTTCACCCGCGATGACCTGATCGCCTGCTGCCAGACGCTGTGGCGCCAAGATGTAAGCCAGTTCACCATCATCGTATTTAATCAAAGCGATGAAAGATGTACGGTTTGGATCGTATTCGATACGCTCGACTGTTGCCGGAATATCAAACTTCGTACGTTTGAAATCGATCAGACGATACTTGCGTTTGTGTCCACCACCGCGATGACGCACGGTAATTTGGCCGTGGTTATTGCGACCGCCACTTTTGGTTAAACCAACTGTCAGCGCCTTAACCGGCTTGCCTTTATGCAATTCATCACGCTTTACTGTAACAAGCGTTCTGGTTCCCGGTGTTCTTGGACGATAGGATTTCAAAGCCATCGTATTTTTCCTTCTACACTTTTTAAATTCAATTCCTAATTAAACAACTTTTGACGTCAGATCGACCTGATCGCCTTCCTTCAACGTTACAATAGCTTTTTTGTAATCGCTGCGGCGGCCCAAACGTCCTTTAAAGCGTTTATTTTTACCATACTGACGCAATGTATTAACTTTCAATACGGTTACATCAAACAATGCCTCGAAAGCGCCTTTAATTTCAGCTTTCGTTGCAGTCATATCAACATAGCACGCAACCTGATTGTGTTCAGATATCATCGTTGCTTTCTCTGTAATTACAGGTGCTTTGATAATATTATAGTGGCGCTCTGTCGCGACTTTCTTTTCTTTTTTCTTAGCACTCATGACAGTCGAGCCTCCAGTTTTTCAATTGCGTCTTTTGTCAAAACCAATGTTTCGCGGCGCAGGATGTCGTAAACATTTGCACCTTGCGATGGCAGAACATCCATATGTGGAATGTTGCGGATCGAACGTACGAAGTTTTCATCCAGTGTTTCACCATCGATAAACAGAGCTGACGTTAGTTCCATTTTCTTCAGGGCCGCTGCCATGTCTTTGGTTTTGGCAGATTTTGTTTTCGCAGCATCCAGAACAATCAGCTTGCCGTCTTTTTGCTTAGAAGACAGAGCCATTTTCAAGGCTAGCGTACGAATTTTCTTTGGCAGTGAGAAACCGTGATCACGAACCTGTGGGCCGTGTGTTGTTTGACCACCGCGCATCTGTGCAGAACGCAGAGACCCCTGACGGGCGCGACCTGTACCTTTTTGCGCAAAAGGCTTCTTACCTGTACCTGAAATTTCAGATACGTCTTTAACTTTGTGGTTACCGCCACGGCGTTTGGCCAATTGCCAGTTTACAGCGCGGTACAAAATATCTTTACGAGGCTCAACACCAAAGATGTCTTTATTCAATGTGACATCACCTGATGATTTGTTCTCTAATGTTTTAACGGCGACTTTCATCTTTAGTCATCCTTCTTTTCTTCAGTTGTCTCTTCAGCTTTTGCTTCTGCAGGTGTTTCAGCTGTTGTTTCCTCTGTCGGAGCATCAGCTGGTGTTTCTTCGTTTGCAGCCTTCAAATCTGATTTCAAACCAGCAGGGAATGGTACGCCATCCATAGCAGGTTTTTTCTCAGCATCTTTAATGAAAACCCAACCGTTTTTTGAACCTGGTACCGCGCCCTTAACGAACAGCAGACCTTCAGAACCGTCAACCAGCATTACTTCAAGGTTTTGTGCTGTTGCACGAACATTACCCATGTGACCGGCCATACGCTTGCCTTTAAATACGCGGCCCGGATCCTGACACTGACCTGTCGAACCGTGCGCACGGTGAGAAATCGATACACCGTGTGATGCACGCATACCACCGAAGTTGTGACGTTTCATCGCACCGGCGAAACCTTTACCAATTGTTGTACCAGCAACATCAACATATTGACCTTTGATATAGTGGTTCGCGCCCAGCTCTGCACCGACATCCAGCAATGCATCTTCTGATACACGGAATTCAGCCAGCTTTTTCTTAGGCTCGATTTTATTTTTGGCATAGTGACCACGTAAAGGCTTGGAAATGCGGTTCAGCTTTGCCTTGCCTGCACCCAATTGTACGGCAACATAACCGTTCTTTTCCATTGTTCTAACTGAAACAACCTGAAGTCCATCAACTTTCAGTACTGTAACGGGAACGTGGCGACCTTCGTCATCAAAGACGCGTGTCATGCCAAGTTTCTGAGCTATCAAACCGGTACGCATTTTCTAATTCCTTACCTTTTAACCTTACAGCTTCTTATTAAAGCTTAATTTCAACATCAACACCCGCAGCCAGATCCAGCTTCATCAAAGCATCAATCGTTTGCGGTGTTGGGTCCACAATATCCAATACGCGCTTGTGGGTACGCATTTCAAACTGTTCGCGTGACTTTTTGTTCACGTGCGGGCTGCGCAATACAGTAAATTTTTCGATCTTTGTCGGCAGTGGGATCGGTCCGCGAACTGTCGCTCCCGTTCTTTTTGCCGTACCAACGATTTCCTGTGTCGATGTATCCAACACGCGGTGGTCGTAAGCTTTAAGACTAACTCTGATGTTTTGCGCTTGCATTTTTTTCTATCCTTTAAAATGCCCCGCCGAATTGCCTTCAACCCGGCGGGGGTATTTCTATGTTACTTACTCGATAATTTTTGCAACAACGCCGGCACCAACCGTACGTCCACCTTCACGAATAGCGAAGCGCAAACCTTCGTCCATCGCGATCGGAGCAATCAATTCGATGTTCATTTCAATGTTATCACCAGGCATAACCATTTCTACGCCGTCTGGAAGATGAACGATACCTGTTACGTCAGTTGTACGGAAGTAGAACTGAGGACGGTAGTTCGTAAAGAATGGTGTGTGACGACCACCTTCATCTTTTGTCAGAACGTAGGCTTCTGCCAAGAATTTTGTGTGTGGTGTGATTGAACCCGGTGCAGCCAGAACCTGACCACGCTCGATGTCTTCACGTTTTGTACCACGCAGCAGGGCGCCGATGTTATCGCCAGCCTGACCTTGGTCCAGAAGCTTGCGGAACATTTCAACACCGGTGATTGTTGTTTTTGTTGTGTCTTTAATACCAACGATTTCAACTTCTTCACCAACCTTAACGATACCTTGTTCAACACGACCTGTTGCAACTGTTCCACGACCCTGGATCGAGAAAACATCCTCAACCGGCATCAGGAATGGTTTATCTGTCGCACGTGCTGGCGTCGGGATGTACTCATCAACAGAGCGCATCAGTTCAAGAATTGCTTCTTTACCCAGCTTTTCGTTTGAATCTTCGATCGCAGCCAAAGCAGAACCTTTGATGATTGGAATATCGTCGCCTGGGAATTCATATTCGTTCAACAGTTCACGAATTTCCATTTCAACCAGCTCTAGCAGCTCTTCATCATCAACCTGATCACATTTGTTCATGAAAACGACCAGAGCAGGAACACCAACCTGGCGCGCCAATAGGATGTGTTCACGTGTTTGTGGCATTGGGCCATCAGAAGCAGACACAACAAGGATACCACCATCCATCTGAGCCGCACCTGTAATCATGTTCTTAACGTAGTCAGCGTGACCCGGGCAGTCAACGTGAGCATAGTGACGGTTTTCTGTTTCGTATTCAACGTGAGCTGTTGAAATTGTAATACCGCGCTCGCGCTCTTCTGGAGCATTATCGATCTGGTCATACGCGCTGAATGTTGCGCCACCTGTTTCTGCCAATACCTTTGTAATCGCAGCTGTCAGTGTTGTTTTACCATGGTCAACGTGGCCAATTGTGCCGATGTTTGCATGGGGTTTGTTTCTTTCAAATTTTTCCTTAGCCATTTCTCTCTTCCTTTTGAGTTGGTTACCGAATTTACTTTTGGCTTACGCCATTTTTGCTTTTACTTCCTCAGCCACCTGCTGTGGAACTTGATCATAGTGATCAAAGACCATTGAGTACTGTGCACGACCTTGTGACATCGAACGCAGTGTATTGATATATCCGAACATATTTGCCAGAGGAACATGAGCGTGAACGACACGGGCGTTACCACGTTGCGTCATTTCAGCTACCTGACCACGACGAGAGTTCAGATCACCAATGATATCCCCCATATATTCTTCTGGGGTTACAACCTCAACCTTCATCACAGGCTCTAGCAAAGCAGGACCCGCTGCTGCAATTCCTTCGCGGAACGCTGCGCGTGCTGCAATTTCAAACGCCATGACAGAAGAGTCAACGTCGTGATATGCACCATCCACAAGGGTGGCTTTAAAGTCGATTACGGGGAAGCCAGCGATAACGCCTGTTTCCTTCGCGCTTTCAAAACCTTTTTGAACGCCAGGGATATATTCACGTGGAACAGAACCACCAACGATCTTGCTTTCGAATTCGAAACCTGCGCCTTTTTCATTTGGCTCAAGCTCGATAACAATTTTCGCGAACTGACCAGAACCACCGGACTGTTTCTTATGTGTATAATCAACAGTATATGGTTTTGTAATTGTTTCGCGGTAAGCAACCTGCGGCGCACCGATGTTCGCCTCAACCTTGAATTCACGCTTCATACGGTCAACGATAATATCAAGGTGCAATTCACCCATACCTTTAATAACGGTCTGACCGCTTTCGTTGTCAGAGCTCACACGGAAAGATGGGTCCTCCGCCGCCAGACGCTGAAGCGCCAATGACATTTTTTCCTGATCCGCTTTTGATTTCGGCTCAACCGCAATCTCGATAACTGGCTCCGGGAATTCCATACGCTCCAGAATGATCGGTTTTTGCAGATCGCAAAGTGTATCACCTGTTGTGGTATCTTTCAGACCAACCAAGGCAACAATGTCACCTGGACCGGCTGTCTTGATTTCTTCACGGTTGTTTGAGTGCATCAACAACATACGGCCGATACGCTCTTTTTTGTTCTTAACAGAGTTCTGAACGTAAGAACCGGCTTCCAACGTACCTGAGTAAATACGTGCGAATGTCAGTGAGCCAACAAACGGGTCGTTCATAATTTTGAACGCCAGCGCAGAGAATGGCGCATCATCTTCCGGTGGACGAGAATCTTCTTTTGTTTCATCGTCAACGTTAACACCTTTTACATTTCCAACATCCAGCGGAGATGGCATGTAATCGATAACCGCATCCAGCAGAGGCTGAACACCTTTGTTCTTAAAGGCCGTACCTGTCAATACTGGGACAAACTTACCCGCCAGAGTACCTTTACGTACCAATTTCTTGATTGTTGCTTCATCAGGCTCCGTACCTTCGAAGTAAGCCTCCATTGCAGCGTCATCAAGTTCAACGATCTTTTCGATCAGTAGCTCGCGGTACTCTGCAGCCTTGTCCTTCAGATCATCCTGAATATCAACATATTCGAATTCAGCGCCAAGGTTTTCATCTTTCCAGACGATTGACTTCATTGTAACCAGATCAACAACACCAGCAAAATCTGATTCGTTACCGATTGGCAATTGAAGAACCAAAGGAGTCGCACCCAGACGGTCAACAATCATATCTACACACATGTAGAAGTCAGCCCCTGTACGGTCCATTTTGTTTACAAAGCACATACGCGGAACGCGGTACTTATCCGCCTGACGCCAAACTGTTTCAGACTGAGGCTCGACGCCCGCAACCGAATCAAATACAGCGATCGCACCATCAAGTACACGCAGAGAACGTTCAACTTCAATTGTAAAGTCAACGTGACCCGGAGTGTCAATGATGTTAATGCGGTGATCTTTCCAGAAACATGTTGTCGCAGCAGACGTAATCGTAATACCACGCTCTTGCTCTTGCTCCATCCAATCCATTGTCGCAGCACCATCGTGCACCTCGCCAATTTTGTGAGAGCGACCTGTATAGTACAGAATACGTTCTGTTGTTGTTGTCTTACCAGCATCAATATGGGCCATAATCCCGATGTTGCGGTAATCCTTCAGTGGTGTATCTGCTGTTGACATGTTTTCTACCCTTATATTTTTCTATTACCCAATTACCAGCGATAATGTGCGAAAGCTTTGTTAGCTTCGGCCATTTTGTGCGTATCTTCACGCTTCTTCGCAGCAGAACCTCGTCCCTGCGCCGCATCCATAACTTCATTTGCCAAACGCTCGGCCATCGTATCTTCGTTACGGCCGCGCGCAGCTGTCGCCAACCAGCGAATTGCCAATGCCTGTGCGCGCTCTGGACGAACTTCAACAGGAACCTGATATGTCGCACCACCTACACGGCGAGAGCGAACTTCAACCTTCGGCTTGATAGCGTCCAGCGCCTCATGAAAGATCTCAATCGGATCGCGTTTCATTTTGTCCTGAACCATATCCATTGCACCATAAAAAATACGTTCTGCAACTGACTTCTTACCGTGCTCCATGATTCTGTTCATGAATTTCGTAACAACGATATCCCCAAATCTTGGATCGGGAAGAACTTCTCTTTTTGGTGCTGCGTGACGACGTGACATATATTAAATCCTTATCCTTAAAAATTTCTTACTTAGGCTTCTTAGCACCATAGCGCGAACGGCGCTGACGGCGTTTATCAAGACCCTGTGTATCAAATGTACCGCGTACAACTGTATAGCGAACACCTGGCAAATCCTTACGACGGCCGCCGCGCACCAGAACAACCGAGTGTTCCTGCAGGTTATGGCCTTCACCCGGGATGTATGCGTTAACTTCGCGACCATTGGTCAAGCGAACACGTGCAACCTTACGCAAAGCCGAGTTCGGCTTTTTAGGTGTCGTTGTATATACACGTGTGCAAACACCACGTTTCTGAGGGTTACCCTTCAGATCCGGTGTCTTTGTTTTCTTTACGACCTTTTTACGGCCTTTACGTACAAGTTGGTTCACTGTGGGCATATTGCCTGGTTCCTTCTATTTTCTATACAATTCGTTGCTTTTGGGATGGTTACCGTGTTAAGCGAGCCCGCAAAATGGCATAAAAAAAAGCGTTCCGCAAGCCTTTTTTCTGCGGGGCGGTCACTATCTTGTTTCAGCGACCTCTCGAATATGCTTTTGGACTGCGTCTAGAATCGTCTCTACGGCCAATCCATCCTTATAAAAGCGAGCGGAATATAACACATATAAGGATTCGGTCAAGGCCTTTTTTGCCAATTACGTTAAATTTAGGTGAGTTATTTCCTACGGACGCTTTTTTTCTTTTTCAAATCAGCTTTGTAGGCTTTTTGATCAATCGGCCCCAGGGCTTTAACCAGAAATGCATGTTCGGCCTGTCTGTCTGCCAACAACTGGTCGCGCGATTTACCAAATCCATGCCCCTGATTGCGTGCAACACGCATAAATACAGGCGATAAAGGCGATATATCGTTCATAGCCGCCAAATATTTGTATGAATGAAGCGGTACAACACGGTCATCCTGATCTGATGTCATGACTAGCGTTGGCGGATATATCACATCCGACTTTATATTGTGCAGCGGCGAATAAGCAGCGGCCGCATTGAAATGGCTTTTCAATTTTTTGATATCACCGTAATCACCGCGCCAGCCGATTCCCGCACCAAAACGATCGAAACGAAACATATCGGTTACAGGTACGGATGATATAACCGCACCAAACAAATCAGGTCGTTGCATCATTGTTGCCAATGTCAAAAGGCCGCCATTGCTGCCCCCACTGGAACAAAGCCGTTCAGGCGATGTGAATTTCTTTTTCACCAGATATTCCGCGCAGGCCGCAAAATCATCAAAAACATTCTGTTTGTTTTCAAGCTTACCGGCCTTATACCAGTCTTCGCCGAATTCGCCGCCGCCGCGTAAATTCGTATCGACATATATTCCACCCTCTTGCACCCATTGGGCGATATTCTCGCTCAAGGCTGGCGTGCGGGCATTATTAAAACCACCATAACCGTACAGTTTCGTTGCCGCCGTGCCATCCAGCTTAACATCTTTTCGGCGAATAACGGTCATCGGTACTTTTGTGCCGTCCTTTGATTTCGCGTAATGACGCTCAACTACGAAATTTTTAAAAATTTTATATTCCGTCTTATTATTTGTAAAAAGACGCATTCTGTTCGATTTGATATTATAACGATAAACCTTGGGGCGCAGCGTCTTGTGGTCCGTGATAGACATCAGTATATCATTACCACGGTTAAATCTGGCCCCCAACGTCACATGACTGCGGTCAGGCAATGGAACAGATCGCAGATATTTACCATTATAGTCATGAATAGTCATTTTCGATGCACTGTCGTCCAGCCAGTGTATCAAAAGCCCCCCCTTGATTTCGTGTGCGCTAACCATCTTTCGGCATTTATGCTGGGATACGATTTCCGACCATTTCTGAGACTTCGGATCTTTAACGACAAGCGAACCGCGCGGTGTATTTGCCGTAGAAACCATCATATGAGAATATGAGAGCCCACGTTTTTTGACCCTTACAGAATTAAGCCATTTCGGGTTTTTAACACGCTTATCAAATTTTGTTGGATTGCCGATTTTATGATGGCGGGTTTTCAATGTCTTACGGTCATGACTTTGATACGAATATCTAAAGCCCCGACTGTTCGCATCCCATGCAACTTTAGTAATGCGGTGATCATCAATTTTATTGCTGTGCCAACGTCCGGTTTTAATGTTGAGGATATGCAAGCGATCAATATCACTACCATTTTGTGACAAAACAAAGGCTAGATATTTTCCGTTCGGACTGGGCGAATAACTTGCAATTGCCGTCTTGCCGCTTGGATCTACTTTGTTCGGATCCAATATGCTCCGCGACTTACCATTAACCTTGTTACGAATACACAAAACATTTTGCTGCATGCTGCCGTCATTATACATGTGATAATAAAACGGCCCGACCTTTCGCGGCATACCATCAAATTTCGTGTTCATCAATTCAGCGACATTCGCTGCAAAATTACGACCTGCAATATCGTCTTTCACAAGGTCTTCAAATCTTTCGTTTTGCCCGCGAATAAAATCATGGGTATCGATACTTTCCATTTTTTCAAGCGGGCGAAACGGATCTTTGATTTTTTTACCGTGAATGATGTCAAACGTATTGTCGCGTGGGGCTTTTGGTATAGGGGCAAGATTGTTAAACTGGTTCCGTGTTTTAGAAGCGCGTTTTTGCTTACCCATTTTTACATCCTATCCTGATTTTTTGATTGTCTTATATTTTCATAAGCGCGCGCGGAAGTCAATAAAAAAGCCCGGCACTCTGGCCGGGCTTTTGAATGATTTAGATTAAAGCTTATGCAGCATCAGAATCTTTTTTGTCCTCTGATTCATCTGCACCGCTTTCGTCGGTAATCTGGGCCTGTTCTTCCGCAGCATTTGCGGCAGCCATGATTTCCTCATTTGCAGCCAGAACAACTTCGTCACGCTCGGCAGCAATACGCTTTAGTTTATGAACCATGGCACCGGAACCCGCTGGGATCAAACGACCCACGATAACGTTTTCTTTCAGGCCATCAAGATCATCAACCTTGCCGTTTACAGCAGCGTCTGTCAGAACGCGTGTTGTTTCTTGGAACGATGCGGCCGAGATGAACGAGCGTGTCTGCAAGCTGGCTTTGGTAATACCCTGCAGGATCGGATGACCCTCGGCAAGTTCTTTACCGGCTTCTTTCAGTTTCGCGTTCACTTCATCAAATTCATATTTATCAACCTGTTCGCCAACCAGGAAGGTTGAGTTACCAGGCTTTTGAATTTCGATTTTCTGCAACATCTGACGCGCAATGATTTCAATGTGTTTATCAGAAATCTTCACACCCTGCAGGCGGTAAACATCCTGAATTTCATTGACCAGATAATCTGACAGGGCTTCGACACCCATAACAGCCAGAATATCGTGCGGTACCATTGATCCGTCCAGTAGCTTGTCACCTTTACGAACGTAATCACCTTCGTTTACGGCAATATGCTTACCTTTTGGAATCAGGTATTCTTGCGGCTCGCCGGAACCATCCGTTGGACGAACGATGATACGACGTTTGGACTTATAGTCCTTGCCAAATTCAACCTGACCATCAATTGCTGTAATAATCGCAAAGTCTTTCGGACGACGCGCTTCAAACAATTCAGCAACACGTGGCAGACCACCTGTAATATCACGCGTTTTCGATGTTTCGCGTGGGATACGGGCAATCACGTCACCGGCTTTGACTTCTTCACCGTTTGCAACGTTCAAGATCGCATCCACTGGCATGTAATAGTTCGCAGCCAGACCGTTCGGCAGGGTAATAACCTCGCCTTTTTTATCTGTCAGCATAATGCGTGGCTTCAGATCGCCGCCTTTCGGCTGTTGACGCCAGTCCATCACAACTTTCGATGCAATACCTGTTGCTTCATCAACCTCGTCACGAACAGAAACGCCATCTGTCAAATCACCATACTGCGCGACACCGTCTTTTTCGGTGATAATCGGCATTGTATAGGGATCCCATTCAGCCAGCTTCTCGCCTTTTTTGACTTCTTGACCTTCTTCAACCAGCAGCTTCGCGCCATATGGCATACGGTGAACCGCTTTCTCGAGGCCCTTGGCATCAATCAGCGCAACTTCCGTATTACGGCCCATAACAATCTGGATACCGCTGGAGTTTGTCACAACATTTTTATTGCGGATTTCAACCTTGGCTTTGAAGGCTGATTCAGCTGTTGACTGAGCCGCACCACGCTGCGCCGCACCACCAATGTGGAATGTACGCATTGTTAGCTGTGTACCCGGTTCACCAATCGACTGGGCCGCCATAACACCAACAGCTTCACCAACGTTAACCGGTGTTCCGCGGGCCAGATCACGACCGTAACATTTCGCGCAGATACCTGTACCGGGCGCTTCACATGTCAGTGCAGAACGCACCAGAACCGCATCCAGACCAGCTGTTTCAATGGCGCCTGCCATTTTCTCGTCAATGATTGTGCCGGCTTTAACCAGAACATCACCCAGCAGCGGATCGTGAACATCTTCTGCAGCCGTACGGCCCAGAACGCGTTCTGACAGGGATGCGATCACATCACCCGATTCAATAACCGGACGCAGTGTAATACCCAATTGTGTCTTACAGTCTTCGATCGTAATGATTGCATCCTGCGCAACATCCACCAGACGACGTGTCAGATAACCCGAGTTCGCTGTTTTCAAAGCGGTATCGGCCAGACCTTTACGTGCACCGTGAGTAGAAATAAAGTATTCCAACACCGACAGACCCTCTTTAAAGTTCGAGATAACCGGCGTTTCGATAATTTCACCTGACGGCTTGGCCATCAGACCACGCATCGCAGCCAGCTGGCGGATCTGTGTGGCAGAACCACGAGCACCCGAGTGCGCCATCATATAAACCGAGTTCATACCTTTGTCAGCATCAGGCTGCTGGATAACTTTCATCATCTCGTCAGCGATCTGATCTGTTGTCGCAGACCAAATATCAACAACTTTGTTGTATTTCTCGCCGCGTGTAATCAGACCATCCTGATACTGTTGTTCGTATTCAGCCACTTTTGATTTGGCATCTTCGATCATCGCAGGTTTTGTTTCCGGAATAATCAGATCATCCTTACCGAATGAAATACCCGCCATACAAGCGTGCTTGAAACCAAGACCCATCATGCGATCACAGAAAATAACAGTCTCTTTCTGGCCGCAATGACGATAAACTTCCTCGATCATGTTCGAGATTTCTTTTTTCGTCAGAACGCGGTTCACCAGATCCAGAGAAACCTTTTCGTGCTTTGGCAGAATTTCAGCCAGCAGCATACGGCCCGGTGTTGTTTCAATAACGCGGGCTTCAGGGTTTCCTTCGCTGTCGACAGTATCGACACGTGCGTGAATTTTCGCGTGCAGGGATACATCTTTGTTATACAGAGCGTGCTGAACTTCGCCGCCGTCTGTAAACAGCATGCCTTCGCCTACTTCACCTTCGTTCATCAGTGACAGGTAATATAGACCCAAAACGATATCCTGTGACGGCACGATAATCGGCTTACCATCGGCAGGGCGCAGGATGTTGTTTGTCGACATCATCAGAACGCGGGCTTCAAGCTGTGCTTCGACTGACAGCGGCACGTGAACGGCCATCTGGTCACCATCAAAGTCAGCGTTAAAGGCTGTACATACCAATGGGTGCAACTGGATCGCCTTACCTTCAATCAATACAGGTTCGAAGGCTTGAATACCAAGACGGTGCAGTGTCGGCGCACGGTTCAACAGAACCGGATGCTCGCGGATCACTTCTTCCAGGATATCCCAAACCTCTGGGCGTTGCTTTTCAACCATTTTCTTGGCGGCTTTAATTGTTGTCGCCATACCGTACAGCTCAAGCTTGTTATAGATAAACGGCTTGAACAATTCCAAAGCCATTTTCTTTGGTAGACCACACTGGTGCAGTTTCAATTCCGGACCCACGGTAATAACCGAACGACCTGAATAGTCAACACGCTTACCAAGAAGGTTCTGACGGAAGCGACCTTGCTTACCTTTCAGCATATCTGAAAGTGATTTCAGCGGGCGACGGTTGGCACCTGTAATGGTGCGGCCGCGACGACCGTTATCAAACAGCGCATCAACAGATTCTTGTAACATACGTTTTTCGTTACGCACGATAATATCGGGCGCGCGCAGTTCGATCAGACGGCGCAAACGGTTGTTACGGTTGATAACGCGGCGGTACAGATCGTTTAGATCGGATGTCGCAAAACGACCACCATCCAGCGGAACCAACGGGCGAAGCTCTGGTGGAATAACCGGAACGATATCCATGATCATCCATTCAGGGCGTGCGCCTGATGTGATAAAGGCATCAACCAATTTCAGACGCTTGATCAGTTTCTTGCGCTTGGCTTCCGATCCTGTTTCTTCCAGGTCTTCTTCAATCTTTTTCTTTTCTTCTTCCAGATTGATGTCAGCCATGATTTCTTTCAGTGCTTCGGCACCAATACCGGCACGGAAGGCTTCTTCACCATGCTCGTCCTGCGCATCCATATACTCTTCTTCAGTCAGCATCTGGAATTTCTTCAGCGGTGTCATACCGGGTTCGACAACGACATAGCTTTCGAAATACAGAACCTTTTCCAGCTCTTTCAATGTCATGTCAGCCATCAAACCGATACGGCTTGGCAGAGACTTCAGGAACCAGATGTGTGCAACAGGTGATGCCAGATCAATGTGGCCCATACGGTCGCGACGGACTTTTGACAATGTGACTTCAACACCACATTTTTCACAGATAATACCTTTATATTTCATGCGCTTGTATTTACCACACAAGCATTCGTAATCTTTGATTGGGCCAAAGATTTGCGCACAGAACAGACCACCTTTTTCAGGTTTGAATGTACGGTAGTTAATTGTCTCCGGCTTTTTGATTTCACCGTAAGACCAAGACAAGACCTGCTCAGGGCTCGCAATCGAGATCCGGATCTGATCAAAACTTTGCGGTCCGCTAACTTGTCCGAAAAGGTTCATGACTTCATTCATTTTATGCTCCTTAGTGCGCCTTAATATTTTTATTCTGTTTAAAATCCCCCGTGACATCGCACGGGGGTTTGTATATTACATTCCGCTTTGTTTCAGATCGACGTTCAGACCCAGCGACTTCAATTCCTTGATCAGGACGTTGAAGGATTCAGGGATACCGATTTCGAACGTATCATCACCGCGAACGATTGATTCATAGGCTTTGGTACGGCCGGCAACGTCATCCGATTTCACGGTCAACATTTCCTGCAGCGTATAGGCTGCACCGTAGGCCTGCAGCGCCCAAACTTCCATCTCTCCAAAGCGCTGACCACCGAACTGGGCCTTACCACCCAGAGGCTGCTGCGTAACCAGAGAGTACGGACCGATTGAACGGGCGTGAATTTTCTCGTCCACCAAGTGGTGCAGTTTCAACATATACATGTATCCAACTGTAACCTGACGTTCGAATTTCTCGCCTGTACGGCCATCAATCAATGTAACCTGACCGGATGTATGCAGCCCCGCACTTTCCAAAGCCTTGTTCAGGTCTTCTTCATGCGCACCGTCGAATACCGGCGTTGCCATCGGAACACCTTTACGCAGGTTGCCTGCCATTTCGATCAGTTCGTCATCATTCAGTGATTTTACATCCTGATTGTATGTATCATCGCCGTAGGCTGTCTTCAGAACTTTATCAAGCTGCTTACGATCTTTTTCAGCTGTTGATTTGTCTTTCGACTTCACAGCGTGGTGATAGCTCTCCAGAACGTCGCTGATCTGCTTACCAAGCTGCGCAGATGCCCAACCCAGATGCGTTTCCAAAATCTGACCGACGTTCATACGCGATGGAACACCCAGCGGGTTCAAAACGATATCAACCGGTGTGCCGTCTTCCAGATATGGCATATCTTCTTGCGCCATAATGCGGGAAACCACACCTTTGTTACCGTGACGACCGGCCATTTTATCACCCGGCTGCATTTTACGCTTAACAGCAACGAAGACTTTAACCATCTTCATCACGCCCGGCAGCATTTCGTCACCACGCTGAAGTTTTTCAACTTTGTTTTCAAAGCGATCATTCAGATCATTGATTTGCTTGTCGAATGTAGTGCCCATGTCTTCGATTGATTCCATGGTCTTGTCTTTCTCGACGACAACCTTGCGCAGATCGCCGTAAGACAAGCCTTCCAGATCTTCGGCAGACAGCTTGGTGCCCTTCTTCAGACCTGCGATTGCTTTCGACAATGTTTCGCCTTTCAGCATCTTGCGCAATGATCCATAGAAACCACCTTCGTAAATGCGGCGTTCGTCATCACGGTCTTTTGCCAGACGTTCGATTTCTTCACGTTCAATCGCCATCGCACGTTGATCTTTTTCAACGCCGCGGCGGTTAAAGACGCGAACTTCAACAATCGTACCTGAACCACCCGGGGGCAGACGAAGCGATGTATCTTTAACGTCAGAGGCTTTTTCACCAAAGATCGCACGCAGAAGTTTTTCTTCCGGTGTCATCGGGCTTTCACCCTTTGGTGTAACTTTACCAACTAGAATATCGCCAGGGTGTACTTCGGCACCTACATAGATAATACCCGCTTCATCCAGATTACGCAGAGCTTCTTCACCAACGTTCGGAATATCGCGTGTGATATCTTCCTGACCCAGTTTTGTATCGCGGGCCATGACTTCGTATTCTTCAATGTGGATCGAAGTATAAACGTCATCTTTCACAATACGCTCTGACAGCAGGATAGAATCCTCGAAGTTATAACCGTTCCAAGGCATGAAGGCACATAGAACGTTACGACCCAAGGCCAATTCACCCAGATCTGTCGACGGACCGTCAGCGATAATATCGCCGGCCATAATCTTGTCGCCAACCTTAACCAGCGGGCGCTGGTTAATGCAGGTATTCTGGTTCGAGCGCTGGAATTTCTTCAAAGAATAAACATCAACTGTTGATTTCGAAGAATCTTTTTCCTCTGTCGCGTGAATAACGATACGGTTGGCATCAACCGAGTTGACGATACCCGTACGGCGTGCACCAATCGCAGCACCCGAGTCTTTCGCAACTGTAACTTCCATACCTGTTCCAACCAGCGGCGCATCTGCTTGCAGCAGCGGCACGGCTTGACGTTGCATGTTCGATCCCATCAGGGCGCGGTTCGCATCGTCATTTTCAAGGAACGGGATCAAAGCCGCCGCAACAGAAACCATCTGTTTTGGCGATACGTCAATCATATTAACCTGGTCTTTTGAAACCATCATGTTTTCACCGTTGATACGGCAAGACACAAGATCTGTTACCAGTTTGCCTTTATCATCAACTTCTGCGTTGGCCTGGGCGATTGTGTATTTACCTTCCTGCATCGCAGACAGGTAAACAACTTCGTCAGTCACTTTGCCGTTTTCAACTTTACGGTACGGGCTTTCGATAAAGCCGTATTGGTTGATACGCGCAAAAGTCGACAGCGAGTTAATCAGACCAATGTTCGGGCCTTCCGGTGTTTCAATCGGACAGATACGACCATAGTGTGTCGGGTGTACGTCGCGGACTTCAAAGCCTGCGCGTTCACGTGTCAAACCACCCGGTCCAAGCGCCGACAAACGGCGTTTGTGTGTAATTTCAGACAGCGGGTTTGTCTGGTCCATAAACTGTGACAACTGTGATGATCCGAAGAATTCGCGGACAGCCGCTGCTGCCGGTTTTGCGTTGATCAGATCGTGCGGCATTGCTGTATCGATATCAACAGAAGACATACGCTCGCGGATCGCGCGTTCCATACGCAGCAGACCAACGCGGAACTGGTTTTCCATCAATTCACCAACAGAACGGACGCGGCGGTTACCAAGGTGGTCAATATCGTCCACCTCGCCTTTACCGTCTTTCAAATCCAGCAATGTGCGCAGGATTTCAATGATGTCTTCCTTGCGTAGGATGCGCATCTGATCATCTGTTTCCAGGCCCAGACGTGAATTCATTTTCACACGACCTACAGGTGACAGGTCATAACGGTCAGCGTCAAAGAACAGGCCTTGGAACAATGCATCTGCAGATTCCAGTGTTGGCGGCTCGCCCGGGCGCATAACGCGGTAGATATCAACCAGCGCATCTTCACGGTTTTTACATTTATCCGCATTCATTGTGACGGGCAGATAAGGGCCGATGTTAATGTTATCAATTGCCAAAAGCTTGATTTTAGTAACGCCCATTTTCTCGAGCTTAGCGAAAGCTTTTTTATCCAGCTCGTCACCGGCTTCAAAAGCAACTTCACCTGTTTCTTTATCGGTGATGTCTTCGGCCAGATAGGATCCGTTCATTTCTTCAGCTGTAATCAGCTGTTCTTTCAGACCGTCTTCTTCCAGCTTTTTCGCTTTGCGGGCTGTGATTTTTGTACCGGCTTCGGCAACAACTTTTCCGCCTTTGGCATCAACCAGATCGTAAACCAGTTTGATACCGCGGTAACGCTCGGCATCATAAGATGTTTTCCAGCCCTTAGCTGTGTTTTCAAATTCATTCGCACCATAGAACAGGCTGAAGATTTCCTGCTTTGACATACCTTGAATTTTGGTCACGTCTACTTCTTCACCTTTTTCGATCTGCTTGGCACGGTATTTTGCAGATTCTTCGTTATCCAGCGCCAACAGGAATGTTGTCACCGGCAATTTGCGACGACGGTCGATACGAACGTTCAGAATGTCTTTCGGGTCAAATTCAAAATCCAGCCAAGATCCACGGTAAGGGATCACGCGGGCTGCAAACAGATATTTACCAGATGCGTGTGTTTTACCGCTGTCATGGTCAAAGAACACACCCGGGCTACGGTGCATCTGCGATACGATAACACGCTCAGTACCGTTTACTACGAACGTACCGTTTTCTGTCATCATCGGCATATCGACCATATAGACGTCCTGCTCCTTGATGTCGCGGATCGACTTCAAGCCTGTATCCTCGTCAACATCAAAAACCGACAAGCGCAATGTCACGCGGCAAGGCGCGGCGAATGTCATGTCGCGCTGCTGACATTCATCAACGTCGTATTTAGGCTCTTCAAATTCGTACTTCACAAAATCAATTTGCGCACGGTCCGAGAAATCATGGATCGGGAAGACTGATTGGAATACTTCCTGCAGTCCTTCTGGCGCGCGTTCCTCGCCCGGAATGCCGATTTGCAGGAATTTTTCGTATGATTCCTTTTGAACCTCGATCAGGTTTGGCATTTCGCAAATTTCTTCAATACGTCCGAAACTGCGGCGTACACGTTTACGGCCTGTATAGCTTTGTGAAAAACGTGCTGGTTTTTTTGATTTTGATGCCTGTGCGCTCATGTCTATCTGTTCCCTTAGTTTAAATTCCGAAAGCTTTCAAACTTTCGCCAGTATTTGCGGCGTAAAAACGCCAATAAGGTCACCTGCGCCGAAACCATCGCTCCGTGCGGTAACCTTTTAAAATTCTAATTTTCAAAGACCACTCAAAGTGCTCCTTATTTGCCCGCTTACCTTAATTAGACCTTATTTTCGGTCTTTTGTCGGTAATGGCGACCTGTAAACCTTACAGATCGCCCTACCTTTAAATACTGAATTTCAGAAAATTATCAAGATATATTTTCCGAAATTTCAAAAAGCTTACTTCAGCTCGACTGTAGCGCCGGCCTCTTCAAGCTTCTTCTTCATTTCTTCAGCTTCTGCTTTCGCAACGCCTTCTTTAACTGGCTTTGGTGCGCCTTCAACCAGATCTTTGGCTTCTTTCAAGCCCAGACCTGTGATTGAGCGCACTTCTTTAATGACGTTGATTTTTTGTGCGCCGGCAGAGGCCAGAACAACATCAAATTCGTCTTTTTCAGCAGCAGCATCACCACCGGCAGCAGCGCCAGCAGCAGCAACAGCAACTGGAGCAGCAGCAGAAACGCCCCACTTTTCTTCAAGAAGTTTAGACAGTTCAGCTGCTTCCATTACTGTCAGTTCAGACAGTTGATCAGCAATTTTTTCGATATCAGCCATGATTTTTTCTCCTATATGCTTTTTATCGTTTACTTTAGTTTGCGTTTAACCATTAACACGCTTTAGCTATCAGCCTTTGTCGGCATAGGCCTTAATAACACGGGCCAGCTGTCCAGCTGGGGCCTGCGTTATAGCAGCCAGTTTTTGGGCCGGTGCAGAAATAACACCGATAATTTTCCCACGCAACTCGTCCAGAGACGGCATTTTGGCCAAGGCCTCGACGCCACTTTGATCAAGCTGTGTTTCGCCCATACCACCAGCAAAGATTACAAATTTTTTGTTCTCTTTTGCGAACTCATAAGCAATCTTTGCAGCCGGCACCGGGTTTTCCGATGACGCCATAACAACAGGCCCCTTGAATTGTTCGCCAAGACCAGCAAATTTGCTTTCCTGGATAGCACGCTGTGCCAAACGGTTTTTAACGACTTTGATTTGACCGCCAGCTTCACGCATTTTAGAACGCAATTCAGACATCTGGGCAACTGTCAGGCCTTCGTTATGGGCCAAAACAATTGTCTCAGACGCTTCAAACGTCTTTGCGAGAGCTTCAACGGCTTCTTTCTTTTGTGCACGATTCACGGACACTTCTCCGTTTGTTGTGACAAGGGTTTTATCCCCCGTCGGGTTGCACTTGATTTACAGATCAAACCATTACATCTGTAAATCTTACGACCCTGCCCGGAAATCAAAGTCTTGAAACGCGATAAACGTCTTTTAACTCTTTATTCCACTATCTATACAGGCCAATTTTAAACCCTTGAATTAAAAATCTTTTGGGCACCTGTAGTCTTGGACAGGAACATTTGTCCGGCTTTTAACAACCGGACAAAATTACTTACGCTGCAGTTGCATCCGCAACATCAACATTCAGGCCTGGGCCCATTGTAGATGTCAGAGTCACTTTTCTAACGTATGTACCTTTCGCGCCTGATGGCTTTGCTTTCACAATAGCACTGACAAATGCGCGGATATTTTCTTCCAGCTTCTGCTGGCCAAAGCTGACTTTGCCAACACCAGCGTGTACGATACCGGCTTTTTCAGCACGGAATTCAACAGCGCCGCCTTTGGCAGCTTTAACAGCTTTCTCAACATCAGGTGTAACCGTACCCAGTTTCGGGTTCGGCATCAGGCCTTTCGGACCCAGAACCTGACCCAAACGGCCAACCAATGGCATCATGTCAGGTGTCGCAATAACGCGATCAAAATCCATGTTACCCTTTTGAATTGATTCCATCAGGTCTTCGGCTCCGACGATGTCAGCGCCGGCCTTTTTGGCTTCGTCAGCCTTTGCATCACGCGCAAAAACCGCAACGCGGATTGTTTTACCTGTACCGTTCGGCAATTGAACCATACCGCGGACGATCTGGTCCGAGTGTTTCGGGTCAACGCCAAGGTTCATGCAAATTTCAACAGTTTCGTCGAATTTCGTGTTCGAAAATTCCTGAACTGATTTTACCGCGTCTGTCAGATTGTAGGTTGTCGTACGATCCAGACCTTCACGGATTTTGCGAATTCTTTTTCCTGCTTTTGCCATCTTATGCTACCTCAATTCCCATTGAACGTGCAGAACCGGCGATAATCTTCGCGGCCTGATCAACGTCGTGAGCGTTCAAATCTTTCATCTTAGCTTCGGCAATTTCACGAACTTGTTTCATTGTGACTTTACCAATTGCCGGCCCCTTACCGACTGTACCTGATCCTTTTTGGACCTTGGCAGCCTTTTTAAGGTAATAGCTAGCTGGCGCTGTTTTAATTTCAAATGTAAAGCTGCGGTCACCGTAAACTGTAATAACAGTCGGCAACGGCATACCAGGTTCCATTTCCTGAGTTTGCGCATTAAAGGCTTTACAAAATTCCATGATGTTCACACCAACCTGACCCAGGGCAGGACCGATGGGTGGGGATGGGTTTGCTTTACCCGCAGGGACCTGAAGCTTCAGGACGCGGTCTATCTTTTTTGCCATGTTATTCTCCTAACATATTAAGTTTTAGGTCGCGTGGTATGGCCGTATTTGGACTTTGATACATAGCCTTCCACACCGAATCGTACCCATAGGTACTCGCGCACTATACAGAAAGCGCACTATAATTCAAGACGATTCTCTGATTTTTATTGAATTAAGCGGTTTTATCAACCTGGCTGAATTCCAGTTCAACCGGTGTTGCACGACCAAAGATCGAAACCAGCACTTTCAAGCGGCTACGCTCTTCGTCTACTTCTTCAACCGTACCGCTGAATGAATTGAACGGACCGTCGATAACTTTGACCGTTTCGCCGACATCGAACATAACGGTCGAACGTGGCTTTTCAGCGCCCTCTTCCATCTGTTTGATCAAACGTTCGGCTTCTTTTTGTGAAATCGGCTGCGGCTTGTTTGCGGCGCCCAAAAAGCCTGTTACCTTTGGTGTATCTTTAACCAAATGCCATGCTTCGTCAGTCAGGTCCATTTTCACAAGGACATAGCCCGGGAAATATTTTTGTTCTGCATTCACGCGCTGGCCACGGCGAACCTCGATCACTTCTTCGGTCGGCACCATAATTTCTTCGATTGCTTCTTCCAGTTTGCGTTTTTTCGCATTCTGCTTGATTGCTTCGGCAACCTTATTCTCGAAACCTGAATAAACGTGAACTACATACCAACGGTGAGCCATTTTAAAAATCCTTATTCTTTAGCTTAGTTTCCAACACCTAAAATCCATTCGATCACACCTGCGATCACCCAATCTGCAAACATCAGATACATCGCAATGAATATGACCATGATAAATACGATTATTGTCGTGACGGTAACTTCCTTGCGGCCAGGCCAGGTAACTTTTTTACCTTCCTGTTTAACCTCTTTAAAAAATTGCGTTACGTTCTTCGACATAATCAAATCCTTTTCAATTAACTCTTAGTAAACAGCGTTTGTTCGTGGCGAGGAAGATTTTCGTGAGGTGTATTCAACATACACGAGCGATAATCTGACACAGCCATCGAGCGAACGATGGAAACTAATGGCAGGAGCGGAGGGGCTCGAACCCACAACCCCCGGTTTTGGAGACCGGTACTCTACCAATTGAGCTACGCTCCTACTTAAAAAACACAAATGCGTCGTCGGGCTTTTTGTTCTTGCTACCGCCTTACGGCTGCTTGAGCAAACGCCCTCGGGATTTGTGGTCTAATCCCTTCTCTTATTAGCCGTTACCCCTTTGCGGGAAATTTAAGCTAACAATTTAAGGGAAATAAGTGACTTATATATATCACAGATTCTTCAAAGCGCCAGTAAAAATTTCAAAAAATTTACGGGAGGTTTACAGGCGGTGTTTTTGATATAAATTAAAACCGCGTTCAGCTTTGCTGCTTTTTGACACCTTGGCATCAGCCGCCATATCAAGGATACGGGCGACAACATCATCAATCGCACTCTCGTTGCCGGATTTCAGTTCGACTTCGATCTCGCAAAGCTCCTCGCGAATATCGCCGTTCGGCAAATATATTTCGCCCAAATCAAAAGCGACTTCGACAATGCCCTTGCCTGGCACATCAATATCAAAAAAGCGGCGTTTTACATCTGACGTGAATATATGGACCATCTTTTTGGAATCGACATCGGCAAGAATTTTTAAAATGTCCGGATTATCTATAACGGAGAAATCGGGATGATCATTTGCGATCGCCATGTCCCATTCCGATCTTACCAGTGAATCTCCCTGATCAGCATGCGCGGCTTTTATTGTTTGTTTGAAACCGCCGCTGCTCTTTTTCTGAATACGCAAAGCTGCCTTACGATGATGCAGTTGCATATCCAGCGTATCGAAATATGCACGCGGATGGTGCTTGCGTTTGAATTCTGACGGCGCCAGTTTATTGAACACATCCTCAAGAGATTCGCGTGACAGGATAATTTTCTGTTCTGTTTCAATCATAAATCAAACTCCGTTGTCAAAGGGGCATGGTCGCTGGGACGATCCCACCCGCGGGCATCTTTTAAGACGCTATGCCCTTTTAAATGTTTTTTCAAAGGTTGCGTGACCCAGATATGATCCAGTCTACGGCCCTTGTCAGCCGCCGCCCAGTCTTTGGCGCGATAGCTCCACCATGTATATAGCTTTTGATCATCAGGGTAGAACTCGCGCGCGCTGTCGACCCAATCCATAGCATTCTGGAACGCTGTAAATTTTTCAACCTCGACAGGTGTGTGCGAAACCACCTTGAGCATCTTTTTATGATCCCAGACATCGTTTTCACGAGGGGCGATGTTTAAATCACCCACAACAACCATTTTTTCAGATTTCTTGTGATTGGCAGGAAACCATTCCGTCAGCTCGTCTACAAAATCAAGTTTATGTTTGAATTTGTCGTTCGCGACAGGGTCCGGCTCGTACCCTCCAGCGGGGATATAAAGATTATGCAGGTCAAAAACTTCCTTACCGTCTTTGATAACGCGCGCGGCGATGTGGCGGCAGTCGGCATTTTCACAACGGTGTTCAATTCGCACATCTTCCAGCGGATATTTAGATAAAATCGCAACCCCGTTATAGCTTTTCATACCTGTGAAGGCACGGTGTTTGAAGCCCATAGCCTCAATTTCGTCATGTGGGAAAAACTCGTCAGGCGTCTTTGTTTCCTGCAAACATATGATGTCTGATTTTGTATATTCGGCAATTTCAGCCAGCAAAGGCGCACGCAGTCGTACAGAGTTGATATTCCAAGATGTTAATCGCATATCTATTGATACTGCGATTCCCCTATCGCTTCAATAAAAAAGGCCGACACATAATGTCGGCCTTCCTTTTCTCCAAACTTCGCTTTTATATTCTGATTTCGAAATAAATTAATGATCAGGCTAGAAACAAGGAGCGACATGTATTTCAATCCATGAGCGACGATGTGACGCCGCCTGACTTTAATTTATAAAGAAAGGATTACATTGGCAGGCTGCCGTCGGTAGGCAGTCCCAGATCACTCATAATTTTTTGTGTTTTTTCTGTAATGATCTGCTCGGCACGGTTACGTGAATCGTTAATTGCCGCCGTAATCAAGTCTTCAATCATTTCCTTGTCATCGGGGTTCAACAGGTCTTTTTGAATGTCAATCATTCTGACCTCGCCCTTGCCGTTTGTGGCAACCTTAACCAGACCGCCGCCGGCCTCGCCGGGAATATCCATCTGCATGACTTCCGCCTGCATTGCGCCCATGCGCTCTTTCATCTGTTGTGCTTTTTGCATCATTGCTGCGATATTTGTCATTTTAAGTCCTCCCTTAGACAATAATTCTGGTAACAGTGTGCATGATAAAAGTTAAAAAATCATCACTGATCTGCAAATTTAACCAGCTCGGCGCGAACCTCGGCAATGCCGAGGTCTTTGGCTGAACTGGTTTTAAATATAAATGGATAGGCTGCCGGCCTTTTTTTCAACTCGGCCTGTATGCCTGCCACACATTTTTCAAGCTCCGCATTCTTAACCTTATCTATCTTGGTCAGAATGATCATATATGTCACCGCGACGTCATCCAGCATATCCATGATTTCGGTATCGACCTCCTTGAACCCATGGCGACTGTCAATTAAAAGACAGACACGTTGAAGGGTCTGGCGGCCCCGCAAATATTTGCGGATCAGATCATTCCAGGATTTAACCTTGGTTTTTGCCGCGCGCGCATAGCCATAGCCCGGCAGATCGACAATAAACATATGCCCGCCGAGATTGAAAAAATTCAATTGTTGCGTGCGACCAGGTGTATGCGATGTGCGCGCCAGCATCTTGCGATTGGTCAGCGCATTGATCAGGGATGACTTTCCGACATTTGAACGTCCGGCAAAGGCGACTTCAGGCAGGCTCATCGGGATCAAGTTACCGAGGCTGGTAACACCTGCGACAAAATCACAATCGCCAACGAATATTTTACGTCCGGTTTCAATCTGCGATTTTGTAAATTCGATGTTATTTGTCATCGTCATCTTTTTTGTCGTCTACAGGCGCTTTTTTATAGCCTTTGATCAGCGAGACCTCGACCCCTTCGCGGCGCATAATGGTATATTGCTGCAGCAGACCCAGGAAGTTTGACCACGTCCAGTAAATGACAAGCCCCGCTGCAAATTTTGCCAATATGAACATAAAGAACCATGGCATGAATTTCATCATCTTGGCCTGCATCGGGTCAGACGGCGGCGGGTTTAAACGGCGCTGTGCCGCCATAGTCATCCCCATCAAAACCGGCCATGCACCAATCATCAGAAAACCCGGCACGTCGTATGGCAATAGACCAAACAGGTTAAAGACACTGGTCGGGTCCATAACAGACATATCATCAATCCAGCCCGGGAACGGCGCGTGGCGCATATCAATATCCAGCATCACAACCTTATAAAGGGCAAAGAAAATCGGAATCTGCAACAGCATCGGCCAGCAGCCACTGAGTGGGTTGACCTTTTCCTTTTGATACAGCTCCATGATTTTCATCTGCATGGTCTGCGTATCGCCTTTGTGCTGTTCCTGAATTTCTTTCAGTTTCGGGGAAACCTTTTTCATTGCCGCCATAGATTTGAATGACTTGCTGTTCAGTGGGAACAAAGCCAGACGCAGCAGAACTGTCAGGATAATAATACCCCAGGCAACATGACCAAAAGTTTCGGACAAGAAATTCAAGGCCAGATAAAACGGCTTTGTAATAATCGCCCATATCCCGAAGTCAATCGAAAGGTCCAGATTTCTGAGGCCCGGTTGATCGCTGTAGGAGCTTAGGATATCCAATTTCTTTTCCCCCGCGAACATGCGATATGATGTTTCCTCAGCGCTATTCGGCAAAATGGTCATCGGTTCGGCCAATACGTCAGCCTGATATCTTGCCTGTTGCGGATCATTTGGCCCGCTCTGTGTAAAGCGCGCCTTGTAAGTTTCAGTTTCATCCTGAATGATGCTGGCAAACCAGTATTTATCAGTAAAACCGATCCAGCCGCCTTTATTTTTGAATGTTTGCTCTTCTTCTAGATCGCTGTAGGACAGCTCCTCCAGCTCGCCGTCGCTAAAGCTGATCGGGCCCTGATGAAGAATAAAGAAATCGACAAAATCTTTTGGCAGCCCTTTGCGTGACAACAGCTGATAGGGATATAAGGTCACTGCATTTTCACCGCCGTTAATGACGCGATCGGTGATTGTAAACAGGTAATATTGATCCAATGCTATTTTGCGTTCGAACGTCAGCCCCTGCCCGTTATCCCAGCGCAGAATGATCGGCTGATCCTGCGTCAACTGGCTGTTTTCAGATGCAAGCTGCCAGTTGGTTGTTTCGGACGGCACATTAACGCTGTCGTTTTCAGCAATAAATCCGAATTCTGCATAATACGGTTTTTCAGTGCCTGATGGCGAGAACAAGGCAACAGGATTTACGCGTTCAACCGTCTCGTAATGCTCTAACAGGCGAATATCGTCAATACGCGTACCGGTCAGCGGCATCGAGCCTTCGATCTTGTCATTTTTGATTGTTACACGTCCGCCGCGGGCCATAACTTCATCGCGCGTATAAGTCTTCACATCTTCGTCTGCGACAATCTGCGTTTCCGTCTGATCCAGCGATTTTTGCAATTCTGCGTTTTGTTTTGCGGCTTCACGCGCTTGCATGGCCTCGATACGTGGACGTTCGAAAAAATAGTGATATCCAAAAAGAATCAGAAGCGATAAAACGATCGCAATCATCATACGTTTATTTTGGTCCGGATCCTGCTGATTGCGGGGATGACGATTCATCATGGTACTTGCTCTTGCTGTTTTTTAGACAGTGCCTGTTGTATAGGAAGTTACCGCCAGCGTCAAATCATTTGGGCGGAACAGGGTCGTGTCCGCACCCGCCCCATGGATGACATCGCAAGATGCGGCGCAATGTCAGATAGCCGCCTTTTATAATGCCGTGTGTTTCAACAGCCTCGCGCCCGTATTGCGAGCACGTCGGCATGAAACGGCAGCTTGGGGCAAACCAAGGGGATATAAAGATCTGATAAAAACGGATCGGCAATGTCAGAAAGAATTTCATTTTTGTTTCCTCAGCCAATTCAAAACCTTTTCAGTTTCAGCGCAAAGGCTTTTGAAATCTTCGGTCAGGGCTGACGGGCGGCCAATCACAACAAGGCCCGAATCCTTGAAAACGTCGGGTGCATCCGGCAACATTTGATCCATCACGGCGCGCAAACGGCGCTTAATACGATTGCGCGTGACGGCCTTGCCCAGTTTTTTGGTCACAGTGAAACCTGACAGCATGTCGTATTCCTGAAAATCTTGCATTTGTGTCGGAATAAAATCAAAACGACAAAAGATCACAAAGCTTTTTGTAATGGCTTTGTGACCGTTATTTTGAATATCCAGAAATTGATGCCGTTTTTTGAGGCGGCCAAGGCGCATAGATGTCCTTAAGCGCTCAAAACCTTGCGGCCTTTGGCTCTGCGGCGTGCAAGAATCTTGCGTCCACCAACTGTTGCCATGCGCGAGCGGAACCCGTGACGGCGCTTGCGGACTAGACGGCTGGGCTGAAATGTGCGTTTCACTATAATTCTCCAAATATCTTATTCGTTCGGGGGACATAATTACGCAAGAATCAAGCGCTTGTCAAGCGATGTTTGGTTTTTTATACTGCTTTTGAAACAAGAAAGTCAAAAAAATGTCATCATCCCTTCCCGATTACGCCATTGAAGCCCAAGGCCTTGATAAAACCTACCGTGCCGAAGGCAAAGGCGAATCAAAGCATGCCTTGAAATCGATCAACCTGAACGTACCGCGCGGATCTATTTTCGGTCTATTGGGGCCAAACGGGGCCGGAAAGTCGACTTTTATCAATATTCTGGCCGGCATGGTCATGAAAACCGGCGGAACCGCCAAAATATGGGGAATCGATATTGATAAAGATCCACGCAATGCACGCGGCGCCATCGGAATCGTCCCGCAGGAAATATCGCTGGATGCGTTTTTCAGCCCGCGTGAAATTCTGGGGGTTCAGGCCGGATTATACGGCGTGCCGAAAGGCGAGCGTTACACAGACGGACTGTTAAATCTGGTCGGATTAATGGATAAGGCCGATGCCTATTCACGCACGCTGTCAGGCGGCATGAAACGCCGTTTGATGGTGGCCAAGGCCATGGTCCATAGCCCGCCTGTTCTGATTCTCGACGAGCCAACAGCAGGTGTTGATATAGAATTGCGCCAGGGGCTGTGGGATGCCGTCCGCGCGCTTAATGAAAAAGGTGTTACGATCGTTTTGACCACCCACTATCTGAAGGAGGCTGAAGAGCTGTGCGATCGTATTGCCATCATCAACCACGGTGAAATCGTTGCGAACAAAAGCAAATCGGATCTGTTAAAGCAGCTTGATCTGAAAGACATGTATGTAACCTTCGAAAAAGAGATCGACAACATTCCGGATGCTTTGTCAGCATATAATGTTGAAAAAATTGACGACACCCAGATCAGGCTCAGCTATCATAGTAACAAGACATCCGTGCAGGAAATGCTTGGGCTTTTAAGTTCGGCAGGCCTGTCGATCCGTGATATTTCAACGCAGGAAAGCGATCTTGAAGATATCTTCCTCAGCTTTACAAGGAACAAAGCCGCATGAATAAGATATTAGCACGTAAATTTGTCGCCGCTGGCGAGGTTTTAATGCACGAAGGGGACGAAGCGGCCCGCGCCTTTTTCATTGAAAACGGAAGCATCGAAATATACCGCACCGATTCAGATGGAAAAGACCGACGCGTATCGGTGGCCGGTGCCGGTGAAATTATTGGCGAACTTGCCTTTTTCGCCGATCCGAAAACACGCACGGCCAGTGCCCGTGCGCTGGAAGGCAGCACAGTCGTCACCCTGTCCCAACGCGATATCGAACGTTATATCGACACCATGGATAAACCCGCCAAGGCCCTTTATAAAATCATGCTGAAACGCCTGTTGCATATGAATGATGTGATGAGCAAGAATTTTTATAATCCCCAGCATTTGAACGAGGCCGGACAAGTCACCATTTCAAATATTCGCGAACAAATTAAAGACTCTGATCTGCGCACGGAATTCGACCGCGAAGTCGTTGCCGAATTCAATACCTTTGTCAGCAAGCTGCGCACCTTTGAACGCAAACGTCAGGCGGAAGAAGGATTATAAGTCACGCCAACCATAGGCCACTTCCTCATAAGGCTCTTCATTTAAAATGAATTTTTTGCTGATGCCTTCCAAATACATGCCGCCGATCGCTTCATAGAATTTGCGCCCTTTGTGGTTATCCCGCAAGCACCAGACATAGGTACTTTCAATACCCCGCGATTTTAAATCGCGGGTCACACGATCAAACAGCGCACGGCCAATCCCCTGCCCCCAGTGATCGGGATCGACATAGATCGCCCAAAGTTCGCTGTCATAGCCATTCATTCCATCACGCGATGGCCCAATTGTGGCAAAGCCCACAGCCTTTCCGTTAAGCTGGGCGACCAGCGTATATTTACTATCGCCATCATCAGATAGGTTTTTGCGCCAGTTTTCTGTCCTTTGGCTATGATCAAGACTATCCAGAAAATCATCGGGCATAATACCGCGATATCCGACCTGCCAACCGCGCATATTGCACCAGGCGATATCGGCAGCATCATCAATTGTTGCGCGTCTAACTATCATCTTGCTGGCGCCTGTATCCATCAATGGAGATATCATCAAACATGCGCCCTTCTTTCAGCTTGCGCTCTTGTTCTTCAAGCTTCAGGCGCTGGTCTTGCGTCAGCTCGTATTTTTTTAATTCTGCAAAACTATCCAGCATATCATCGCGCATCAATTCGATCTTCTGGTTCATCTGAAATATATGGCTGTTAATTTCCTGTTCCTGATGTTTGGACTTATCCAAAAAGCCTGCCAGCGTATAAGACACCATTTCCGGATTTTTATTTGCAGCTTCCAGCTCCTGTTCACGGCGTTCAAGAATTCTGGTTTTGTGATCTTCCAATTTTTGAAGCTGGTCATACATCAGACCGATCTGGCGCTGTTTTTCATCCAGTTCGTGTTTATGCAGGCGGATCAGGCTGGATAGATCAGCCATCGTCTTGTCCGTCGTCTTGTGGCTGGGCAGAGCCCGGGCGCAAGATGCCCTTTAAAATATCATAGCCCTGATCAAGCGTCATATGTTCGGTCGGGCGCTGTTTCAGGAATGTTTCGATTTGCGGGTACAACTGAATGGCGTGGTCTACTTTAGGGTCACTGCCGGGGCGATATGCGCCCAAGCGGATCAGCTCTTCCATATCCTCATAGGTCGAAATAATCTCGCGCGCCTGACGCACCAGATCTTCCTGTTCCTCGGTCAGGCATTTCGGCATCGATCGTGAAATACTTTTTAAAATATTGATGGCCGGATAGCGCCCACGGTCGGCAATGGAGCGATCCAGAACAATATGCCCATCCAGAATGCCGCGTACGGCATCGGATATCGGCTCGTTATGATCATCCCCCTCGACCAGAACGGTGAAATATCCCGTGATATCGCCTTGAGCGTTCGTGCCCGGCCCTGCGCGCTCCAGCAATTTCGGCAGTTCGGCAAAAGTTGTCGGTGGATATCCTTTTGATGTCGGCGGCTCGCCCGCACTCAGGCCGATTTCGCGCTGCGCCATCGCAAAACGCGTTACAGAATCCATCAGGCACATGACCTGTTGCCCCTGATCTCTGAAATATTCCGCTGTAGCCAGCGTCAGATACGCGGCTTGACGACGCATAAGCGGAGATTCATCTGATGTCGATACAATCACAACAGATTTGCGTAGGCCTTCTTCGCCAAGATCATCCTCCAGGAATTCCTGAACCTCGCGCCCGCGCTCCCCGATCAGGCCGATAACACTGATGTCTGCTGATGTATATTTCGCCAACATCGACATCAAAACCGATTTACCGACACCGGATCCGGCAAAAATACCCATACGCTGACCCTGACAGGTCGATAAGAAAGAATTAATCGCGCGCACACCCAAATCAAGTTTAGGCCCCAGACGTTTACGGTCATGCGCCGGTGGCGGCGCGCCGCGCAAGGCCATAGGCATATCGCCAGTTTCAAGGGGCCCCTTACCATCCAACGGTTCACCAAAAGCATTGATCACACGACTCAGCCATTTGCGGGATGGATAAACAACAGGTTCGCTGAAAACCGCAACCGCTTTGCATCCCAATCCGACCCTTTGCAGGGAGCCGAATGGCATCGCCAGCGCCTGCCCGTCTTTAAACCCGATAATTTCACAGGGAATAGGCTTTGTGCCCGATGGGGTCAACATCACGCGGTCCCCAATTGAAAGTTCGCGCTCGATCCCGCCGATTTCGACCAGCATTCCCAGAATTTTGGATACACGGCCATACAGCTTGTAGGGTTGGATCTGGCTTAATGATTTTTCGATGTTATCTGCAATAGAATTCATACCTAATAGACTATAGCGATTTTACGGCTTAAACAAGCGCACATGCGTTTGCGGCGGTTTCGGGGCATAGGGTTGCGATTTCAATCGCTGCAATACGGGATCAAACGACAGAACCTGCATACCTGTTTGATACGGAACCCCGTATTCTTGCAGATCAGTGCGTTTTTTCGGATCACATTTTAAAACCTCGTGTATATAGGGCTCGGGACAGGCTTTGAAATAATTAAAATTCAGATCTGATGCCACATGTTCGATATCAATATCCGCCGCACGGTCTTTTTTGGAAGAATTCGGATCTGATCGATCACGGCCCAATGAAACTTCGATCTGGTTGGTTATCGCCTTTATCTGTTCGGGCGTTTTATCGGATCTCACGATCGCCACAGCATTTAAAAACATTTTGTCAGTCTTGATACTATGGGGCGTGGTTTCAATGAAAGGGCATATAACAACCTCGCCAAAATGCGCACACAAAGCGTGTAGGATCGCCGCCGCATTTTTTTGCGGCTCCAGATTTGTTCCTAATGAAAGATGGTAATACATATTGATCTCCATACAGGCTCATGTATATTTTGACAATTATATCATAACATCGGGTTAAAATATCTTTGCAAAATAAAAAACTTCTGATCACGGGTGCAGGACGACGTTTGGGATTGTTCCTTAGCCAGCATGCACTGCAAAGCGGTGCACATGTTTATGCCGTTACCCGCACCATTACAAATGAACTGCAAGACCTTGCTGCATCATATGACCGCCTGACGGTTATTGAAATCGAGGACTATACATATGATAGTATCGCAAATATCAGCACTTATATGACACAGAACCCCGTTGATATGATTATAAACAACGCATCCATGTACGAAAATGACCAGCCATTCCCCGAGATGAAAGGCGATCAGTATCAGGCGTTTTTCAATGTCCATATGATGTTTCCCGCCGCATTGTGCGAGGCATATTTTAACAGCTGCAAGAATTCCGAACATAACGGCAATATCATAAATATGACTGATATTTTTGCGGAACGTCCCAGCCCGAAAAGTGCGCTTTACTGCTCCACAAAAGCAGGGCTTGAATCGCTGACAAAATCGATGGCGGTCAAATATGCCCCCATCCTCAGGGTGAACAGCATTCAGCCCGGGCCCGTCAAATTTCTACCTGAACATGATGCGGACTATCGCCAGAATGTTTTATCCCAAACGTTAATACCTAAAGAAGCCGGTTTCACACCGATCCTTCAGGCCGTGGAATTCATTCTGGATAATGATTTTGTTACTGGCACATCCATTAAAGTCGACGGCGGCCGCTCGCTTGCACGCTAGTTCATTTATCTTATTAGAAAGATTTTATAAATTTTTGTTTTGTAAAAGTTAACGTTTCAGGTGATAATATTAACGGGTTGTTAACCATTAACCTTTATTAATAAAAGGGTAGGTTTAATTGCGGAATCCTTAAAACGATTCTAACATTTGGTTAACATATAACAATAAGAGGGGAAAATACCATGAGAGTTTTGTTAGTAGAAGACGATAAGCCAACCGTACAGACCATCGAAATGATGTTGAAATCGGAAGGTTATGTTGTTGATTCAACCGATCTGGGCGAAGAAGGCCTTGAGATCGGTAAATTATATGATTACGACATCATCATTCTGGATCTGGGTCTGCCGGATATGGATGGTTATGATGTATTGAAAAAACTGCGCGCTTCAAAGGTTGAAACACCCATTTTGATCCTGTCCGGCTTTGCCGAGCTGGATAGCAAATTAAAGGGTCTGGGCTTTGGCGCTGATGATTATCTGACAAAACCATTCGATAAGCGCGAGCTGATGGCCCGCCTGCAGGCGATTGTCCGCAGATCCAAAGGTCACGCGCAAAGCATTATTACAACCGGCCCGATCGAGGTTAACTTGGATGCTCGCACCGTTAACGTTGCCAGCAAACCTTTGCACCTGACTGGCAAAGAATACGGTATCATGGAATTGCTATCCTTGCGTAAGGGATCAACACTGACCAAGGAAATGTTTCTGAACCACCTGTATGGCGGTATGGACGAGCCTGAAGTTAAGATTATTGACGTGTTCATTTGCAAGCTACGCAAAAAAATTGCCAAGCTTTCCAAAGAAGGCGAACAGTGCATCGAAACAGTCTGGGGACGCGGATATGTTCTGCGTGAACCTGTAAAGGTCGAGGAGCTGGAATCAGCATAATCACCTGACATCTAATTTAAAGAAAAACCCCGGCCTTGACCGGGGTTTTTTAATTCTGACTTTGCTACAAACTTACTTGCGAGCAGCAGAAAGCGTTGCAGACAGTTGCGCCGCTGTTGGATATTCCGGTGCTGTATTTGCGCTATAGGCTGCAATTTCAGCATTGTGGATTTGCTGTGCTATTGAACCACGCAGCTCACCATCTCTGTCACCATACGTGATCGCAAAAAAGTTGCCTGATGCAGTCGTTACACAACGCTCGACTTTTGATTTATGCCAATCCAGTCTTTCCTGATTAAATTCACCTTTATAGTTCGGCTCCATTTCACGGCTTTCAGCCTTGGTACCTGTTGTGCATGACAGGATATTATTCGCTGTTTCCGTGTCAAACTGTGCGCGTTGCGCTGTTTGTTCTTCTGCCGTGATTTCTGTCTGGTTGTCAGCACCTGTATCAATTTGACCACAAGCGGCCAAAGAGAATGCTGCACCCATAGAGATTGCGAGTGTTTTTATTTTCATTTTGATCTCCTTCGTTATGAACGCGGAGATGTTATGACATATTCAAACTTATGTCAAGGGCTTTACCAATCGACGGTAAATTCAATTTTAGACGGCTCTTGCACCGGCATATCAAGTTTGATGTCGAAATGCTTGGCAAAAACACGGCTCATATAGGCATGAACAGTGCGCGGTGTCAGATCATCGACGTCAGCCTTGTGCGTAAAAGCCGCCTCTACACCGTCTTTCAACTCGACACGCCCGCCGGTCACTGAAATCTTAACGCCATTTCCACCATCAAGGTTTTCAACATTAATATCACCATCTCCAGGTAAAGCCTCTTTTGACATCATCAAAACGTTTAAAACAACTTTCATATATCCTTCGGGGAACATATTTGCGCCGCCATTGATATTCCAATGCAATCTCGCGCGGCCGCCCTCAATATAATTGCCAAAGGCAGACTGGATGTCGCCATATGTGATATTCCCGCTGCTGCCAGCACCACCATAGGCCAAACGGAAACATTGCAAATTGACAGAAGCCTGATTACAGCTGTTGCTGATCAGTGACAAGGCATCTGCCCCCACGCTGTCGCCCATTTCTTCAATAAACTCGATACCGTTGCTGATCGCGCCGACCGGACTGACTAAATCGTGACATATATGCGAGACCATCAATTCAACGATTTTCGGGCTAAGCTTTAATTCTGACATTTTTATTTCCCCTTTGTTCTTTTCAAAAAGAATCTTAGGTGCAGCCGCCAAAGGATGCAAATAAAAAAAGGGAGCACCAGGCTCCCTTTAAAATCTTATGTGGCTGCAATTAACCGACGATTTCTGTTTCCGAGAAGAAGAAAGCAACTTCGATTTTTGCATTATCTTCGCTGTCAGAACCGTGAACAGAGTTCGCCTCGATGCTTTCAGCAAAGTCCTTGCGGATTGTGCCGTCATCAGCGTTTGCAGGGTTTGTCGCACCCATAATCTCACGGTTTTTTGCAACGGCGTCTTCACCTTGCAGAACCTGAACTACAACCGGGCCGGATGTCATGAAGTCAACCAGTTCGCCGTAAAATGGACGCTCTGCATGAACAGCATAGAATTGTTTTGCTTGCTCGTCTGTCAGCCACATACGCTTTTGCGCAACGATGCGCAGGCCTTTTTCTTCAAAGCGCTGGTTAATAGCACCTGTCAGGTTACGGCGTGTTGCGTCCGGCTTGATAATAGAAAGTGTTCTTTGTACTGCCATGATATCCTCTATGTTTTCTTATACTTTAGGTTAATCCAGCGCATTTATAACATATAGAATCGGCAGTGCAATATTTTATTTCTTAAAACCCAGTGGTCAGCCGAAACTGCTGGTTCGTGATTTTATAATTACGGCAGCCCTCAACAGCAACAGACTGGCCATCTTCATTCTGGTACCAGATTGCATTGGTTCCAAAATCTATAGTAAATGGATTTTCGCCCATAGCGGTATCTGAAAACGTTTCACCATCATCCATTTTCAGGTCCGGGCATGTGAATTCTGTGCGTTCAGGTATAATTTTATCGTCTTGCAGACCAACGGCAATCACTCCACCGCCAAATACTGTCCCTGCTGCAAATGCCAAAGCGCCTTTTTTCCAGTTCATTTCGAATCTCCTTATTAAAAATCTATGCCACTATAGCAAATATTTTACATAAGGTCAAGAGCTTGGGTATCTAATTTTCTTGACAGCTGGGCGCTCTCAGTGTATTATGGCAAAAAATTGGATGTAATGAGGAAAACAGCAATGCTTAAAAATGATATTGAAGCCCTGAATAACTATGAACGTGCTTTGCAGGCTGTATTTAATGCCAAAAGCCGCAAGGAAATTAATGACGCCAAAAGTAATCTTGTTGAGACGGTTCAGACCATGCCCGAGAAAATAAGAAAAATACTGGCAACTTCTGAAACCACCCTTTTAATGAACGGTATCGATGGTGATGAACTGCTTTACAGGACTTTAACCTTAAGCGAAAATGAAGGCGTCATTTCAGCATCGGTCACGCATTCAAAAAAGAAAAAAACGGCTCAATTAAAATAAAGACTACTCAATCAAAACTGCTTTGATACGGCGCACGCCGGCGGAGGAGCTTTCCTCTTTCTTGATTTTAAAGCGACCGAACTTGGCAATATCTGATGTCTGATCCACGTGCGGGCCGCCGCACAGCTCTTTGCTCCAGATTTTTCCATTGCTGTCTTCAAAGATATAGACGTTCACCTGATCGGGATATTTCTCCCAAAAGCTGCCTTCTACGCCTTCATCCATCGCTTGCTGTTTCGGCATCACAACGACTTCCATTTTGGCATCGGCATCAATCGCAGCATTCACCCATTCTTCAACGGCTTTTTTCTGCTCGTCCGTCATTTTCTGTTCATAGTTGAAATCGAAACGGGCACGTTCAGGCGTAATATTACTGCCCTTTTGGTGCACATGGTCGCCCAAAACCTGTTGCAGGGCTGCCAGCATCAGATGTGTTGTCGAATGCAGAGCTGTTGTTTTCTCACTATGATCCGCCAGACCGCCGGCGAATTTTCCGGCAGATGCCGTGCGGCTTTTCTCCGAATGCTCGTCTGCCGCTTTCTCAAAGCCTTCCGGCTCAACCATCTTCTGGTCGTATTCTGCCAGGAATTCTTCGGTTAATTCCTTAGGAAAACCGTATGTTTCATAGAAAAAGAAAGCATCGCGGCCTGTCACTTTACCGTTTTGCTCCATATGCTTTTGCATTTCACGCTCGCCCGTTTGCAGCGTTTTCTGGAATTTTGCTTCCTCGGCAGTGATGGCCTGTAAAATGTTATCGCGCCCCTCCTGCAAATTTGGATAGGCCGCAGATTCATCAATAAAGACATTCGCCAGATCAGCCATGAAAGCTGTCTCAATGCCGATCTTACGGGCTGTTCTAATCGCACGGCGCATCAGGCGACGTGTAATATATCCCGCATCTGTGTTTGATGGCACAGCGCCATCGCCGATCAGAAATGTCGTCGCGCGTGAATGGTCCAGAATAATACGGAATTCACGTGTTGAATCTGTATATTTCCGGCCTGATAATTCCTCCAGCTTTTTAGCGGGGTTTGTAAAAAAGGCTGTTTTATAGATGTCAGCATCGCCATTGACCGCAGATGCCAGACGCTCCAGCCCTCCGCCGTAATCAATGTTCGGCTTTGCGATTGGCTCGAACCCGTCATCATTACGGCGATAGGCCATAAATACGTTATTGCCGATTTCAACAAAACGCGCTCCGCCTTCCGCCGGATGCAATTTATCATCTCCGTCCGGTTGGAAATCAAAGAACATTTCACTGTCAGGGCCACCTGGCTCGCCCACAGGCATATTCTTTGGCGGGCCTGAACGGCTCCACCAGTTTTCATTTTCATCATATACGAAAATGCGCCCGCCGCGGGATGCGCCGAATTCATATGGCTTGTCTTCAACCGTGGCATCAACGCCGACACTGGCAAACAAATCTTTCCATATGGAAATCGCATCCTCATCCTTAACGATATCCAGATCCTTGTTGCCTGAATAAACACTGATATAGAGGTGTTTCGGGTCCAATCCTAATTCACCGACTTGCCAATCCCAGATGGCTTGAATTTGCTCTTTCTTGTATTTGGCAGGATCAGCCTGAAAGGCCCAGCGTCCGATCATCTCGAACAGGGTCAGATGTGAATGGTCACCGACCTCGTCAATATCAACCGTGCGCAGGCACTTTTGCACGTTGGCAATATGGTTGCCTTCGGGATGCGGTTGGCCCAACAGATATGGAACCATCGGCTGCATACCACTGCCTGTAAATAGCGTCGACGGGTCATTTTCCGGCAAAAGGCTGCTGGATGGGACAATTTTTGCGCCCAAATTCTTCATAAAATTCAGATATGAATTGCGCAGTTCGTTGGGATTCTTAAATTCAGACATTAAAGATTTTCTCCGTCTCTATAAATGAAAATAGAATATAACGAAAATTCAAAAGAAAATCAGTATTTTTTTATCGTCGCGGACCACCGCCCCGGTACTGTTTACGTCGAGCACCAAAGTCAGATGCTTTTGATATAATATCCGCTAGCTTATCCTCTAGGCCTTCGGGGACCATCGGATTCCTTTCAAGCGGCAGCGGATCTTTTTCGGGCGATAGATAGCCAACCCGACGCGTCATTGATTTGGTTTGCATCCTTGTGCTGTCCAAAATCTCACCTGATTGAAGGTCTTCGATAAACTCTTTTGGCGGCACCCAGCCCAGCTCAATATACAGTGCGGCCATATCCGGGAATTGCCAGCTACGCCCTGATTGAAAATTTATAATCGTATCGCCAGAGCTACTCGTGTACTTAGCATATTTCAGCCCTTTTGCCTCTGCCTCTTCCCGGCTTATATATTCACATCTATGAAATCCCATAGGAGTCTCCCCTTTAAAATATCTTTAAGGGTAGCAAGTAAGTCTTAAATTCAGGTGAATATCAGTTGGATGCCATTTGCAAGCGTGCAGGCAAATCTTGCGACACATAAACAGGCCAATTATTCTGGGCAACATCCGACAGAGACGGCAGGTCCTGCCCCATACGGATACGGTATATCCAGTAATTGGTCATGACGCGCTCCACAAAGGCGCGGGTTTCTGGCGATGGTATCGCCTCGATAAAATAAAGCGGGTCATCATCATGACCGATTTCGGAGGCCCAACGCGCCATACGGTTCGGACCCGCATTATAGGAAATCATCAGTTTGAACAAATCGCCACCAATGCGTTGGTCACGCATCAGGCTGCCGATATATTTCTGCCCCAGGCTCAGATTTTCTTCAGGCGTTTTCAAAGTGCTCTTTGACAAGCTTTTACCCGCAATATATTTGGCCGTTGTCGGCATCAATTGCATCAGGCCAATTGCGCCAGAATGGCTGATCGCCTTGGGGTTAAATCTTGATTCCTGTCTGACAAAGGCTTTGATCAGGGCACGATCGATTTTAAAACCGTCTTTCGGGCTCCATGGCATTGACGGATAAAGCGACGGGTCCATCAGGCTGCCATCATCATTTTTAAGCGCCCCTGCCAATTGAAGGGACAATGACGGCATATTCCAGTGGTGTGCCAGTGACACGACAGCTTTACGGAGATCACTGTCCTGCTGAATGTAAATCTGCTTCAGCTCGGCCTCGGCCATGTCGCGCTTTCCGACTTTTAACAGAGCAATTGCGCGGCGGCCCGCATCGTCTTTTTCCAGCGTGTTGAAATGATCAACAAGAAATTCTTCTGCATCCCAGCTGTAAATATAGTTTTTACGGTCAAGCGCGCGGTGGGCCAAAATGCCATAGAATGTGTAGGGGTAATCGGCGGCAACCTTCAGGTATTTTTTGGCAGCATAGCGGTTGCGCGATTGTTTATGCGCACGGTATGCCCAATAGGCCCCTGCCGAAACTGTCCAAGGTGATGCATAAACCGTATCTGCAACAGATTCGAAATAAACAGCAGCGCGACCCGGATCATTATTCTGCCAACTGATCAAGCCCGCAATCCAACCTGCCAAAGGCGCTTTGTCCCCCGTGCGTTTAAAAGCCTCGCGCGCATGGATCATGGCTTCATCTGCTTTGCCATGATAAAAATAGCTTTGGGCAATCTCGGAACGAAGACGATCAAAATCACCGTCTGTAATTACTTTTTTATTAAAGTCCGTATTAAGACGTTCCCAGGCAGACGTCGGACGCCCCTTGGCAAGATCAGATTGTATCTGACGGCTCAATTTATAGGCATGGGCAGATTGTGATTTACTGTAGCCCTGTGCCGGCAATGGTTTCGCACGGCTGTTACCGTGAATATCGAGCCCACCAATTGTCTTTAGACCTGTTTGAGGCTTCAACGGTCCCTTGTAATCTTTCATGTGACGGCGCGAAGCAATCTTGTAGATATCATCGGCGCCCGGGTGATCGCGGTATTTTTTCAACCAAGCCTGCAATTCGGGATAGGTTGATGTATAGGCATCGGGATGCATATAACGCTGATAAAGAACATAGCCCATCAAAACATCGTCTGAAAGACGCCCGATCAGCTTATCTGCCTGATCCCACTGACCGCTTTCTTGAACTGCAAATATTTTTTGATAGAGTTTCGTATCTTCTTTTGAAAGGAATTCCGATGGAACATTCAACGGCTTTAGCGGACCCGCCTGATCCTGTTCCTGAAAAACATGAGGCTTGGGGCTAGGCACATGTGATGTGATCGACGCCGTAGCCTTAAGGCCGGCACCCAGCAAAAAAACCAGAAATCCTGCAATAGCAAATAGTATTTTAGCGCGATGCTGTATCAAACGGCACACCTTTTTATTTTCTTTATTCGCGAATAGACTTATTTTTTATCTTAAATTACAGCTTTTTGCAATTCAGAAAGCATTATTTGGGAGGATGATGCCAAGCCCCGTGTTTTTAAGGGATTGTATTCATGGAATAAAAACAGATATCGTTTTTATGAAAAAACAACTAAAACCTACCTTAAAACCAGAGAATCAGATGACCTTATTGGGCCATTTTCTTTTGAATCATCAGTAAATCCTGCCACGCATATTTTTTCTGCTGGGGTGATCTCGACAAATATGAAGGATGAAAAAGCGCCAAAGACGGCACAGCTTTGCCCAGTTTAGACGTTTCATAGTCATACCATTTTCCACGCAGGCGTGTGATGCCTTGGGTTGTTTCCATCAAGGCCTTGGCTGCCACGCCGCCACAAAAAACTAATATTTCAGGCTTCACTATTTCGATATGACGTTCGACAAACGGCAGGCAGACAGCAATCTCGGCAGGGCTTGGGGCGCGGTTACCCGGCGGACGCCAGAATACGATGTTCGAAATATAGATGGCTTTTTCAACCTCATCAGCTTCGCGCGAAACCCCAATGGCACCAAACATTTTATCCAGCAGTTGGCCTGACGCCCCAACAAAGGGCTTGCCCATCTTATCCTCTTCCGCGCCCGGGGCCTCGCCAATCAGCATAATGCGGGCTTTTGGATTGCCATCGCAGAAAACCGTATTTTTCGCCGTTCGTTTTAACGGGCAACCTTCAAATGCGCGCACCGCTTTTTCGAGCGCCTCAAGGTCCTCACATTCTGCCGCAATGCGGCGGGCTTCGACCGCGGCATCTGCCGTGCCCAATGGCGGGGCAACCTCCAGAGACTTTTGTGCTTTGGGCGGATCGAACTTTGGTGTTCCTGCAGAAATTGGTGTTTTGATCGCCGAAGAAGCTGAAGCCGCCGTCGGTTTTGACAAAGTAGGCGCTTTGGCAAGCCAGTTAACTGGCGCATCGCCAATCGCTTCATCCGCCCCGACTTCAAGGTGCCAATCCAGCGCCGCTATATCTGATAAATCTTGAGACATGTTTATTTTATAAAGCATCTATAACGGTTTGAACATCCCTGATCCTTTTAAATCTCAGGAATTTTGTATCAGGATTATATGGTTTTGCCTTCAGTGTTTCAAATCGCTCTTTTTTACTTTTAAAGTTTTTGATTTGCCAAATCACCAAAGAGTCTTTTGACAAAAAGTTTGACAGCGTTTCGACATTATCACCGCAGCATTTTTCTTTTTTCCTCACTCTGCGAAACGTCCGCACCAAAAGCCGCCATAGCAAAATCGGGTATGGCAGATCGGGGAAAATGACGTGGGTTGCCAATGGCATTGTAATATCCCACGTTTGGGAATAGCCGCCTGTTATAACCCAACTGTCGATATCCCGAATTTCCTCTTTAATCTTTCGTCGTAAATCCTCTTTCGTACTTGCCTGCCAATTGGGCAGCCAATTCAAATCATCGAGATCGATATGCTTGACATCCAGCGTCTGCCCCAATCGGCGCCCTAAAGTTGTCTTGCCCGAGCAACTAGACCCGATAATCATGATGCGATAAGCCATTTGATATCTTTACTGAATTAAAAATAAATGCACACTATATATAAAGAGTAAAACAAACGGAGTTTCAAGATGGAAAATGTTCAGCGCGAAAGTATGGAAGTCGATGTCGTCATCGTCGGGGCCGGCCCGTCAGGATTATCCGCGGCCATTCGCCTGAAACAGCTGGCCGCTGAAAAAGGCCAAGATATCCATGTCACCGTTTTGGAAAAAGGATCAGAAGTCGGGGCGCATTTATTGTCAGGCGCGGCGTTCGAACCGCGCGCATTGAACGAATTGATCCCTGACTGGAAAGAAAAAGGCGCACCATTGAATACGCCTGTCACGGAAGACCGTTTTTTATTCCTGACGGAAAAATCCTCTTTCAAACTCCCCACCCCGCCACAAATGCATAATGATGGCAATTACATCATATCTATAGGAGAGCTCGGCAAATGGCTGGCCGAACAGGCCGAGGCCATGGGCGTTGAAATCTATCCCGGCTTTGCCGCCGCCGAAATTCTGTATCACGAAGACGGCCGTGTCAAAGGTGTTGCCACCGGCAATATGGGCGTTGCTGCTGACGGATCACATAAAGACAGTTTCGAGCCCGGATTAGAGCTGCATGCCAAACAAACAATATTCGCCGAAGGCTGCCGTGGGCATCTATCGAAAATGCTGATGGAAAAGTTCGACCTGCGTAAAGATTGCGACCCGCAAACATACGGGATCGGCGTTAAAGAAATTTGGGAAATCCCAGCTGAACAGCATAAAAGAGGCCTTGCTGTGCACAGCGTCGGCTGGCCGATGGACAGCAAAACCTATGGCGGATCATGGATGTATCATTACGGTGATAATCTGGTATCAATCGGTTTTGTGGTGGGGCTGGATTACCAAAACACCTATTTGCACCCGTTCAAAGAAATGCAGCGTTTTAAAACGCATCCTGACATCAAAAAATATCTGGAAGGCGGTAAACGCATTTCATACGGTGCGCGCGCATTATCCGAAGGCGGATATCAATCAATGCCACGTCTGACTTTCCCAGGTGGCGTTTTAGTTGGCGATGCTGCTGGTTTTTTGAATACACCCAAAATCAAGGGCAATCACACTGCCATGAAATCGGGAATGTTATCTGCTGAAGCTGTCTTTGAGGCTGTAGCGGGCGATCAGGCAGAAGCTGTATCTTACACCGAAAAATATAAAAACAGCTGGCTGCATGAGGAGCTTTATACGGCACGCAACATTCGCCCCGGCTTTCACAAGGGCCTTTATGCCGGCCTTGCCTATGCCGGTCTGGACACATATATATTGCGTGGCAAAGCACCATGGACATTTAAAAACCATGCCGATCATACACAGTTAAAACCTGCGAAGGACTGCACGCCAATTGAATATCCGAAACCGGATGGGGTTTTGACCTTTGATATTTTATCATCCGTCTTTTTATCAAATACAAACCATGCCGAAGATCAGCCCTGTCATTTAAAATTAAAAGACCCGTCCGTGCCGGTTCAGCAAAATCTGCCGATCTATGACGAGCCCGCACAAAGATACTGTCCTGCCTCGGTCTATGAAATTATTCAGGGCGATGATGGTCAGCCAAAATTCCAGATTAACGCGCAAAACTGTGTACATTGCAAAACATGCGACATCAAAGACCCTGCACAGAACATTAACTGGACAGTGCCCGAGGGCGGCGGTGGTCCGAATTACACGGGAATGTAAAAATCACATTTAAAACTTATACGTCACAGAGATATTCGGCGTATGAAACGTTGAAATATCTGATGCTTCGAATGAGTTTCTCTGGCGGCTGACGGAATCGGCAATTGCGCGGTCCGCACGTTTACCTTTTCTGATATCCCGTAATGCCTCGTCAAAATCGGCGTCGACATAGCGGTTTCCATTTGCACGCAGATTGTTTTGCTGCCAGATCACCCATTCGTTATCAGCACCATAAATTTTGCTTTGGCGATACCATTCCATTGCTTCGAATATACGCTGCATGCGATCATTGCGTCCAAACAGCGCCTCGCCGCTTGGCATCGTATCCAGATTGGTGAAATCTACGGTGTCCGAAAGCTGTCCAGCCCCTCTGACAGCGGCTGCCAGGTCAGGGTCCGAATAATTGGCCGCCACGGATGGCTTAAGTAAATGCATATTCACCAGCGTAAATCCTAAAAGCGCATTGTTATAATGATCTAGCTTGTCCTGATCATCAAAGGTATTGATCCAGACTTTATTCGCTGCAGCGTTCAAGGCGTCATCATGTGTAACCCCCGCACGGATTTGGCTACGATATTCAAGTTTAAAGGCGCGGTACCAGCGCGATTCTTCGGACCTGTGTGGAAAAGCTGACGAGGCCCGGCGGTCGCCATTTTCCTCGGCCAGAAACATTGCGATCAATTCCGCAACAGGTGCCGCCGTTTCCATGGCCAGCAACACCCTTTGATTTTCGTACATGGTTCTGTTCGGGTCAAAATAATCACTGCCGTTCAAAAACTGGGTATAGTGCGCAAATTCGTGCGCCATATAGACCATATTTAAATGCGTCGAAGTGTTGCGTTTGAAATCAAGCCCAACCTTGTTTAAGTGTGGAATATGAACACCTGCGATATTGTTTGGCAGCCCCATATCACAAACCTGTACATTCTGATCTGCCGCATCACGCATCAGATTACGGCTGAAAGCAGAGGAATTATAAAGCTCGGTCAAGGTTTCATAGCTTGGGGCACGTCGGTGATTTGATGTATCTGCAAGAAAATCATCCAAAGAAAGGCATGAACGCTGATCTATACGCATTCCGGCAATACGGATCACCCCCGGATCGCCATTATCATTTACGAATTGTTGTCCCTGGAACGGCATACTGTGAATATGCGCCCCCGCAGGCATACTTGTTACCATCATTGACGCTGCCGCCGCGGCAAAAACAGCCTTCAGCCTTTTTGACTTTGATTTTTTCATCTTAAACCCCTGATTTATAATTTAAATTATGCCTATTTTTATCATACTCGTTTCGCGCGCTCAAGGTCACATGTGAAAGCGCACATTCACATTTACGCGTGTCGATATTTCTGCCGCTGTTAATGGCACAATTGTATCATCCAGCGCATCTCTGGTGTTCATACCCTGCTTCATCTTGCATATGACCTGCTCGAAATCTTTTTGTATAAAGGCATTATTGGCCGTAACCAGACCATCATATCTGGCCTGCACATCAGGATGGTCAGTGCCCCAAATTTTGGAAATACGATACCACTCTACCGCCTCGAAAAACTGGCGCGTCTGGTCGCTTTTGCCGAAAAGCCTTTGTGTCGATGGCAGGGCGTCAAAGCTAGTAAAACTTATAGTATCCCCGATCCTTCCGGCGTTGTTGACCTGATCGATGACAGCGTTACGATCATAGGATGTCATGTCAGAACGCAAAAACTCCGAATACATTAATGTTGTTCTGGCTGCGCGGTTGTTATAAAAATCAAGCTTATATTGATCTTGTAGCACGGCCTGCCATGCGCTTGCCGCCGCGCGATTAATGGCGGCCCGGTGGCTTTCCCCCGAGCTTCTGGAAAGATTATATTCCTGATCAAAATTTTCCAGCAATTGTCTTTTGATGCTGTTTTTCATGTAAGCTGCCCGCCAGTTAACCGAGCCCGCTAAACCAGCCTCGTATACGGCGATAACCTCCATAACGGGCGCAGCCGTTTCCATGGCCAGCATCACTCTCTGATTATCATACAAGGAGCGTTCAAGCGCAAAATGGTTAACACCAAAATGGGACTGCTGGTAAAAGTGCCCCAGTTCATGAACCACATTTGTTAAATAGTCCAACTGACTTTTTTCATGTGAGTAATCAACACCGATTTTTCTATCGTCTTTAAAATGCATAGCCGCGACATAGGGCGGTAAATTCATATCACAAAGGCGATACCCTTCAGCCGCCGCCTCGGTCAGCATTTGGCGCCCCATCGCCGACGAATTAAACAGCATCGTTAATGTTCCGTGCATTTTCTCGCCCTTATAGGCATCAGGGGATGCCAGAAAATCAGTCAAAAGGACACAACTTCTATCTTTATAAACTTCCCCGTTCGAGAACCCCTGCCCCACGCTCTCACATTCGGATGCCCCGGAAACTGTTTCCGTTACAGGTGAAATATCTGGGACGGCATAAACGGGCGCAGCCCCGATCAGGGAAACACTCGCGAATGCAGCAACAACGCTTTTACGTTTTTTGGACAAAATAGCCCCCGCTTTTTTGTAAGATTATTACAATTATCACATAAAAAAAGACATGACAATCCAAAAAAATCCGGATTTACCATTGAAATTCAGAATTTTTGACCAAATTTTAATATATGCGCGGGATAATAAAGATACGTCCTGCCGCTTGGGTCGAATACCGAAATAAAGCCATAGGCTAAAAAGCGTCAAAAGGAGCATATTTTGAATAAGAAATCCCTGATCGCACTATCTGTGTCTGTTGCATTTGCAGCAGGCGTAATCTCGTCTGATTACAAGGACAGCATCCCGTTTTTTAATACATTAAATAATGGACCGGCTGTACATCAGTATCCTGACGCAGTCACGGCCGAGCTAGAGGATATTCTAAAGCAGCACCAGGCCCGCCTGAATCCGATGTTGCGCCCGACTGTGACGGGCAGTTATTTGGCTGGTCGCTCTGCTCAAAAGAACAAAGATTGGGATAATGCCTATCGCTACATGAATAGAGCGTTCGAGCTTTCCGACATCGGCAAAGCCGATAAAAACGGCATTTTGGATCGCGCATTTTTGATGGCGATTACGACTGCCGATTTTGACAGCGCCCTATCTTATGCCGATAAAATAAGTGATTTACGCGAAGGTGGGGAGCTTGCCCACATTCTTAGGGCCATAAAAGCCTTTAAAGATGGCGACTATCAAAAATCAAACGCAACCCTGGCCGAGATCGATACGAATGTATTTGGCGGATATGCCGTGCCTTTACTAAAAGCCTGGAACAGTGCGGCTGAAGGCAATACAGAACGAGCGATGAGCCAGCTTGAAGCTTCAGATTTTACCGATGACAATGCCTATAATTTTCAAAAGGCTATTATACTCGACTTTACCGCTCAGACACAGCAAGCCGACCTTGCCTATAGAATGAGCCTACAAAAAGGATTGCCCCTGCAGGAAACCTTGATGGTTGCTAACTTTTTTGAACGTAATCACGATTGGGAAACGGCCGAAAAAGTATATAAGTTGTTTAACGAGCAAGAGCCCAACAACCCGTATTTGGAAACGGCCCTGCAACGCGTAGCAGCCAAAGAGGTGCCCGAAGCCTTCTTTACAAAGCCCGATCAGGGAATGGCTTTTACCCTATATAGTATGGCCCAGCTGCTTTCAGACCGCGATGCCAAAGACAGCGCGTTGATTTACAACCGCATTGCAGAATATGTCGGACACACCAATCAGGAAGCCTTCATTCTGATGGGGGACCTAATGACCGAAAACCATCATTACGATGAAGCCATTGCCTATTATAAAAAAGTTTTGCCAACCAATGTCTTATACAAGACAGCCCAGATGAAGATGGTTCATGCATTTGAACAGGCCGATCAGCCTGAAAGCGCGCTTGGTATATTAAAAAATATGCAGAACAATGCGCATTACGTCTATGAAGCTTTGGTTCGCACAGGCGATATCCACCAAAGTAAGAATCAATTTGATTTGGCTCTGGTTGCCTATAACAATGCTGTATCCAAGCTGGGTAGCGACATAAGCGCTGATCACTGGAATGTTTTATATGCACGTGGCATGGCGCATGAACAAATGGATAACTGGCCTGCGGCAGAAAAGGATTTTGTTAAAGCTTTAGAACTAAGCCCTGACAACCCTGCCCTTTTGAATGTTTTGGGCTATAGCTGGGTTGACAGAGGTGTCAATCTTGAACGCGCCATGGACATGATAGAACAGGCTGTTCAAATGCGCCCGCATGACGGTTATATCATGGATAGTTATGGCTGGGCTTTCTATAAGCTTGAAAAATATGATGAAGCGTCCTACTGGCTTGAAAAAGCGATTGAACTGCACCCCGAAGATGCCACGATGAATGATCACCTTGGCGACGCCTATTGGAAGAGCGGCCGCTTGAAAGAAGCCCGTTATCAATGGGAGCGCGCCGGACGTTTCTCTGACGACACTCAGCTGCTGGGCGAATTATCCAGAAAAATGAAGCATGGGTTATATTCTGAAATTGAAACAGACTCTGCCTCTGTAACCGAAATGGAGAAACCGGATGCTTTGTAATCGAAATACAAATCTGATATATAGGCGGTATGAAAAAACATTCGGAAGATGCCGCAGCCAAAATCAACTTATTCTTACATATAACAGGAAAACGGCCTGATGGTTATCATTTGCTCTACAGTCATGTTGTGTTTTGCCCTGACATTGCAGATCGCATTGTCTACAAAGAAACAAAAGGCAACAGCTTCACGTTCAAAGTAAAGGGCCCCTATAGAGACAGCGCCCCTGCCGATGACAGCAACCTTGTTGTCAAAACCTTAAAGCTATTCTGCGAAAAATTTGATTTGCTTTTATGTGGAGAAATAACCCTTTACAAAAATTTACCTGTTGGGGCCGGCATCGGCGGCGGTTCGAGTGATGCGGCATCGGCGGCGGTTCGAGTGATGCGGCAGCGGCGCTCAGACTTTTTTCACGTCTTCACAAGATAGATGATGACAGTGCACTGCTTGAAATTGCCGAAAAAGTGGGTGCAGATGTGCCCATGTGTTTAAAGCAGCATGGTGCCATCGTAACAGGAATTGGCGAGAAAATTGAAACATTTGAAAGCCTGCCGCAAAGCAACATCGTTTTGGTAAACCCCAACAGACCCGTTTTAACCGCAGATGTATTTAAATCGTTAAAAGGCGAATTTAATGCAAAGGCTGTTACCCCGTTTGGCGCTACAAGCACAAAAGATTATTTTAACTGGCTTTCGATTCACTCTAACGATCTGGCCCCCGCAGCAGAGGATCTATGCCGGGACATTAAAAAAATACGTGAAGTACTCGAAAGACAAAAGGGTCAGGGCTATTTGGGCATGAGCGGCAGCGGGGCAACATGTTTCGCTCTTTTTGAGAACGAACGCGATACTCGAAAAGCGGCCAGAAAAATAAAACGTGAAAACCCGAACTGGTGGGTTAAAAAAGGCCTTATAAATAAAAGGTAATTTTTATTCAGCACGCATATAAGACAAAAGCTCGGGCGTCGCCTGCCCGGTCACAGACAGTCCGTTCGCACGCTCGTAAGCTTTGATCGCATCAACGGTCTGTGCGCCCATCACGCCATCTGCGTATCCCGGCAAATATTTTTCTGTGATCAAAATGCTCTGGATAGATTCAATCAAATCCTGTTGCGCCATCCCTGCAGCCGGTTCAATAGATTGAACCGAATCAGCAGACACCTCAAGTGATTGACCCGTTATACGCGCATATGATGCCAGCGCATCTTGGTGGCCGGATTCTGCCGCTGTTTTATACCACTTGGCTGCTTCGGGCTTATCAATTCCTCCCAGAAAGCTGCTCTCGTACAAAATGCCGAGGTTATATGCAGCCTGTGCCACACCGACTTCAGCTGCGCGTTTGAAATAAGACGCGCCACGCTCTATATCCTGGTCAACGCCGATACCTTCCGTAAAAGCAATTCCCAGATTATATAAAGCTTCCGGGTGCCCCAGCTCGGCCGCGTTCTGATACCACTTCAGTGCGCCGGTCATATCCACTGCTTGTCCCAAACCCTGGTGAGCCATAACACCAAGATTATAATGTGCATTTGCGATTCCACCGTCAGCCGCCTGCTTGAACCAGAATAAGGCGCGGGAGTAATCCGCCTTCACATTATTACCGGCCGCATATAATGTTGCCAGGTCATGCTGGGCCTCAGCCACACCGTCAAGCGCACGCGCCTCCAATGATTTTAGAGATTCCGGTAAAGAAGGATCGGGCTTAGCATCTACAGCCTGTAACGGCGTAAGTGATTTCTGAGTCTCAACAACGACAGGTTTAACTTCAGCCTTCACAGGCTCCTGCTTTGCAACAGCTGGCGCAGGTTTGGCGACCACCTCTGGTGCCTTTGCCACCTCAACGGGCGCAGGTGCGGGCTCATTTGCAACAGTTGTCGCTTCCTGAATGTCTTCCGCGGATTGCTCGCCAGCCGCAGGGGCAATTTCCTCGATCGGAATATTTAGAACAATTTCCTCACCAGCTTCAGGGGTTATATTTTCCTGAATGGCAACGTCAACTTCTTCAGCATCAATATTAACGCCTGCTTGCTCGTTCGATGTATTCTCAAGCGAGTTTAAAATCGACTGTATCAATGGATCAGGCTCGTTGACAACTTCTGCCAGCTCAGCCTCGTCAGGGCGCGTATCACTATATATATCTGCAACTTCTTCTGTCGGGGCCTCGCGTTTCACAGGCGCGCTAGTCTGGCCGGATTGCGACAGATCTACTTTTTGCCAATACGGGCTTTGCGGATTTAAATTCGCATATTTCGGCGGGTTAAACTGAAGGGCCGCGATTTGCTCTTTCGACAATGTGGGTTCTTGGGTCAGAACCACGCCCAAAGCAAACAGCGCAACAAAAACACTCACAAAAGATGCGGCCATGACCGATTTCGGCATGGGTGCAACGTGCGAATCATCATGATGGTCAGCTCGAACAGGCAGATAATAATTACCCGTCAGCTCATCTTTTTCAGCACGGGATTCCAGATTTGAAACGCGGGTTGCAAGACGGTCGCGCTCGGATTCGGTGCGCTCCAGTCGGCGCCCGACCTGCTCAATCGCTTTGAAGAATTCCCCGTAAACGCGCTCTTGGTGCGCTGACAGCGTTGTTTCGCGCGCCTTTGATTGCGATGCTCTGCGGCCGAATTGAGTCATACGTGCCCAGTCCCTTAATGCATTCTGTTAACCTGAATGAAAATAACATAACACACTTCGACTATGTTTTTGAATAAAAAATTCCGCCAAACACGTATTTTTTTCATTTAAAGCGTTTTATGGGGCTTGAATTTTGGTTTTATTTGAATTAACGTGTGCTCTCTCACTGGGGTGTAGCCAAGCGGTAAGGCAGCGGTTTTTGGTATCGCCATGCGCAGGTTCGAATCCTGCCACCCCAGCCACTCAGTCCTAAACAGTTGATTTTAAACGATTTTTTCTGGTTTTTGCCCGCAAATTGCGGGCTATTTTTATACCCATTTTTTTGACACGCATAGAGAAAGACCAATAACAGGCAATTTTTTCGATTTGTCTGAGATCGGATTTTTCACGCGTGCCGAGATCGACATTTCCAGTTTCGCAAATGACTCACTTCTGAAGGTCTGAGTCAAATACAAGATTTCCAGGTTCGATTTTGACTCATATCTATCCAATCAAAAAAATCGAACTTTTTCTGTGATTTTTTTACCAGCAACAAAATTGCTCAAAATTGTTAAATGATAACTTCTATTGATAATCTAAAAATGAAAAACTGGGTAAACACCTAATTTCATTACAAAATTTTTTCTCACCATGCATAGGTTCGAATCCACAAGAGGCAGCCATCTAGTCTCATCTTTCCCAGATATATTAGTAAATACAGGGCAATAGCCCACGTTTTGCGCGCTTTACGCATGGTGGTATTTTTGCCACACGCCCAGAATATACCAATATACCCCCATTTCTTTGATTTTTCTCAAACGGCAAATTCGCCGCGTGCCGGGATCAAATTCCCTGCTAACAGGGAAATTAACAGGGAATTTTTTTATCTTTTATAAGGGAGCCCCGCTAAAAGCCATATCGTTCGCGGGTTAACCGTCAAAATGCTTAATATAAGCAGGGAATTAACAGGGAAAATCAGCTGCCAAGGTCCAGGCTTTGATAGATAGCTGTGCCAACATAGGCTTCAGAACAACCTTCACGCTTTGCAATTGCCTTAAGGGCCATGCCATCAAAATGTTCTTCTCGCCAGATGGTACCCTGCACAAGTTTTTTCAAACCGGATGGCGGCAGATCAAAAATATTCTTTTCGCCCTCAGGCTCTATGACCAATGCGCCGCGTTGGGCTTTCTTAAGCTTAAAGGGTACGGACACATCATAGTTTTTTCCAAGTCCGGATATATTGAGGTTCAAATATTTTAAAGCTAATTCTGCAAAAGGCTCCGGCTGGATTTGCAGAATTATTTCTTCAAGCCCAATCGTCACCTTCTTTAAACAAAGCCGAATTAAGTCATGGCCGGGAATATTGTTATGTTGGATTGATATATGCCCCTGTATATTTGCATCCAGTTTATAACAAAACTTGGGAATTTCCTGCCGTAATGTTTTTTCTACCAGCGCTTCAATTTCATGAGCGGGTAATCGGGCCAGTATTCCGTTAGGATGATCTTTGTATTGCAACAAGTTTTGCGAGATATAATAACGATATTGCCGCCCATGACGCTTCGTATATGTAGGGCTATATATTGTCCCGTCCGGATCATAAATCAAGCCCTGAAGCAGATGCTTGCTTTGTACAGTCTCGCTTCGGTTTACCGCATTATCTTTCAGCATTTTTTGAACGCTCTGCCAAACCTCTTGCTCAACAATCCCCTCATGCAGACCATCGTGAATTTTTCCTTTATGGGATATTCTGCCAACATAGGCCGGATTTTTTAAAAGTGCATACAGCGCCCCTCTTGAGAATGGCTGTCCACCATACGGTTTGCCTTTTTGGGATATCCGCTTGGGGCTTGTGATGTTTTTGCGGCCGAGCTCATGCTTTAAATCACGAACATTCCCAAGCTTTAAATACCGGTCAAAGATATAACGCACCAATTCAATTTCAGTCTCTTCAATTACCAACTGACGGTTTTCAATCCGGTAACCCGCTGGCGGCGCACCACCCATCCACATCCCTTTGCGTTTACTGGCCGCAATTTTATCGCGGATGCGCTCTCCGGCCACCTCGCGCTCAAACTGGGCAAAGGATAAAAGCACATTTAGCGTTAATCGCCCCATGGAGGTTGTGGTGTTGAAACTTTGTGTGACGCTTACAAATGTAACGCCGTGCTCGTCAAAAATATCGACTAGCTTTGAAAAATCCATTAGTGATCGTGTCAGCCGGTCTATTTTATAAACGACCACTATTTGCACCCTGCTAGCCTTAATATCTTCCAGAAGTTTCTTCAAAGCCGGACGATCAAGGTTGCCACCGGAAAAACCTCCGTCATCATATTCTTCGGCATTGGATTGCCAGCCTTCAGATCGCTGGCTGAGAATATATGCCTCGCAAGCCTCACGTTGGGCATCCAGCGTATTGAACTCCATATCCAACCGCTCATCTGTTGATTTTCGGGTGTAAATCGCGCAAACTTTTTTCTGGGGCGTATTCGTCATACGTCTATACACGCTTCCTTTCGGCAGGAAGTCCAGTTAAGTTTATTAAAGGTGAAGAATTATGAATAATTTGGTTGGTTTTATAAAGGCGAATGTTGATTGGATTTTTAGCGGAATCGGCGTTTTTATATTAACTGCGCTAACTGCATTTTTCTTTAAGAAAAAGATTGCTGATAGCATTGTTCAAAAGCAAAAGGCAAAAGATAAATCTGTTTTAATACAAATAGGCAAGATAGAAAATGACAAAAAAGAATAAACAAACGCAAAAGGCTGGGAATGAAAGCGTTTTAATTCAGGCAGAGACTATAGTTTCAGGAATTAGTGCTAAAGACGCTATGGATATAATGCAACATGTATGGAACGAGAATTTCCCCAATTTGCAAAGAATAGCAAAAGAGGAAGCTGAAAAAAAAGCTGAAGATTTAAGGATATCAATCATGGAGGAACTAGCATTGCACCCCCATAATATTCTAAACGAGTTTAAATCGCCAAGGAAACAAAACGATCTTTTTAATGCTCAAAAGGGATTTGCGATTTCCTCTGGAAAAGATGAGTTGAAAAACATTCTATCGCGTTTAATTACAAAATCTTTTGATCAATTTTCAAACGCTGAAATTAGCGATATAATTTTCTCCGAAGCCGTCGAAACGGCACCTAAACTTTCTGTATCTCAATTTAAAGCTTTAAGTATCATATTATTAAATACAGAATTAAAATTTATTGGGAATACACCAGAAAACCTCCTTAATAACATGTGGAACATATTTGAAAAAATTAACTGCTCAAAGGACGATTTATCGGATATTAACTTTGAACTATTATCCTGCCAGCGATGTGTAAATATTTTGCCTTTTACACAGCAGAACTTTTATGAGAAAGCAAAAACAAAGTATACTGGTTTATTCTGCAATGGGATACCAAGAGATATATTTGTAGAACAGCTTGGACATTCTATTTTCAAAGAAGCAAATATTATACCTAGTTTCCATGCCCCTAATAACTTACAGCCAGGCTATGCTTCTTCAGATGAAATTAATTCGCTAAACATTGGGGAAGATGCAAAACGAAAATTAATAGGTATTCTAGATAACAATGTTTTTTCACCTGAGCAGATTAAAGAGAAAATTTGTCAAATTAAACCTGATCTTTTTAATTTTATTGAAACAATGAACAATTCACCAATTATAAACTGTCGCCTGTCACCTGTTGGGAAAACAATTGCTCACGCCCATATAGGGAGACTTGTTGAAAAATTACCGAATCTTAAGTTTTAAGAGGCTCTAAAAAATGTCCACCCATTCCATGCTGTGCCTGTAATTTCTTTAGCAATTTTCGAGAGACTAGAAGCTTGTTGTCCATTATATTCAAAGCCGTCTTCTAGAACTGTGACTATATGTTTCTGTCCTTCATAATGCCGGATCAGTTTTGTGCCGGGCTTTAAAACGCGGCCCGGATCAAAAGCTTTTGGATTCCGCTGATAGTGTTTGATTAGTTTGCCCAGCTGATTTTTCTGTTCGGCTGTTAACCCCGCGCCGCTCTGCTCTCGCTTTTTATATTCAATACTTTTAACAAGCATCGTTTTACCCATGCGCTGAGGCGCGTCTGTTTGCCAAAGCCCCTCCCAACGTGCACGTAAAATATTGATTGGTAATTTTTCTAAATATTCCATGTAAAGCTCCTTTCAGGAGCTCTATACATGCTTGCTTCAGCAAAGAAGTCCAGAGGTTTATAATCCAAACCTTTCTTCTTCACTTTCAGTAAGTGAATCGTGCATCATTTTGCCCACCGATTTAGGAAAACCATATTTTTTCTCAAATTCTTCATCTGAATTATTTTCAAGAGCGTCTGTCAATTTATAAATCGTTTCGTTGATATCTTGAAAATGCGACTTTTCTTCATTCGCTGCTTTTTGCGCGAGCTCTAAATAAAGTTTAAGAGCTTTAGAATTTCCCTTTAAAGCTTTTGCCTTTAACCTGAGAATTATTGCCTCATATGAGGTAACTTTACGCGATATTCCACCAAAATTTATTTCAATTTCTTCGTTCAAACTTCTCATAAATATTTCAGAAATATCTTCAGCAAAACGCATACGTTTTCTTTTTGGACGCCCGCTTGGATTACCTGACTGACCTTTTTTAAATTGATGTTCTTCAGGGGGCTTGCCATAGCCAACTTTATACTCTTCATTATCAGACACGACAAACCTCCCTTACTTCTTCAAATGTTTGACCATTTTCATGAATGGCTATTCTTCCAGTTACATCTTGATAACGTCGGATGGTTACATCTACATACTTTGGATCAAGCTCCATAAGTCGGGCTTTACGTCCGCACTTTTCTGCCGCAATCAAAGTACTGCCACTCCCGCCAAAAACATCAAGTACGATATCGCCGCGTTTTGTGCAGTCTAGAATAGCGTCTTCAATCATTGCTATCGGCTTAACTGTTGGATGCAGCTCAAGGTCTTTATTATTTTGAAATGTATTCACACCGGCATAGTCCCAAACATTTGTCCGGTATCTTCCATGTTTGCCAAGTTCAATATTGTTAACATGAGCCGCCCTGCCATTTTTATAAACAAAGACAAGCTCATGCTTAGAGCGGTAAAGAGAGCCCATACCGCCGTTACTCTTGTTCCAAATACACAAGTTTTTTAATTCTGTATAAACAGACCCGGCAGTTATGAGCTCCTTCATATGCCGCCAGTCCATACAAATGTAATGTAAGGAGCCATCCGCTGAAAATAATTTTAGATTACACAGCACGGACTGGAGAAAATGGGTAAACTCAGCTTCTGACATTTCACCAGATGCCATTTTAAATTCATCATGCTGTGTTTTTCCGTTTCCGCAAACATGGCCATTAATTTTTACGTTATACGGGGGATCAGTAAAAACAGCTTGCGCAACATCAAAATCCATTAAACGGTCATATGACTGCTTATCTGTAGCATCCCCGCAAAAAATAGTATGGTCACCTAAATGCCAAACATCACCAAGCTTTGAAACTGGCACTACCGGAGATTCTGGAATTTGATTATACATTTCATCAACTTCGTCAGGCGATAGAAATTTATCAATTTCAGATACTTCAAAGCCAGTTAATGTTAAATCAAAATTCAAGTCCATTTCTGAAATTGTCAATATCTCAGATTGTAAAAGCTCAAAATCCCACCCGGCATTTTCCGCTAACTTATTATCTGCAATAATATAAGCCCGTTTTTGAACATCAGATAAATAGGATAAATTAATTGTTGGGACAGTCTTAAGCCCAAGCAAGCGCGCAGCATCGACCCGGCCGTGCCCGGCAATAATATTTTGACTGCCGTCAATTAATATGGGGTTAGTAAAACCAAACTCTTTAATGCTGTTAGCAATTTGACGAATTTGTTTAGCGCTATGTGTTCGCGGGTTATTCTTGTAGGGCTTTAAATTATCACATGTGTAATAATCAATTTTCAAACCTTTGCCCAAATGCTTAAAATCTTTATTTAATGTCATCATGCCCTTCTGTTTTAGGACGTCCACGCTTGATCTCAGGAGCTTGCTTTAAATAATTGTTCAAGGATATGCCCAAATTTCCCAGCTCAACAATTGTGGCTTTTGATTGGCTGTAGGAAATGTCGTTGATTTCACTGGCAAGACTCACAATACCAAAGCAGATTTTGGGCAACAAAAACAAAGGAGCTTTTTTACCTTTTACCAAATTCGGCCTATCCAGGCGTTGGAATAGAAAGAACGCCCTTAAATCTGCAAGGTTGCTGTCTTTCATGTCTTTGGGAAGGTCGGGATAATCGGCTGAGGATACGACCTGACGGAAAGCATTAGGATATTTTTTTATCCTACGTGCTGCCGTATATAAAATTTCTTGAGAATGTTGGAGCAGAAAGACAACTTCACTTTGCTTGAATCCTGCATCTAGTAATTCAAGGCCAAGTCCAATATTAAAAATATTTTCGTATAAAAAAACACGAGCACTCCCCTGAGCCCCTTTGTTTTCTGTCACGAACGCGCATGGAAGATTCTCACTTTCCGACATAGCACTATCTAACTCTAACAGCCGTTTTGCTCGTGTTTTTAATTTTTTCTTTGTTAAGCCAGCGCCATTTTGCCCATTTAAAAAATGAGACATTAAAGCAAATTCAGTTTGTCCTCGTGTATATTCAACCATAAATAAACCCCTTTCTAGGTTTCTTTATTTAAATAAAACACGATTCCAAATTTTATTCAACCCCTTTTAGGGTTTTATATTTATTAAATGCTTACTATGTGCATTTCACATACCAAACGAGCATATCATCGCTATTATCAGTTTTAGCTACATATTGCTCTTTAATTAAGCTGTACCCGCTCGGACACGCCTTGTAGGCAGTGATTTTCATACCCTCTTGCGTTTCACGGTGAGCATAAGCAGCTTCTGGGGAAGTAGAAAGAATTGCTGCGCCGTGGTGCTCTATACGCTTAATACCATTCGCCTCATCATGTACTTCAATTGTACCACATGCCGAAAGCGCCAAAATTGAAATTATTGGTATTAAAAATTTTCTCACTTGATAACTCCTTTTTATAAACAAAAAGTCACCAGGCTTAAATGCTCTGGTGACCGGGAGTTTGTAAGTTGTGCATAGACAACCGCGACGATCTTTCGGCCGCGAGGCTTGGACATACATCGTCGCCTCCCGGTCTCAATAGAGAGATCGAAAGGCGACACCATTAACGGTGATATCAACCGCTATGCACGAGGTTACAAAGCCCCGGCGAATACGCAAAACCGCATTCACATCAGTAGATTAGCTTGCTATGTGTATGGATATCAAGTTGTTTGTAGAATAAATAGTTGCTAAAAGGCCTGTAAAATGATTTTCTTTTTAAAGAGATTTATAAAAAATAAGGGCTAATTATGACAGGTAAACAACAGCGTGATGCGCTACAGCGTCAAATTTGGAAAATTGCCAATGATGTGCGCGGTGCGGTTGATGGGTGGGATTTTAAGCAATATGTCCTTGGCACGCTATTTTACCGTTTTATAAGCGAAAATTTCGCCAGCTATATCGAAGCCGATGATGACAGCATCAACTATGCCCAGCTTGCCGATAGCGTTATCACCCCTGAAATTAAAGATGATGCCATCAAAACTAAAGGCTATTTTATTTACCCAAGTCAGCTTTTTGTTAATATTGCCAAAACTGCCAACACTAACGAAAGCCTGAATACTGACCTTGCCAAAATCTTTGCCGAGATTGAGGCTTCGGCTAACGGTTATCCATCAGAGCAAGATATCAAAGGCCTGTTTGCCGATTTTGATACCACCAGCAACCGCCTTGGTAATACAGTCAAAGACAAAAACTCACGCCTTGCCTCCGTCATTAAAGGTGTAGCGGATTTAGAGTTTGGCGATTTCCACGGATCTCAAATTGACCTGTTCGGTGATGCGTATGAATTCCTCATTTCCAACTATGCCGCCAATGCCGGTAAATCAGGCGGTGAATTCTTTACCCCGCAACATGTATCAAAGCTGATCGCACAGTTGGCAATGCATGGTCAAACCAAGGTGAATAAAATCTATGATCCTGCCTGTGGTTCTGGGTCATTACTATTGCAGGCCAAAAAGCATTTTGATGCACATATCGTGGAAGAAGGCTTTTTCGGGCAGGAAATCAACCATACCACTTACAACCTTGCCCGCATGAATATGTTCTTGCACAACATCAACTACGATAAATTCAATATCCAGCTGGGCAATACCCTGATTGATCCGCATTTCGGTGATGATAAACCGTTCGATGCTATTGTTTCCAACCCGCCATATTCGGTGAGCTGGATTGGCTCTGACGATCCGACCCTGATTAATGATGACCGTTTTGCCCCTGCGGGCGTGCTTGCACCAAAATCAAAGGCGGATTTTGCCTTTGTCCTTCATGCGCTTAGCTATCTATCCAGCAAAGGCCGTGCGGCGATTGTCTGCTTCCCCGGTATTTTCTATCGTGGCGGGGCGGAACAGAAAATCCGTAAATTTCTGGTCGATAATAATTATGTTGAAACGATCATTTCCTTGGCGCCTAATCTGTTTTACGGCACAACTATCGCCGTGACCATTTTGGTACTTGCCAAAAACAAACCCAACACGGATATCCAGTTTATTGATGCCAGCGGGGAAAAATTCTTCAAAAAAGAAACCAATAATAACGTGATGTATGATGACCATATCCAGCGCATCATGGATATGTTTGATAGCAAAGAAAAAGTTGATCACATTGCCGAAAGCATTCCATATGATAAAATCGTCGCCAATGATTATAATCTGTCGGTAAGTTCGTATATTGAACCAGAAGACAAGCGGGAAAAGACCGATATTGTTAAACTAAATGCCGATATCGATGCTACGGTGAAAAACATCACCAAGCTCCGCACCGATATCGATGCCATCATTGCGGAGATCAATGCATGAGCGAGGCCAATTTTTTAGAAAAACTTTTGGATGGTGCAGACGTTGAGTGGCTGCCGTTAAGAAAAATCTCTGAAGTTCGGAGTGGATGGGGATTTCCAAATGCCTATCAAGGGAAATCTGAAGGAATATATCCATTCTATAAAGTTAGCGACATGAATATCGTTGGTAATGAAACAATGATGGATAGAGCTAATAACTATATTGATGATGAAGTCATAAAAAAACTTGGCATCTCTCCAGCGCCTGCAGGAACAATAATTTTTCCGAAAATTGGAGCTGCAGTTGCGACAAACAAGAAACGCGTCCTATTATCGTCATCCGCCTATGATAATAACGTTATGGGACTGATACCGAATGAAAAGGTTATGTCTCGCTTTCTTTTTTATTGGATGCAAACAATAAATCTGAGCACTTTGGCTAATGATTCAGGGGCTGTGCCATCAATCCGCAAAAGTAAAATGGAGGAGCACCTAGTCCCAATCCCATGCCCTGACGATCCGGAAAAGTCGTTAGCGATACAGGCCGAGATTGTGCGGATTCTGGACGCTTTTACCGCCCTTAAAGCCGAGCTTACAGCCGAGCTTACAGCCCGCAAAAAACAATACAACTACTACCGTGACCAACTCCTCACTTTTTCCGATGACACTAATGTCAGCTTCAAGCCGCTCGGTGAACTTTCTAAAAACCTAGACTCAAAGCGTAAACCAATCACCAGCCGCTTGCGAGAACCTGGGGAAATACCTTATTATGGTGCGTCTGGCATCGTAGACTACGTTAAAGATTACATTTTTGATGGCAATTATTTGCTTGTGTCTGAAGATGGAGCAAATCTATTAGCCAGAAACACCCCTATAGCATTTAGCATTAGCGGTAAAAACTGGGTTAACAATCATGCCCATGTGCTTGAATTTGAAACGTATGCGGAACGAAAGTTCGTTGAATATTATCTTAATAGTATTGACCTGACACCGTATATTTCTGGTGCAGCCCAACCAAAATTGAATAAAAAGAATTTAGAAATCATAAGCATTCCCGATCCATCATTGAAAGAAAAAGAAAGGATCGTTGTCATTCTCGATAAATTCGATGCGTTGACCAATTCCATAAGCGAAGGCCTTCCGCGTGAAATTGAACTGCGCCAAAAACAATACGAATATTACCGTGATTTATTGCTGAATTTATCCAAACCTATGGAGGAAGCAGCGTAGATGAGCGGTCAATTGTACAACCTCATCATGGCGAGCGTACCTGGCTTTTACTCAGGCGATCAAGGGGAATTCAACATTCCTTTGAGCAGGTTTTTAGAATACACGGAAGACCCTGTCAGAGGGCAATTTCAAACCTTAGACCACGATGCAATAAATAAGCTCAAGAGCCTGCCAACCATTTTTGCGGTCGAGGATGAAGTCGCTGATGCAAGAATTGGAAAAATTACCGATATCAAAGTTAATTCTAATAACCTACGCGCTAAGTATATATTTGACAAAGACCACTATCCTTTAACCAGAGGTATTTTAAAGGAGCATCAGCAAAAATTAGGTATAGATGATTTTGAGTTTCACAGGGGGCATTGGGCTGTTAAGGAATGCGATATTTCTGATTTTTATGAGGGCTATTTAAAATCACTCACAGGGATTGCCCATAAATTAAAGAATACTAATAAAAAAGTGCAGTTGATTTATGCCTTTAATGGTACGGGCAAAACTCGCCTTTCGCGTGCTCTCAAAGACATAATAGCCCCTAAAAGTGAGGATGAATCTGCAGGTCCATCCAGTAAAAAATTTCTTTATTACAATGCTCATACTGAAGACTTGTTTTACTGGGATAATGATTTGGAATTTGATACAGAACCCAAACTAAAAATCCAGCCAAATAGCTTTACTTATTGGGTAATGACCTTTCTTAAAGACCAAGGACAGGATCAAAATATAGCCGCCAATTTCCAACGCTATTCAAATAGTAAGATCATTCCTCTGTTTAACGAAGAATATAAATACAAAAAGAATGATCCGAACGGGAAGGAAGTAGAAATAAAGGTGCCAGCCTTTTCTGAGGTGACTTTTTCAAAACTCAAAACACAGCTACAAGAAATGACCACCACACTTGGAGAACGTGTGGCGCATATCAAAATATCAAAGGGTGAAGAGAGCAACTTTATATGGAGTGTTTTTTATACATTGCTCAATCAAGTGGTTGATATTTTGAATATTGTAGACCCAGAGGAACGGGAAACAGATCAATTTAATGAACTGAAATATGTGTTCATTGATGACCCAGTAAGCTCGCTTGATGAAAATCACTTGATTGAACTTGCTGTAAATGTGGCAAAACTTATTAAAGATGCTCCAGATCATTTAAAATTTATTATAACGACACACAGCCCCTTCTTCTATAATGTCCTTTACAGTCAACTTGGCATTAACAGCGGTTATATCCTAAGTAGATTCAATGAAGATGAGTATGATTTAGAAGAAAAAAAGGGCGGTTCAAACAAGGCGTTTTCTTATCATCTGCATATTAAGGGATTGATTGAAAAGGCTATAAAAGAAAACACCGCACAGCGCTATCATTTCACATTGTTGCGGAACTTGTATGAAAAGACAGGAGCATTTTTAGGCTATAAAGACTGGGCAGATTTACTAGATACAGTCGAAGGCAATAAGAAATCATACATCGCTCTTATGAATTCCTTAAGTCATTCAAAGCTGTCTAATGAAGAGATTACTGAGATAACACCACCGCAACAGCAAACTGTAAAGCTTTTACTTGATAATTTGGATCAATATGGATCTTGGTATAAGGAGGATGAAAATGCAGCAACAAACTAAACCCATCGCAGAATCAAACCGCTTTATTGTCCTTGATAAATATATCAAGGAATGGCCGGTTGCTGATAGTTACCAATCTGAAGGTGATTTGGAACGTGAGCTTGTTTCCGATCTGGTCAAACAGGGCTATGAATTCCTGCCCGATCTTACAACGCCAGATGCCATGCTGACCAATGTGCGGGCACAATTACAAACCCTCAATAATGTGCAGTTCACTGATGCAGAATGGGCGCGGTTTGTTGAAACATTCCTAGATAAACCCAGCGACGGCATTGTCGATAAGACCCGTAAAATTCATGATGATTACATCCATGATTTCGTATTTGATGATGGGCGCATTCAAAATATTTATTTGGTTGATAAATCCAATATTTCTCGCAACAAAGTACAAATTATCAAGCAATTTGAGCAGTCTGGCACACATGCAAATCGATATGATGTAACGATTTTAGTGAATGGTTTACCCCTGGTGCAGATTGAGCTGAAAAAGCGCGGCGTCGCCATTCGCGAGGCTTTTAACCAAATTCATCGTTACAGCAAAGAAAGCTTTAATAGCGAAAATTCGCTCTATAAATATTTGCAGTTGTTTGTAATTTCAAACGGAACCAATACACGTTATTTCGCGAATACGACTCAGCGCAATAAAAACAGCTATGACTTCACCATGAATTGGGCAAAAGCTGACAACAGTCTGATTAAAGACTTGAAGGATTTTACCGCGACATTTTTCCAGAAAAACACCTTGCTGAATGTGCTTTTTCATTATTCCGTTTTTGATGTCAGCAATACCTTGCTTGTCATGCGCCCCTATCAGATTGCCGCGACTGAGCGTATTATGTGGAAGATTAAAAGCTCATATCTCGCAAAAAACTGGAGCAATCCTGACAGCGGCGGATATATCTGGCACACAACAGGCTCAGGTAAAACGCTGACCAGTTTTAAAGCTGCGCGCTTAACAACCGAGCTTGATTTTATTGACAAAGTCTTTTTCGTTGTTGATCGAAAAGACCTCGATTACCAGACTATGAAAGAATATCAGCGATTCTCACCTGATAGCGTGAATGGTTCGGATAGCACTGCTGGGCTTAAACGTAACATTGATAAAGACGACAATAAAATTATTGTAACCACCATTCAAAAACTAAATAATTTGATGAAAAGTGAAAATGATCTGCCTGTCTATAATAAACAGGTCGTATTAATTTTTGATGAATGTCACCGTAGTCAATTCGGCGAAGCACAGAAAAACCTTAAAAAGAAATTCAAACGCTTCTATCAATTTGGATTTACCGGTACGCCAATTTTTCCGCAAAATGCTCTTGGCGCAGATACTACAGCCAGCGTGTTTGGTCGTGAGCTTCATTCATACGTGATAACCGATGCTATTCGTGATGAAAAAGTTCTTAAGTTTAAGGTGGACTACAATGATGTACGCCCATCCTTTAAAGAATTCGAAATCGAACAAGACGAGAGAAAGCTCAGCGCCGCTGAGAATAAAAAAGCCCTACTGCATCCGGAACGCATTCGTGAGATATCCCAATATATTTTGAACAATTTTCGTCTAAAGACTCACCGCTTACAAGGCGGAAACAAAGGTTTCAATGCAATGTTTGCAGTTAATAGCGTAGATGCAGCAAAATGCTACTATGAAATGCTTAACAACCTACAATTAAATAGTGATAAACCCCTTAAGATTGCCACTATATTTTCTTTTAATGCCAATGAAGAGCAGGACGCTATTGGGGAAATTCCCGATGAAAGTTTTGATGTATCAGCGATGAATAGTAGCGCCAAAGAATTTTTAAGTGCTGCCATCAATGATTATAATACATTTTTTAAAACTAATTTCAGCGTCGATAGTAATGGGTTTCAAAACTACTACCGAGATTTAGCCAAGCGTGTTAAATCCAAGGAAATTGACCTACTGATTGTTGTTGGAATGTTTTTAACAGGCTTTGATGCCCCTACACTCAACACCTTGTTTGTTGATAAAAATCTTCGTTATCATGGTTTGATGCAAGCATATTCACGGACAAACCGCATTTATGACGCCACTAAAACCTTTGGTAATATCGTTACCTTCCGTGATTTGGAACAGGCGACGATTGACGCTATTACCCTTTTTGGTGATAACAATACTAAAAACGTTGTTTTAGAGAAAAGCTATAAAGAATATATGGAAGGCTTTAGTGATGCTTCCTCGGGTGAGGCTCGTCGTGGCTTTATTGATGTTGTCACTGAACTAGAACAGCGTTTTCCCAATCCTGAGGATATTATCAAAGAATCTGACAAGAAAGCCTTTGCAAAGCTCTTTGGTGAATATTTACGTGTTGAGAATATTCTTCAGAATTATGACGAATTTGCAAGCTTAAAAGCCTTACAGAGTATAGATACAAGCGATAATAAGGCCGTAGAAGAATTCAAAGCAAAGCATTATTTAAGTGATGAGGACCTCAATACTCTGCAATCAATAAATATTCCGGCAGAACGCAAAATACAAGATTACAGATCAACTTATAATGATATCCGCGATTGGTTACGGCGAGAAAAGGCTGCAAACGAACAAGAAACGTCTGATATAGACTGGGATGATGTGGTTTTTGAGGTTGACCTTTTAAAATCTCAAGAAATTAATCTGGATTATATTTTAGAGCAAATTTTTGAAAAAAATAAAAAGATAAAAGATAAAACTAAATTGGTTGAAGATGTTCGCCGCATGATAAGAGCTAGCATAGGAAATCGCGCGAAAGAGAGTTTAGTGGTTGACTTCATTAACCAGACCGACTTGGATGAGCTTGGGAATAAAGCAAGTGTAATCGACGCATTTTTCACCTTTGCTCAAAAAGAGCAAAGTCGTGAAGCCAATGAGTTAATTGAGACTGAAAATCTAAATGCCGAAGCTGCAAAACGCTATTTAATGACATCTATTAAACGAGAATTTGCGACAGAAAACGGAACTGAGCTAAATTCTATATTACCCAAGATGAGTCCCCTGAATCCACAATACCTATCAAAAAAACAAACTGTTTTTCAGAAAATATCTGCCTTTGTCGAAAAATTTAAAGGCGTTGGCGGGGTTTTGTAAATGGTATATCACCACCATTTTCTACAAGTATTTATGACGTTACTAATACAAAAAAGGTCTCTAAATAAACCTCTGATAGCATTATCAGACTATGCGTAACAAGCGATATGCCCACGTCAATGAACATCATTCAATCAGTATTCTAATGCAAATTCAGCAAGATGAAGAGTGGTTTATCGTTAAGCTGGGATTGGACGTCGTTTTTTATATCCGAGGGCTTACGGAATGGACTATTGTACACGCCTTCCCTCCCAAGATCTGACGATTATTAGCCGAAATAAAAAATAAGAAGTTGTAATAAGGGTTATTTTAAATTTAAAATCCAATATGGGCAAAATATATAAAACAAAAATAAAGAATAGAAAAGAAGAACTTGGGCCGATTAAAGTTGATTTATTAAACCAAGTCTTTAAAGAGCTTTATTTGGAAAAACAAATTATAAATTTTAATCATTTCCAGATAAAAAATAAACAGCACATAAAAGAAGTTGAAGAACTTGGTTGGGGCCCCGAAATTAATAGACAGGGAAATGAGATTATTAGTTTATCAACCTTAAACTTTCCTATCATAGACACAAATCTGTCAAAAGAATTAATGAACGAACTAAATAAATCTTATTTATTCTTGAAAAATCTTTATGAAGGGAAAAATGGAGAAATAATTTTTTATAAGGATATAAAAAGCGACATAGATCTTTTAAACGATAACTTTTATTCCACTAAGGCTCTCCTTTATGATAGTAGTATTATACAAAACACCCCAAATGGGGTTCATGACAACACGGAGATAACTATAAATACGGATGTAATAAAGTTTTCAAATTTATATGATTATCTAACTCGCTATTATGATGAGGGCACTTGGCTAATAAAAAAAGGAAATTTTATAAAAAGGGTTTTCCAAAAAACAATTAGTAGCCAATACTTTTACGGAGCTTTTATAGCAATAATAACTGCTGCAGCTACCGCATATTTCAGTCATATGCTTGGATTGTCAAATTAAGCCTCCCTAATAATAGCGTTAAAGCAACTTAATTTATTTTAATCACTGATAGACAAACTTTTCTATAACTGCGTATTTCTCTGGGGGCAATTGGATAATATCATCACTGAAAGTAATTTCCTGGGCATCAATCGAAATTATAAAATCTATAATCCATTCGATATTTTCTGGGTCAAAACCATATCTCATTAACCAAATTTCTTTATCTTTGTTAGTGCCATATTTAATATAGTTACTTAAAGCCTTGGCCCTTTCATCACGGGTCTGCTCATAGAATATTTTTAACGCTCCGGTGATAGGGTCTATTAAGCACTGGCCAATAACTTTATCTAAGTAATCATAAGTATCGTAAACAAGCTTATCGTAATCCAGGTCTAATACAGACTGATTGGTATTAAATAATACATTTGTTCCAGTAGATGTACCTGGCAAAACATCTGCCTCTTGACTGTATTTTATTTTCAAATGTCTTTTTAATCTATATGCATCATCAGCAGTAATTTCACCGTTACGTAATTGTGCATCAATTTTACGTTGCTCGTCTTTTTGTGCTAAATAAGAATACCTTAAAGAAATTATTTCCTTAAAAGACTTCCCTTGAACTCTCCAAAGCATAATTGAAATAGCAACACTTAAAATAGATTTTTCTCGGCTAGACAACTCTTCTTTCCTGAGGTGGCTTAAAAAGACGTGCTGGAAACTTTGCTTGGCTTTATCTCTATCAGACTTGCTTAATTGTCTGTATACGCTTTCTTTAATAATACTGTTCCCATCCATAAAGGCATCCAGTATAAATTTAATATCATCATTAATATTCGCTTCTTTGATGCGCTCAATTTGTTTTTCCGTCAAATTTAAATCAATATCAAAAGTATTATTTTTCGTTGCCTCGGCAATATCTTTTAAATTTTCTGGTATATCAGATATATCTCTATCTAATGCGGAATTCTCTGAAAGTCTATTTATAGATGTAAGCCTTTTAGAAAAAGTGCTACGGTTCTGCTCATTTACCACTACGTAACCAAAATCGAAAACTTCTTTATCTTGTGTAATTCTCCCTGCACGTCCGATTAGGTTTTTCATTCCAAGAGTTTTGCTATCCTCATCACCCCTAAAAGTAAAATTATCGATCCAAACGGCATCAAACGGCATGTTGATACCTTGTATTAAAGTCGAAGTTGCAAAGCAAATCTTAGCAAAACCCTGATTTACAAAATCCTCAATTAATAACCTGGCTTTTAAAGGAATAGAGCCATGATGTATAACAATTCCTCTTTCCATTAAATCCAACATATAAGAGTGTTTCTCTTCCCCATCAGATGCACCTATAAAATCCTTGAGCTCTTTTATTATTGACCCGCCCCCTATAAAAGAGTCCAGTTTTAAAGTTAGAACTGATATATGGATTGGACTTAAATATAGGAGGCA
>CATLPD010000004.1 GCA_950054485.1 uncultured Alphaproteobacteria bacterium | reverse complement strand
CTCGATACCAATGCCGGCATTACACTCGATGAAGGCGCAACCATTACCATCAGCACAGCAGAGCTCTCCTCTTCTGATGTCGATACTGCTGATTCGAATTTGATTTACACTATAACTACTTTACCGATTAATGGGCAATTAGAGTTAACGACAAGTCCAGGTATAGCAATCAATTCATTTAGCCAAGATGATTTGGTTAACAATAGAGTTGTGTTCGTGCATGATGGCTCCGAAACTCTTTCAGATAGTTTTGATTTTGAAGTTTCTGATGCGACAACAACTCTAGCAATTGATACGTTTAACATCACTGTTATACCTGTTAACGATGCTCCAACCCTGACGGTTACAAACCCAGCAGATATTTTAGAGGGTGCAAGCACAGTCATTGACAATAGCGTATTAGCTGGTGCCGATGCGGATGACCTAGATACAGACATTACATACACAGTTAGTAATGTTACGAATGGGCAGTTGGAGTACGCGGCTGCGCCGGGTGTAGCGATTACAAGCTTTACGCAGGACGATGTAAACAATGGACTGATTATATTCCAACATGATGGTTCAGATACACTGACTGCTGGCTTTGATGTTAGCCTTGCTGACGGCGGCGAAGACGGCGCCCTGCCCGCAAATGATACGGTCGCAATCGGGATTATCCCTGTCAACGACCCGGCAATTATTACGACGAATATTGAGAGATCAATTCCAGTCGGAACAGCGCTTCTGATCGATAATACGACACTTGAGGGAACAGACCCTGATGATTTAGACACGGACATTACCTTTACAGCCACTAATATTCAGAATGGTATCCTGACTGTAGGCGGCGTCCCCGCACTGACATTCACACAACAGGATATCAACGACGGACTCGTCGAGTTTACACATGACGGGTCGCTAACATTGACAGGTAGTTTCGATATATCGCTTGCGGATGGTTTGGAAGATGGGGCTGTTCCCGATACAGACACATTCACAATCGATATTTTGCACCCACCTTCGCTGGATGTGAATACTGGTACAACAGTTCTGGAAGCCACTCCGGATAACCCGTCAGTAAATACAATTACAACTGCGATGCTATCCGTAAGTGATTTCGATACAGCGGATAATGCCATATTCTTCAATCTTACATCTGCACCTATAAATGGCCAGTTAGAATTAACAACAGCACCGGGCACTGCCATAACGTCTTTCACACAGGACGATTTAGCCAATAACCGCTTAGTTTACGTACACGACGGATCTGAAACGACAGTAGATAGTTTTAACTTTGAAGTTTACGACGGATATTACACATTACCGATTGAAACTTTTGATTTCACAATTATCCCGCAAAACGATAAACCGCAGGTTACAACAAATATTCCAGCGTCTATAGAGGTCGGCGGGACATTAACCTTCGATTCAACGATCCTGCAAGGGACTGACCCGGATGATATCGATGCAGAAATTACATTTACGGCAAGCAATGTTCAAAATGGTACCTTGCTTGTAAATGGCGTGCCTGCCCTGACATTTACACAACAAGATGTAAACGATGGTTTGGTACAGTTTATCCACGATAACACCAACACCCTAACCGGTAGCTTTGACGTTTCGCTGGCTGATGGTGGAGAAGATGGTGCAACGCCTGATTTGGATACCGTTGTGATAAATATCGAGTTCCTACCGCAGCTAACTAACAACACGGGTATGACGGTTCTGGAGGGAACGATCTTTGCCCTATCAGACAATAACCCGATTACGACAGCCGAATTACTCGTAACAGACTTTGATACACCGGACACAGATCTTGTATTCACTATCACCAAATTGCCTATAAATGGCCAATTGGAGTTAAACACAAACCCCGGTGTTGCGATCACATCCTTCACACAAGATGACATTACAAACGGGCGTTTGATCTACCACCATGACGGAAGCGAAACAACAGCGGACAGCTTCAAGTTTGAGGTTACAGATGGTTTCTATACACTGCCGATAGAAACGTTCAATATTACGATTATTCCACAAAATGACCCCCCAACCGATATATGGGTCACAAAAGATGCCTTTATTGAGAATCAGAAACCTGGATCATTAATATCTGTATGGGGTGCTGCAGATACGGACGGACCGGCCCTTACAATGAGTATTGTAGGCCCCATGAGCTCCTTGTTTGGTATTAATGGAAAAAGTCTCTACGTCAAGCAGGCGATGGACTATGAAGTTCATCCACACAGCTATGACGTTACATTCCGCGTTTCCGATGGAGAATATTCGTTTGATGAGACTATTACTATCTATCTTGGAGATATGAACGAAACTCCGCCGATCGTCGGAAGCGATAACGGGTTTGTTAATCAGATATCAGTCGCACAAGATAATATTAAGAGTAATTTGCCAATTAATGCGGCCCTATTTAATGTTAATGCGCCCCAAAACGGTGATACGGGTAGCTCTGAATTGATCAGAAATGCATCAGGACCGCAATTTAATAACGTTTTCTACGGAACAGATGTTCGTCAGATCATCAAACAAGAAGTTACAGATAAAATTGATCACGATAACACGCCTGATTTTGCCGCGCTGTTCGACCGGGCTGAAATGATCCTGAGAGATAATTTACCTGTTGATAATGGTACAGAGAATGCAGATCAAACCGAAAGCAAGGAAACGGACGAAAACGATCAGAAGCAATCAGATATCCTGAAAGCTATCTTGCTAGACCAGATGGAGTTTGAGGCTACGGAGGAATCTTCCGCTGAGTTGCCTGAAGATGAGAAAATCTTTGAAAAATACGTCAAGAGCACGAACATTCAGCTAAATGATGTTGCCTCATATTACAAAGACAAGAAATCGTCACTCGAAAAAGCCCTCAAGGATGAATAACTCCTAAAATCATATTGTCTTATGACGACATAAACCCTATTATCGCGCACAAAGTTAAATAGGGAACGTACGTATGAACAAGCTTCAAGATAAAGTCGCAATTGTAACCGGAGCCTCAAGCGGTCTGGGATTTCAGATCGCCAAAAGATATGTGGCAGAAGGGGCGAAAGTTGCATTGTGCGATATAAACCTTAAGAAAGCTGAAGACGCCGCGCACGAACTTGGCGAAAATGCAATCGCTGTTAAAATGGATGTCAGCAATGAAGATGCAGTTAACAACGGCATTGATAGCGTTGCAGACAAGTGGGGAGGCGTTGATATTCTGGTCAGTAACGCAGGCATACAAATTGTACATCCGATTGAAGAGTTTTCTTACAAAGAATGGCAAAAGATGATCTCCATTCACCTTGATGGTGCCTTTTTAACAACCAAGGCATGCGTGAAACATATGTACCCAAAAAAAAGCGGCAGCTTAATCTATATGGGCTCTGTACACAGTCATGAAGCATCCCCCCTCAAAAGTGCATATGTTGCCGCTAAACATGGCGTATTGGGCCTTGCGCGGGTCATGGCAAAGGAAGGCGCTAAATATAACGTACGTTCTAATGTAATCTGCCCGGGCTTCGTTGAAACACCTTTAGTAAAAAAACAAATTCCTGAACAAGCCAGAGACCTTGGTGTCTCTGAAAAAGAAGTGATTGAAAGAGTTATGCTGGGCAATACAGTGGATAAAGAATTTACGACTATGGATGACGTTGCGGATGCCGCTGTAATGTTTGCAGGTTTCGAAACAAATGCACTTACAGGACAATCTTTAATTATCAGTCATGGCTGGCATATGAAATAGAGCGCGGCGTAACTTAATTATTGTCTTCGCGTATTCGAATAACTTTTCCGCCTTCTATGTGAATTCCGCATTCGGTTTTGTTCGGTGCATGTTGCCACCGCCCCGATCTTACATTACCATTATCCGCTGACTTTGCTGTACAAGGCTCACACCCGATAGATTTATAACCTTTAGAAAACAACGGATGTTTGGGCAAGTTATGCTGCTCGAAATAAACACGAATATCTTCCGGCGTATAATCAATTAGCGGATTTAATTTGATCTGATCTCCGTCATCTTCAATCGCGGGCAACATTGCTCTTAATTTACTTTGATAATGTTTACGTCCTGTGATCCATCCGGAAAATGGTTGCAAAGCCTCTTGTAAAGGCAGTGTCTTACGAATGTGACAGCACATATCCGGATCCTGCTGCCATAGGCGTCCCTTTGGGTCATGCTTGCCCAGTCTGCCGCCATTAGGATAAGCTGACTGCACGTTAGATAGCCCAAAAACTTTAATCAGTTGCTCTTTATAGCTCAGGGTTTGCTCAAATAGCTTCCCGGTCTCAAGAAAAATGACCGGTGTATCAGGTGCTATGCGGGACACCATATGAAGAAGTATGGCAGACTCTGCGCCAAATGATGAGACTAATGCAAGTTCGCCCGGCATAATGTCTTTAAGAAAAGCTGACATAAGCTCGTATCCGCGCAAATACTGGTAGTCTTTGGCAAAATCCCGTCTTTGAACTGATAGTTTTTGTTGTTCAGTCTTCATTGTTTAATTCCATGCTAGAAAATACAAAATAACTTATCCAGTTACGGAAATCAACAACCTAAAGTGCAAAATCAGGCAAAATTTGAGAATACAAAGTCGTCCGTATCACTGTCTATTTTTTTGAAACCTGATTTTTTCAGGAAAGCAAAGACGGGTGATGTTTCATCGTTAATTTCAATCATCAACCATATACGGTTCTGTTTTAAGAAATCCGGCATACCCTTTAAAACATGCAATTCAAATTGTTCTACATCCATCTTGATAAATATTTTTTCGTTTTGAAAATCATACATATCATCAAAACGGATACATTTTATCATTTCAGACTGGTTATAATCCCTTTTATCTCTGACAGTTTGATCAGGTTTCAAGGTGCCTATGCCCGTAGAGTGGATATCATAATGAATTTCAGAAACTTCATTTTTATCCGATAAAGCCTTATTGACAGGAAGTATACGACCTGAAAAACCGTTTAGAAGTATGTTCGTGCAAAGTTGATAGAAATTTTTCGACATAGGCTCGAAGGCCATAATATTGGCAACGTCTGTCTTCTTGGCTGCCATCAATGAAAAATACCCGATATTGGCTCCTATATCTAAGAACCGCTCAAATCCTTCGTTCTTAAGACTATCAAGCATAAAGTCGATATTTTTCTTCTCGTAAGACCTAAAACACAACAGGCGGTTATCTATCCAGTTATATTTGTTTAACAAAAGCCTGACGCTATTGCGTCTTACCACAGAGAACTGTGGACGTAATAGCTTATTAAGTCTTTTCAAGACGCTGTAATGTAATTTTTTCATGTGTAAAAGATAAAACTTTTTAATTGAAAAAAAAATACCTATTATGTGGCCATGATTTATATTTCATTACTTTTACTGTCCATCATTGCATTTGGGTTGAGTTTTGGTTCCTGTTTGGCTCTTAGACGCCTTGCCCCCAAACTCGGGCTGATTGACTTTTCAGGAAAAGAGGAGCGCAAAGATCATCACGGGAACCCATCTCTGGTTGGTGGTGCTGCTATTGTTCTATCGGCTATAATCGTATCCACGATTTGGTTTATCAGCCCCCTCGATAACATTACCCCTCTTTTGTGGGGGATGGCTTTATATGTCGCGCTTGGAATGTGGGACGATGCAAAAAACATCCCCGCTTTAACCAAATTATCTATGCAGGTGCTGATTTCTGCAGGTGTTATTTATCTTTTTGACTTCGCCCTTCACAATCTCGGGCACCTAAGCGGTAACGATGTTTTCAGTTTGGGGGATCTGGCCTCTGTTTTTACACTTATTTGCATTCTGGCATATATTAATGCCTTTAATATGATTGATGGTATTGATGGTCTTAGTGGCGGCGTCGCCGTTTCAACCTTTATTTTTTTATGGCTCATCGCATTCACGGCCGAATTAATACAGCTTCAGGATATTCTATTAATCCTGACGATGGCAACGCTTGGCTTTTTGGTTTTGAACATGCGCAGCCCACTACGAAGAAAAGCTCTGATTTTCCTTGGAGATGGCGGCAGCCTCAGCATCTCATTCGCAATAGCATACTGTGCCGTAAGCCTTGGAAATGAATATAGCGCAAATACGGCATTACCATCGCCTATAATATATGCCTTTATACTGGGGTATCCGATTTTTGACATGTTGGTTGTAATGGCAAAACGCTTCAGCAAAGGCCTTTCGATTTTTGCAGCAGATACAAGTCACTTCCACCACCTTTTAAAGGTGCGGGGCATAAAAATACCACTTGTACCGATGATTTTAATCGGCCTGTCGGCTTTCTACAGTATTGCAGGGCTTTTGCTTTGGAAATTCGATGTATCCCAAAACCTATGTCTCGTAATTTGGTTTGCGCTCCTCGCGTTACATTATTACGCAACACGGCTAACAGAACAAAAAAACTATAGAAATCAGTAAGGTCTGGGTCTATCAGGATTTTGCTTTGGTGCTGTCGTTTTACCCTGAAAAACTGATTTAATGCCCTTTGCAGCAGCTGTAAATGGTGTTGCGATACCACCCAATGCACCTGCTGTCATTGTTGGCACAACACGCCCGCCGGTTACCAGCGTTGCAACAGTAATCCCAAAAGCCGCCAAACCGACAAAACTACCTACTGTTGCAGCGGTTCCAACCATACCCACGCCTGCCAAAACCAGGCCGGTAATGCTGCCTACAAAACTGACCACACCTGCCGTGCCATAGCCTGCCAAACTATTCACCAAAGGTGTTGTGTTATCAAATTGGCTTTTGATGCCATAATAGTGGCTGTTAAATTCGTCACGAATTGTGCGCATTGTCATTCTCCTTCAATTTTGATTTGAAGCTAAGAATATAGCGTTACGGTAAAAAGTCAATATCAGGCGACTTTATTCCAACTGACACGGGGCATGATCTTATCTTTATCGATTTGACCTTTATAGTCTGCCACTTGTCCCAACATCTCTGCCAGAACATCATCTGTCAGAATATGTGGTTTCAAGCCCAATTCCTTAAACCCGGTATTTGCAGCATTATAATAATGGTCTTCCGCTTCTTTGCGAGGGTTCGGAATTGATTTAACCTCGACATTCAGCCCCATATGATCACCAACCGTTTTAACACGGTCAGCCATTTCATTAACACTGAACTGTTCAACGAACTGGTTCAAAATGCGCATCTCACCTTTTTCAACCGGGTTTTTAAGCGCCAGTTCAACACACTGCAACGTATCGCGAATATCAAGATAGCCACGTGTTTGACCGCCCTTGCCGTATACTGTCAATGGCGTGCCGCTAACGGCCTGTACAAGGAAACGGTTAATCAACGTACCAAAAATATCATCGTAATGGAAATTCGGCTTCAGGCGATCATCCATTTCGGCCTCTGGCGTGATAAAGCCATATACAGGCCCCTGCATCAGGTCTGTTACGCGCAACTCGTGTGTGCGCACATAAAACCAAAGTAAATCAGTATCAAGAACTTTTGTTGTGTGGTACAAACTGCCCGCTTGGCGAGGATATAGGAATTTTTGTTTGCGGCCTTTATGCTCGACATCCAGCCAGCCTTCTTCAATATCAATATTCGGCGTACCGTATTCGCCCATTGTACCCAGTTTGATCAGGTGACAATCCGGTGCATATTTCATGATGGCCCAGATCACATTGAATGTGGCTTTCAGGTTATTATCCAGCGTCAGCGATGCTTCATCAAAACCGCGCATAGAATATGGTGCAGATGGTTGTTCTGCATAGTGGATAACGGCTTCAGGCTGAACTTTTTCAAACAGCTCTGACATGAATTCAAAATCAGCACAGTCGCCTTCCACGACGTTGATTTTTTTACCACAGGCGGCTTCAAAAATCTTTGCGCGCTCTGGCAATTTCGGGTTCGGGAACAATGGATCAGAATCCGTCTCGCTCGCAATATCACGGCGCAGATAGTTATCGACAGACCAAACCTCATGACCTTTATTTGCAAAATGCATTGATGACGGCCAACCGAGGTACCCGTCCCCGCCTAAAATCAAAATTCTCATGATTAAACTACTTTCAGTACTGGATTTGTAATCACGTCGCCTTCTACGCGTTCCATCAGACCGTGTTCGTATAGGAAGTCACGCAACTCGTCCTGTGTCATTGCAGGTGCATTCTCTGATGTATATGGGATTGCGGCCTGTGCTGTCGGCATATCTTCGTATACAAATTTGCTTTGATCTTCTTCCAAGGCCGGTCTGACGATAAAGAAATCTTCGCTTTCCAAAGTGCGGCGCACTTCTTCGGAGTTCAAAAGTTCTTCAAACATTTTCTCCCCCAGACGCGGACCGATGATCTTGATCTCGATATCTTCAGGCTTATGTCCGAACTGCGGTGCCAATTCACGTACCATTACTTGTGCCAAATCATAAATGTTGATGACGGGCATTTTTGTGATAAAGACTTCGCCGCCTTTAAATTGCAAGGCAGAATCTAAAACCAAATTGGTTGCTTCTGTCAACGTCATAATAAAGCGTGTCATATCTTTATCTGTAACCGTTACGGGGCCGCCCGCTTCAATCTGCTTTTTAAAGATCGGAATAACAGATCCGTTTGTACCCAATACATTGCCAAAGCGCGATACCCCGAATACAGGGCAATCATCACCGCGACGCGTTACATTTGCTGCGATCATCAGGCGCTCACCCATCAATTTCGTCGTACCCATAACGTTTGTCGGGTTAACCGCTTTATCAGATGAAGTGAAAAAGACTTTTTGAACATTATTGATAAAGGCAGCATCAATGATATTTTGAATACCTACAATATTTGTTCCGACTGCTGAACGCGGGGCCGCCTCGCATAAAGGTACGTGTTTCAAGGCCGCACAATGCAACACAACATCACAGCCACGCATGCGCATATTCAGGCTTTCACGGTCTTCGATATCACACAGATAGAATTGAACGTTCGAATTATCCAAAAATTTTTGATTTAAAAAGAAAAGCTCGTTTTCATTATGATCGATACCAACAATATTGGTGCACCCTTTTTCAATCAGCTGGTTTAAAACTTCGCTACCGACAGTTCCGCATACCCCTGTCACCATTACTTTTGCTTCGGACCAATTTTTAATCATATTAATTATGCCTTTCCTGATTTTTTTAAAACTATATAGATTCGGCTCCGCTATGTAAACTGTTTAAAGGCTAAAATCCTTTTGCTTTTTCTTAACATGTGGAATAGCATCTTCTCATCATGATCATTGCAAGCTTTACAGTATTTCTGACCCTGTTTCTTGGCATCGGTCTCTGGGCGACCAGCCGGCATGTTAATACGACTGAAGATTACTTATTGGCAGGACGGAATGTAAACCCGTGGCTTGCAGGCTTATCCGCCTGCGCATCTGAAAAAAGTGGTTTTACTTTTATCGGATATGTCGGAATGATATATCTGAACGGACTATCGGGAATATGGCTTTTTTTAGGCATGTATACAGCCTATTTCTTTTTTCTTCCTAAAATGGCATCTAAGACTAAGCATTTATCTGACACGCATCGTTTTGAAAGCTATACCGATTTGTTGGATGACTTTCGAAAAAACAAAAGCTTCAGCAAGCTTGTTCCCATCGCAGGCCTGATTACGATCATTTTCCTTGGAATTTATGCCGCGGCCCAATTAACAGCGGGCAGCAAGGCCCTGACAGTGTTGTTCCGCTGGCACGAAGCTGCGGGCGCACTGATCGGTGCCGTAATACTCCTATTATATAGTTACAGTGGTGGCATACGGGCTTCAATATGGACAGATACAGCGCAAATGGCAGCGATGGTTCTATCTATGGGGGCTTTGTTGGTCGGCTCAGTCTATGCTTCTGGCGGACCTTTAGGCTTTTGGTCAAGCCTTCAGTCTATCGAACCCGGTTTTACCAGTTTTATACCAAATGCATATATGCCCATATTTCTTTTGTGGCTGGGATGGTTTTTCGGGGGAATCGGTATTAGCGGTCAGCCACACATTATGATTCGCTTTATGTCTGTCAGCAGCCCGTCTGATGCGAAGAAAGCCCATTATGTGTTTTTAGGCTCGAACATGGTTTTCGTCATCCTAACGACATTAACGGCGATGGCGGCGCGCCTGTTGCTTGATCATACGGGTGATCCGGAATTGACCCTGCCCCTTTTGGCAATGGAATATTTGCCTGATTTCATTGTCGGACTGATGCTGGCCGGGTTATTCGCCTCGACGATGTCAACAGCGGATTCTCAAGTTCTCAGTTGTTCCGCGGCCTTGTCACAAAATATTATTCCCAAATGGAAAGGGAAATACGACAAAGCCAAACTCAGCACACTTATAATAATAACACTTGTAACTTTAACCGCGATCTATGGCCCGAAAAGCGTTTTCACGCTTGTCGTTGCCGCTTGGGGCGGTTTGGCAGCGGCCTTTGCGCCGCTTGCGATTGTACGGTTTTTGGGGAAACACCCCTCCGAAATGCAGTCGTTGGCCATGATAATAGTTGGATTGTCGACTGCGATGATCTGGCGTTTTTCCGGGCTATCGGCAGAGCTTTTTGAAGCCGCCCCCGGTATTTTGGCTGGTTTTACAACCTATTTGTTCATATGTATTTATAAGGAACTAAAAGGAGAGAATACATGACCTTAACAATTGGCGATAAAGCACCCGATTTTAAAGCCCCGACAGATGGCGGGGGGACTTTAAATCTTTCAGACTTAAAAGGTGAATATGTCGTGCTTTATTTTTACCCGAAAGATGACACCCCGGGCTGTACGAAAGAAGCCTGCGCGTTTCGTGATGACCTGAAAGACTTTGAAAAACTGAATGCCAAAATCGTTGGCGTTTCAAAAGATCCCCCTGAAAAACATGACAAGTTCATCAAAAAATATGATCTGACCTTTCCATTGGTCAGCGATGAAGATGGCAGCATTTGCGAAGCCTATGGCACATGGGTTGAGAAATCTATGTATGGCCGTAAATACATGGGAATCGAACGCGCCACATTTCTGATTGCACCGAATGGCACAATTGCAGAGATTTGGCGCAAGGTTAAGGTTAAAAACCACAGCGAAGAGATTCGTGAAAAGCTGTCTTCATTATCAAAGAATGCGGCCTAGATTTTTTGATTCGTATAAAAACTGATCTTTTAAAGCTATTGCGGGCGGTCATACCCCTTTAAATACAGGCTTTTTAAATATAAATTTGTTTTTTATGAAAAAGAGCTTGCATTATTTTTCAGTTATGGTAAAAAAGAGTCAATTAAGAAATTTTTAACTTGAATTTCTTTTTGGATTGAGTCTATATATCAGTCCTTTTGGTAATAGAAAAAGAGAATATTTAGTCGATTTCCCCAAATCGACTATAACGGGTGATCAAGGCTACAGCTCAACTCCCCTGAAACCCCAACTTGGTTACCCGAATACCGCCCGTATGAGTCCCCCGCTCATACGGGCATTTTTTTACTTGACCTTGCTTGACATAACGTCTAAGGCGTGTTAAGTTTTTGAAGATTAAAATATAAGGAAAACAACCATGAAAAAAATGTTGATAACGCCTATACTCGGTTTGCTCGCTGCCTGCGGAATTCAACCCGCCTCTGATACAACAACTGTTGAAACAAATCTTAAAGTTGAAGAAGACACAAGACCCGGAGATAATCAAATTTTAGCAAGATATCGATTGCCCGCACCTCTTGGCGCTGAAAATTCACGTGACACTTCGACGACTATCACAGAATATAAAAGCGCATTTAATAACAGCGAAGTTCTTATCACTGCCTCTGTAGGGGTCGCATTCACTTCCGCTTATATATCTTCAGGCTCGGAAAACGCGCCCCTCAACCAACCGCAATTATTAGGATATTATTCACCAGAAAATGGATATTCTAATTTTATCCAAGAATTTAAAACAGCGTCTAATTCAGATGCAAAATGCACTGTAACGTATGATGGAGGTGGGATTACGAAAGTAATCAAACTAGAATGTCGATAAGAAACTAAAAAACATCATAAAATCGGCAAATATGCCTTGACATATGGGTAATAGATCGTATATTTCACACCTTGATGGTTAATAGACAAACTCTGGAATAAAAAAATGTTTGCAGTAATTAAGACAGGTGGAAAACAATATCGCGTTGCTAAAGGCGATGTAATCCGCGTTGAAAAACTTGACGCCAAAGACGGTGACAAGGTTAAATTGGAAGAAGTATTGATGGTTGGCGAAGCTGGCAAGCCTACAGTGGGAACACCACTTGTTAAGGGCGCCGCAGTAACAGCTGAAGTTGTTGCACAGGCACGCGCACCGAAAATCATCGTATTCAAAAAGAAACGTCGTCAAAACTATCGCCGCAAAAAAGGACACCGTCAGGATGTTACAATTTTGCGCGTGACAGATATCAAGGCGTAATAAGGTTAATTAGATAAAAGAAGGACAAGACAATGGCTCATAAAAAAGCTGGTGGTAGTTCAAGAAACGGTCGCGACTCGGCTGGCCGCAGATTAGGCGTTAAAAAATACGGCGGCGAAGCTGTATTGGCTGGAAACATTCTGGTACGTCAGCGCGGAACAAAGGTTCACGCCGGTACAAACGTCGGTATGGGTAAAGACCACACACTGTTTGCACTGACCGACGGCAAAGTTAAATTCAACAAAGGTCAGAACAATCGCAGTTACGTTTCTATTGCTGCTGAATAAATCGACCTTGATATAATCATTCTAAAGGGGCAGAACGCCCCTTTTTTATTGAAGACAACAGAGAATAAAATGAAGTTCCTAGACCAAGCTAAAATATATTTGCAAAGTGGCCACGGCGGCGCAGGCTGTGTCAGTTTCCGCCGTGAAAAATATATTGAATATGGCGGGCCAGACGGTGGAAATGGCGGCCGCGGCGGTCATATTTATTTTGATGTTGTCGATAATATGAATACCCTGATTGATTTTCGCTATACCCAGCATTTCAAGGCTGAAAAAGGTCACCACGGCCAAGGACGCAACAAAACAGGTCGGGATGGCAAAGATTTAATCATCCGCGTGCCAGTCGGTACCGAAATTCTGTCAGAGGATAAAGAATCGCTTTTGGCTGACCTGACTGAGCCAGGCGAACGCATTCTGTTCATGCGCGGCGGCGACGGCGGGCACGGAAATTCGCATTATAAATCTTCAACCAATCAGGCCCCGCGCAAATCAACCCCCGGCTGGCCGGGCGAAGAAATGGCTGTCTGGCTGCGATTGAAACTGATTGCTGATTCCGGCCTTTTGGGATTACCAAATGCGGGTAAATCAACGTTTTTGGCCGCCTGCAGCAGGGCCAAGCCGAAAATTGCCGATTATCCTTTTACAACGATCCACCCGAATCTTGGCGTCGTTTATGTCGATAATACAGAATTCGTTATGGCGGACATTCCCGGATTAATCGAAGGCGCGCACGAAGGTCACGGTATTGGCGATCGTTTTCTAGGGCACGTTGAACGCACATCGGTTTTATTACATCTAATCGATAGTACCGCTGATGATATTGTTAAAAATTACAAAACCATTCGCAACGAACTTAAGCTCTATGGTGGTGGTCTGGCCGACAAACCTGAAATTATAGGCCTCAATAAGGCAGATGCTTTGGGAGATGAATTGGCGGAAGACCAGCGCAAAACACTGGAAGATGCCATAAGCAAGCCGGTTATGTTGCTATCTGCCGTCAGCGGTGATGGCGTCACAGAAATCCTGCGTGAATTGAATAAATATATCCAAAAGAATCGAAAGCTTAAAAAAATTGAAGTGATCGAAGAAGAAAACGGACCTTTTGACCCTTTAAACAGCTAAAACAAACTTTTCTAATACCGCTGACTGGGCTAAGATATAGTCAGGATGAGCAGTGAAAAACCTACATACAAACATATTCTGATTCCCGTTTTAATGGATGAAGCCTACGAAACCCGTACAATTCGCCGCCAGACGGGCACAAAAACCGTGCAAAAAACCAAAGGCATATTGAACCCCGAACGCGTTTTAAAGGAAGAGCCCGTATATGAATACGTGGAAGAACAAATGCCAACGGGTATAGCCTCAGACACGGATCCGAACAGCGTCGAAGTCGGTCTTAATCTTGAAAAGGCCTGCAATAAGCTTGCCGCTGAAGGCTATGAAGTTATTTCCATCACTCCTATTTTGCGCGGTGTCCACGCACATCAATATAGTCAGGGCAACTTGAAAAAAGGCACTGGCGCCAGCGGTTTCGGCTATGGGTACGGCTATAGTCTAACAGACAGCTTATTAATCGTCGGGAGGCTTAGCGATAATGCTTGAGGAAATTAAAAAGGATCTACCTGAGTTCACTTGCCTCATTTGTCAAAAAACGAGTGATGCCTTTCAACTTTCGGTTTTCGAAGACCTTGAGTTTCTGGCCTGCCAACATTGCGGTTCTGTTACAACCACCCCTATCCCGGATGATGAATTCATTAGCGAATATTTAGATTCAAGCCGTACGGCCCAACTTGCACCTTTCCCACATAATCTGGAAAAAAAACACTTTAAAAAACACCTTCAGGATCTCAAAGCAGCCGCGCAAGGCCCAAAATGCATTGATGTAAAATGCCATAACGGATACCGCACTGAACTGGCCCGTATGCGGTACTTTTCTGATATCACAGGCATAGACAGTAACCCCTTTGCAATCGAAATTGCTGAAAAGCGATTTAACAAAGGCTATTTCATTAACACGAGCTTGAAAGACTTCACAGACAGCGGCGAAAAATTTGATAGCGCCATCTGCTATCACGGCCTTGAATATACAAACAGTCCTGATGAATACCTTCAAAACCTTCTTAAAATCCTGAATGATAAAGCAGCTGTGTATTTCAGCCTGTGTGATGGCAACCATTTTATGGCACCCAGTAATTTTCTAAAGTGGAAAGAAGTCCGCTATCCCGAGCGCACGCACTATATTTCACGCGAAGGGCTCGACACACTTTTAAAACGAAACGGCTTTAAAGTGGTAAAAAGATACAGACGCTTCCTGCCCTATCAGCACGTAATCGCACGTAAACAATCATGACATTTCCTAATTTTACATTGGAAGACTGCCATCTGGGGCAGGTTTGCGGCATTGATGAAGTGGGACGTGGCCCGCTTGCAGGGCCGGTTGTCGCAGCAGCTGTAATCCTGAAACCACAGGCCCGAACCTCCGAATGCTTAAAGCTTATCAATGATAGTAAAAAGCTAAGCGCTAAAAAACGTGAGCTTATAAACAGTGAATTACAGGATATTGCCCTGATCGGTATTGGCGCCGCAAATGTCGCTGAAATAGACGAGCATAACATATATCAAGCAACATTTATTGCCATGCGCCGCGCCTACGAACAACTATGCGCCATATCCGATGCCCCGGTAATGGCTTTGATTGACGGAAACAAAGCCCCCCAAATATCATGCTCCACCCAAACAGTTGTTAAAGGCGATCAAAAGTCCTTTTCGATTGCCGCCGCATCCATCGTAGCCAAAACGTATCGCGACAAGCTTATGCAAGAACTTGCCAAGACTTATCCCTCTTACGGCTGGGATCGAAATGCCGGCTATGGAACAAAACAACACCTCGAAGCCCTAAAAATCCAGGGCGCAACTCCACACCACAGGAAAACTTTTAAGCCCGTTTATGAGGTTCTTTCAACAAGTTACTGACTCTATTGAGTTTTTTATAGTCGATACTGCTTGACAGCGATTCGCAAATGATTCATCATATAAGGGTAGAGAGTGTAAACAGCCCACGGGGTACATGTGATGAATACAAAGGTTATAGACAGCAAAAAAACAGGCCATGAATTTGATGACCTACCCAAAGATGTCATTCTGAAGGGGAACTGTATTGACATGATGAAGGGGCTGCCCGCTCGTTCAGTCGACCTTATTTTCGCCGATCCGCCCTATAACCTTCAACTGAATGGCGATCTTCATCGCCCAAACAATACCAAGGTTGATGCCGTTGATGACGAATGGGATAAATTTGATAGCCTCGCCGCTTACGATCAATTCACACGTGAATGGCTGTCAGCCGCACGGCGCATTCTTAAGGATGACGGTGCAATCTGGGTTATCGGTAGCTATCATAACGTATTCCGCCTTGGCGTTGCGCTTCAGGATATGGGGTTCTGGGTTTTAAACGACATTATATGGACAAAAACCAATCCTATGCCCAATTTCCGCGGACGTCGTTTCTGCAACGCGCACGAAACTATGATCTGGGCTTCGAAGTCAAAGGATTCCAAATACTGCTTTAATTACGAGGCCATGAAGGCCATGAACGACGAGTTGCAAATGCGTAGTGACTGGACTATGCCGATCTGCAGTGGCGGCGAACGCCTGAAAGGTGACGATGGTAAAAAGGCCCATCCGACACAAAAGCCGGAGGCCCTGCTTCACCGCGTCATCATGTCAACAACTGATATGGGTGATCTGGTGCTTGATCCGTTTTTCGGCACAGGCACAACAGGTGCCGTCGCTAAAAAATTGGGGCGTCACTTCATTGGGATCGAGCAGGAAGATGACTATATTCGCCATGCAAAACAAAGGCTTGATGGGATCACCTTCAATGATGACTCAACGATCATTAAACCTGTAAATAAACGTAAACAGCCTCGTGTGCCCTTTGGACAGCTTATAGAACATGGCCTGCTGGAACCGGGAACAGTTCTGTTTGATCATAACAGACGATATACTGCACGTGTGCGTGCCGATGGTCACCTGATCGCACGCAATCCACAAGGGCAGCAACGCGGTTCTATCCATCAGGTCGGTGCTGCCTTGCAAGGCGCACCATCATGCAATGGCTGGACATTCTGGCATTTTGAAAAAGCCGGAAGGGCTGTATCTATTGATAACCTAAGACAAGAATTACGGCAGGAGCTTTATTCTTCTGATAGCGCGTGAAAATCGATTGTGTGAAACTTTTGCGTAAGCTCAGGGTCTATAAAATAGTCGATCGATAGGATTTCACCCTGAAATTCAGCCACCAATCCATCTTGCTGGTAAGTACGGTTAAGGTCATATAGCTTCACGCGATATCGTGCAAAAACTCTTTTATACTGCTTCTTTTTATCTTGATAAAAGCGCGCAACTACATCCTTTGCAACCTCAGGGGAAACGCGCAGTATATCTACCGAGAAAGGATTAAAGAGACTGACCGTATACGATGCCGGCAATATCGGGGATTCTTTACTTTGACCACAAAACGAGAAAATCGTACCGCTGGAAAACAGATATAATTTTCCCACATTTTCATGGTGGCCCTCACCGACTACAGGGAATCCTTTGCGATCAAAATTATATCGGTCCAGGGAAACATCCCCGACTATTTCGTAGTCGGTCTGAATATTGGAGGCATATTTTTCAAGGTCTCCCTTGATATGATTTCTTATTTTTTCCCATTCAAAGTCATTGGTAAAATATTTTTGATAAAGGTCGCAATAGGCCATTTTTGCGTATTCATCCAGCATATCATCACCAGGATTTCCACCCTTGTACATCGAGAAATAAGTTTGCGTCAGCGCCCTAAAATCAATGGGTGAAAAGCCGCGTCCGATTGTATTCGCCTGCACGTGCGTGGTGGACACGATCATTACAAAGGATAAAAAGACTGCAAATAAAAGCTTTTGTTTCATTGCTTTAGTATACCTCGAAATATATTAAGAAACAGCCATTTTCCAAACTTTTTTCATGACTGACGGCAAAGCCAGATCTTCCAGCTTTTCCAGTTTATACCATTGATACGCACTATCGGGCAGATCCCCCGAAAATCTGTACTTAACAATTTCCAGTGACAACTCGAAATGTGTAAAAACATGTCTGACTTTTTCTTTTACCAAACCTATGCGCTGAAAATCATCGTGGTCGATATCCTGATCACGACCATCCCATCCCTTTGAGGGAAACTCTATCATACCGCCCAATAGCCCCTCTGCAGGCCTTTTTCTGACCAGAACCTGCCCTTTGTCATTTGTAACCCAGTATATTTGTCCATCCCGTTTCGGTTTGGCTGATTTTGCTTTTTTCACGGGTAGGCTTTCAGCAATGCCCTTTTTACGTCCTTCGCATTCCGTCTGCCATGGGCATAGAACACATTTTGGTGACTTTGGCGTGCAGATTGTCGCCCCCAGCTCCATAAATGCCTGCGTAAAATCGCATGGGCTGGGGTTCCCCCGCCCCAAATGTTCGGCCTTTTCTTTTATATCCTTTTTGACATCTGACAGCGGCTTTTTGACAGCGTAAAATCTCGCCACCACACGTTCTACATTTCCGTCAACCGCAGTATAGTCTTGGTTAAAAGCAATCGAGGAAATGGCAGCTGCCGTATATGGGCCAACCCCCGGCAACGCCAGCAGCTTTGCGTGGTCGTCGGGAAAGTGCCCATCATATTCATTTACAACCACTTTTGCACATTTATGCAGATTACGGGCGCGGGCATAATATCCCAGCCCAGCCCACATATGCATGACATCATCCTGATCCGCTTGTGCAAGATCACGAACATTTGGCCAGCGCTTTACGAATTTTTCAAAATACGGTTTTACCGCTGTTACCGTTGTTTGCTGCAACATGATCTCAGACAACCAGGCATGATATGGATCGGGGCTTTGCCCCTCTTCCGCACGCCATGGCATCTGGCGGCGATGACGGCCGTACCATTCCAGCAGTTTATCTTGTAGCAATTTAACAGATCGTGTATCTTCCATAGCATTACTATATACGGATTTTAACCATGCATAACAAGCCGCGCCGTCTCTCCGGCATCGTGAAAAATATATCGGACCCGATTTTTGGCAAAAAATCAATGCTCTACAGTCAGCTTGTCGAAAACTGGTTTACGATTGTCGGCGAAGAGACCGCATCATATAGCTTACCCATCGAATTAAAATTTAAACGGTCTGCCGGTAAACAGAATAGCGCGGTTCTAAAGCTTGCCGTTTCCAGCGCCCGTGCTCAAGATCTTTTGATGCAAAAAGATCTACTTATTGAAAAACTTAATCAATTTATGGGTTTTGCCGCCATAGAAGACATTCAACTTGTGCATAGACCGCATACGCAGATATCAGAAACCAGCCGCCACATACAGGTTAAAAAGCCCGTTTCAAAAGAAAAGAAAGAAGAAATCAGCAAAAGCGTTTCTAACGTCGAGAATGAGGGCCTGAAAGACGCCTTGCAAGCGCTCGGCAACGCAATTAGCTCTAGACAAAACAACGACGAGGCCTTAAAAAATAAGGACTGAACAATAATGCAACGATGGGGATACCATGAAAATTAACGCGATCAATATTCGCTCCGGCAATATCATTGAATATAACGATAAACTCTGGACTGTTTTAAAAAGTGATATCATGCAACCCGGTAAGGGTGCATCCGTCGTTCAGGTTGAAATGCGCGACATTGACACCGGCAACAAAACAAATGTTCGCTTCAGAACACAGGAAACAGTTGAAAAAGCCCACGTTGAAGGCGTTGAATTCCAGTTCCTGTATGCTGAAGGGGATGATCATCACTTTATGAACCAGAAAACATACGAGCAGATTATCATTAACCGCGAGCTTATCGGCGATCCGGCAGCATACCTGCAGGACGGTATGATTTGTTCTGTTGCGATGCATGAAAGCGGCCCATTGGCGGTTGACCTACCCGACAGCGCCATCTTTGAAGTTGTCGAGGCTGAACCTGTTATTAAAGGGCAAACTGCATCATCATCCTATAAACCGGGAATACTTGATAATGGGCAAAAAGTTATGCTGCCCCCGCACATTGAGGCCGGCACACGTATCGTCGTTAAAACGGCTGATGGCACCTATGTCGAACGCGCCAAAGATTAATCAAAAACACGAAAGCCCCCTGATATGAGTTTTACACGCCGATCCGCATTAATTACCGTTATGATTAAGGCCGCTGAAAAGGCCGGTCGTCAACTAACACGTGACTTTGGCGAGGTCGAAAATCTACAGGTTTCAAAAAAAGGCCCCGCCGACTTCGTTTCTGCCGCTGATTTAAAGGCTGAAGAAACTCTGCATTACGAACTTTCCAAGGCCCGCCCGAAATTCGGCTTTTTGATGGAAGAAAGCGGCGAGAAGAAAGGTGAAGATCCCGATCGTCGCTTTATCATTGACCCATTGGACGGCACCAAAAATTTTCTGCGTGGCATTCCTTTTTGGGCGATCTCAATCGCTGCCGAAGAAAAGGGCCAGATTACAGCCGGCGTGGTTTACAACCCTATTTCAGACGAATTATTCTGGGCTGAACGCGGACAAGGTGCTTTTTTAAACAATAAACGCCTTGAAGTTACACGTTATTCGAAGATGTCGGACTGCGTTATTTCTGCCGGAAACAGCCGCGTTTCAGGATGTAAAGAATTTGAGACAGTTGGTCCCTATTGCGGTGGATTACGCCGCCTTGGGTCTTGCGCCCTATCTATGAGCTACGTTGCCGCCGGTAAGATAGACGGATATTGGGGATATGGTGTACATCCATGGGATGTCGCCGCGGCGAAAGTCATCGTATCAGAGGCCCGCGGACGTTTTACAGATCTTGAAAACGGTAAGGAAAATGACATCTATGCCGGTAACTATTGTGTGACAAACGGGCACATTCATAATGAATTGCGTCAATTGGTTCTAAAAGGTTATAATAAAAACGCAAAGCATCAGGAAAAGGCTGTATCATGAGCGCAGGCGCTTTCAAAAAACTGTTATTCACAACAACACTGCTGACGGCAGCCTTGTTTTCAGTTACGCCTGCTTTTGCCCAATACGGGGATTCTTCGTCGGTTGAAGTCAACCTTGATGTGCTCGAAAACATTCCAACTACGAATTATGATGCGCCAATTGCTTTAACGCCGCCAACACCTTCATACAATACCACTATAAATAATGCGATCGAATCAACGCCTTTGGCTGCGCCAAACGGCTTTGAAAACCCGAACGATGCGCCCGTTATTATCAGCTCCCAGACAACTGCGCCCATGGCTCCGGCCCCTGCTCCATCAGTCGCGGCTCCTGTTATACAATTAACACCTCCAAGTGCTTACAATGCCCCGACACCTGTCACAGCGGCACCGGTGCGTTCCGTGCCTGTCGCACCGCAAATTGTGATGCCACCAAGTCAACCTGCCGTGATGGCCGCACCTGCGCCGGTATACTCTTCGGCGCCAAGCTATGCGTCGCCTGTTTCCGCAGCGCCTACAGTGACGCCGCCGATTATGCAACAGCAAACGGTCACGCAAACGACAACAACCCGCACCCAGCCACAACCATCATTTCTGGATGTGATAGAAAATTCGGTTAACCGTCTGGCTGGCGCGCCTACGGCGCCATCACCACAACCCGCGTTCACGCAACCATTGATGCCTATGCCGACGGCTATTCCGCAGGCTACACAGCAACTGCAAATTATGCCACCGGTTGCGATGCCGGCCGCGCCTGTAATTCAGCCGCAAATACAGCCAAGTCCGCAATTGGCCGTTCAAACACCGCCAACAGTTATGGCTGTTGCACCGGCCCCGATACCTGTCCCAACGGTTACGGCACCTGTTACACCGCCTGCACCTGTAACCACAGTCGCACCCACACAAACACAGGTACAAAACCCGATATTGGCTGAACCAATTAGAAATGTTCCAACTGTTGCAGTCCCGCCGGCACCCGCTATGCAAGTTGCAGAGCCTCAAATCAAAAGCGAGGACATTGATTGGCGTAAAGATATAAAGGTTACTCCTGCTTCGTCTCCTGCAACGGTTATGGCTGAAGTTGAAACACCAGCCCCGCAGGAAATTGAAATTGACGTCGTAAAACCAAGTCCACTTGAAAGCGAAGTTGAGACAATCGCATTCGATGACGATTCAGTGACCATTGAAACAGCAAAAAGCGCAGAAAAAATCGATTGGCGCCAGGCTGTTAGCGTAACACCCACCACGCAAACACCTCCCGCGGCAAAAGCTAAACCTGCAGAAAATCAGAATATAATTCAAAATGCGAGCATCGGTTTACCTGCCGGCGAAACAAGTGAGCCAATCGGCCGTGATGATCAACCGATACAGCTTGCCGTTCCGCAAACGCAGCCTATGGATACGGCTATCAATGTGGAAACGCTTTCGATCAGCAACCTTGATAAACAACCAGAAACTTTTGATACAACCGTTCAGACAACCGAATTACAGCCCATCGAGACAACAAAACGCACCCGTATTGTTAAACTAAAGCCCGAAGATATGGAGGCCGATAAGCCGCTAGCGGAAATACTGGCCGAAACGAAAAGCGCTGAAGATGATAACGTAAAGACAGTGATAACACAGCCTGCAGCAAGCGAACTGAAAGCTGTTGAAAAAGTCAAAATTGTCACCAATGATGTTGATACGCTCAGAAACGTGCCGACTGAAACCGAAATCGAGCAAATTACTGTCAAGCCGGAGCCTATAAAAACGGTAGAAACGGTAGAAACGGTAGAAACGGTAGAAACGGTAGAAACAATTGAAACAGTGGAGACGGTTGAAAAGAAACAGCCTGTTGTCCACAAGATATTGGATGAACCGGTAGAGCCTTTTGAAAGTAATATTTCTATTGCCCAGTTTAATTCTGAAACATCCATGCCGATTGCACGTGTGCCCGAAAAAATCGATATCGCCGTCGTCGATAATGCCACCCCGCCTGAAACAGCTCCTGAGGGCGCGATGCGCGGTTATCAGAACATGGACACCGAAGTTGCTATCGTCAAATCAATGGGCGGCGCGTATGATTACAATAAAAACAGTATCGCCGACAAGAAGATCGAAAATATCACTGTAGACGACTTAAAAACAGTCGAGGAGCTTTCCAGCCCCCTTTCTTTAAACGCTAGGCCGCCTGAAATCAGTGTTGAAGTACCCAACGGCCGCGCACCCGCGCCGGCTTTTGATACAGACACTGTTGTTATCGCCGAACCCGAGCTTGCGATTGAAACGATCGAAACAGCTGAAATGGTCGAGAGCGTAAAGATATCAAAAGACAGCGAGCCTGAGGTGGCCTCGTCAACAAAGATCGAGACAACAGAAACAATTGCTGTTAAAGCTGCACCTGTCGAGGCTGTAGAGGCAGAACCTGTCGAAGCCATTCTGGCAGAAACAGAAAGCGTGCCAGATATTCAAACGGCGTTCTTTATGCCCAATCTGGACGATATGTCACTGATTTATAATGGCGCTGAAAGCACCTTAACTGATGACCTTAAATCACAGCTTACACCTGTTGTGGGACAGCTAAACGAAGATAAAAACGTCCGCCTGCAACTGCGCTCTTACGCGGCCCCGACAGATGGATCAGCCAGCTCGGCACGACGCATTGCCCTTGCACGCGCGATCGAGCTTCGCAAATATATGCTGGATCAGGGCATCCCCGCGACACGCATTGATGTCCGTGCACTTGGTGATCAGACAGATAAAACACCTGCCAATCGTATAGATATGGTGATTGTGGAATAAACGATATTCTTGAATTTTCGACATTAAAAAAGCCCCTTTTGGGGCTTTTGTTTATTTCAGGTCTTTGGTGATCTTCTGAATTTCTTTTTGAACAATCTTTTCAATCAGATCCGGCAGGTTGTTATCCAGCCATTCTTTCAGGATCGGGCGCATCAGATCACGCGTTATATCTTCCAGCGTAATCCCAGCCATATGTGTTTGTTTCTCAACGTACATATTATCTGATAATTTGCCCAATGCGTGCAAGGATGCGGCCTTTGCGGGCTCGGAGATCAGATCCTCACCATCGACACCATCCATTGACGTATCGACAAAAACCTCTTCCTCTTCGGGTGGATCATCCATGATAATTTCAGGAACATCTTCTTCGACCTTTTCGGTCAGGTCCAGGATTTCCTCATCTTGATCCTCAGCAGGTGCTTCAAGATCTTGTGGCTCAGGTATATCTTCTTCGGCAGGTCGCAAATCCACTTCAGGCTGCGCGTCTTCAACAACGGCCTCTTCGTCATCCTCTGATATAATTTCCCGAATCGATTGAAGAATTTCTTCAATGGATGGGTCCTGTTCTGTATCCGTATCTGCCATGGTATTCTTAGTTAGTTATCCCCAACCCTATTATCCTACATTAAAATTATTAAAAATAAAACACTTAGGATGTATTGTTTTTCTTATTTATCAGCTGAAATGTCAAGGCCAAACCAGTTATGGCGCGTTTTTTCGTAGTGCCTGTCCAGTTCCGCCGTTATATCGTCTATACCGAACAAAACAGGCGTTAACTGCCCTGTTGCCGCTAAAAGGATATATCTGGCCTCGATTTCATCAAACTCTGCGCTGACAAGATCAACTTCAGCATTCAGGCGTTCTTGTTCGGCATCTAGGACGTCCAGCGTTGTTCTGGACCCGAAACGCGATTCCTCGCTAACGCCCTCAAACGCTAGCGTCGAAGCCTCGACCTGTAACTGACGTGCCGTAACACGTGCCTTGGCCGCCTGCAAAGCCTCCCAAGACTCCACGACATACCGTTCAACATCGCGCCTGACATCAATTGACTGATATTTATCACTTTCAACATTGTACTGAGATTGCCTGTAGCGCGCACGCGCCGCACCGCCCAAATACAGTGGGATATTCGCATCAAGGGTCAGGCGCGAATTATCCGAATAACTGTTTGCTGCAAATGTCGGGTTAAACGTGCGGGTTGCACTGCCGTTTAGTGTCAGTTCGGGTAATAACTCACCAAGAACTTCGCGCGCCTCTGCCGTGCTGACCTGTGCCTGAAATTCCGCCGCTCTGACATCAGGGTGAACGTTCAAGGCTGTCTTTTGCAAATCTTCCAGATGACCGATGAATTCAAATTTCGATTGCGGAATCATCAGACCGCTTGGTTGCAATCCCGTCAGGCGTTCAAAGACCGCATGGGCCGTTCTTAAGGATGCACTGGCCGCAACCCGTTCGGCTCTTGCTGCTGCCAGCCGTGATTCGGCCTGACTGACATCGGTCAGGGTTCTGTCTCCCAATTCGAAACGTGCGCTGTTCGCCTCAAGCTGTGTTTCAAGAACGCTTTCATTGTTCTCTCTCAGGCCAAGAACCTCTTCATTTTCCAGGACGTTCAAATAAGCCACAATAATGTTTAAAAACAAATCCTGAACCAGCGAGTCAAACTGTGCACGCGTCGCCTGAATTTGCTCGTCTGCCGCTTTTACGGCAGCGCTCGTCCTGCCGCCCCTGTATAAAGGCTGTGACACAGAAATCCCTATATCCTGCTGATCACTTGATGGCGATCCAAAGCTAACTGGCTCGTTTATTTGTGTCGTTGCAGATGCGCCCGCTGCAACTGTTGGGCGGTAATTTGATAAAGCCACTGCCAGCGTTTCTGTTACCGCCTTGATATCGGCCTTGGCAGCATTCAGGGCGGGATTGGTCAGATAGCTATGGCGCAGCACTTCTGCCAGCGGCTTGGCAACCGAGGATGCAGCCTGCGACTTTTCCAACGGCAATAAATTGAATTCCGGTGCCTCTACAGCTTCCTGACTGTAGGCATGGCCGCTAATTCCCGTTAAAATCGTAAAGACCGCGCATATAATGATTCTAGAAAACAAACTCTTCCCGTATTTTGAATTCTTCAAGGAATGGCGTGGCTGCATCAAATATGACTTTTTCCGATACCACATCGCGAACACGTGTATAGACGACCGCATGACCCGGGCTACCGTCTTTCGAGATAACCGTCACAAGGCGGCCACCATCAACCAGCTGTTCCAAAATCACAGGCGGGACTTCAGGAATGGATCCGTTGATAAATATAGCATCATACGGCGCTTGTTCGTTATAGCCGTCAATCAGGTCGCTTTGAAATGTAACTGCATTCGTCAAATCAAGACTTTTAAGCACGTTTTCCGCCTGACGCGCCAATTCTGCGTCCTGTTCAATCCCGACGACTGTCGATGCCAGATGGGACAAAACCGCAGTTGAATAGCCTGTACCACAACCGATATCGAGCACAACATCTTCAGGCCCGACTTGCGCTGCCTGTATCAAACGCGCCAAGACCATCGGCTCTTGCATGTAGCGACCATTTCCAAGATCAATATCTTCGTCTATATAAGCAAACCCCTGCATTTGCGGCGGAACGAACTTTTCGCGCGGCAATGTTTCCAGAGCCTCCAGCAAACGTGGGTCTGTAACCTTGTTTGGTTTAATTTGGCAATCAACCATGTTTTTTCGGGCAGTTGCATAACTTGGCATTTTATGATCCTTGCGATGTTTTCTTTAAATATGCACCGATGCGGTGAAAAATTAAAGTGTTTTAAACATCAAATCGTTATTCATCTTGACCCGTGACGGAAAATAACGCTATATATCATAAATATGGCGCGATGGCAGAGTGGCGATGCAGCGGATTGCAAATCCGTGTACGCCGGTTCGATTCCGGCTCGTGCCTCCATTATACATTTCACAGACGTTCACTCAAGTTCGCCGAAGACCTTCAAAGCCCTTATAAAATAAGGGCTTTTGCTTTATCTGCGTTCGTGGTAAATTTTTATTAGTCGCCTACACCCTCAAAAATTGGGGGCATATTTTGGGGGCATAAATAAATTATGGGGGCATCACCATGAAATTAACAAATATTATGTGTCAAAATGCAAAACCAAAACAAAAGGCATATAAGCTTTTTGACGGCGGCGGCCTATATCTTGAAATAATGCCAAATGGCTCAAAATACTGGCGTTTAAAATATAGATTTGCCGGAAAAGAAAAGCGTCACGCTATCGGAGTGTACCCAATGGTGAGCCTTGCCGAAGCGCGAGAAGCCAGAATGGACGTTAAAAAGCTTATAAAGGCGGATATTGACCCCTCTCTTCGGAAGAAACGAGAAAAGAGACAGGTTATAAGCAATTCTCAGAATACATTTCAAGTCATTGCTTTGGAATGGCATGAAAACCAGAAAGCATCTTGGAGCGAAAACCACACCAAAAATGTTTTGCATAGGCTAGAAACCGATGTGTTTCCTCTTCTCGGATCATATCCAATTGCCGATATTGATGCGCCTGACTTGTTAAACATTCTCCGGAAGATAGAGAGACGCGGAGCATTAGACCTTGCAGGGCGCACTCGTCAGATTTGCGGACAAGTATTCCGCTATGGTATTCAGACCGGAAAATGTAAATACAATCCGGCTGATGCCCTTAGAGGCGCGTTAAAGACAAGAAAGACAAAGCATTTTCCGGCGTTAGATACAAAAGAAATTCCGGAATTGCTTGGAGCTTTGGAAAGAAATGATGCTCGGCTCTATGCCAGAACGCGCCGCGCCATTAAACTGTCTATGCTTGTTTTCTTGAGGCCTAACGAGCTTCGTAAAGCGAAATGGGAAGAAATTGATTTTTCTGCTAAAGAATGGCTTATTCCGGCAAAAAGAATGAAAATGTCACGTGATCATATTGTGCCTCTTAGCGATCAAGCCATTAAAATACTTAAAGAGCAAAAAGAAGAAACGGAAATTCTAAATACCCCTTACGTATTTCCTAGCCAAGTCCGGCCTAGAAACCCTATGAGTGATGGAACTGTCAATGTTGCACTAAAAAAGCTTGGCTTCAAAGGTCGCCAGACCGCACATGGTTTTCGCGCTCTAGCTCGTACAGCAATACGTGAAAAACTAGGTTATGATCCGGATATTATCGAAGCTCAATTAGCGCACAAAGCCGCAGGGGCGTTGGGAGAAGCCTATAATCGAGCGCAACACATAGAGCATCGTAAAGTAATGATGCAGGAATGGGCTGATTATATATATTCAATCAACACATCTAGGGTTTACGATTTAAGCTATAGAAAACAGGCTTCAAGATGAGTATTAACGATTTATACGATCCGAATAATAAAAAAACGCCCTCATTATACCCCCTGAATATGGCTGTCCGTTGGATTGCCTTTTCAGAAAGACCGATCCCCCTAGAAGATGCCGAGATTCTATATTCCGTAGAAAGCGAAGCCGAAGAGGCAAAAAATATGTATAGAAAAGCTTCAAGGCTTTTACAAATACACTTAAAAGATGGTGATATAAAAAGCTACGCCCATTCATACACGCTTATGCCCTTATATCTTTCCGAGCGTTCTGCACAGTTTTATGATGGCGATAGCGCACAAGCGGTTATAGACGCAATTGAAACCACCGCAGAACAAAATAACATAAAGCCCAAGCTTATTGTTATTGATACACTTGCCAGAAATTTTGGGGGCGGAGACGAGAACAGTACTAAAGATATGAACCAGTTCATACAGCAGGTCGATAGAGTTAAAGATCAATGGGATGCAACTGTTTTGATTGTTCACCATACCGGACATAGTGATAAATCACGCGCCAGAGGAGCTATCGCTCTAAAGGGAGCTTTAGATCACGAATATAAAATCCAAAAAGACGAAAGCGGCACAATAACCATGTCACCCAAGAAAACAAAAGATGGCACACCTCCCCCTGAGATTTGTTTTGAAATAACTCCGCTTGAATTGGTAATAAATGAAACGCCAGCAAATAGCGCCGCCCTTAAAAAAATTGATCAAAAATTTTTGATCAAAAAAAATAAAAAGAAATTAACCAACCAACAAAGACGAGCCTTAGAAATATTTTACAATTGTATGAACCGTTATCAAAAGCCACGTAAAATTATGCAAGATATGAACTCTGTTCGCTCTGTAACAATTGATCAATTTAAAGAATTTCTTAAAAAGTATAACATATCTGCCTCAGACAAACCGGACAGTATTTCCAAGGCAATTTCTAGATCAATTGAAAACCTGACAGAGCTTGGAATTACAGCAACTTACGAAAATTTAATCTGGCCTGTTGACCAAGCGGACAGTCAAAGACAAGTGGAAAAAGTCCGTAAGAGCAAAATCAACTCACCGGACGGACAGGACAAAAGCCTATAGGCTTGTCCGTAGTCCGGAGTAATGGGGATCATTTATATTTGTAATCCACCAGACTATCTGCCGTAACATAAAAATTCCGACTATTCGCTCTTCTCTGACGAGCCATAACAATCTTTTCTCCGGAAATAAGCTTCATTACTTCCGCTTTTCGAATGCCTAAATATTTAGCCGCGTCACTGACGCTGTAACAGGTTTCGCCATCAATCAGTACTTTTTTCAATTTTGATAATACTCCCAAATATATATCGGCATAACCATCAAAAGACAGATCAGCCCGATTGCAAAAGGGTGATCCGCTAACTTTTGATTTTTCTTTTTTAAATGCATTACCAAACCAACAGGGATTAAAATCGACAAAAAGGTTGCAATAGGTATCAATAATATTTCCAAAAACATTTATATGTCCATTTAGAAATTTGGGTTATCGTGTATGTGCCAAGCCATCAGCAGAAACAGTAAATTTATAAAAAGCATGGAACGCGACCAAGCCCAAAGAAAGGCCTTATTATTCTTGGAAAAATAGAAAAACAGAAAAACGATAAAGCTTAAGAGTAAGCCCGCTACAATCTGAGTAATAAACGACCCTGCAACGTTTCCCAAATCATAACCAATAGTTGCCGAGCTAGATAAGTCCAAAAATTTATCAATCTTTACCCAACTATCTATAAAAGCCACAATCAACGTTGGAAAAATTATTAAAAAAGCATTCGGATATTTATTCCAAACTTTCATCTTTAAAAACCTCAAAAAAAATCACCAGAGATGCCCTCTCTGGTGACCGGAAGTTAGTAAGCCGATGTAACAACGACCGCGACGGCCTTTAGCCGAAGCTTGGACATACGCCGCCGCCTCCCGGTCTTAAGCCGAGAAGCGACGTATTTAATCGGAACGTCAGTCCGGTTACATCGGGGTTACTAAGCCCCAGTCTGCCAACAAGGACAAACCGAAAACATCTTAACAGTTATTATTGATCGTTTAAAGCCGTTATTGACCGCCATAGCCTAGACCGACAACGCATTGAAATAATTGATCATTTTTGATATTATGAATTTAGGATATTTACACCGAGGATACACCGGAAATGCCAAGTTCAGATAATCTTATGCCTCCTTGGAAAAAGGGAGAAAGCGGCAACCCCAAAGGCCGCCCAAAAGGTTCGAGAAATCGTTCTACAATCGTCAAGGAATGGCTTGAAGCGAAAGCGACTGATGGAGAAGCAGGACAAGTCGTTGATCAGCTTGTACGCTCTTTAATCGTGAAAGCTTCCTCCGGAGATGTCTCGGCATTTAAAGAGCTGATGGATAGTGCCTATGGCAAGAATACCGACAAACAAGAAGTCGAGCATAGCTATACTCAAATGGGGAGCGTTACCGTTAGTTCTGGCAACGAAGTAAAAGAATTAGTCTTTGATGTTGGACAGCCCATTACAAAATAACAACCTTATCTAAAAACGGCATTGAAAATTTAGGCTATACACGTAATAGTGTCATATTACCTCAATAATTATCAGATTAAATATGACTTATACAACCCTATTAAAACGCCTAGTTCCGGTAAAAGAGAATGTTACTTTGATTTGGCTGATGCTGAAAGACGCTCTACCATTTTTTAAAAAATCAAAAATTAGCACAATGGCGACCAAAGAAATTTCTGAATTAAAAGCCGCCAATCAAATATTCAGAAAATATCGATATGGCAAGTCGCATGTTTTTACAAACTGGCTTGATACGTATAAGACGGCTGTTTTAACAGCATTATTAGTGACATTTCTTATACCAAGCATCCTTCTAAACATTATCCCTACAAATATGTGTTCAATATTTTTAGGTTATTTTCAAACAGATTCTCCGGAAGCTTTTTTAAGAATAGGAAAGGTTTCAAGTTTAAATGGGGTTATCGCTACAATACAGGCGACAATGTTCGCTTTAATCATCCCTATGGCTGTAGCTCTTCATCAATTTACTTTGCAACAAGGAGAGCATTTAAAACAAGAAGTTCTAAATTTTATTGTAAAATCTTGCCGTGTTGAACTCGTAACATTCAGCTCTTTAGCTTTGCTAGTGGCAATAACTGTAACTGAAGGAATGCAAATTTGGAGCAATGACATCAATATCAGTTTTTATACAATTCTTCTGATAATACTCTGGTTTTTGGTTAATTTGTATTTAATACTATATTTTATGATCACCTCCTTACGCCTTATAAATCCTTATGAACGCAATGCCGCTATGAGGAACTTTATAGTTAATGAGATTTATCCAAAAGAGCTAAAAAGCTATTTAAAAAGGAATATCTTTTTCAGCATTTCTCGTGGTGCCGAAGAATGAGCAAAGAAATAAAACCAGAAGTTTACACCTCCTTTTTCCTCGGAGGAAAGGGGCAGACGTCAGTAGCCATTAAACTATCTAAACCAAAATATTTGACCGATATAAATATAGACCTTTTAAAACAAACTATAAAAAGATGGAAAAATAGAAATACAATTATAGTTAATTCTGAAGAGGACTATCTACCATCAGCTCCCACGATATTCTTTTCCGTGGACGTAGGACGCCTATACCCAAAGGGAGAGGTGGTTCTATGTAAGGTGGAAGACGAAAAGTCGCCTCTAACCCTTTTAGAAAAATGGGCTATAAAAAAAGCATTTAAATTTAGCAATCACAATGACGAAACACCTGACTTTAATACAAAAAAAGCTATTAATGCTATAAGCTACAATGTTGTTTTAGCTATTAGAGATGGGGATTTACAAGCATTTGAAGAGCATTTTGAACAACTAAAGGACTTTCATATCTTGCTTCTACAAATAGGAGAGAAGCAAGATGACAATGGAGTTATAAACTATGCCGTTATTGAAACCACATGGTTTGAAAACCTCCATCAGAGCTGGAATCGGGTCTATGCAGATATTTATCGCGAATGCGTGAACTCTTTAGAAGATGACGTTTCCTTCTTTAAGACAGCCTCTTATACAGCAAGCCACCTTTCCGGAGAAATTACAAATTTTTCATCTATGACCAGTTTGGACTCCGTTATAAGTTTCCAAGGTTTTCTCTGGTTTCGATTAAATGATTGGTGGGAAAATCAATGTAAAAAGAAAACCTCCGCCCCCTCTAACATTAACCCTCATATTTTGGAGGACAATATAGGGCATCAACACGAAGAAGCTTTGATAGCATACATTGAAGGGTGGGAAAGCCTGCAAGGCTCTCTTTCCTATAAGAGTAAAGACTTAGAATGGGATTCATATAGAAAGATTTTTGAAGGATTAAAAGAGCATCTAATTTCATCCATACTATTTACCGTAAAATCGGTTGTAACCGGAAATCAAGAAGCCGCACAACAATGGATAGAACATTTAATACGATGGAATGAAAACTGTGAAAGGATATCCAGTAACAATTATCATCCCTATAAGTGCCAAGAGTTTATCAATTTAACCCCTACCCGAGATAGCAAACAACAGCATTATATGTATGATATAAACTCTGCTCCCTTATATAACGCTAGAGCTTTAAGCGGCGGAACCATTGTATTGCCAAGAGAGCTTTTAGACGAGTTAAGCTTTAAAAAGATGGAATACGGATTACCCGTAGAAGTAACTTTTACTGAAGATGAAGAAACAGCTTGGGAAGGCTCGTTAATTTACCATTGGGAATGGACAACAAAGTTGAAACCTTATAAAGTTTATAAGATTATTTACCCAAAGATTGCTAAGCCTGAAAAGTAATATGGGGGCACAATCGGGGGCATCTCTAAAAATCGAATTGTAAATAAATCATTAATATCAACAAGTTAGAGATTTCAAACGATAGAGGCTCGTCCTCCATAAACTCTTATTGACCCATTACTCATCCAAGAATATTAAGGTTTTTTTTACCCTATGGGATTATGATAAACATCATAATTTAGGAGTGGGCTATGGGTTTTTTTAAAAATATATTCGGCACGAGTTCAAGAAAAGCGTCAGCCCCAATAGAGCCGTATCGCCCTGATGTCTCCAGCTTAATTGCAAAGTTACATGGCTTCATTTTATCTGCCGATTGGAAAGATGAATATGCCCCACCTGAACTACAAAATGCCGACAAAACGACCGTTCTTGCCGGATTTAAAAAAGATGCCATGCGCGAACTACTGGACCCTATCAAAGAAAAACAGCGTGTCGCAAAACGCGATCTAAAAGATTTTACGCGAAAAGATATGGCCGAGGAGATTAAAAAAATTGCTGTAAATCAGCCGAGTGCCAGTTATGGGTACTTTGTCGAGGCTATCGCAAATGACTTTCTAAAATATAACCTGCCTGAATATATTGAAAAGGCCAAACCGCAGTCCTCCGAACCGGGCAAGCCATCACCAAGATAGGTGATAATCTTTCGCATATCTGCGAAGGGCTATTAACTCTATCTAAATTCTTTCGCTTTATGCTATAAATACTTATATCTCTTTATGTGGGGGCCTATCTAAATGACAAAAGAAGCAAAGCTAGTAAAGCCTGAAAACACGCTTAAACAAAAAGTTGGCGAAGGCGGGTTTAATGTTGATGACATTAAAAAAGCGCAGGAAGCCATTGATAACAATGATGTTGATTTTACACCTCTTGCTATAGAACTGGCTGAAGATCTGGACAAAGTCCTGAAAGTGGACCTTGATACTGAACACTACAAAGCACGTCTAATGTCCCCTATTTTGCAGCTAAAATCACAGGGTAGCTTTTTCAAATATCCGTCGATTACACAGCTCAGCAAAATTATCATTAAGTTTCTCGAGAAAATCGATACAATGGATAAGGATGCTGTAAAAATCGTATCGTCTTACAGACAATCTTTAAAAGTTTTTATTGCGTCCCAGATTAAGGATACAGACACCCCTGTTTATAAAAGCTTGGAGACAGAATTAAAGGCCGTTTGCGCACGTTATTTGAAAAAGCATCAGGCCGCGTAACATTTTTTAAGGTTTTTTTATGACGTATAGTTTCAAGAATGTCCGGGTACTTGTTGTTGAATGTACACCATCGATGTATCAACTGGTTAAATCAGTCTTGAGCATGCTGACAGTTCCCGAACGCAACATATACGACGCTTACAAACCTGAAGAAGCCTTCGATAAATTTAAAAGCATCAAGCATGATATTATTATTACTGACTGGCTGCGTGATCCGGATCAGGGAATTCACCTGACAAAAATGATTCGTCAGCGCGAAGATTCACCTAACCAGTACGTTCCTATCATCATGACGGCGGGTACAGGCCACTATAACAGTGTGATCAAAGCGCGCGATGCCGGTGTTTCCGACTATATCGTAAAGCCCTTCTCGGCCCAGACCATGGCTGACCGCCTTGTTCGGGTTATTGAAGATGATCGCCAATTTGTATTATCGGAAAATTTTGTCGGTCCAGACCGCAGACACGGATTGGCCAAGAACTATGATGGCCCCGAACGCCGATCACTTCATAAAGAAAGCGATTTGCCACCCGCTATGGCTGCCAAATAATAAACCCAGCTTGACAATATTTCATAAATTATGTTAAAAAATGTGATGTCACCATCGCACGAAATACCCTACATTGACCTTCGCGGAAAATCGCTGACGCATCTGGTTTCAGGCAAGAAACAACAGGTTATCGATTTGATAAACAGCATTAAAGGCGTCAATGGCGCTTTCAGCAGGGCCGCAAGCAAACCGCGTTTTTTCATCAGCGATCGCATATCAAAAAACTGGCTAGCAAAAACTAACAATCCATACCTTCAGGAGATCGAAGAATATCAGAACATCCTTGGAATTAACGGCGTATATACGCTTAACCTTTGTTATGAATGGGGCTGCACAACTTCCGTTATGGATACCAAAGACGGGCCTGTGATGACACGGGTTTTGGATTGGCCCTTTCCATCCATGGACACATCCATGACTGTTGTCCACCTAAACGGGCCCGCGGGAGAATTCCACAATATTACATGGCCGGGCATGGCAGGTGTTTTCAATGCCGTTGCAAAAGGGCGTTTTTCTGCCGCTATCAATCAGGCACCAATGCGAAGACAAAAGTTTGGTATCAGGGCAACAGACTGGATACGCAACAAGGTCAAATTCAACCGCACCAGTGCGATCCCGCCTGCCCATTTATTGCGTCAGGTCATGGAACAGGCCAAAGACTATGATCAGGCTAAAAAGATGTTGGCCGAAACCCCGATTGCCATACCCGTGTTTTTTACCTTGGCGGGTCCAAAGCCGGGTCAGGGCTGCGCAATCGAACGCACGGAAACCAAAGCATCCATCCGCGAAATGCAAGATGGCCGCGTATCAGTCAGCAACCATTTTCAAACTGATTTGAATGATGATGCCAGATGGGTTCCGCGACGCGATTGCACCTATCCGCGTGCCAAGGCTGGAAACGAAATAAAGAAATCCGATCTTAATGGTAGACTGTCGTGGTTCACAGCGCCGATTGCAAATGAATACAGCCGCCTTGCGCTGCAGGCGAATACCAAAACCGGTAAATTTGTCCTGATTGGCACTGATGGCCCAAAACAGACGACCAAGGTCTTCCGTCGTTAATCTATTTCAGTGCGCTCTTGTACAGACCTTCATCATAGCCCACATATGTTTTGCCTGAATATAATATCAATGGCCTTTTCACGATACTGGGGTTCTCACCCGCAACTTTGATGGCGCGCTCAGCATCCATGCTCGTTTTCAGCTTTTCATCCAGCTTGCGCCATGTAGTACCACGTTTATTTATAACGGTTTCCCATCCATGTTCTGAAACGGCCTGTCTAATCACATCAGCATCAAAGCCGCCTTTTTTGTAATCGTGAAAGCCGTATTCGATACCCTCTTTATCAAGCCATTTAAAGGCCTTCTTCATCGTATCGCAATTTTTAATGCCGTAGATCTGAACTGTTTTCATTTTATCACCAAATATAATCTATGTCTTTTTGCCCCAGATATTCCTGAATTCTATACTTTGACCCTCGCGAAATATCTTCAGGCAATTCATCCAGATTAAAAAATTTATAGCGCTCGATTTCAAGGGATTTATTTTCCCGTATTTTAAAACTCTTAACGACGAAAATTGAAATATAGTCGCTTTTCCCTTCGTAGAAATTGGAATACGTCCCCAACAGTGTTGGCTTGCCTTGTACTGTAAGGCCCACTTCCTCTTGCAACTCTCTTGATAATGAAGGCAGCAGCGGCTCTTTTTTGTGAACGCCGCCGCCAGGCAAATACCACAGGTTCGTGTATGTATGCTTGACCAGCAACACACGATTGCCTTGATCCAGAACAATGGCCCGCACCCCTATTGAAAACGGCTGCGTAATCTTGTTCTTAATCCGGATAAGTCTATGGATAAATCTGGCGATTTTATTTTTCATATTGACAATTCCGTGCTTCTTGGATATGTTTATCTGATAATAAAAGGATACTCGACAATGACAAAAAAGATCAAGTTGGCATTACAGGCTGGCGGCGCCTTGGGCGCGATAGAATGTGGCGCTCTTATCAGAATTCTTGAAGATGACCGTTTTGAAATCACCGGCCTGTCAGGCGCCAGCGCAGGGTCTATTATGTCGGTTGCATGTGCCGCAGGTATGGATGAAGGCGGCCGCCAAGGCGCCATTCAAAAGCTGAATGAGGTGCTCGAGGCCCAATGCTATGACGAAGCCTTGAAACAAATCCCCCTTATCGGTAAGCCTAGCAGCTTTTTTTCGCGCAAATTCAGCTCTTTTGCCGCCAGTATCAACAAATACGACCGCTTTGATGTTATCCGAAAAACGCAGGCGAATGTCCATGCTGCAGCCATGGGCGTGCTTTCACGTATTCTGGGCAATATCGACACCCTGATCAAAGAGCAAATCGATTTCGAAGCCCTGCGCACCAAAAAAGACGGTGTACCGGTATTTGTCTGCGCGACAGACATTGCCGATAATACCCCGCGCGTATTTGGCCGTCAGGAAATCTGCGAAAAGGCAGTTATGGCATCCTGCGCAATACCTGGCGTAATTGGTGCCGTTGAAATAGGCGGCAGAAAATATTGGGACGGCGCAATGTCTGATAACCCGGCAATTGAACCTTTGAAAAACGGCGATGACATTATTGTTATCCAGACATTCCCCTATCAACAGATGAAAGCTGAAGAAAAAGCCAACCCGCTGAACAAGTTGGTTGATATGTTTTGCAACAATTCGGTCCGTAAAGATATAGAGTCTATTCAAAAAGACAACCAACGCATCACGGATCACCCGGCAGAAGCCGCAAAAATAGGACTGAAAACCATTCACACCCATATGATTAATATCGACGAGCTTCATCCCGGTAAAGCGATTCCAAACCATTCGCTGTGTTTTGACCGCCATCACTTATACGAACTGCGTGACGCAGGCTATCAGGCCGCGGATAAATGGATTAAAGAAAACTATGATAATATTGGTGTCAAAAGCACCTTTACCGGCTTTGGAAGCTCAAATTCAGACAAGCCTGTCAAAAAACGTAAACCGAGCAAGAGCAAATCTACTTGACATAATCTTTATTTTATTGTAGATTGCTATAAGCTAAATTTAGGAAAGGATATGTCATGTACATTCAGGATTTGAAAATCAAAAAAATTGCCAGCGTCTTTGATCTGTATGATTGCCTGCCCACTGATACGTGTATGGATGGCTTTGCTGTTAACACGCGCACAGAAAATGGTCAGAAGATTACTGAAATAACATACAAATCCGTAATGTTCCGCCGCGCCATTAATAAAAACGTCAAATACAGCGTGCGCGCCACACAAGATAATATCGCTTTAATTGCTGCGGATCAGTGGTTTGGTGTTGCCGATGATTTATTAGCCGCCCTACTAAATCAGGACGTAGACAGCGTTGCTCGGAAACAAAACAATGTTTCCAACAGCGACAACCTCAATGATTTGGCTGCATAAACTGCACATCATCAGTAAGATTTATTTTTCGTGATTACGGGGGAAGAAAATGGCTCCCTGGGCAAGGATCGAACTTGCGACCAATTGATTAACAGTCAACTGCTCTACCGCTGAGCTACCAGGGAACACGAATAAGAATGTATACCGACTAGGTATAAAAAGGCAAGTTTTTTTCAACTTTTTTTCTAAAAAAATATGATGCCGCTTTATCAGACAGAAATATCAACAGGTTGTACAATTCTATAGCTTTGGCGAGTATTCAGTTGCGTAACCAGATCATTATACATTTTCTCAGTTTTAAACATCTCGCTGCTCGCTTTATTCAAGGAAATAAAGCTGTTTGTATAATCCACCCCTTTTAACCCCGCATAGGCCAATTTTTCAGACCTGATCGCAGACCGCATACGAGTCAAAAGCTTCTTTGCCCGCTCCTCAAAGGTTATATCATCCAGACTTTTGATTCTTGTCGTCGTTTTCAGGCTACCCCCTTCTGGGATTTCACTCTGGCTGGGTGCTTGTTCCTGAATAGACCCGCTTGTATAGCTACCAATGGCTGACTGTATGTTGTTTACAATGGCTTGCAGCTGGTTTGCACGAAGCTTTGGTGTTTGGTTCACACCCGTTTTTTGCAATATCTCAAGCTTAATTTCTGCCAATTCAAGTTTCAAAAGACCCTTTTGACGTTTTACGTTTAAATCGTTGCTATCAAGTTTGTTTACTTCGCTTAGCTTTTTATTGATGGCCTCCTGTTTTCTGACAAGGCGTTCTTTATCTTTAGCGATATTTTTCTCGAGAATGTCCTTATATTTCTGGCTGAAATCAATCTCGACCTCTGCAGATCTTGATGAAACTTCTGATCTGGCACGATTACCTATATCTGAAAGGGCTTTGTTGTACGTAGCACGGGCAGCCAACGTTGCGCGCTCGGTATAAGAATTAGATAGAATGCTGTTCATTCTGATAGACAGTTGATTTAACTGCGTCAGCTGCTGCGACGAATATGACGATCCGCCAAACTGATAATATCCCACCATACCGTATTCTCCGGCACAGCTATGCAGGCATGATTGCCTGCATGCAGAAGACACAGCTTCCTAGATAAATCATACCCTATTTCTACTTAACAATGGATTAACATAGGCCAACCCCAGCGCGAAAAAAAAGCCGACACAAAGACCGGCTTTTTTAATGATATGATCCGTTTTTATTTTTTCTTTTTCAAAAGATCGCGGATTTCCGTCAACAGAACAACATCCTGTGGCGGCGCTTTCTTTTCTTCTTTTTTCTCTTCTTTTGCAGCGCGTTCTTTTAACTCGTTAACACCTTTAACCAACAAAAAGACCGCAAAAGCGACAATCAGGAATGTCAAAACAGCATTCAGGAACATACCATAGTTCAATGTTGCGGCGCCCGCATCCTGAGCCGCCTTAAGCGTTTCAAATGTGCCCTCGCCCAAATTAATGAACTTGTTACTGAAATCAATGTTACCTGTAAAAAGACCGATAACCGGCATAATCACATCATCAACCATTGATTTAACAACTGTTGTGAAAGCCGCACCGATAATGATACCGACAGCCATATCGATAACGTTACCGCGGGCAATAAATTTTTTAAATTCGTTAAACATGCTCATCCTCCGTAATCACGTTCATGCATTTGATCTATAAAGTCGCTGACCCTGATAGGCCTGTACTTTGATTGTTCAACCTTATCAACAGGTTGCAATATAGCATCATGATCCATATCCAGAAAAAAGGCAATAGAATATCGCGGGCGTCCCGAATGGTTGAAAACTCTGTGCGGCGTCGCTTTAAAACGTCCATTGGTCCAAATCTCCACCATCTCGCCGATATTCACAATAATAGTATCTCTGACCGGCGGAATGACAGCCCATTCTTCCGTTTTGGTCAGAATTTCCAGACCCGGTGTATCGTCCTGAATCAACAAACTCAGCGCACCCCAATCCGTGTGGTCTTCAATCCCTGCCCTGTTCTGTCCCGCAGGATAGTGCAATAGACGCAGTGCGCACATAGGGTCCGTCGACAGCCTGTCGAAATAGTCTTCAGAAACGCCAAGCCCTAAGGCCAAAGCCCTATTCAAAAGTTTTGCCAAGTCCAACATTTCATGCATCTGATCCGACATTACAGATTTCCATCCCTCCAGATCGGGCCACATATTCGCGCCGTGGTATTTCACGCCCTTTTGCACCAGCGGGTCATCAGTGTCACGCTCGGGTCCCAGAACATAGGCTTCTTTGCTTTCTGTAATCGTTTGGGGCTCGTACCCCTGAAAACGATCACTTTTTTCTATAGAGTACTGGTTTTTGAATTCCAACGGGCGATCAAAAAATAAATGCGATTGGGCGAAAGCCTGCTCGATTTGATCTATCGCGATCCCATGATTCTGGATGTAAAAAAAACCATATGTTTCGCAAGCAGACATAATCTGCTGAACAATCACACTGCGCTGTGTCGCGTTGCCATTTTTGAACATATTAACATCAATGATGGGCAGCTCGGCCTCATGATGTAACTTGACCTTTTTTTTCTGGGGCATTATTTATATCACCTAGCAAATAAACACATCTTACATAACAAAGTTAGGTTTTAAATGCAACAAAGTACGGCACGCACTCTGGATTTCATCCTTTATGATTGCGGTTGGGGATGCGCGGATTACGGCTGTCAGGACGGCCCGGAAGCGGCACAAATGGATAAAATTAGCGAAAGACTTCCACAGGGGTTCAGCACTATTCTAACAGATTTAAAACTGAGAGACCTAGGTGACCGCAGCACCTATAAAACCAAGCATGAGACTTTTGACCATACTGTCACCTCTGTCAAAAAACTTGCCGACCGATGCTATAAAGATACAAAAAACGGGGTTCTACCGATTGTAATCGGTGGTGATCATTCATCTGCCATCGGCACTTGGTCTGGCGTTGTTTCCGCACTTGAGATGGAAGAAGAATTCGGCCTCATCTGGATAGATGCCCATATGGATGCGCATACACCCAAAACGTCAGAACAAGGTAAATGGGGCGGCTGGTGGCACGGAATGCCCGTTGCATCGATTACAGGCGAAGGCGCTGACGAATTTACAAAGCTTATAACGGACAAGAAAAAACTGAAAGCCGAACATATTGTCCTGATCGGCATCCGCAGTTTCGAGCCCGGCGAAGAAGAATATATCAAAACCCACGGTATCAAATGCTATATGGCAGAAGACGTGAAAGCGCGGGGATTTCAAACCGTTTATGACGAAGCCATAGAACATATACAAAAAAACTGTAAAGGTTTTGGCGTATCTATTGATCTTGATGGGTTCGACCCCGAAGATGCCCCCGGCGTCGGCACACCCGAAGAAAACGGCGTGCGCGCGGAGCGGGCCTTGAAAGCATTTAAAGGTCTTGGCAATCACCCTGATTTCCATGGGCTGGAAATCGTTGAATACAACCCCAATAATGGCTTAAACGGTAAAACACGTACTTTAATTCATGATTTGGTCCATTCTTTTTTTGAATAATCGAAAAATCGGTTTATTTCATTGAAGATTAACTGTTTATCATGAATAATAATAAAAAGAGATTTCTGGTCTCGAATAAAAAGTAGCGGGTTTCACATCTTGGGTCTTCAATGATTAAGGTTATCGGAAATATAGGAGTTATCGCCTGTACACTGGGCGGATACGTTGCAATGGGCGGTAAACTGGCCGTTTTGAACCAGCCGTTCGAACTTGTCATCATTTTCGGATCAGCCATCATGGCCTATCTGGTCGCGAACTCTGTTCATACTGTAAAACAGTCCCTGACGGACCTGAAACAGATTTACAAAAAAGATAAATACGGCAAAGACGAATATATGGAATTGCTCAGCATGATGTATTCCGTCTTTAAAATGGCACGCACCAAAGGCTGGCTGGCTTTGGAAAACCATATTGAAAATCCGGAAGACAGTGAGATTTTCCAGCAATTCACGACATTTTATAACGATAAACGCGCCGTCACATTTGTTTGTGACTATCTGCGCATTATCTCGCTGGGTTCCGAAAACCCGCACGAACTTGAAGCCCTGATGGACGCCGAGCTGGAAACCATGGAACAGGAAAAAATGCATACGGCACACGCCATCCAGACCATGGCCGATGGTATGCCGGCGCTGGGTATTGTGGCTGCGGTTCTGGGTGTTATTAAAACAATGGGATCAATTACTGAACCCCCCGAAATTCTGGGTAAGCTGATTGGTGGCGCGTTGGTGGGTACATTCCTGGGTGTCTGGTTGTCTTATGGATTTATCGGCCCGATGGCAAACGCCGTTGCCGAGCGCAATCAGGCAGAACTGAAATATTATCACTGTATCAAAGTATGTATTCTGGCCTTCCTGCAAGGGGCGGCGCCACAGGTTGCGGTTGAATTCGGCCGCAAGATTTTGCTGCATGATACGCAGCCCACATTCCTTGAGGTAGAGGAAGCAACGCAGAACGTACAATTGCCAAAAGCATAAGGGGTTAGCGTGGCAGACGACGAAAAAGCACCGATAATCATTGTCAAAAAAGTCAAAAAGGTCAGCGGCGGCCACCATGGCGGCGCCTGGAAAGTGGCCTATGCCGACTTTGTGACCGCGATGATGGCGTTCTTTTTATTGCTATGGTTGCTATCCGTCACCACAGACGAACAAAAGCTCATGATCTCTGCCTATTTCTCCCCTGCTGATCCGCGCATTGCTGAATCGGTCAGTGGGTCTGGCGGTGTCCTTGGTGGGACAACCATGGCAGATGAAGGCGCCCTGACAGATAATGCGGAACCGGTTGTCGATTATGCGATTACACCATCCGGCGAAACGATTGACGCTGCAAACAAGGAAGAATTGGACCTGCAGGAGGTCGAAGACGAAAAGCTGAGCGCCGAACAGTTACGCCGCGAACAAGAACGTTTCGAGCAAGTCGAAGATCAACTGCGTCAGGCAATTGAAACCGTGCCTGAGCTGCAGGAGGTTGCCCAAAACCTTTTGATTGATATGACACCCGAAGGTCTACGCATCCAGATCATTGATCAGGAAGGCAAGCCGATGTTCCCCGTTGCCAGTGCGCAGCCCCTGCCCGAAGCCATAAAGCTTTTGAAACTGGTCTCGACCGTTATTCAGGATATGCCGAATATGATTTCTGTTCGGGGGCACACAGATGCCCGCCCGTTTGGCATCGGCGCCAATTACACAAACTGGGAATTATCGGCCGACCGTGCAAATGCCAGCCGCCGCGTCATGACGACAGCAGGTCTTGATATCAAACGTATTGAAAATGTGATGGGTAAAGGCGCGCGCGAACCCCTGATCGTTGAAGATCCGTTTTCGCCAAAAAACCGCCGCATTACTGTCATGTTGCTAAAAGAATCGATTGCCCCCGGACTTGAAAGCGCAAAAGCCAAAGAAAAGGCGCGCCAGAAAAAAGCACCACCCGAGCCTGAAATTCGCAAGCGCGAAGAAGGTATTATTTATTTCCCGTGATTTTAATCTGAAAGCTCGTCTTCCAGCCAGCGCCAGGCTTGCGGCATTTCGCTTGCTTCAAAATATTTAGCGTGCGCAGGGCTCAGGTAATTGCCAAATGTTGTCAGCATCTTCTCCCAGCTTTTGGTCCCGACAACGGCCACAGCCTCGAAATTCGGCCAGTATTTTACGCTCGCAAAAAAATCATCCATCACAGCATGCGCCGTCATGCCTTTAAATTCTGTAATATCGGCCAACAGATAGATATGGTCGCCATCCTGAATCTTAGCATCCAACAGCGGTATAAAATCCTCGTAGTCATCGTGCGTTAACGTACCCGAAATTTTGATTGCCAATATTTCTTCTGTTGATTGCGATAAGATTTTTATCATAGTTTTGCCTTATTTTTGCCTCATTGTTCAGTTATTATATATGAATGAATAACGAAAAAGGAAATGCTTTATTTTTGATTTTCTATGCCAGCTTTATTAAAGAAGACGTATGTGCAGCGTTAAATAAAAAATTTTTAGGTGATAGCACGATATATAATGTTGATAATCGGGCAGCTTACTATCATGGAAACTATACAATGGACGGTATGTATCTTTATTACACCTTTGGGAATAATAGTAAAATCGGTGTTGGTCTCGCAGATGAGGTAAATTATGTCGGTCAACGTTCAGGATGCTACCGTTTTTGGAACGGCTCCCCATTCTACTATAGTTTTTACCACGTCTTATTGGCGCGATAGTTTATTTATCCAACAATACGGTTGAAAAGCTATTCGCGCGTGGGAAACCATTGGGTGGTAGGCGTCCGGCCTGCGCACGCTTGCCAATCCAGGGGGCAACCTTTTGCTCGACGCGCGTACCTGCACCTGTTGTCCAACTGAGGCCGTCTTCCAGCTTGAATGTTTTGGCGTCAGATAAATGGCCACCTTTAATGCGCTGCAAGATTACCCCCTTACCGCGTGACATTTCGGGCAGTTCTTCCAGTGGGAAAATCAGCATTTTACGGTTATCACCGATTGTGGCCACGTGATCATCGCCATCGTAAACGGGCACACAAACCTTGGCTTCAACATCACCTTTAACATTCAGGATTTGCTTACCGTTTTTGGTTTGCGCTTCGATATCTTCCTGCTTAACGATAAATCCATAGCCCGCATCTGATGCGACCAGCAGTTTATGCTGTGGTTCGAATTTGAATAACGTGACAAAGTCGGCATCATTCGGCAAATCCATCATCAAACGTAGCGGCTCGCCATAGCCACGTCCGGCAGGCAAATCGTTCGCTGCAACCGTATAAAAGCGGCCATTGGTTGCGAAGATGATAATTTTATCAGTAGTCTCGGCATGGAAGGCAAATTTTTCAAGATCACCATCCTTGTATTTCAATTCCGCAATCTTATCAGCCTCCAGATGGCCTTTCATCGCGCGGATCCACCCTTTGTCAGAGCATACCACCGTAATCGGTTCTTTTTCGATCATGCTTTCTGTCGGAATTTCGATGCTTTCAACCGCCTCGCCGATGATGGTACGGCGTTTGCCCAATTCTGTTTCCTCAGAAAACTGTTCGCGCACGGAATGGATCTGGCGTTTAATCACTGTCATCTGGCGTTGGCGCGAATTCAGCAGTTTCTCCAGCTCTTCTTTTTCAGCCAGCAGTTCCTGATGCTCTTTACGGATTTCGATTTCTTCCAATTTGCGCAAAGCGCGAAGGCGCATATTTAAAATCGCATCGGCCTGCGCATCCGACAACTCGAAACGGCTCATCAGAACTTGTTTCGGCTCGTCTTCTGTACGGATAATTTTAATAACCTCATCCAGATTTAAATAGGCGACCAGATATCCCAGCAGAACTTCCAAACGGTCAGCAATTTTGCCCAAACGGTAATTCGAACGGCGTACCAGAACATCACGGCGATGATCAATAAAGGCTTCCAGAACTTCTTTCAGTGACATGACACGGGGTGTTACACCACCGTCCAGAACATTCATATTCAGGGAAATACGGCTTTCCAGCTCCGTATTTTTGAACAGCCATTCCATCAATATGTTTTCATCAACATTTCTGTTTTTCGGTGTCAGAACGATACGGATGTCTTCGGTTGACTCATCATTCACATCATCCAGCAACGGAATTTTTTTATTCTGGATCAATTCGGCAGTTTTTTCGATCAGGCGCGATTTTTGTACCTGATAGGGAATCTCTGTAATGACGATCTGGTAAAGGCCCTGTTTCAGCTCTTCCCGCTCCCACTTGGCGCGCACTTTAAAGCCGCCGCGACCTGTTTTATAGGATTCCAGAATACTGTCTTGGCTTTCAACCAACGTCCCACCCGTCGGGAAATCGGGCCCTTTGATAAACTGCATAAGTTCGGACGTATCCGCTACAGGATTATCGATCAATAGGATGGATGCATCACATAGTTCGGCAACGTTATGCGGCGGAATTGAACAGGCCATTCCGACAGCAATACCCGATCCTCCATTCGCCAGCAGGTTTGGAAAGTTTGCGGGCATGACTACGGGCTCTTTGCCCTCGCCATCATAGGTTTCGCGGAAATCAACCGTGTCTTCGTCGATCTGTTCCAAAAGCAGAATGGCGACTGACGTCATACGCGCTTCGGTATATCGCATGGCAGCTGCATTATCGCCATCAATGTTACCGAAGTTCCCCTGCCCGTCGACCAACGGATAGCGCACCGCAAAATCCTGCGCCAAACGCACCATCGCATCATAGACTGCCGTATCACCATGCGGGTGAAATTTACCGATGACATCACCGACAACACGCGCACATTTTTTGGGGGATAATTCAGGCTTCAGGTTCAATTGCGACATCGCATACAGCAAACGCCTATGTACAGGCTTTAAACCATCGCGCACATCCGGCAGTGATCGCGACATAATCGTCGATAGCGCATAGGAGAGATATTTCTCCCCCAATATATCGCTGAAATCGCGATCAATAACGTCAAAGGCTTCGGTTTCTGTGCTCATGGACATAGTTTATATCAAGTCTGATCACTTGTTTCCAGTGAAAAAGACGCATAAAGGCGATGTCTGACATCTGGCAGGTTTAAATTTGATGTCATACCGAAAACACGTTGCTGTAAAAAATAACCGCTCAACTGCAAACCATCTGCAATGGCCTTGTCATCAAAATCACCGCCCCCTTTCAGGAACTGCGGCAGCGGTAACAATCTGTCCTTATATGGTTCGCCAGCATCACGGCTGACCGCACGGGCTGTTTTCGGACTGATATAGACCAGGTCTTCCTGCGTCCCCGTAGCCGCACATTCACTGACATCTATGCCAAAGCCCAAAGCTTGCAGCAGCCCGATCTCCCAATAAATATAGGTCGGGGCCCATATCTCTGTTTTCAACGACTCCAGAAAAGCCAGCGAGGCGTCATAGATACCGGCCGCATCTTCACGTTCCGGCAATGTCAAATGCAGCAAGGCGCTCATGGATTGCAGGGCCAGCAGTTTCCGCGGGTCATCCAACGCATAAACAGCATAGCTTTTTTCAGGATTCAATTTATATGTTCCCAAACTATCCGTCTGTTTCGAATGCCAATCGGCATCAACAATTGTACCAACTTCGTATTGGCTACGGTTTTTGGATGACTGCACCCCGTGGGCAAATCCGGCATGGCGTCCATGCTCGGCCGTCAACAGGGATACGACCCCGCCGTGTTCCCCATGCGGTTTAACATTGATGATAATGCCCTGATCACGCCATTGATCCATTTTATGTACAACCCATTGACAAAAGTTAACGTTATGATAGATTACGATCATTCTAAACTATTATATTATAAGGAGCCCATCAATGGACCTGCAAAAAATATTCGGCAAATTTGCCGGTAAAGAAATCAATGTGATAGAAACAAAAAGAAAAGTTAACTTTCCAAATCTTGGCATCATCGACGAGATTTGGACAGAATGTGACCTCAATGAAAAAGAAGAACCAACGCTGAAAGAATTATATAATACAGCCTCTAAATATGGCTTAAATGTTCGTACTTGGCTTCCAGGCTGGGGCAGCACACATGATTACGCTGAAAACCGTTTAAATGTTTACATTGAAAAAGAAGCCGACGGAAAATACCGCATTCAGAACGAATTTCGTATCGGCTAAGTAAATATTTTAAAGGAGAATACTATGAATCTTACAAAAGAATTTCAAAAATTTGTTGGTAAACAGGTACGTGAAGCCAATCACCCAAGAGGATATGCTATAGACGATCCTGTGATGAAGGAAATTTTTGAGCTCGCGGCTCAAAAAGGCCTCAGCGTTCGCACTCTGGCCCCCGGTCAGCCCAGCACAGATGACTATATTGGCACACGTTTAAACGTTCATCTTGATTGGAATCAAGTAAACGCCATAGGGCACGGATCCCAACTCAGAGTGAAAAGCTTTGATATAGGCTAAGAATGAAAAAGAAGTTTAACAAATATGTCGGCAAACGCATTAAAACCAACGAGTTTGCCGCAACATTTTATTCCCCGACACTGAAACGTCATTTAACACACAGGCGTCACAGTGTCAGCGCGGATTGTCCGGTTATTCGTGACATTTTCAAAGACGCCGCCAAAGACAAATTATATGTGCGTTTTTGGGGCGTATCGACACCTGCCACAGGCCCAAGTGACAGTAGCGAAAAGCGCCTTAACATCTTTTTTGAAAAGCAAGGCCCTCGTTTTACGATCAGTAAAATTACTCAAGGGTAACTAAACAGCGAGTGCTCGATCAATCACTTGACTGACATGGCGCAGCACGTGATCTTGATCAAATATTTTTTCCAGCTCGGTTTCTGAAACGTGCGCGGTAAAGTCTTTATCGCTGCTGAGCAGGCTTTGAAAATCGCCCTCGCCATCCCAGACTTTCATCGCATTACGTTGCACAATATCATAGGAGGTTTCCCGTGAAACACCTTTTTGGGTCAATAACAGTAACACCGATTGCGAGAATACCAAACCGTTCAGATGATCAATATTCGCCTGCATCTGATCCGGATAAACAACAAGGTTTTCAACAACTTTGCGCAAACGGTTCAATGCATCATTCAGGGTTGCCGTCGCCTGCGGCGCAATAAACCGTTCAACAGACGAATGTGACATGTCACGTTCGTGCCATAAAACAATATTTTCAAGCGCAGGGTAAATCGTTGCACGGATCACACGTGACAGCCCTGTTAAATTCTCAGACAAAATCGGGTTGCGTTTATGCGGCATCGCAGACGATCCCTTTTGCCCCTTGCGGAATTGTTCCTCGACCTCGCGAACTTCGGTGCGTTGTAAATGTCTGATCTCTGTTGCCAGATTTTCAACAGAGGTCGCAATCACCGCCAAGGTTGAAAAGAATACGGCATGCCGGTCACGGGGAATGACTTGCGTTGATACAGGCTCGATTTGCAGGCCCAGTTCGTCAGCGACCTTTTGTTCAACCGATGGTGGCAAAATTGGAAATGTGCCGATTGCCCCTGAAATCGCACAAACCGAAATTTCATCGCGCGCAGCCTTTAAACGTTTATAACCGCGATCAAAAGCTGTGAAATGGCCCGCCAACTTCAGGCCGAATGTTGTGGGCTCGGCGTGTATACCATGGCTGCGCCCGATACAGGGCGTCATTTTATGCTCGATAATCCGCTCTTTCAAAACGCGCATCAAACTCATGATATCAGCCATCAATACATCCGCTGCCTGGCGCAATTGCAACGAAAAGCCTGTATCCAAAACATCTGAAGATGTCATGCCGTAATGCAGGAAACGCCCGCTCTCGCCGATGTTTTCTTTTACAGATGTCAGAAAGGCAATCGTTTCATGACGCGTTTCTTCTTCAATTTCCTGTAAATGTGCGATTGAAAACTTCGCTTTTTCGGCAATGTCTTTTGCGGCGTCTTTTGGAATGATCCCTTCTGCGGCCATCGCTTTTGCCGCTGCAATCTCAACATCCAGCATTTTTTGAAAACGGTTTTCATCACTCCAGATTTTTTCCATTTCCGGACGTGTATATCGGGGGTGATTTGTCATTTGCTTTTCTTCTTATTTTTAATATCCAAAACCCATTTTTTTATGGTCAATTTTCCAAGCTCTTTTTTCATCGCCTCGTCAATGCGCTCCATCATCTCCAAAACTTTGACTTCGCTGTATGCGCGCGAGGCAATAAAACCGCGTTCCGTTTCAGCCGATCTTACCGATTTTAAAAGATCAGATATCGTCAGCTTGTCAAAAGGCTTGCCCGGAAGCAGGTAAAACGGCTTGCTTCCATCCTGAACCAGAATACCTTGTGCCTTTAATATTCCGACACTGCGCTGAATAACACGGATCGGCAGCTTCATGGCTTCGGCCAGTTCTTCAACCGTCCAGTTACGGGCATCTGTGTAAAACCCAAGGCCGACGCGTCCGACAATACTCAGCGCCAATCGCTCGCGCATCTCGTTGCTCATCATCAGCGTATCGCGCGAGATTAACACATTACTGGGGTTTTGAACGTAATAGGAAATACATGCACCAATCAGCAATACAAGCCAGCCGGCATATAGCCAGATCATAAAAAAGATCAGAGTCGCAAAAGCAGAATATATTGCAGAGTAGGATGCAGAGCCGGTAACGATAGCCGCAAAGGCAACGCCCAGAACTTTCCACATCAGGGCCGTGACAGCCCCACCTATTAAGGCCGGAACAGGTTTAACCGTTGTATTCGGCATAAACACATAGATAAAGGCAAAGGCACCAGTCAACAACAGGTAAGGTATAACAACCCTGATCACCTCGATAAAGGGGCCAATCCCTTCCAGTAAAGACAAGTTTAGGAAAAAGCTCGACTCATAAAATGTAGATGTTAGTCCGACTGATATAAAAATCAGCATCGGACCTATCAAAAGAACACTAAGGTAGTCACTGAATCTTGCGGCAAAGCGGCGTGATTCACTGACATTCCAGGTATAGTTAAATGCGCGTTCAATTTTGGTCATCAGGGCGATTACGGTATAAAATAAAACCGCGATACCAACAAACCCAAGCACCCCAACTTTTACATTATCGACAAAGCCAATGATGCGCGGCACGATTTCAAAACGTTCTGTCCCCAAAGGTTCCATCGCGTTCAGCAGAAACGGTTCAATTCTGTCATGCACGCCAAAGCCTTTCAAAACCGAAAAACTGATTGCAAGTAATGGTACGAGTGATAATAGGGTTGTATAGACAAGGCTCATCGCCCGCATATTCAACTGTCCATCACTCAGGTCACGTAAGACGGCGGCTGCAACGCGCGTTACCTTCAGCGCGGCCTTCTTCCACCACGGCAAACTGCTATATTGCCCGTGCGCCAACAGCATATTAAAAAACCGGGTTTTATATTCGAAAAAACGTTCTATCGGATTATTCGCCATCTGATCTGCCTTTCTTCCTTATGATAGCAGGCACAGGGACGAATGCTAGAAAGATTTAAGCAAATCTTTCAAAGCGCCGCCCTCTTCAATCAGCTTTTTAACGCCGTCTTTTTCACCTTTCAGGCCATCTTCCAGCGTTTTTCCAACCTCTTTCAGGTTTTTCAATTCCTGTTCAGCAGCCTTCGGATCGCTCAAAATGTTATTGATCAACCCTGAAATATTCGGACGTATTTTCGGGTCAGACCAACTGCCTGTTGCCTTGAAAGGCATGTTTACGCCCGCCTTAACCGATTTTTCGGATTGAGCGTTTGGCACCAGCACGACATCAATAATATAATCCAGCGTTTTTTGTGCGATATTCAAGGTGCCTTTTGCCGTTGCATTGGCAAGGGGGCCCTTCAAGGTAATCACGTTATTATTTGCGATCCCTTTATTAATCAGAAACTGGCTTTTCATGGATACGAATTCCGTCGAACCATAATTGGTATCAACATTCGCCAAACGGCCCTGAAATTTTTTCGCCCAGTCAATAAAATCAATCCCGCGTATTTCGCCATCCTCAAATAACACATCAACCGTGCCGGCAAGGCTTTGCGCTATAGATGCCACTGACTTCGCATTTGCGGTGACGTTGAACAGTGTGGCGCTCATTTTACCGCTCAGTTTGTCGTAGTCGGCAAAATATTTAAAGACATCCTGTGCGTTCATACCTTTGACCTTGGCATTGATACGTATCGTTGGCACAGCCTGATTGGCTTCCAGAATCGTCGTCGTATTCAATGTTCCGCCAAAAGCCGCCGTGTCCGAAATGTTCATTTCCAAAACTTTATTCTTAATTTCGACCTGCATAGTATTCGCGCCGAATTCCAAACCGTCATACAGATATTGATCGACATTGGCGATGATATTCATGTTAACAGCCTGAAGGAATGCATAATCAATCGGCTTTGCATCCCAGCTTTTGCCGGGCTTGGCAATTTTATTCGCCTTTTGATCCTGTGTTTCGGCTGTATCGACTTTTTTGCCCTCTGCCAATTTTGCCTTGGTCAAAAATTTGTTCACATCCAGTTTATTGATATTGTAGGTTCCGCCAAAAAACGGTTTTTCCCCTGAAAAAATAACACGTCCCTTGCCCGATATTTCAAGATCATCAGCTTTGAAATTAAAGGCACTGTAATCCAGGTCTTCCAGACCCGCCTTACCCTGCATTTTCAGGGCAAACGCATTATAGGGCATAACACCTTGTCGGCCTTCGTGCCCCACCAATTTCAATAAACGCGGCAGGGATTTAACATCAACATCCAGCGCCCCTTCCATCAGGTATTTTTCTTTCGGATCATACTGCCCTTTAAAGCTTAGACTTGCGGGTTCTGATATCAACGCGATGGAGGCCGGCGTCGCATTTCCTGCCGTTAATGCGCCAAGATCGGCGACCTCTGAATCTAGCTCTATGCGCTCGCCTTTATAAATCATATTTCCTGATACATCCGCGTTACCCTTCAGGCTGGGGGCATCGACGATTAAATCGACATCCGTAATTTCCTCGTCTATCCCTTTGCTCGCATTTAAATAACGCAGACGCCCGTCCTTGATCTCGATCTTGCTGAGCTTTAGCTGGGCTGTCGAAAATTCTTTGTTCTGAGTTTCAGGTACGCTTGGGATTTCTGTCGCCTTTTGCGGCTTGACCGCACGCGCGAATTCCCAGTTGCCGACGTTATCCTTGTTAACCTGCAACAGGATTTCAGGCTCGTTCAAAACAAAGCGTTTCACAACGACCTCACGCTGCAATAACGGCATTAATTCCAGCAAAACATCGGCGCTGCCAATTCTGGCCATCTCGGTTTGATCGGACCATTCAGCATTTGAAAGGCTTACATCATGTAATACAACACCGATATTCGGATAAAAGCTGAGGTCGACATCGTCACTGAAATTTAGATCGCGTCCAGTCTCGGCTTTAAAGGCGGACTGCACCTCTGAAATAATGCGGTCTTTCGGTACCATAAAGATGGCCCCCGCAGCAACCAATATGATCAGGGCGAAAAGAAGACCGATAATTTTCAAAATAAATTTCATTGTGACTACTCCAACGTGCAAAAGACTGCTATGTTCCATTGGATTGTAACGATTGGATCAAAAATGAAAACGTATTATTTCGAAGACTTCAAAACAGGCGATAAATTCACGTCAGGTCCGTACGATGTCACAACCGAAGAAATCAAGGAATTTGCATCGAAATATGATCCCCAGCCCTTTCACTTGGATGAAGAGGCCGCAAAAAAGACTGTATTTCAAGGCCTTGCCGCCAGCGGTTGGCACACCGCCGCAATGTCGATGAACTTATTGGTGCGCGCCCTGCCCCCGATTGAAGGCGGCATGATTGGTAAATCAATTGAAAAAATGCAATGGCACCGTCCCGTGCGCCCCGGCGACACCCTGCATTATGAATGCGAGATTTTGAATACGCGTGCCTCGGCATCTAAACCCGACCTCGGCGTGATCAAAGGCCGCAGCACCACATATAATCAAAACAACGAGCCTGTGCAGACATTGGAAGTTGTAATGATTGCCCCGCGAAAAGGGAATTAAAGCAAACCCATCGATTTAAAGCTAGTCGTACCAGATTTGGCGATGATCAGGTGATCATGCACTACGACTTCCATTGTGGCGGCCGCCTTAATAATTTCTTTTGTCATTGTAATATCCGACGTACTGGGTTCGGGATCACCACTGGGGTGGTTATGCACCAATATCAGTGCCGTTGCCCCCAATTCCAGCGCACGTTTTAAAATCTCCCTCGGATAAACAGGCGTATGATCAATAGTCCCGGTTTGCTGCACCTCGTTAGAAATCAGCTCGTTCCTGCGGTTTAAAAACAAAACACGGAATTGTTCTTTTGGCTCGTAGGCCATTGATAAATGTAAATAATCCAGCAATGCCTGCCAAGAATTCAAGACAGGGCGTTCGGATATTTTTTCTTTTAACATCATCTGGGCAGATGCCTGAACGGCCTTGATCAGAACAGCCGTATTGTCAGACACGCCTTTTACATCGGCTAATTCGTGTGCAGGGGCGGCAAAAACCTTGCCCAGCGTGCCGAAATGTTTGATCAGGGTTTTCGCGAGCGGCTTGACATCCCGCCTTGGAATGGCCGCGAATAAAAGAATTTCCAAAAGCTCGTAATCAGCCAACCCCTCTGATCCCGCTTTTAAAAAGCGTGCCCGCACACGATCACGATGACCATGATGCAGGGGAACAGGCTTTTCATCAGCGACCTCAGTCATATCAGACCTTGTATGGCGGTTTATCGAAACCCTTAGGCGACATTGTAAAAATCTCGAAGCCGTCAGCTGTGACGGCCAGCGAATGTTCGAACTGTGCAGACAGGGATTTATCGCGCGTTACCGCTGTCCAGCCATCACTCAGGATTTTTGTATCGTATTTACCGGCATTGATCATCGGCTCAATGGTAAAGAACATGCCTTCTTCCAGAATCGTGCCTGTATTTGGCTCCCCGTAATGTAAAACGGATGGCGGACAGTGAAAGATTTTACCGATACCGTGACCGCAGAAATCACGTACAACTGAAAAACGTTTGCTTTCGGCATATTCCTGAATGGCATGACCGACATCGCCCAGCGTTGCGCCGGGTTTAACGGCCTCGATACCGCGCATCATACATTCATATGTTGTTTCAACCAGCAGCTTGGCCTTGACTGAAACCTTATCCCCGACCAAAAACATGCGGCTGGTATCCCCATGCCATTCATCGACAATAACCGTCACATCAATATTAACGATGTCCCCGTTCTTTAGCATTTTTTCGGATGGAATGCCGTGACAAACTACATGGTTAATAGAAATACAACTGGCATGCTGGTAGCCCTTGTACCCGATTGTCGCCGAAATCGCGCCGCGTCCCTCGACAAAATCCTGGATTTTTTTATCCAGATCCGCTGTCACAGCGCCCGGCACGACGTATGGCGTTATATAATCCAGTGCCTCGGCGGCCAGTTTTCCGGCAATGCGCATCCCTTCAAAGCCGTTGCTGTCATTTAGGGGAATGCTGGGGTCTTTGCGGGCTGCACCATATGCGTAATAATCGTCCATAAATCTATCCGTTTATTCTTTATTTTCATTCCTAAGATGGCTATTTTATAGCAGAAATACAAGAAAAAAGCATTCTAGGAAAAACATATGGTTACTGCAGCTGTTCTGGTCATTGGAAATGAAATTCTGTCAGGACGTACAAAAGATGCCAATACCGCTTGGCTCGGGCATGAATTAAATCTTCGCGGTATTCAGGTGCGCGAGGCGCGTGTCGTGCCTGACATTAAACAGGAAATTATAGATGCGGTTCTAGCGCTGTCCAAGAAACATACATATGTATTTACAACCGGCGGTATCGGCCCGACGCACGATGATATTACGGCAGATGCGATTGCAGCTGCCTTTAATGTTGCCTTACCTGAAAATTCCGAGGCCCGTCGCCGTCTGGAAATACACTACAATGACCCGTCAAAACTGAACGAGGCCCGTTTGAAAATGGCCAAAATCCCAGAGGGGGCTGATTTAATTGATAACCCCATTAGTGCCGCGCCCGGTTTTATCATTGAAAATGTCTATGTTATGGCAGGCATTCCCAAAATCATGCAGGCTATGTTTGAAGGATTCGCAAATAACCTTAAGGGCGGTGCAACCGTTCATTCGATGTCGATTGAATGCCCCGCCGGTGAAGGCGATCTAGCCGCCCCGCTGACAGACCTGCAAAATAAATATCCAAGTGTTGATATCGGCAGCTATCCAACCAACAATAACGATGGGGGGTGGCTGGTGCGCGTTGTTTTACGTCATACGGATCAAGACCTTTTGCAACAAGCCTATAATGACGCCGCTGAAATAATTAAAAAGCTTTGCTAAATACGAAACTGCTCTGGCACGTGGCGTTTCTGGTCAAATTTTTCCGGTCTTTTCAGTGTGCGCGTTTGACAATCGCGACTGGCCTGCAGGAAATATTTCAAATTGACTTCATAAGCCGTTAACCAGCCATATTCAACTGTATCAATGCAAAGGATATTCTGTTTTTTGGCCGGCTTACCCCCGACAATTGACGAATGCCCGCAAATAATCTGCTTTTTAAATGTCTTGTCCGGCTGGCTGGCATTCATAAATTGATAGCGCAGCGTACGACGCTCCTGTTTATCCAGCGGCTTTTTCGTATCCCATGCCGCATGTACGAAAACATGATCTTTTGTAATATGCGCATCAATCATTTTGTCCAAAAATTCCAGATGGCTTTTCGGCATTGTCTTTTTCAGATCATCGATCGTATTCACATCGTATGATTCCAGCGTTGGCCGACCGCCGAATGTCAGCCATATATCTTTCATACGGGTTGCATCATCTGCCAGCGCCGCCAGCATCATTTCTTCGTGATTGCCTTTGATAAATGTACATTTGTATTGTGATGACAGGTCAATCAGATAATCAATGGTATCGCGTGTCTGCGGCCCCTTATCAACAATATCGCCCAGAAAGATCAGCTCGTCGTGCGGGGCAAGGCACATCGATTTGACCAGCGCCTTTAAGGCCTGCAATTCCCCGTGAACATCCCCGATGACAAACGTACGTTTTGACATAGGAAAAGTATAGCCACATATTTTGAGCTGCCAAGGTAAAATTTGATCTTAATTCGGTTTGGGAGTTCTATACTTCTGAAATGATGTTTTGTTCTCAATCTTTATATGATTGTTAAAAATCTTTTTTATGCTTTTGCGCTCTTCATATATCTCTTTTTCGATGCATTCATTGTAATACTTGGTTTTATTGAAGAGAGCTTTTTCAAAGCTGCTACCCATCAATCCCATAGTAGAACTTGTAGAAGGCGCACAAATGCTATTTGAATTTTTATTAACATTGGTATTGGAAACAGAATTCGACGAGGCTTCAGAATTTCCGCCTGATCCTCCTGCGCCCCCCTGAGCTGAACCTGTAAATCCAGCTTGTGATGACAATTGCTCAAAATGCCTATTTTCATGCGTTTGAATTTTGTGTTCTAAATTTGCACGCTCGCGATCTTCGCGTTCGGCTTTTTGTTTTTGAATTGCGCGCTGCTGTTCTTTTTCCGCATCTCGGCTTTTTTGATCCAATTGATCAACTATAGCTTCAGGGATTCTATTCTCTCCTTCCGCCATTATTTCTTCTCTAAAGTCTTGTATATCCGCCTTTAGGTGGTGATGACGATTTTTATCATCCTCGTTCAAATATTCCGGAGCAAAAGCCGGTAGTCTTTGCACGATGACATCTAACGCCTCAAGTTTCTCTTCGTATTCAACGGGCAGCCAGAAACTTTCAACTTTTCGCGCATAACGTTCATGTTCTTTCTGGAAATAATCAACGAAGTAATCGACACGCTCATCAAAGCCATCGCTAAATGATGTTCGCTCATTCTTCTTTAGGTGCATGTAATGCTCTGCTACGATCGGAAAGACCTGTTCATCCTGCAAAGCTTTATTGGCAGCACTTTCCACAAAGGTCGCGAGGGTATCTTTTTGCTCCGAAAGACGATCACGCGCATTTTTTAATGCTGTGGTTTTATATTTACCGTCGGCAATCTCTTCTTCAAGCGTTTCAATGGCCTGCTTTTGCGCTTTAATCTCCTCAAGATCCGTCTTAAATACCATGTAATTGTCGTGCACGTATACACTATCGATCAGCTTCTGACGCTCGGCATTTTTTTCTCCTACACCCTCTTTGAAGGCGGCAAAACCTAGCTCAATCTCGTCAAGCTTTGCAAGGTTTTTATCGTCTTCCTGAACCTTCAGCTCAGCTCTGTCTTTATAGATTGCCAGATCATCTTGCCCGACGAATTGCGCTTTATCCAAGAATTCGTAGTCACCGTATTTTTCTTTCATAGCTTCGTAATGTTTCAAAACATTCCTTGGGCTACCTTCAAGCGCACCTTTGGCCGCAATAATAGTAAAATCTTTTAAAGCTATAATCGCATCTGCGATATGTCGTTTTTTCAATCCCCCTTTAAAAAAGCCGTATTTTGTCGCGCGTATTTCCTGAACAGCCTTATATTTCTTTTGTAAGTTTTGAAACCAATCTTCCCTAACAATATATCCGTTGAAATTGACAAAGCCATCGTCTAATTCTTCATAGAGGTTTGCAATATTTTCTTCACAATTGTTGAAGTGGCCGATTTTTTCCGGTGAAAAACCAGTATATGCCAGTCGTTTTGTAACCTGACCCGTTTTGCTGAAGTCCTCCAGTTGATAGACACCGCCCTGTTCAGATAATCCATCGTGATTTGATTTGTGATCATATTTTCCGTTGTTAACAAGAAATCCATCTTGCAAAGCAACAGCATGATAATGATTCACGCTTAAATCGATGGTATTGCTTTGATTAAGATGCAATTTTCTGGCTGTGTCCAGCTCTGAGAAACCTGCTTTTCGGCGCAGATCCTCTTCCAGAAATTTCATATGATTTAACATGTGTTTATAAGACATGGCTTCTGAGCAAGTTTCTTCATGTAGCAAGTCACCTACGAAAGGGCGCTCTGATAATGTCGGTTTTTCCGAAGAAATATAAAAAGACCCTGTCGCGGGGTTCAAAATGACAAGCTGTACGCGCCATAGTTTCGGATCTACTTCATCACGTACGGCGCGATATGTAACCTCAAGATAGTCTTTTTCCTCAAGAGACAACAGACTTGCGTTACGATAGTTAAAAGTCTTTGTATGCGCATATTCGTGATTAGACTTAAAATTCTCTGGGTCAATCGGACTAATCAATCCAACATATTCAGCAAAACTTTCCCACCAATTTTTGGCCATAACGCCCCCCATTATTTATTAATAGGATAGCGGGCAAGCCTTAAAATATGGTAAACAAATTACTTTTTCTCAGACTTCTTTCTGTCTTTAAGTGTTTCCTTGTCAATTTCACCCGTTGTTCCGGGATTCCATGCTGGAGAATCACTGGCGGGAAAGCTTTCTTCCACAGCCTCGTCGACATCTTCTTCGGTGAACTTATGGTCTGCGTGTAAATGCTTTTTATCTTTAGACATCGTTATCTCCTTATATTTTATGCGACTTTACGCACATGGGATTTTCCGCACATATCTTTTTGCTCGATGGCTTTGCGTTTCTCGAACTCTTTCGCCATCTCTTCGGCTTCTTTGCCCGAGATTAACTTTTTAGCCATTGGGAAAACGTCTTCTTCCTCTTCGTCAATGTGGTGGGTTAAATCATGCTTCAAAGTTTCAAATTTCTTGATCCAGCCGGCGCTCGACATATCCATTTCATCCAGCTCGTCCAGCAAATCGCATGTTTCCTTATGTTCTGCAACACTGTGGCGGGTTTGCTCCTGACTGTCATGGTGGTCGATCAAATCAGCATAAAAGGTCTGCTCCTCAGCGTTCGCGTGACTGTCAGCTTCCAGCTTAAATTCTGAAAACAGGCGGCGACGTTCATCGCTATCGCCATGTGTTTCCATGATTTTATCCATCATCTCGCGCTGAAGATCATGATCAATTTTAATGCGTTCGTAGATATCCATTTTAAACTCCTATAATTCCATACAGTATACAAACATGCATAGATTGCGGAAGTTCCGAATAAATAGAAGATAAAGAAAGGTGGTGGCCCCTCCCGGACTTGAACCGGGACGTCTCAAGGACTCACGATTTTAAGTCGTGTGCGTCTACCAATTCCGCCAAGGGGCCATCGGTCATCAAGACCATAATGTTTTAATACGTGACAAGCAAAAGCACAATAAAAAACTGGCCCTTTATCAATAACCTTTAAAAACACTGTAAAACACGCCATATTAAAATAATGAGCACAGATCAAAAAAGCGGCGCCGATGTCATTTCAGGCTTTGTCAAAACCCTGCCGAACACGGCAGGTGTTTATCGCATGCTGGATAAAAACGGGGATGTTTTGTACGTTGGGAAAGCCAAAAACCTGAAAAAACGTGTTGTGGCCTATACCAAGCCTGAAAAACATTCGGTTCGCATCCAGCGCATGATCTTTCAAACCGTCAATATGGCCTTTATCTATACCCATACCGAGGCTGAAGCGCTTTTATTGGAAGCCGAATTAATTAAAAAACTGAAACCGCGTTACAATATCCTGCTGCGTGATGATAAAAGCTTTCCCTATATCATGGTTACGACAGATCATGATTATCCGCAGATCGAAAAGCATCGCGGTAAACAAAAAAAGGGGATAAAGTTTTTTGGGCCCTTTGCGTCAGTCGGTGCGGTTAACCGCACACTTGCCATCTTGCAAAAGGCCTTTATGCTGCGCAATTGTTCAGATCATATTTTTGCATCACGTACCCGCCCCTGCCTGCAATATCAGATAAAACGCTGTACGGCACCCTGTGTCGGCTATGTCAGCAAAGATGAATATAGCGAACAAGTCGATCAGGCGTTACGGTTCCTGTCCGGCAAAAGCCACGAAATTCAAAAAGATTTTGCCAAGAAAATGGAGGCTGCCAGCAAAAAAATGGATTATGAAACGGCTGCCGTCTACCGTGACCGCATCCGCGCCCTCAGCAGCGTACAAAGCGAACAAAATACCCCCATGGGGGCCGTCGGAAATGCAGATGCCATTGCGATCCATTCAGAAGGCGGAAACAGCTGTGTTCAGGTCTTTTTCTACCGTGCGGGCCAAAGCTTTGGGAACCGTGCCTATTACCCCAGACACGAAAAGGGAGAAGATATCGACAAAGTGCTGTCTTCATTTGTGGCGCAATTTTACACCAATAAACCGGCCCCGAAACATATATATCTGAATTTAAAAATCCCAGATAAAAGCCTGATCGAAGATGCGCTTGGCCGTAAAATGGAGCATGAGGTAAAAATCCACATCCCTGTCAGAGGGGCTAAAAAGGCGCTTATGTCTTATGTCGAGGAAAATGCACGCCAAGCCCTAAAGCGTAAAATGGGTACAACGATGGCCCAAACGAAGATATTCGAACAGGCCGCCGAAACCTTTGACCTTGAAGATACGCCCGAGCGTATTGAAATTTACGATAACTCGCACATTCAGGGGGCACATGCTGTTGGCGCGATGGTGGTTGCCACGACAGAAGGCTTCGCCAAAAACCATTACAGGAAATTCAATATCAAAGACGAAAAGGTTATGGGCGATGATTACGGCATGATGCGCGAAGTCTTTACACGGCGGTTCGGCCGTGCCCTGAAAGAAGACCCGACACGTGAAAAAGGCACTTGGCCCGATCTGGTCATTATTGACGGTGGATTGGGGCAATTGAATGCTGCGCGCCAAGTGATGGCAGAACTGGGGCTGCCTGACGTCCCATTGCTGGCGATTGCCAAAGGGCCCGATCGCAATGCCGGCCGTGAAAAGTTTTTTATGCATGGGCGCAAGATGTTTACCTTGCCGATGAATGACCCTGTCATGTATTTCATGCAGCGCCTACGTGACGAGGCCCACCGTTTTGCCATCGGATCGCACCGTATCCGCCGCAAAAAGGAAACCATCAAATCCGAATTGGACGAGGTATCAGGCGTCGGCCCCACGCGAAAAAAAGCCCTGTTGGCGCATTTCGGGTCTGTGCGCAGCATCAAAAGCGCCGGCATCGCTGATTTAATGCAGGTGGAAGGCATATCTGAAAAAACAGCAAAAATAATCTATGACAGCTTTCACGAGTAATGCTAAGCTGTCATCACGACAGTTTTTTTAAGAGCATATCATGATTACGAATACAGCCAATCTTCTGACCTTATTCCGCATCATCATCATTCCGTTTATTGTTGCGCTGTTTTATTTCCCGGGTGCATGGGCGGCCTGGACTGCAGTCGGTTTGTTCGTGCTGGCGGCCATTACGGACTTCTTTGACGGGTACTTCGCCCGCTCGCTGAATCAGGTCTCCGCATTTGGTAAGTTTCTGGATCCGATTGCCGACAAACTGATTGTGACTGTTACATTGTTTTTACTGGTGGCCTTTGACCGTCTCGAAGGCCTGTGGATTATTCCGGCCCTGATCATACTGGTGCGTGAAATTCTGATTGCGGGACTGCGCGAATTTTTGGGGCCTTACAACATAAAGGTACCTGTCAGCAAGCTCGCCAAATGGAAAACAACCGTACAGTTGGTCGTTATTTCATTCCTGATTGCCGGCGAGTATGGAAATGAAGTGATCCCTTTTGCAAATGAAATCGGACATTTCGGCTTATTGGTCGCTATGGTTTTGACCGTCATGACCGGTTGGAATTACCTGAAAACCGGCCTGCAGGCCATCCAAAATATGGACAATGTCTGATTTAACCCCCGACATAAAAGAACCCGGCGTAATCCATGATCTACGTCAGGAAAATGATGACAATACAATTACAATTGCTGAACAAGAATTTGTTTTTGTTGAAAGCGTGCGTGAAGAAAAGCTGAAAAGCTATAACTTTCGCAAGAAATGCGCGGCTGTCATTATACCTATTGTTACCCCGTTTCTAGGATGGTTCGACTGGCTTTTGCTGAATATGCAACGATCGGGCGAGGACGGCGGTTTCGGGTTAACTGTAGTGTTCCTAGGTATACTGTGGGCCTGGGTGAATATGCCAAAGCACCAGTATCGAAAGATTTATAAAAAAACCTTTATGCCGAAGATCGTCAAAAGCTTTGGTAATTTCAAATATGACATCAAAGGCAAAATCCCTGAAAGACTGCTATTATTATCAAAAATCCTGCCTGAATATGACCGCTATACTTCGGAGGATTATTTTGAAGGCCTCTATAAAAATACGAAAATAATGTTTTCAGAAATTGATCTGGCCGTTAAAAGGCGTAATAAAAACAGAACATATTACCATTCTGTTTTTAAAGGGCTTGCTATTCTGTTTGAAAACCCCGGGCGCAAATTCTACGGTCATACTGTTATCGATCAGAACACGTCATCAATGATGGAATGGTTTAAAGAAAAATCGTTTAAATTAAAACGTGCTAATCTGGTTGACCCTGTCTTCGAGGGCAAATACGACGTCTATACCAACGATCAGGTAGAAGCCCGATATCTTGTTCACCCTGCGACAGTTGAAAAGCTTAACGATCTGGCCATCCATTATGCCGGGCAAAAGCTGACGGCTGCATTCTATCAGGATAAATTTTTAATCATGATCAGCAGTAACGAAAACCATTTTGAACCCGCAGACATCACCGTGCCGGCAACATCAAAAGAAAGCCTTTACGCCCTGAAAAAAGAGATCGAGGATATTTTATCAATTGGGGATCAACTGGAATTATATGATCCCAAGTGGCGTGAAATAGAGGGTCAGCCGCAGGATTAAACTGTTCCGTGCTGCATCATATTTTCGTTTTCGATTTGTGTGTGCTTGCGCAGACGCGCCTCGATATAGATCAGGTACACACCCAACGCAGCCAACACAATAGACCCTAGCACAACGTCTTGGGACGGAACCTCGCCAAAGACCATATATCCCAAAACAGCGCCCCAGATCATCTGCGTATAGTGGAAAGGTGCGACAACAGCTGCCGAGCTGGCATACTGAAAGCCTAACGAAAAGAAAATTCCGCCGAAAGCAGCCGCAATACCTGCGCCTGCAAAAAGGGCCCAATCAAATAAATCTACAGGCCAGCCATAACCGAAGGCCGCCATCAATGGCAGTGCAATTATCGCCGTTACGGCAGGTCCGTTCATGCTCACCATCAAGGGCGCTTCAGAACGAAGTTTGCTTCTGACCAAAAGCGTGGCAAAGGCAAAAAAGAAAACACCAACCAGCGCAACCAATGCCCCATCGTTAAACAGCCCGCCGCTTGGGCGACAGATATAAAGAATGGCAAGAAAGCCTGCGAGGATTGTCGAAATCTGGCGCTTTTTTAATTTGTCTTTCAAAAATAGCCAAGCCAGCAAACTAACAACCATCGGGGATGTGAAAACAATTGCATAAAAGTCGGTAATCTGCAGACGGATCAAGGCGTATATATTACAGAATATCATCAACGCCATCAAAAGCCCGCGCAGAAGATGCCACCCTTTTTGGGTTGTTTTCAAATCATCTTTTTTACCTGAAACAAAGGCGTAAACAACCAAAACGATGCACACGAAAAAGGATGTCCAGAATAATGTCTGTGAAATGCTATAGTTTTGCGCCAAAAGCTTTATAATTGCATCGTTGACCGAGAAAAGGGCAAAGCCAATCAGGGCAAAAAGGGCGGCACGTAAATTCTGAATTTTTTCAGGCATATCTCTTTAAATTTTTATTATTGTTATAATCATACCAGAACAAGGCAAGGCCGATGAACACCAGCGCTAGCGACCCGATAATTGTACGCGATGTAGGTATTTCTGCAAACAGGAAATATCCCATTAGAACACCGTAGATCATCTGCGAGTAATGGAAAGGTGCCAAAATAGCCGACAGACTGACCATATGAAAAGCTTTGGCGAGCAAAATATTGGATGAGAAAATGCATATACCAACCAATGCGAGATAAGGCATCGCCCATAAAATCTCGCTTGTCGTTTTTGGGATTGCAACAACCGCTAGTATTAAGACGATGGCGAGCGCATTGAAACCACCCAGCAAGGCAGGTGGTTCGCCTTTAAGATATTGACGAACAAAGATCATTATAAAGCCCGCAAGCAAAGCAACTAACAAAGCCGCCAGCATCCCCATATCAATCACGAGGCGACCTTGCGGCATAAACACATAAAGAATAACGCCAAACCCGGACAATATAACCGCTGTTCTAAAGGGGGTCAGCTTTTCTTTCATCATAAGTCTGGCAAATAAGACGACCCAAATTGGCGTGGTGAACACCATCAGGTAATATTCAGACAAGGTCGTATTACGCAAGGCATAAATAACGACAAGGCCAATTGCGATCCCAACAATGGATTTAAAGACATGATACTTCAATTTGTTCGTTTTTAAAGTTTTCACCCCCCCCTTAAAAGAAACATATATCCCCATACATACAACGCTAAAAAACGCATCCCAAAACAGAATGACGACAGTCTCAAAATGTGGCGACACATATTTGATCGAAGCATCTGCAACAGAAAAGATAAAGTAGCATAGAAGAATTGTGCCAATCGCCATAAGATCGTTATGACGAATATTGCCGGGATATAATGGACTCATGATCTTTTTTCAGAAAGGTTTTCAGGGCCAAATGATCCGGGTAAAAGCTCTTCCATGCTATAACGTCTTAAAAGCGTACCACTTTCGGAAAAACAATATATGCCGATACCATCATTTGCGAATTCACGAATGCGCTGTCGGCAATCTCCACAGGGCGAGCATAATTCCTCGCCAGACGATCCGATAACAAAGATGTCTTTTATCTTGCTACCCCCTGCCATTATCATGTGCCCTATGGCCGTCGCTTCGGCGCAATTGCTTTTGTAATGGGCTGTTTCAATATTGCAGCCCAGATGTTTTTGACCCTTGTCATCCAACAGCACACAACCGACCGGATATTTCGAATAAGGGGAATAAGATTTTTTCCGCGCCGTCAAACAGTCTTCATAAAATGCTTTCAGTTCATGATCCGAATATGTGCTCATACGGCGACCCTTTCTGTGACGGCATCCGATAGTTCAGGTTTTTGGCCGCTGACCTCAACGATATCATTTAATGTCTGCCCCATTTTCATGGCATCCTCTTTTGTTTTGGCATGTATGACCGCGAGCGGCTTTTCTTTAGGGCCAACTTTGTCGCCAATTTGCGCACAATGCGTCAGACCGACTGAATGGTCAATTGTATCGCTTGGCTTTTTGCGACCGCCGCCCATCTCGACAATACCGATACCGATTGCGCGCGCATCCATAGCAGAAATATAACCTTCATGACTTGCAAACACCTCATGTTTCACATTAGCACCTTGCAGGTATGTATTTGACTTATCAACAAAATCCTTAGGTCCGCCCAAAATAGTAACCATCTTTTGAAACTGTTCTGCAGCCTGCCCGTTTTGCAGGCATGTTTCGATTTTCTGGCGCGCTTGATCATTGCTGTCGGCAAGCTTGCCCATGACCAGCAGCTCCTCGCACAATGACACCGTCACTTCATACAGGCGCGGATCAATATTATCACCGCGCAGGAATTCAACAGCCTCCTGAACCTCAACAGCATTCCCTGCCGTCGTGCCCAGTACCTGATTCATATCTGTCATCAACCCGACGATCGGCATACCCGCACCATTTGCAACAGAAACAATGCTTTCGGCCAAGGCCTTAGCATCCTGATAATCCTGCATAAATGCGCCCGTGCCAAACTTAACATCCATAACCAAGGCATCAAGGCCCGCCGCCAATTTCTTCGACAAAATCGAGGCCGTAATCAGATCGATCGATTCAACCGTTGCTGTCACATCACGAATAGAATAGATAATACGATCCGCAGGTGCCAAATCTTTTGTTGCGCCGATAACGGCACAACCAGCCTCTTTCACTGTTTTGCGAAATAATTCCAGATCAGGCTGCGAAACATAACCCGGGATTGAATCCATTTTATCGAGCGTACCGCCCGTATGGCCCAAACCACGGCCCGACAGCATCGGGTTAAACCCGCCGCAAGCCGCAATAATGGGCGCCAGCATTAAACTGACCTTGTCGCCAATACCGCCTGTTGAATGTTTATCCAGAACAGGCCCTGGCAAATCCAATGATTCCCATTCCAAAACTGTTCCCGAAGATGCCATGGCCGATGTCAGCGCAACACGCTCGTCCATTTCCATGCCATTCAATAATGTTGCCATACAAAAAGATGCGACCTGCCCCTCGCTGACGCTTTGATCAGGCACACCGCCAATAAACTGTTTAATTTCCTGATCCGAAAGCTTTTTTCCGTCCCTTTTTTTTCTTATGATTTCCTGAGGGAGCATTTTTATCCTCTTTTCGTTTGCAAAGATGTCGATCTTCGATATTTTATTATCTAAGGCTTATAAGTCTACAAAGGAACAAGAAAGTTTAACAGTGAAAAAACTCAGCCCGCAATATGTCAGTTATGCCCTTAAGCGTTTCTTCCAATTGGAAGCCGCAGGCGGGATCCTGCTGGTCATTTTCACGATTCTGGCACTGGTTTTTGCAAACTCCGGGCTTGATGATCTCTATAATAAAATTCTTTACACGAAATTCTCAGTTTTGTACGGGGATGTCGGGCTCTCAAAGCCCCTACTCTATTGGATCAACGATGGCCTGATGGCACTGTTCTTTTTCCTTGTCGGGCTGGAAGTCAAACGCGAATTTATCCGCGGCGAGCTTTCAACCAAAGAAACAGCCCTGCTGCCAGCGATTGCTGCGGTCGGTGGTATGGCAGTGCCGGCCTTGATATATTATGCTGTCACGCATGAAAACGAGACCTTTGTCCACGGTTGGGCAATCCCCTCAGCAACTGATATTGCATTTGCGCTTGGTATTCTGGCGCTGCTGGGCTCGCGCGCGCCTGTCGCGCTTAAGATTCTGCTGACAGCCATTGCGGTCATGGATGATATCGGCGCTGTGGTAATTATCGCGCTATTTTACACCAGTGACCTCACGCTTATTGCACTGATTATTGCCGCAATATGCATAGTCGTGCTTCTCGTTCTAAACCGAAGCGGTACACACAAACCCACACTGTTTATCATTGTCGGCATCATATTGTGGCTGGCTGTATTAAAGTCAGGAATTCACGCCACCCTTGCAGGTGTAGTCACAGCATTTTTTATACCGCTTAAGAGGACATCACCCGAAGGTTATTCAATGGGTGAAAGTCTGGAGCACGCCCTCCACCCATGGGTTGTCTTTTTAATTCTGCCTATATTTGCTTTTGCCAACGCGGGTGTGTCATTTCGCGGCATGTCATTTGATATCCTGCTTGAACCCGTAACTCTTGGAATTATTCTGGGTCTATTCGTCGGTAAGCAGCTTGGCATTTTCGGCACGATCTGGCTTTCTAATAAAACAGGTATTGCCCGCAAACCGGATTCCGTAACGTGGCAGCATATATACGGGTTGGCTGCATTATGCGGTATCGGCTTTACCATGAGTTTATTTATCGGAACCCTTGCCTTTACCAGTGCCGAGCTAGAGCGCGAAGTCCGCCTGGGCGTTCTGGTCGGATCGACCCTGTCGGCGATTCTGGGTACGATCTTATTACTATTAGCTAATCGCGCGACAAAGACCGACGGCACCCCCGTCTATCATGAAAACAGAGTAACCTGAAACAAGAGGATAAAATGAGCAAAAAAATGCCAATTACAGTTGCATACGGTGATGGTATCGGCCCTGAAATCATGACGCCAACACTTGAAATTCTGGATGCCGCTGGCGCTGAATTCGATATTGAGACCATTACCATTGGCGAAGAAATGTTCAAAAAAGGCGTGATGAACGGCATTGATGATAGCGCTTGGGATTCCTTGTTTCGCACAGATGCCTTCCTAAAGGCGCCCATCACAACCCCGCAAGGCGGTGGATTCAAAAGCCTGAACGTGACCGTGCGTAAGACAATGCGCATGTTTGCAAACGTTCGCCCCTGCGTATCCTATCACCCGTTTGTAAAAACGACTCAGCCCAATATGGATATGGTGATCTTTCGTGAGAATGAAGAAGACCTTTATGCAGGTATCGAACACCGTCAAACAGCCAACGTATATCAATGTTTAAAGCTGATCAGCGAAACAGGGTCTGAAAAAATTATTCGCTACGCATTCGAATATGCACGCAGCGCAGGCCGTAAAAAGGTCAGTTGCATATCAAAAGACAATATCATGAAAATGGCTGATGGCCTTTTCCACCGCACATTTGACCGTGTTGCAAAAGATTATCCCGATCTGGAAACAGATCACTGGATTGTCGATATCGGCGCAGCGCGTATTGCATCACGCCCTGAAGTCTTTGACGTTGTAGTGACCGAAAATCTGTATGGCGATATTATTTCGGATATCGCGGCCGAGGTTTCCGGGTCAGTCGGCCTTGGCGGTTCATCCAATATCGGTGAACATGGGGCCATGTTCGAAGCTATTCACGGGTCAGCCCCTGACATTGCAGGCCAAGGTATCGCCAATCCATCCGGTCTAATTCATGGGGCAATTTTGATGCTGCAACATATCGGTCAGGGTCAGGTTGCCGAAAAAATTCACAACGCATGGCTGAAAACAATCGAAGATGGCGTACATACCGGTGACATCTATAAAGAAGAAACCAGTAAACACAAAGTTGGCACGCAGGACTTTGCCAAAGCCCTGATGGAGCGTTTAGGTGAAAAGCCTGAAAAATTCAAACCTGTTTCATACGGCAAAGCCTCCAAAAAAATCGAACTTCCCAAAATAAGCCTGCCGAAGGCCGCTGACAGAAAACTAGTCGGCGTCGATATTTTTGTAAATTGGAATGAAAGCGCAGATGCAAACAAGCTGGGCGACGCCCTGTCGAAAACAGCTGTTGAAGGCCTGAAGCTGGAAGTGATTTCAACAAAAGGCCTTATGATGTGGCCGGGTTCGGTAAACCCTGTCTGCGAATCGGATCACTGGTGCTGCCGTTTTACAGCCACAGGTGATAATATCACGCACGATCATATTATTCAGCAAATTCAAGCCGTTCAGGGTGCAGGCTTTGATTTTGTTAAAACCGAAAACCTCTATCATTTCGGGGATCAGCGCGGTTACTCTCTGGCGCAGGGACAATAAGCAAAAAAGCGGCCAGATGGCCGCTTTTTTATTATCTGAAAGTGCAAGACTTTAAGCTGCCACCTTTGGCGAAGCTGTCTTTTTGGTCTTTTTATTTACTGGCATCTTGGCTTTAGGCGCCTTCATCTTTTTAAATTCGGCTGTTGCCTTTTTCGGAGCCTTCTTAGCTTCAACTGTTTTTTCAGGAACAGTGGCTGGCACCTCAACTGTTTTGTTTTTCGCCTCGGCTCTGCGCTGTTTCCAATTTGTGATTTTTCGTGCTGTACCATCGATCATGGCACCCGTAGTTTTTAAACCCATCTTTAAAGCGCCATAAGAAAGCATACCGCCCGCAACAACCGCCAATCCCAGAGGAGCCCCAAGAACTGCCCCTGCCGCCATGCCGCCTGCACCGGCAGCAATTGATGCAAATGTACCTGAAACAGCACCGGCCGCCATGACTGTGCCTGCAACAGCTGTTGCAGCAATGCTGGTCCCGAGAACAAGTGCTGATCCCATGGTAAACCAAACGGTCTTGGCAACAACATCACCCATTGATTTTGATTTCGTTAAAGGAAAAGCGCCCATTTTCTTACCTCTTTGCTGTTATTTCTGACTTCTTGGGTGTCGGTTTCTTCTTTTGTTTTGCCACAGGTCCGGCCTTCTTGGCATCTTTAAACGTTTCTTTTACAGCCTTATCACCTACAGGTGATTTTTCATTTCCTTTTGCAGGACCTTCGGCTGTTTTCTTTTTAGATTTTCCAATTTTAGGTCTAGCGGACGATACCGCGCCAACGGCCTTGCCTGTTGCGCCAACTGTGCCACCCAATATGGTTCCTGTTAAGGTGCTTGCGCCTAAGAATGTATAGAAAGCTGCTGGCACTGCTGGAATGGCCGCCATAATCCCGCCAAGTAAACCTGCAAAACCGCCCGCAACTGCGCCTGCAACCGATATGAAGCTTCCACCCATTGTCCCGGCAAGGCCCGCACCGAACAGCGAGACAAGCTGCGCACCAAGCAATGTTGCACCCAGATAGGCGCCTGTTATCGGTAAACCCAGCGCACATACAGCTGCTGCGCCATATGCTATTTTTACGCCTGCATCCAGACCACTGATTGTGCCATTACCCAGAGCTTTGCGGAGTTTCATATTTATTCCTTTTACACTATAGAAAGACACCCTATATGTAAGACATTACATAAAGGGTGTCAATAATATTAATTTACCTAATACTACTTTTCCATACCGAAGCTTTGCATTTCAAACAAGGCCCGATACTGTCCGCCGTCTTTTACGACCAGCTCGTTGTGCGTTCCCTGTTCAACAATGCGCCCGTTATCAAAAACCAAAATCCGGTCAACGGATTTGATTGTTGAAAGGCGGTGGGCAATCATGATTGTTGTGCGCCCTTCGGTCAGGTTTTCCATGGCCTCCTGAATCAGGTTTTCGGACAAGGAATCCAAAGAAGATGTTGCCTCGTCCATGATCAGGATCGGCTTGTCCGCCAATATTGCACGGGCAATCGCAACGCGCTGGCGTTCCCCGCCAGACAGCTTGATGCCGCGCTCACCGACCATCGTGTCATAACCTTCCGGCAGTTTACTGATGAATTCATGGGCATGTGCTTTTATGGCGGCATGGATCAATTCATCATCGGTTACATCCGGATTTCCGTAGGCAATATTCTCGCGCAAGGATCTATGGAACAAAATCGGCTCCTGCGGAACCATCGAAATAGACTGGCGCAAGCTCTCCAGCGTGACATTGGAAATGTCCTGTCCATCGATGATGATTTGCCCTTTATCCAGATCATATAGACGCTGTAACAGTTTCACGAACGTCGATTTACCACTACCCGATTCACCGACCAGGCCGACTTTTTCGCCCGATTTAATTGCAACGTTAAAATCTTCATAGGTCGGATCCTTTTGATTATCATAGCGGAAAGTCACATTTTTATATTCGACCTTTCCTTCTGTAACCTGCAAAGGTTTTGCATCGGCTTTATCCGAGATATCCAGTTCAGCCTCGTTAAAATGAATAACATCTTCCATGTCATTCAATGCGCGCTGCATCTGGCGGATGTGCGAGCCGATATCACGGACGTAGCCCATAACGATAAAGGCACTGGTCATCGTATAGCTAACTTCACCGGGGGTGAATTCACCGATATACCATTTCCAGACCGCAAGACCGATCAAGGTTTGCAGCATTACGTACAAGACCATCGTCTGGATAAAGTCACCTGTCACATAACGCATCCAGTTCGTGTAAAGCTTTTTGTACCAAATACCCAGCTTATCTGACAGGCGCATGTCTTCACGTGCTTCAGAGCCAAAGTTTTTAACAACCGAGTTACATGTAATATTATCCGCGATCGTACCGCTGAGCTTTGAATCTTCCGCAACCCAAATCCGGTTTGCAGGCGACAGATATTTCAATGACAGCAATGCGCTGATCGTGATATAGACCACCAGACCAATTACAAAGCTCATCCCAACTGTAAAATCGTGGATCAACTGACTGATCGTAATACCACTCAGCACCAGCGCCGTCGGGATCATATTCATGTACAAAAGATCGCCAAACTGATCGAACCCCCACATGCCGCGTGTGATTTTACGCGTTGTGGCACCGGCAAAACTGTTCGTATGCCAGCGTGTTGTGAACCGCTGCACCTTGTAATGGGCATCTTTTACGATTTCAGGCAATATGCTTGCCAGCTGTCGCGCCCAAAACCAAACACCTGTAATCTTGGACAGGCGCTGCAACAGCCCCATTGCCGCCATACCCAGAAAGGCATAGAGTGCAGGCTCGGCATAAGTTTGAGGATCATCTAGCCCCAAGGCCAAGGCGTCAATCAAACGCCCCGAATAGATCGGATAGATAATATCCGCCGCAACCGCCAAAAGCATAAAAAAGCTGGCTGTCACAAGCATATATTTTTTTCTTTTCCAGTATTTGAAACTGAAACGCATCAAACTTTTAAAGTTCATGCGGCTTACTTTATTTTGTATGTCTTCCATTTAATTCACCATCGATATGTGTTTTCCACATCAGCATGGAGTCATAGATTTGTCTGCGACTTTTGCTGACCTTTCAGTCGGCAACCACCCGAGGTATTTTATTTTGCTGAAAAAATAAATTTGACGCCCGGATGTTTGCGTTTTTAAACCCGGGCTTTATCATCAAAGAACTGCGCCCGGAGCATTTTTAAGATATGTAATAATCATCGAAGTGCTCCTTTCTCTTGTTTTCGATCTAAGGATTATGACTGCGTTTTAAATTTTTGGCAAGTCAGTTTTCTGAAATCAGTTGCAGGAAACGCTCAACGTCAGATAATTCCTTGCGTAGCGCCGCGTGTTTTTTTTCTGCTTCAGGGTCAGCGCCCCAAATATCCATCTGAAAAACTTCATCTACCAATGCTGCATTATAAGCCTCATCGGCTGTGATATGTTTTTCGACAAAAGCTTTGGCGATAAAGAACGAGCCCAGCGGGCCGACAACAGATTGAAAGGCGGCGAAGTGCGCAGCATCAAGGCTTTCAACAAAGGCGCGTCCCTGTTTTTCAAGCTCGGGATCTTGTTCTACGAAGTTAATGCCGCTGGTTGTTCTTAAGGTGATACCGCTTTCTTCCTTAAATATCTGCTGTAACGGCGACCAATGCTGTCTTTGTGCGGCAACCAGACTGTCAGGCCCCTCGGCAAAATAACAAATCAGATCGCTGTTGATATATTCCAGCAACGCATCCTCCAATGGTTTGCGCACAACCATATCTTGCGCCTTATCAATTTTAACGTTCAGCAATTGTGTGATCGGCATTGTCTTGGGGTTAATGACATCTTCCTGATCGTCCCATTCCCGTATCACAACATCGGCTAGACCAGTCTGACGAATGGCCATCAAATGCCCTGCCGGGGTTTTAATCGGCTTATCATCCAGACAAATCACAAAACGCCCGTTGTCGAATTTTGCCGTCGCTTTTTTATAAAATTTCTTCATTACATTCTATCTTCGGTTTTTGATCCTCGGCTTTCCCGTTCATCAGCATGCGCATGCGTTTCAAAATGTCATCGGGCCTGACGGTAAAGACAGGTTCGGAAAAACTGCCTGTCACATAAACGGGGGCGGCTGTCACGCCTGACATCTTCTTTTTCGCCGTCGGTGTGATTTTGATATCCAGTATTTCTGTGCCGAAATCGACCTGCCCCTGCCATAACAGATAAGCTGATCCAGTCTCCATAACCGTTTGATCTGATTTCAAGATATTGCCCTCGATAACAAGCGGCGCTGACAAACATTCCAATTCATCGCTGTTATTTCCTGCCGGTAAAACATTATTCAGCAGTTGACTGATATCAGGATCACCCATGCCGGTATTCAGCTGACCACTGTCAGCACTGACATACAGATTAATCGTTTCATAATCCTGAACGCGACTGATCAGCCTGACATCTTTAAAAAGGAAATTATCGATTTCGAGTTGCTTGCCTGTAATTTCAAAATCGGCATCTCTTTCAAAGCCACCCCATATGGATATGATTTTATAAATCGGGATTTCCAGCCCACTGACTTTCGCAGCAACTGGCTTTGTAAAAGTCACATTATCCGCATCAAAACTGGGGCCGTTCAGCCACCCTATATGGCTTTCATCGCCAAGATCAACTTCCCAGCCGCTATAGCTATATATCCCATCTTCAATAAAAGAATGTGTAATTGAAAAATTCAGCGTTTTCAAAATAATGATCACCACAATCATTGTAAAAATAAAGGCGTAGAGCGCCCATTTCAGCATCTTGAGTTTCCATGCAAACAACAGATCAAAGATTGTCATGGGCCAGTTCCATTTCCGCTGCTACATTTTCATCAAAGCCGAAATATTCGAAGGTCTCCACCATATGCAGCGGCAGCGGCGCTTCTATTTCAATATTACCTTTTCCGGACGGGTGCGGCAAAACCAGACGCCGTGCATGCAAGTGCAATTTATCGGCATGCTTTAAATCTTCCAAATCAATCGGGTCCTGCATCTCGATTTTATATTTATCATCGCCAATAATCGGCGCATTGATCAATTGCGCATGAAGACGCAGCTGATGCGTGCGACCCGTCTCGGGCTTAAACAAAACCCACGCAGCTTTGGTGTAGGCACGCTCGACAACCTGATATTCCGTGCGCGAATATTTTCCGTCTTCATCGTTGATCATCATATATTCGCCGCCGCGCGCCGGGCCTTTCGCAATGCGCGCCTCGATCACCCCATCATTCATCTGCGGGGCGGGTGATAAAATCGCCCAGTAATATTTATGAATTTCACGGCCCTTGAATATACGGCCCAAATCGCGTGCGGTCTTTGTATTCTTGGCGATCAGCAGCACACCTGATGTTTCCTTATCTAATCTGTGGACCAGCTTATATTCTTCGTTCACAGCATTTAGAATACCATCAATATGTTTCGATATTTTTGATCCGCCTTGGGTTGCCAAATTGTAGGGCTTGTTTATAACCAGAACATCCTGATCTTCAAACAAGGTCACAGATTTCAAAAATGCGCGGCTTTCTGCGCGCTCCTCTGGCGTTATTTTTTTAACGGTCGCTTTCGGCGGTTGATAGGCCTCCTCCGGCATTGGGGGAATACGTATTTCATTACCCGCCATCACCCGCGTATCGGGTTTAACCCGTCCACCGTCAAGGCGCACCTGCCCTTTACGTATCAGCTTGTAGAGCATGCCCTTTCCCAGTCCGGGAAAATGACGAAAGAACCATTTGTCAATACGTGTATCGTGATCATCTTCAGCCACGATCAATATTTGTACACCTGTGCCGCTGCTCATGCCGCCCCCACAATTTTTGAAAAATAAAAGCCCAGCAGTAGTCCCGCTATGGATAAAACAACTGATCCCAGTAAATAAAGGCCCGCCTGCATAACATCGCCGCGTTGAAATAATGTCACCACATCCAACGAAAAAGTTGAAAAAGTTGTAAATGATCCCAAACATCCGACCATCAGGAACATTTTGGCCTCTTGTGACAGGTCATTGTGATAAAGGCCATAACCGACCAACAGCCCCATCAGGAATGATCCGAATATATTCACAGCCATTGTTGCAACCGGAAAGCCATGCCCGAAAAGGCGCGCACATAAAACGCTGACGCCGTGACGTCCGCTGGCCCCGACCATTCCGCCCAAGGCTATAAAAAACAGTGTCTTCATAGCCTCATAGTGTTAAGATAGCGGACAAAATGCAAGCAAAAAGGATGAAAAATGGGATGTCATGAGGCTTTAAAATCTGAAACCCCAGCCAAAAACCTGAAATCGGTTCTGGTAGCCGCCGTCATTCTGGTCGATCATGACAGACGTATTTTGCTGGCGCAACGCCCAGAAGGCAAAGCCTTGGCGGGCCTGTGGGAATTTCCGGGCGGCAAGGTTGAAGAGAATGAAACGCCCGAGGTTGCCCTGTGCCGGGAACTGCAAGAAGAACTGGGTATAAAAACGGCCCCTTCATGTCTGGCACCTTTAACATTCGCATCACACAGCTATGACAGTTTTCATTTATTAATGCCGGTCTATATCTGCCGTGTATGGGAAGGCACCCCGAAACCATTGGAAGACCAAAAACTGGCGTGGGTGCGATCAGAAAATATCGAGGAATATGATATGCCGCCAGCAGATATACCGCTTATACCATTTATAAAAGAATGGGTTTAAGGCACTGAAAAAATGAAACTTTCTTTCCTGGAAATTGAAGATTTTTACAGCCATAGTCGCGGGCGTATGGTGCGCCGCCTAATGCGTGTTTTATTAAAAGACTGGTGGTCGGATATGTCGGGCCTGCACGTTTTGGGAGTCGGATATACCCACCCCTTTATGGGGTTTTTCAAGGGGGACGAGCCCCTATCAATTTCAATGCTGATGAACAAAAGATATCACCCCAAAGGCTGGCCGGATAACGACCATAACGCCCTTGCCGTTTGCGACGATATGCATCTGCCTGTTGAAACGCAGCGCATGGACCGCATTCTGGTCGCCCATTCTCTGGAAACGTCAGAGACACCCGATGAGCTATTAAAAGAACTATGGCGTATTCTGGATGGCAATGGCCGCATGATTATCATGGTGCCAAACAGATCAGGCATGTGGAGCCGCGCTGAAAATACACCGTTCGGCCAAGGCCACCCCTATTCCCTGACCCAGCTGCGACAGGCCCTAACGGATGCAGGCTTTACCGTAGAGCGCTATATCCGCACACTTTATGTGCCAAGTGGCCGCTCGCGAATTCTAATATCACTGGCACCCCTGATTGAAAAGATTGGCCGCAAATTCTTTCCGGCCTTTGGCGGGCTTTTGATGGTGGAAGTTTCTAAACAGCTGTTTTCGCCTATCGCCGCAAAATCCGAACGATCCGGGCTGAACCCGAAAAGCATTCTGCCATCAGCCGTTAAAACCAATTCCCGCACCCAATAAAAAAAGCCCCGCAAAAATACAGGGGGTATAGTGATAGGTCATAGATTTCCGATTTTTGACCACACTTACAGCTAAAACAAAGACAGTCGCTCCCTTAATTGGTGGCGGCTGTTTTTACATCGTAAAACAGCCATGAAAAAAATACGCTTACATAGTCATTCAAATGATTGTGGCTAAAGTTAAGACTAATTGGCTTGTAGCAATAAAAAATAATAATAATAGCCACCAAAGTCCCAACACCCACCCTTGTCGTGGGGGCTATTAAAATTTCCAGTAGTAGAGATAGGGGCATTAAATGTACCATCATTATTTGCCGTGATATAAGTTTTACCCGCAGGGTCTGTCCCTGCAGTTGCAGTAGGTATTATAGGCGAACCATGAAAGCTCCTGTTTATGGCTAAGCAAACATTTTCATCGAGGTGGTTAAAAGAAACTAATATATCCGGTTCGCTTGTACCCATATCTCCTGAAGTGAGTTGCATGCGCGTACTGTACCATGTTATAGGTTGAGTAGTAGGGGGGGGCGAAATCCTAAACTCATCAATGTCAGGTAAGGGAAGTCCGTCATTTGGATTAAACAAACCTATCGTACTGCAAGAATACGTGTTCATGCCATTATAACACGTGCCGCTAACTGTGCCAGTGTCGACACCTAGCTGAATTTGCTCATAGCCTCCTGCAAGTTTGTATCTATTATACGCTGCCTGTATTGCAGACGCATAAGAATTTATTACCGCGGCATCTAGTTCGGCTTGTTCTTTATTAATTCCACCGCCACCTCTTGAAGAAGATGTGATTGCATAGGACAACGCAGCAAACAGAGCGACTGCAATAAGGATTAAGAATAAAGCATTTCCAGACTGATATTTCATATTTTACATTATACTTAAGAAAACTGTAAAAGGAATGAACTTTAAATAATAATTATATAATACAATGCTTTAAGTGTGGTTTTAGCGGCTTAAATATGCTAAAAACCTATATGAAACAAGCACTTCAAAAAACAGCAAAAATTATTTCCAAAGCTAATGATAATTGGGCTGCCCGTGGGGATTATTGATTAAAAAGAATAAATCCAATTCCTCAATATAAAGCCCAAAAACGCCGTAGAATAAACAAACCTCTTATTTTGAATGGTCATGGCATTAAACTGAACATTGATCGAGGTACTTTGCTTATAAAATGCGGGTTTACCCATTATCCACAGACTAGAGTGGAATACCGCTTTTTCCAAAAGATCGGCAGTTACCCCCCGCAAAAATACGGGGCTTTTGATTTGGAGGATTTATTAAACTATGCAGCTTCGGCCGTAGTTGCTTTTGGCGCATTAAAGCGCTGTTCCGCCAAACGGTCCGCAGCTGTCGCTGTCGAAATGTTTTCACGCTCTGACATTTTGAACAATGTTTCCATCGTATCACCGATCTTGTCGATATGCGCACAAACTGCATCGCGGTCATATCCGCCGCCTGATTTACGGGCGACATGTTCGTAATGCACATTGATCAATCCGCCCGCATTAATCACATAGTCCGGCGCATATAAAATGCCGCGATCTTGCAAGATATTGGCGTGCTTGGCCGTTGCCAGCTGGTTGTTTGCGGCACCCGCGATAACAGAAACCTTTAACCTTGGCAGCGTGTCGTCATTCAGTGTCGCGCCCAATGCACATGGTGCATAAACATCGGCATCCACATCATAGATATCATTCAGGCCGACAACTTCGGCACCAAAATCAGATTTCGCCTGATCCAGCACATCGGCATTGATATCTGTAACAACCAGTTTCGCACCTGATTCATGCAGATGACGGCAAAGGTTATATCCGACATGCCCCAGCCCCTGAACGGCAACAACCTTGCCATTCAGGTCAGATTTCAAGCGATATTCAACAGCTGATTTCAAACCGACAAAAACACCATAGGCTGTCAGCGGGGACGGATCACCACCGCCCTGCCCGTCCGTTGCAGGCAAGCCCACGACATGTGTTGTTTCTTTTGAAATTTGTAACATATCGTCGACGGATGTATTCACATCTTCGGCGGTAATGTAATCGCCGCCCATTTGCTGAACAGCGCGCCCCATGGCACGCATCATTTCAGGCGTTTTTTCGGTTTTAGCATCCGCAATAATCACAGACTTGCCACCACCCAGTGGTAAATCGGTAATCGCCGCCTTGTATGTCATACCGCGCGAAAGGCGCAACACGTCGGTCAGCGCCTCATCCTCGCTTGCGTAGTTCCACATTCTACATCCACCCAAGGCCGGGCCGCGATTTGTATTATGAATTGCAATTATAGCCTTCAGGCCTGTCTTGGTATCATTGAAGAAACCAATTCTTTCGTGATGGTCGAATTCAACGTGATCAAAAACATTCATTCTTCACCTGCTTCATTATTGATTACATAATTGATAGAGTTTCATTCTACCATTTTCAGATTTAACAAACCTACAAATTTTATATCCAACAATGAAAATAAATTGAAAATTACGCTTTTTGATTTAACGGCGAAATTATGTTTTTATTTTTAAAGTTAAATGGAAATTTTATACTTTTCCAAGCCGTAAAAGAATCGTGTTTTTTGATGTGAAATTATTTTTTACCACAGCGGATAATTTGACCGCCATGGACATGTTCCGGTAAAAACTCGGTCGGGCCGCCCGCCTGCACAGGGCGCGGGGCATAACGCCCCATGGAAATCAGACGGTCATACATGACGATTGCGCCAGCCACCCCGACATTAACGCAGAATTGCATGGGAATTTTGATGATGTGATCGCATTTTTCAACCAGCTCGGGGCTCAGGCTGCCGCGTTCGCGTCCCAGAACATAGGCTGCGCGCGTCGGATGACGAAAACTGGGAAGCTCGATCGAATCTTCCATCAGCTCAATACCCACCAATTGACATTTTTGCGGCAAACTCATTTCATCAACGCTGCCGAAGTTATAAAGCGGCAAATGCGTGAAGGCATCAGATGTATCCGTTTTGGCAACCTTTTTAACGTCAACTACCGGATCAATCGTAAAAAAGAAACTGGCCCCGAAACTGTGGGCTGATCGCACAAGGTTTCCAACATTACCGGGCTTTGAAATTCCTTCAACGCCCATCGCAAAATATCCGCGTTTGATACTCATCAGGCTGCCAACTCCTCTATATTCTTATATTCTTCCAAGGCTTCCGGATTTGCCAGCGCCTCCTTATTTTCGATATCGCGGCCATGAATAATATCCCGCACGGCCAATTCGGTAATTTTGCCGCTTTTGGTGCGTGGAATGTCGCTGACTGCAATGACTTTTGCAGGCACATGGCGCGGTGATGCGCCACTTCGGATCACCGATTTAATCTCGTCCACAATTTTATCTGACAGTTTTTTGCCATCGCGCATCACAACAAACAAAACGACACGGACATCGCCGTCCCATTCCTGGCCGACCGCGATACTTTCCTTGACTTCGGGAAGCTTTTCAACCTGACGGTAAATTTCAGCCGTGCCGATCCGCACCCCACCGGGGTTCAATGTTGCGTCAGATCGGCCATGTATAATGACACCACCATATTCAGTCCATTCACACCAATCCCCATGACACCAGATGTTGTCGAATTTATCAAAATAGGCATCCATATAGCGTTTACCCTCAGGGTCATTCCAGAAACCTGTCGGCATACAAGGAAACGGCGTTTTGCAGACCAGCTCACCCTTGCCATCAGATACCGACCGGCCCATCGTGTCAAAGACATCGACATCCATGCCCAGGCCCGGCCCCTGTATTTCACCCTTGTAAACGGGTGATAAGGGATTACCCAAAACAAAACAGGATATGATGTCGGTACCACCCGAGATAGAAGCCAGATGCACATCGCTTTTGATCTCGTCATAGACATAATCAAAGGCTTCGTGCACCAAAGGTGACCCTGTTGATCCGATCCAACGCAAATCGGATAGATCATATTTTTTACCAGGGGACAGTTCATGCTTTTTCAATGCATCAATAAATTTGGCAGATGTCCCAAAATGGGTGCATTTTTGCTCGTTTGCAAAATCCCATAGGCTGTATCCATCCGGATAAAACGGCGCGCCGTCAAACAGCAGTATCCTGGCCTCGGATGCCAAGGCGGAAACCAGCCACTGCCACATCATCCAACCTGTTGTCGTAAAATAGAATACACGATCATCGGGACGTATATCACATTGCAGCTTATGTTCTTTCAGGTGCTGTAACAGCGTGCCGCCCTGTCCGTGAACAATACATTTGGGTGTGCCGGTTGTGCCGCTGGAAAACATGATGTAAAGCGGATGATCAAACGGCAACTGTTCGAATTCGATATCCGTCGGCAAATACCCTTGAATAAAATCGTAAAACAATTCAGCGCCCGTCGGCAGATCGACTTCGGCCTCTTCCAGATATTTTACAATCACCAGCTTCTCAACGCTTGGCAGGCTTTTAAAGACTGCGCGGTTTTTCTCCATGCAATCGATGGCTTTGTCATTATAAAAATACTGATCCACGCAGAATAGAACTTTGGGTTCAACCTGGCCAAAACGGTCAAGAACCCCCTGCACCCCAAAATCAGGGGACGCCGAAGACCAGATCGCACCGATGGAAGACGTTGCCAGCATGGCAATCACAGCCTGTGGCATATTCGGAAGATAGCCAGCAACACGATCACCCTGACGAACGCCCGCATTGCGCAAAGCCTGTGCCAAAAGGCTGACCTTTTCATAGAGCTTTTTATATGTCAGTTTTTTCTCAATGTGGTCTTCACCACGAAAAACGATTGCGATTTCATCATCGCGGCGACGTAATAGATTTTCGGCAAAATTCAAACGCGCGTCCGGGAAGAAACGGCAATCTTTCATGTGCGGCGCCTTTACGATGACACGATCACCTTTTTCAGACGCAATAACACCTGTGAAATCCCAAACCTGCGACCAGAAAATTTCAGGGTTTTTAACGGAATAAGACCAAATATCTTTATAGGATGAAAGATCCGTACCTGCGTCTTCGTTCATATGAGACATGAATTCGTACAAGGCCGTCCCGGACTTTTGGTCCTGTGTCGGCTGCCATTTCATCGCATTTATTCCTTCAGACATAAATACTCCGCAAATTGTGTAATCCGGCAAGATATTATGTTGTTAGATCACATTTGTCAAAACATGTTTAAAAAGGAAAATTACCGCATTTTGTTATTAAATTATACAATATTGTTCACTTATATACGTATAGTTTAAAAAAGCGTCATAATTTTAAATTATTTAACGTATTTTGTTTTTTTTACTTGCTTTAGATTCCGATTCTGCGTATAACAGAATCACACACCCTCTATTACCGCCGTTTGTCCGGAGACCTCAATACACTTGTGTTTTGAACTCCGGACATTCATTTTCTGGAAAACGCTTTTCCTTGACAATAGGCTGGTTTCAAACTATCAATTTCTCTATTACGTTAATATATTCAGGGAGAAGCCTTATGGCGAAATCTACACTTATTCAGGCATCCGATTCTGTTCATGAGACGCGTCAGGATCTAAAGACAGCGATCCGCGTCGGTGGCTATACTTTTGTCGGCCTAACATCTACTTTCAATCTTGTCCTGCGTGGCAGCTTTGTTGCCGCTGGGGTTATTCTAGCCATGACACCTGCAATGCCCGCTCTGATGACCCTGGGGGCCGTCGCTGCAACAGTCTCCGGCATCAATTTACTGCAGACAGGATATCGCGATATAAGCAGAATGGGTGACATTCACAAATTGACAAAAGGTGATGTCAGCAAAATCAAACCCGGAAAGCCTCAGAAATTTCCGGCGATAAACAGCGCCTTGAACCTAGGCAAAAACGCTGCGATTGCCGCGACCGGTATTGCGCTTCTTACGATGTCAGGCAGCGCGCTCGCCGTTACGGTCTGCGCCGCAACGGCCGCTACTTTTGGCGGGGTGGGCACCGTAAAAAATACCTTCAAACTGGGGCGTATGGGTATCAAGACAGCCTTTAAATCAGATGAGGGCAATAAAATACCTGCAAGAAAAACTAAAAAGACCGCGCCTAAAGCCGGTTAAAAAAATATAGCTTCATAGCCGAAAGCCGGGATATCATCCCCGCTTTTTTTATATTAAAATGTCTGTATGTTTACGAGTGCGATTATATACAGCCTGATTGCCATCTCATTTTTCACGGCCTTTCTATCGGGCGTTGCCGGAATGGCCGGTGGGATGATCCTGATGGGGGTCATGGCCTGGATACTGCCCCTGCAAGCCGCAATGATTTTGCATGGCTCGACCCAATTGGTTTCAAATGGCTGGCGCGCCTTTATACACCGCAAACACATCATGCGCGGCACTCTGGGACTGTATATCTTTGGATTGTTGACATCCCTGTTTATTTTCCAGCTTTTTCAATTTACGGTCGAACGGTCAACGACGTTCATTGTATTGGGCTTATTACCTGTGCTGACCTATCTGCCCAAAAGCATCTTTCATGTCGATATTTTAAAAAAATCACATGCCTATGTTTGCGGAATGATTGTCACCTGCCTTCAATTAACAGCAGGCGTTTCAGGCGGCGCGCTCGATGTTTTCTTTTTAAATAAAGAGCTGACCCGCCATCAGGTCGTTGCGACCAAGGCCGTCACACAGGCCCTTGGGCACATGACAAAGCTCTATTATTTCGGATTTGCATTGAAAAACACCGGTGATTTCGATGTGTCAACTATCCCACCGCTTTTGATTGCGGGGCTGATCATTATGACGGTTGTCGGAACCACCCTTTCCAAGAAAACACTGGCGAAGATAAAGGATCACCATTTTTATCACGGCACACGCATTCTAATCACATTGATCGGAATTGTTTACGTCTGGAAGGGAATTAACCTTTTACAGTAAGGTCAGACTTGGATTTGCGTGAAAGAAGATGGTCAGGATATAGGCCAGATGCGTCAGGTTATGCGCCTCCTGATCCAGTCCAAAAACAAACCAAAAACGCTTGCTGTCCATAGACCATTTATTTTTATCGACCAAAATACTTTTCACACGGTCAATTGTGCCATGAACGAAAAAATCAACCAGTGAAAGCCACCAAAACATAGGCGCAAATATCATCGCCACGATAAATGTACCCATAGCATGAATACCGGCATGGTGTAGCAACGCCTTACCTCCGACGCCCCGTATCGCTTTACCTTTACTGATTGCGACCCAGTGCGGCTGTAAATAGTCACATAACAGGTGTTTTAACTGAAAACTTAAATATAATAATAGTAATTCTAATAGTCCCATACCTACCCCAAGGAAAAATGACCTCCATTAACTAAATCACAAAGATTTTAAAATAACAATGAATAACAAAATATTTGTGCAAAGCATTGTTTATTCGTATGCTTGAAGTGGGGGTACACAGATGGTCAATATCATAAAAACGAACAAGAAATTTTCTGCTGGCGATGTTTTGATGGCAGAAGGCGATCATGGTCAATCGGCCTATATCATTGAAAGCGGCGAAGTCGAAATTCTGGTCAATCGCGGCAACAATAAATTACGCATCGGAACACGCGGTCCGGGTGCTTTGGTTGGCGAAATGGCGATGCTGGATGATCGCCCCCGCACAGCGACCGTACGCGCAAAAGAAGACTGTGAAGTCATTGAAATCACCCGCGATGATTTTGAAGGCTGGATCAACGGCGCCGACCCTATTTTCAAAATGATCATGCATGTGATCTTAACGCGCTATCGCGATATGCTGTCCCGCAGCTTCTTTTCCAGCAACTCCAAAAGCGCAGCTGAAAACGTGGAAAAAGAAAACGAGCTTCATGAATCGGCCATGAAAACGATTAAAATGAAGGAAGAGCTGAAAGCTGCTCTTGGCAAGGACCTTGTTCTATTCTATCAGCCTATTATCGACATTAAAAACCGCAAGGTTGCGGGATTTGAGGCCCTGATGCGCTGGATACACCCTGAAAAGGGCATGGTTTCACCAGGTGTTTTTATTCCCGTCGCCGAGCAAAGCGGCCTGATTGTTGAAATGTCAAATTGGGCACTGGAAGAAGCGGCAAAAACATCGCATAAATTCAATGATGTCATCGCACCGAATTTAAAAGGCGCCCACCCTCTTTATATCAGTGTCAATTTCTCGGTGCGGGACTTTTCCTCTCTCGGTTTCTTTGACAATGTCAAAGCTATTTTGGACAAGACCAGCACGCCTGTCGATAATATACACCTTGAAATCACCGAAAGCCTGCTGGTTGAACAGCCGGATGTGGCCCGCGAGGCTTTGGCACAATGTCATGACAATGGTCTTTCTATCTCTATTGATGACTTTGGAACGGGCTATTCGTCTCTCAGCTACCTTCATAGCTTTCCCATTAATACTTTAAAGATTGACCAAAGCTTTATCCGTTCAATGCGTGACAAGCCAGGCAACCTGTCGCTGGTCAAATCAATTGTCGGACTTGCAGAAAACCTGAATATGACTGTGATTGCGGAGGGGATTGAAGATCAAGAAGAAGCCTCTATTCTTAATGATATGAACTGTCAGAAGTGTCAGGGATACTGGTTTGCGAAACCGATGCCTGAAAACGAGGCTATCGAATTCCTGAAAAACTGGACCGTTCCAGATTACTAAAATTTTATATATTATTTACAGGCATTTAAAACTTATCCGATATGATGAAAGGGATAGAGTTTTATATTGAAAAGGGGTGTTCAATGCCAAAAGATCTACCAAATGCTGATTTCTCGATCAAAGTGATCCAGGGTGAACCTGTTAAAATGCCATCAGCTGACATGCTTATAGATGCTGATTTCACCAAGGATGGCGGCGATCTTGTCATTGAAAGCAATGGCCAGACGGTCACTGTTGAAGGCTATTTCAGCGGGCTTGAATCTCCTGACCTGATGCATGACAGCGGCCTGCGCCTGACACCCGAAATGATCGATTCGTTTGCCAAGTCGTCCCATGCCGGTGAATATGCCCAAGGCGGCAATATGACGATGAATGATGCCAGCCCGGTCGGACAAATTACTGAAATTGTCGGGGATGTGGTTATTACACGCGCTGATGGTACAGAGGTCATTGCCGAAGTCGGAACGGTTATTCAACAAGGTGATATCATTGAAACCAGCGCCGACGGCGCTGCAAATATTATGTTTGCAGACAATACGTCATTTGCTGTCAGCGAAGATGCGCGCCTGTCCGTGGATGAATTCAAATACGACAGCGAGGCGCAGGAAGGCAGTTCATTCTTTTCAATGCTGAAAGGCGCATTCGTCTATACCAGTGGTATGATTGGCAAGGACGACCCGGGCAACGTCAATATTGAAACACCGACAGGGTCGATCGGTATTCGCGGCACGGTCGTTATGGGGAAAATCGACCCGACGGGCCAGAATTCGGAAATTACAATTCTGGATGGTGCGGTTGTTATTACAAACGCGGCCGGTAGCGTGGAACTGGATGATATGTTTGAAACAGTCCGTCTGGGCGGATATGACCAGCCGCCTCAGAACCTTGGCCAAATGACGGCTGACTACGTACAATCGCAATTTAAATCCCTGGATGGTGTCGCAAGAGGCACCTTTGGGCGCGCTTTTGGCCAGTCACGCGGCCAAAATAACAATGAAGGTGATGGTGAAGGCGAACAGCCTGTACAGGGCACGCCAGACCTGCCGGCTGGTGAACAGCCCCCACAGCAGGGTGAAATGATGATGCAAAACCCAGATGCTATTAACAAGGCTGCAAAGGGCCCAGGGGACGTAGTTGTCGGCCGAAAAATGCCTTTGCCGCCAAAAGCGCTTGAAGCAAAGCCTTTTTCAGAAGGTTTGCCTGATTCTTCCAGTTTATTAAAGCCACCGCCTGCAGATATTCAAGATCCCGCATCGCCGCCGCCTGATGTCTTTGCATTTCGTCCGATCAATACAGCAACATTCCGTGTTCGTGAATTTGACGATCTGAATCATGTTGTGGGCAAGATGGAAACTTTTGGAAACCTTGCAACAGGAGTTGCGTATTCCATGTCGGTTCCACCGACAATATCCAATCCTTTTGTCATTGATTCGACAACCGGCGTAATACGTGTTGCAGATCCATATGCTTTGGATGCATCAGATTATGGAGCCTTTATCCCGATAAGGGTTACCGCAACAAATGTAGATGGTACATCTATATCACAGAACTTTAATGTGACAATCGATGCATTGCTATCCGATCTAAGTAAACCACGCATCGTTGGGGATGATAACGTTGATACGATTACAGCAAGCACTTGGGGACCGAATGAGAAAATTTTGTTTGGCGGCAACGGCAACGATACCATTAACGACGATGATATTTATGCGAATGTTATGGTTGGTGGCGCCGGTGATGACACGCTGCAAGTAACAAACAACACTGCGACGGCGACAAAACGCATATTCGGCGGCAGTGGGAATGACGCAATCGAATTAAACCATGCTGGTGATTCTGTTATTCATGGCGATTTGGGAGATGACCATATCAAAATTCTTGATAACACTGGGCGACACGTCGTTTTCGGCGATGCCGGTAATGACAGAATCGAAATTTTCTCGAATGGACCGGAAGACAGCTATGACGGTGGGTTGGGTAAAGATACCCTGATACTGAATAATTCATCCGGGGGCAGCGACCTTATTATCGATTTTACGGGAATGAATGCACAAAAATTTACATCGATAGAAGAGATATATCTCGATAACAATACATCTTCCGATAAAATCGAAATCCTAGTAGATGGCGCAACAGCTGATCACTTCTCGAATTTCCAAGGTACACTTGTAATTAATGGAGAGCGGGTTACCGGGTCAAACTTTGTTAAACTGAAGGGTAACTGGATACAACTGAACCAATATGATGGGCAATTATTTGGCGGACAGACGAACTCTGCTGCTTTTCAGCGCATAGGAACAAATGAAATCGTTGCAACTGAGGATATAACGCAGGTCCAATTTCTTGAGGAACATACGAATACACCCGGGAATTTCCAAGCGCTTGATGGTAACGGTTTGACACCAGGTGATACAAATGCCTATATTCCTGAACTGAGCAATTTCTTGTAAAGCTATTTAGCGGTTGCCACGAAAACGCCGTCCCAGCCATCTGCGGGCGGCGTCTTTTTATAGGCTTTTGCACGTTTGGCGATCAATGTATAAAAACCCGTTATATCTTTGGCCATTTCATCTGCTTTAAGCGTTTGGCACAAATCAATTGCCTCGTCCCATTTCCTTGAACGATAAGCAGATAACATCTGATCATGCTGTTTTTTAAATTGATTGAAGTCGGAAGATCGCTGATCCGAGATAATTGTGAAAACTCTCTCGGGTTTGGTTTTTCCTTTCACCTGCAAAAGATCAAGCTCGATGAAGGCCATGTCACCAGCCTCGGTCGCGGTTCTCTCGCACGCCATAATCGGCACGCCATAGGCTTTGGTTTGCCCCTCCAGACGTGATGCAAGGTTTACAGTGTCGCCCAAGGCTGAATAGGCAAAACGCTGTCTGGCACCCATATTACCGACAGAGCACGGCCCTGTGGCGAGGCCTATGCCTGTGCGCACTTCGTGATAAACGTTGCCTTTTTCCTCTGCAGTGGCTTTCAGCTTTTCATTTACAGGCTCCAGCGCTTCAGCCATTCGCAGGGCCGCTATGCAGCCATGTTTGGCATGCTGTTCTACATCCAACGGTGCATTCCAAAAGGCCATCATCGCATCGCCCATATATTTATCAACGGTGCCTCGTTCATCCATTACGATCGAAGTCATGGGGGTCAGAAAATCATTCATCAGCTGAATAAGTTCTTCAGGTGTCAGGCTTTCAGATATGGTTGTAAAGTTACGCACATCTGTAAACATGACAGATAAATCGCGCACCTCTCCACCCAGACGCAATTTATCCGGATCCTGTGTTAATTCGTTCATCAGATCTTTTGAAATATATTGCCCGAAAGCGGTTTTAATCATCCGTTTTTCTGCATCGGTCCTAAGGTTTGTCAGGATTGATGCCAGAATGAAAATAATCGTGACTGTCAGCGCGGGATATATAGCATCGACCAGATATCCCAGATGTTCATAGGCATATATCGCATAGGAAAAACCGCTTATAATCAAACTGATAACAAGCGCTGCCAAAACAGTCGTACCGATAAAGGGTGCCATCAGAATGATAAGCGCGCTGATCAGGGCTGTGACCAGAATTTCAGCCCCGTCAAAGAAATCGGGCCTGACCAGAAATTGCCCGTTTACAATTTGCTCCAGAATCTCGGCATGTACTTCGACCCCAGGTACGACCGCGTTTAATGGGGTTGAACGCAAATCGAGCAAGCCGATAGCCGACGTGCCCACCAGAACAATCTTGTCTTTGATTTTCTCTGCGTCAACATTCCCTGACAGGATATCTCCTGCTGAGACATAACGATCCGGTTTATGGCCTGAATAATATACCCAGAAAGCTCCTTCACTATCTGTCGGAATGGTATAATCGCCCACCTGAATAGAATGAACGCCATATCCTTCATCTGTTTGCTCACCAAAGCTTTTGACTTTGATAATTTTTTTGTTCAGTGCAACCCGCAACGCCTCCAGCGATAAGGCCGGATAAACGGTAATGTTTTCATCCTTGTTAAGCCCCACCAGTAACGGGACACGTCTGATTAATCCATCTTGTTCGGGGAACATACTGAAACTGCCGTTACCGGCTGCGGCCTGGGATAAAATAGGCAGGTTTGTTGCAAAATACGGCACAGATGTTACAAAAGCCGCAGGATCAGGTTTATACCCCGTATTAAAAATTTTGGCTTTTTCAATCGGGTCGCGTTTGGTTGGTTGCTGTGTCCAGACAAAAGCCGTAACTGTTTTTCCTGTCTCGGCGATCGTTTGTGCAAAGACCTCGTCATTGTCAGGCAGACTTTTAAACACATCCACATCTTGGTATCGTTCGGCCATAAAGCGTGGCGAAGTGCGATCAGGCTCCGCAAATACGATATCAAAGGCGATCGCTTTTGCACCCATATCCACAACACGTTTTGTCATGTCGGCAAGATCGGTGCGCGGCCAGGGCCATTGCCCGTATTCGCGCAAAGATTCTTCATCAATATCAATGATTACTACCTGATCGCCAGCCTGACGTGGCATCAGCTTGTTATAGGCATCAAAGGCTATATGACGTAAACGTTCAACAGGTTTTGGATCGGCATATCGCAGTGCCAGCGCACCAGTCAAAAGTGCAATCAATAAAAATACATGTATCCATCGGCTGGTAAAAAAACTTTTCATCGCTCAATCAGCGCATTTTGACGCGCACGCAAAATCGGTTTCATGATATAGGTCAGAATGGTACGTTTTCCTGTTATAATCTGAACATTCGCCTCCATACCTGTTGTAATCCGAAGCGGATTATCAGAATCCCCCAAATAGTTTTTATCTGTACGCACATCAATTTCAAAGAAACGCCCGCCATCTTTATCTTCAACCGTATCCGCGCTAATACGTTCCAATGTCCCATCCAGCTGGCCATATATCATTGAATCATACGCCGTAATGCCAACCTTAACCGGCTGGCCGTACTTCAAAAATGCGACGTCTGAAGGGGCTATACGTGCGCGGATCAATAAATCATCTTCCAGCGGAACAATATCAATCAGCTTTTGGGCCGGCTGAACAACACCGCCGACAGTTTTGACCGCCAGGCTTTGTACGATACCGTCAACAGGTGCGCGTAATTCTGTCCGTGCAACACGGTCCTCGGCCGATTTCATACTTTCCTCATAGGTGCGTAACTGTGTTTCCACATCGCTCAATTGCGCCAGAGCATCCGATTTAAAAGCTGATTTTCTTTCCTGACGCTTTTTCTCCACTCCGGATAATCTTGCCTGAAGGGATGCTTTTGCTTTCTGGGCAGTGGCTAGATCCCCTGATGCTTCCGCATATTGGCGCTCCAGCCTAATTTCCTCGATTTGCGGCATCGCTTTTTGCGCGACCAGCTTTTTGGCAATCTCCAGTTCTTTCGCAACAAGACCACGGGTCTGCGAATATTTACTGATGCTGGCATCGACTTCGGCAATATTGCTCAGGATCTCGTTTTTCTCATCCTCAATACGCTCCAGCGCGGTCTGTAATTCTTGTTGGCGTGATTGATAAAGCGCCATTTCATTATCAACGCGTTTTGATGCAACCTCTGCCAATTCGTCGGAGAATTGCGGTTCCTGTTCGCGCGTTTCCGCCAAAAGGCGTTCGCGTTTGATTTGCAGGCCTTGCAAGCGGGCTTCCAGACCGCCCTCCTCTGCCGCAAACATCACGTCATCAATCCGCATCAGGATTTGATCCTTTTTTACCACATCACCTTCACGTGCCAGAATATCCGTGACAATGCCACCTTCAAGACTTTGGACAACCTGAACGTCACTGGACGGCATAACTTGGCCTTGACCGCGCGTGCGCTCATCTATTTTGGCGAATGCAGAATAAACAATCAGAAATGCAAATAAAAGTCCGATTGCCAGCAGCAGGACAATCGCCCCACTCGCAGGCTTTAGGCGGCGCGCGGCCTCTAACTCGGGCAAGAAAAGATCGTCATTTTTTGCCATCTTTTCCTCCGCTTTTGTTAATTTCGGCGGCAGCTGCGGGCGTTGCGCCCTTTGCAAGAAACGCCAGCATTTTATCACGCGGTCCTTCGGCAACGATCTGCCCCCCCTGCATGACCATAATACGATCAACCAGTTCCAGCATCTGTTGGCGATGCGTCACCAATATCAGCGTTTTATCTTTTGTATGTTGCTTCAGCGCAGCGATCAGCTCTTGCTCGCTTTGCATATCCATCGCATTTGTGGGCTCGTCACAGATCATAATGTCTGCATCGACCAGAAAGGCCCGCGCCATTGCTATGGCCTGTTTTTGACCACCTGAAAACCCCTCGCCGTTATCGCCGATCAGGGAATCGTACCCTTGGCGGGTTGCGCCGATAAAGCTATGAACCCCCGCCAATTTGCTGGCGCGCAAGATTGCACCATCCCCCGCCTTTGGATTTGCAAGTGCAATGTTTTCACGCACTGTCCCACGGAACAGGCCCGGGTCCTGACTAACATAGGCGATATTCTTACGCAGATCGGCCGGATCAATCTGGCGAATGTCTGTTTCATCCAGCTTTATGGTCCCCGCATTTGCATCATAAAAATGCATCATCAGCTTAATTAATGTCGATTTACCCGAGCCGATTTTGCCGACAATCCCGATCTTGTCCCCCGCCTTAACGTTCAGATTTATATTCTGAACAACTGGCTCGTTTGTATTCGGATAAGCATAACTGACGCCCCGCAATTCAAAATCCCCCTTCAGGGTCGGGCGGCTCAGATACCTGCGCCCTGCCTCACGTTCTACAGGGGCGCTCATAACCTTGTTCAGACTGTTCAACGCCATAGAGGCATGAAAGTATTTGCTGATCAGCCCCGTAATCTGGGCAATCGGCGCCAAAGCGCGGGTTGAAAGAATAACGCAGGCGATCAGACCACCTACAGAAAGTGCGCCATCTGCCACCAGATACATACCAATTAAAACAATGAAAACACTGGTTGCCTGCTGGGCAAAAGCTGTAAAGTTCAGTGCAAATCCAGACCACAGTTTTGACTGCTGGCTGTACAAAGCCGCTTCACCCACGACATCCGTATATTTTTTACGCAGACGGCCTGCCCCGCCAACACCTTTAACGGTCTCCAGGTTATACAGCGTTTCCAGCAGTAAATTATGCTTGATCTCATTGCCCTTCATCGATTTGTAGATCAAAGCTTTAACCGGAACCTGTATCAGGATACTGCCAATAACTACAAACAGGAATATCCCGACCAGCATCAAAGCAATCGGCCCGCCGATAATCCAGATCACAAAAATGAACAACAGTGAAAACGGCACATCCACCAGCGCGATCATCGTGGCTGACGTCATAAATTCGCGCAGCATGTCAAATTCGCGAAGGGCGTTTGCTGTTGCATTAATGGAGGTATCATGTGTCAGCAGCTTCATATCCAGAATATGATCCATCAGCTTGCGCGCCAAAATAACGTCGGCGCGGCGACTGGCAAGATCTATGAAATATGTTCTAAGCGTTCTGATAACAAGGTCAAAAACATATACGATCAAAACCGCAATCCCCAGAACCCAGCCTGTTTCAAAGGCACTGTTCGGTAGAACACGATCATAAACGTTCATAATGTATAGCGGCCCCGCCAAAGCAAAGAGATTGACGAACACAGCAGCAAACATCGCAAGGCCGTAGGATTTATAATTCCCGCGTATAACGGACCAGAACCAGTGCTCTTTTTTAAGGTCTATATGACTGTGCCCCGTTGTGTCTTTGGTCACCGCTTCTTTTTTGCGGATATATAGACAATAGCCCGAATAGTCATTTTTATGCTTTTCCAGATCAGCCGCATTGGACGCCACCGCAGCATTATCATCATTCAAAATGATTACAATGGGTAGAACCGCCGCATCAATATCCTTTAATTCCGTTTTAATGATTTTTGCGCGATAACCCGCGCGCTTCGCTGCCTCGATAAAGAGTTCGGGCGTCATTTTACCATCGATTGCAAGGCCATAGGTCAGCGATTCAGCGCTGCGCTCGTCCCCGTTTTCTTTGGTAACAGCAACCAGCGCGTCCAAAAGCGGATCGCGCTGCTGTTTTTCTTTATCTTGTGTTTCTTCAGTCATAGCTTATGGGCTTTTGTAACCAAAGGCCTCGTATATACGGCCCATCGCCCCCAAAAGGTCATATTTGGCGCCTATATTCTTATACTGCCCGTTAATGCGCGAAACAGTTGAATCAAACATGCGGTTCTGAGCATTGACGATCTCGAGGATCGAACGCGCACCAGCCTCGTATTCCTTATTGTACGACGCAAAAATATCGCGGTTCGCATCTTCGCGGCTGCTAAGCACGCTAAGCTGCTTACCCGACATAATTAGCTCGGCATAGCGCTGCTTGATGTCACGCTCTATAAAATTTCTGACCTGATCCTGTTCAGCCAGGGCCTGTTTTTGCAAATGCAGGTTTCGTTCAATACGTGCATCATATGCACCGCCCAATGACATGTCCCAGGACATTTTGACCAGCGCCTGCGCGTTTTCAGTATCGCCGCCGATTTCAAAATCCTGACTGCGGTCACGATAGGATACTTCGGCATCAAAACGCGGAATAATTGTATTCTTCTCGGCACTCGCTTCGCGCTCCAGCGCTTTGGCCGTAAAATCAAGTGAATGCAAACGCGGATGCTTTTGGCGTCCATAGGTCAGAGCCTGCCCCAGATCTTCAGGCAAGATGGCGTCCGCGGCATCAACTTCGACCGTCAATTCGGGGTCCGGCATATGGCCGACAGTTTCCTCGTAAAAGGTTTCAGCCAGCACCAATTGTTCCTGATATGTCAATAAGGCATTTTGCGTCAGCATAATCAGCTCGTCGGCTTGTAAAAGTTCACTGCGCCCCAATGCGCCTTCGTTAACCATCAGCGACATGCTGTCACGATATTTTGCAACAGCGCCTAAAAACCCTTGAGTTTCAGCGACCAGCGCGCGATGACGCATAACCTCGACATGCGCCGCCACGACCTGACGCATGATGTCAATGACACTGGCGTTGTATGTGTATTCACTGGCTGTCTTGCGTGATTTTGCAGCTTTATAACGGTTATACGTGCTATTCCCATCCCAGATCAGCTGGTTCAGGGCAATATATCCCTCGCCGATGTCTGACTGGGCATCATCTGAATCCGCTGTTAAAGCGCGTGTTGTATCGTTATTCTGGCTAACGCGCCCGGCCTCGGCCGTAGCGCTGATCGTTGGAAAAAACGCCGAACGGTTTTCGCGGATATCTTCATTACTGACTGCCTGCCCCAATCGGTCAATCTGCAGTTGCGGGTGAAACCCCATCGCATCCCGCACAGACTGTTGCAGGGAAACAGCATGGGCATTCGCGCTGAAACATATCATTGCACATGCACAAGCGATTGTTATGCCTTTGAATTTTATCACTTTTAGTATACCCCCATTATTCAGCGAACGCTGTTCTTATATTTTGCACAATGTTTCGGATTTTCACAAGCCAAAAGGCAAAAAAACAGAGGGCCCGACTCCCCCGCCGGGCCCTCATCGTTAATGGGAGTATGTTAGCCTACGAAGCGCCGAACCGTTCGACCCCCCGTATAATTCTATTATACCCAGACAAAAGTTAATATATTATGTAAAATTTTATTTAAATGCACTTTATGCGGCGCGCTTGATATCCAATTGATCTATCATGCCTTTTTCGACCTCTACGGCATACTCGTCATCTGCAATCCGGCTTTCAATTTCGCCAAGCTTAACCGAATCCAGTTTTTTACCTATAATGATATATGATGTTTCCGTTTCCAAAACGGCAGGGCAACCACAGCCGCATCCGCCGCACATTTGGTAGGCTTCAGGCGTAATATCTTTGATTTCCATCGTGTTTCTCCTTGGTTTTTGTTTAGACTGTTTCTACAATTGAAACAGATTTTTTACAATAAGAAATTCATGGGAGCAATTCATGGTCGATATACCCGAAAAGCACGATTTTTGTATCTACTGTTTTGATTTTAACGATCAGGGCCAAGCCAAAGACGCCAAAGAAAGCGGATCATCTGACGACAGCGAACTGACCTGGTGGCATCTTGATGCCTTAAATCCCGAAACGGAAAGCTTTTTGCGCGAAAATATCGGACTGCCCGAAATCATAGTAGAGGCCTTGCTGGAAGAAGACACCCGTCCCCGTCTGGAAGAATTTGACCATGGCCGTCTGATCATATTGCGCGGCGTTAACACCATGAACAAAGACCGCCCTGACGACATGATTTCGCTTCGTATATGGGTTGATGACGGCCGTATCATAACGATGCGCCGCAGGTTTTTACGTTCCATTCAGGATATGGCTGAAAAGCTGAAAACAGGACATCAGATTAAATCGCCAGGCGACATTTTAAATGCCGTCATTGACCGCCTGCTATCCTACACATCACCTGTCATCGAAAAGATTCAGGACCGTTGCGACGAGCTGGAGGAAGCCGTTATTGATGAACCTGATAAATCCCTGCGTAAGGAAATCACAAAACTTAGAAAACAAGCCATCACCATGCGCCGTTATTTATCGCCCCAGCGCGACGTACTGACACAGTTGCGCGCGGATGAGTTCAAAGGTTTCACAACACCAAATAGACGTGAATTTCAGGAGCAGGCAAACTTCCTGCTGCGCCTTGTGGAGGATCTCGATATGTTGCGCGAAAGAACCCAGATCGTACAGGATGAACTGACAACCGCCCTTGCCGATGCGCTGAACCGTAATATGTATTTATTATCGGTGATTGCCGCAATTTTCTTGCCGCTCGGATTTTTAACGGGGCTGCTGGGTATAAACGTCGGTGGTATTCCGGGCGCAGACAATGGTCAGGCTTTCTGGTATTTCTGCGGTGGTCTTGCGATTTTAATTCTTTTGCAAGTTCTATGGTTTAAAAAAGCAAAATGGTTCTAACCTTATAAACGGATAATTAAAGTGGGAAAAAAAATAATAAAACCTGTCGCCCTTGGTTGGGAAGAATGGCTCGCTCTACCCGGACTGAAAGTCCCCGCAATCAAGGCGAAAATTGATACCGGCGCAACCACTTCATCGCTGCATGCGATGTATGTCGAGCCCTATAAATCAAAATCAGGCAAACGTGTACGCTTTGCGGTTAAGCCTTTGCCGGATAAACCGAACCTGATTTTATCCTGTTCGGCCAAGGTCGTTGACGAGCGCGAGGTGACAAGCTCGAACGGTGAAATCGAACTGCGCTATGTGATCGAAACAACGGTTCAGGTCGGCAATCAGAAATGGCCGATTGAAATCACACTATCAAACCGCGAAAATATGCAATACCGCATGTTGCTGGGTCGCTCGGCCCTGCCACCAAATTCCACAGTTAATCCGACAGAATCATTCCTGCACGGGTCAGGAAATCTTTTATCCTATGATGAAATCACAAAGGCTGATCTGGAATTCCGCCCACTAAAAATCGGCGTTCTCAGTGAAAGCGAACAAATTTATTCTACCAAACGCCTGATTGATACGGCCCGCGCGCGCGGTCACGAGGCTGAATTGGTACGCACCTCCGAATGCTATATGGATATCGGCTTTGAAACGGGCCGCGTCCATTACGATAAAAAAGCCTTTGAAAAATATGATGCGATTATTCCGCGCATCGGATCACGCCTGACATTTTTTGGGACTGCCGTTGTGCGCCAATTTGAAACAACAGGCACATACTGTGTAAATCCCGCGCAGGCAATCACCGCATCGCGTGACAAGCTTTATGCCCATCAGGTTATGGCACAAAATAAATTGCCGATGCCGAAAACAGCATTTACAAAATCATCTGCCTTTACCAAGGATATTATCAAGATGGTTGGCGGCGCGCCGCTGGTCATCAAATTGCTGGAAAGCACACAGGGCAACGGCGTTGTTCTGGCCGAAACCCAGCAAGCAGCCGAATCCGTTATTGGCGCGTTTCAGGGGATGGATGCCAATATTCTGGTGCAGGAATTCATTAAAGAAGCCAATGGCACCGATATCCGCTGTTTTGTCGTTGGTAAAAAGGTCGTCGCCAGTATGAAACGCACCGCCAAAGAGGGCGAATTCCGCAGCAATATTCACAAAGGCGGCGCTGGCAGTAAAATTAAAATCAGCCCCGAAGAACGCCGCGTGGCCGTGCGCGCTGCACAAGCGCTAGGCCTGAAAGTCGCGGGTGTTGATATTCTGCGCGGCAAGGATGGCCCCAAAATTCTGGAGGTCAATTCATCACCGGGATTGGAAGGCATCGAAGCCGTTACCGGCAAAGATGTTGCCGCATTTATCATTGAATATATCGAGAAAAATGCGCGAACCTTGATTCAGAAGAAACAGAATAAGCGCGCTGTATAATCGTAAAGCCCCGTTAAGAGAACACCTCTTCATAGGTTTTTTTCAGGTCTTTGATCATTAACATCATTAATCTTTTATTTGCAGGACTGGACACAAAATCAAATTGCTCATAAAAGCTTACAGCACCGTCATCAATCGCATCAACAATGACTGCACGCCCACTTATAATGTCTGCCGCAGACAAGCATTTTAGCAAAGCCTCCTTTAGCATTGCGCTTCCCAAACCTATACCTTGATAATCTTTTGAAACCGCAAGGCATGCGATTTTAATTACAGGAATAGACCTTCCTTTGGGCTGCCCTTTTTTCATCCTAACAACCACTTGCTCATACGTTATTTCAGCAGGACAAATAGAGTAAAACCCGGCAATTTGATCGCCATCCCATATTATATAGGTTTTTGCCGTTCCACTCTGCTGACTTGACCAGCCGTATTTTTCCAACCATTCGTTAAGTGCAGGCCGCCCACAATCAAAAGAAGAGAGGTCTGCCCGCTTGGTCAAAACCTCTGTTTTTAATTCTAAGTCTTCTTTTCTCTCGGGGTGCTCCACAGTCACCTCTCTAAAATGGTTTTCTTGGATAATAGCTTTTTAAGTCTTGGCTTAACTTCGGCAGGTTTATCAAGCGCCTCCATAAAATCTTTCATTTTATCTTCTGGGAAAATATACGATCGTTTATTCGCCAAATCAATTTCAGCCTGTTTTAAAACACTTTCACGCATGTAATCAGACTGTTTAAGGTGCTTATGTGCAGCAGCCTCCAGAACTATAGCCTGTCCTTGCTCTGATAATCTGAATTGCATCATTTTGTCTTTCTTCTCTACACCCATAATATTCTCCGTAATAAAAAACATGTTCGTATTACAATCGTAATACAATATAGTTTAAAAACAGTTAACAGTCAAGGATACCATAAAACAAAAACCCCTTACGGGGCTTGTATTTTATGTGGCGATCCCAGTAGGACTCGAACCTACAACCTATTGCTTAGAAGGCAATTGCTCTATCCGGTTGAGCTATGGGACCGCAACGGCTTTATATTAAGCGTAAAATTGTAAATCAGCAAGCGCCGCATGGGGCAAGATCAGGTCTTTTTGGCTTTTTTTGCCTTTTCCATACCGACTTCATCTTTCTTTTTCACGCGTGTACCGCTTTTGCGGCTGCGCTGCGGCTTGGCTGCTTTCTTTTGTTCCGTCTTTTTTTCGACTTTTACAGGATGATAAACGACGGGATGATATTGAAAATTATCAAGATAGTTTTGCGGTTTCACCTGACGCTCTTCAGGATCGTGCACCTCATACCCCCAACCCTTGCTTTCCGCAAATTCAATCGCGGCTGTTTTGGTATCAAAACTCATGGATATCTGGTCATTCGTATCTTCGGCCGTGGTCCAGCCCATCAAATGATCTGGCACGCGCGCTGACAGGGCTGCGCCCTCAAGATGCCATTTATCATGACGCCCCCCGCGGCCCGATTGCATCGCGCTTTTGGCAGGTTTATAAATACGGACGAGTGTTTTCATTTTTTTACTCCTTAAAATCTAATATAGTTATATCACAGGATAAAAAAACAGATAAAGCCCCAATATGACGAATATGATCAAAACACCGTTTTTAGATGCCACAGACCGCTGGACAGCAGAAAATGAACTTGCCTTTGCCCTGCGCAATCTGTACCCCGTATCCAAAGGGCACACCCTGATTATCCCGAAACGCGTCGTCATCGCCCCTGATGAGATGACAGATGATGAAATGCTGGCTGTATTCGCCCTGATGAAATCTGAGAAAAAGCGTTTAAAATCAGAATATAACACTGATGGCTTTACTTGGGGGTGGAACGACGGCGATACTGCAGGTCAATCGGTTGCGCATGTGCATTTACATTTGATTCCCCGCTATAAGGGCGACGTCACAGACCCCCGTGGCGGAATCTGCCGTATCTTTGAAAACATTCCGGATTATTACAAATAGATATTGACATAATGCTCGCCTTTTGTTAATTTATTCCAACAATTCAAGGAGTATGTCATGGGTATAAAAGCTGGATTTAATCGCGCACGCGCAAAAGTAAACGACGATATTGCTTTCAATTCAAAGCTTTTGGGTGGTACAGTCGCTCTACTCGGGGGCATGATAATGATACCTTTTGATTTTGGGGCGACCTGCGCTTTTGGCGCCGCAATACTCGCAGAAAGCTATCGTGATACTAAAATCAACCCATGGACACATAGTTATTATGCCCGAGACTATAACGGAACATATGCGTTTGACGGCAAAACATATTATCTTGGCAAAAATCAATATGCTGCATTAAGAACACTGGATTATAGAATTGGTGTTATGGAGACTGAATTTAATCAAACTCCTTCAGCCGAATCTCGTAAAAAACTGAATAAAAAAATACAAAAGCTGGTTGATGTTCAAAAAGATATTCTGCGTTCTAAAAATATTTCAACAACCGCGCCGGAAACTGTTGAACTGACAGTTGACCGGTCCATGACAAAAAAGAAAACACCCTCCCCGAATTAAAAAGCGAGAAGACTATGGATTTAAAAGGTAAATTTAACCGTTTCAAAGCAAAAAACAGAGCGCCTTTATCTCTTGTAGGTATAGGCGGCGGTATTCCTGCCGTAATTGTAGGGTGTTTCACACTTCCCGTTGATATGGGGGCAACTATGGCCTTAGGCGCCACATCAGTATTCAGCGGTGTTCGCCACGGGGGAGCGATGTATTTACCTTCCGACTCTGAATCCTATTATAACTTTAACGGCGAAGAATACCCTGTTAATTACAGTGAATGGAACACGCTGAGATTAATCGAGGGAAAAGTTGATCGACTGACAAATAAATTCAATAGCAGCGCCAATGCCAAAGAGCGCACAAGACTGAATAAAAAGATTCAAAAGATGGTTGATCAGCAAAAGGATATTTTAAAATTCAAAATGCCCCGCGGAAGCACCCCGCTGGAAGAGCTACCGCAACTGAAGATTGACCGCAACATCCATAGAAAACAGCCAAAAGCCAATTAAAAAAAACCGCCTTCGGGCGGTTTTAAAATGGTCGGGGCGGCGAGATTCGAACTCACGACCTCCTGTACCCAAAACAGGCGCGCTACCAGGCTGCGCCACGCCCCGACACTGAAATAGGATGGGCAGGAATAGATGCAGTTGTATCGGTTTTTGAAACACTTTGCAAGTAATCTTTATTGGAAATTAAAAATCCCCTGCGGCAAGGAAATACGATCACCTGCATTAATTCCATATGCTTTTGCCGCCCCGCCCCGTAATTCGATCACATATTGCGCTAGCCCCATTGATGGCAAAGGCGTCAGATCATGCGGGATTGCATTATGATGTATATTTAAAATTTTGTTATCGCTCGAGATAAATAACATATCGAGGGGAATCAGCGTGTTCTTCATCCACATCGACACACCCTGCGGCGGATTGAACACAAATAACATCCCACCCAGTGGGGGCAGAAATTCACGGTACATCAAACCCTGACGCGTCGCACCCGGTGAAACGGCCAGCTCCAGACTTAAATCCAGCTGTTTTCCATTTTGCGTGTGTAAATAAACAGGTATACATATCGTATCCGCATCGTATTGCGGGCTGGCGGCATGGCCCTGCGCCATAGTCATCAAGATAAAAAGGATGGAAAGTACAAGCCCCTTCATACCGCGACCGGCAGGCTTTCCATTATACCTGCCCCTATACGCAGCGGCTGAATATCTGTCGCGAGACCCGTTTCATCGTCGGTTGTCACAAAGATGCCGCAGACGGCCCCTTCCCCTTCTGCAGGGCGCATACGTTCGCTGGGCATATCTGAAGTAAAACGCTGTAATGCTATATCTTTGTCAACGCCGATAATGCTGTCATAGCACCCGCACATGCCGGCGTCGGTCTGATAGGCGCTGCCCTGTGGCAGAATACATGTGTCAGCCGTGGGGACATGAGTATGCGTTCCGACAATACAGGATACATACCCGTCACAAAAAAAGCCGATCGCTTTTTTCTCGCTGGTTGTCTCGCCGTGGACATCGACCAAGATCGCATCAACATTATCTTTCAGGCGAATTTCACCCAGCAGTTCTTCCAAAACAGGAAACGGGCTATCGATCGGTTTCATAAACAGCTGACTCATTACATTGATTACACCAAGGCGCTGGCCTTTGTCATTCTCGACGATTGTGTAACCTTGTCCAACCGTACCTTTTGAAAAATTCGCCGGGCGTAAAAGGCGTTTTTCCTTTTCAATAAAAGATATGATTTCGCGCTGATCCCAAACATGATTGCCTGTCGTAATCACATCAGCGCCCAAATCAAAAAACTGATGGCATATTTCGGCATTAATTCCAAAGCCATGGGCTGCATTCTCGCCGTTAATCACAATAAAGTCGGGCTCCAGTGACTTCTTAAGGCGCGGCACGTATTTTGCCACAGCTTCGCGTCCGGGCTCGCCAAATACATCTCCTAAAAATATAATTTTCATACTTAACCTGTCAGGCTGTAGATTTTTTCTTCTGTCACGATCCGGTCCAAAGGCTGATCGTGCGCCTCTGCCTTGAAATTGTCGTATTTTTGGCTTTCAAAGGCAAGGCCGATTGTAAAAGCTTTGCGTCCACTGTGCCTTAGGGTCTGGAGTGTGCGGTCATAATGGCCCGCACCATAGCCGATCCGGTGCAGGTTTTTATTGAACGCCAGCAAAGGTACCAAGACGATATATGGTTTGATAATATGCTGGTCCTGATCGGGCTCCATAATGCCGCTATACCCTTCCAACAGCTTTTGATCAGGGTGATAGGCCCGAAATTCCAGATCTTCCTCCTCGCAATCACGGCGCACAACGGGCAAGCCGGTTTCATACCCCTGCTGGTAGAGCGCGGTCAAAATATGAAGGCAATTGACTTCACCGCGAAATGGCGCATAACCGGCAACAATCTTGGGAACGCTCAGCTTGCCGAGTACCTCACAGACGTGAATCAGCATATGCCGCTCCGCGGCCTTACGTTCATCATCCGTGATGCGCAGGCGCGCTGCCAAAGCCTCGGTTCTAATCTTTGCTTTATCTGACTGCATTCTATCTCCTTTAATATGAGCAGAGCGAACAGGATATTATTTTAATTAGGAAGATAAGGCGAAATGTATATCTAATACATGAGCCGAAATCTGACGCGAATAAAATGAGATCATGAAAGCTCTTAGGGTGGAAGCTGCCGCAAGATCGCTGATACTTCAGTATCCGCTGGGGCCCTGTTGTACAGGTGGGTGCCGGAGATAACCGAACCACGGTCCGGACAGAGCCAGCTCCCTAGCGAAAATAGCATCGGCCTCTGCGATAAGGGTATCTGGCGGGACCTGCCGCATACTTCCTGAAACAATGTAGTGCGATGTCACGCCAAGGGCAAGTGAATTAAAGGGTATCAACCTTTGCCAAAAGACCATCGACACGTTCTGTGAGATGCTGAACGATTTTCAGAACATCTTCATCGTCGTCCGACTTGTCAGAAGTTTTCTGCGCATCTTTGACTTGCTGGTTCGAATTGGCCAGTTGGGTCTGCAGATTGTTCAAACGCTCTGCATATTCCGCCTGAATTTCCTGACGAACCATGGTTTCAATTTTTTTCATCTGGGCATCGGAAACACTTGTTTCGCCTGATGTCTTTGATGATCCTTTTTCGCGGGCCTCGAACAGTTCGTCTGCCAAAACCAATAGGGTCAGAATTTGCAGATGCGAGTCATTATACGCCCCGCCTGTACCTGAAATACGTCCGATTTGCTCGTTCACATATCCGGCAAGATCGATGATTCGGCCTTCTTGTCCCGCATCACAGGCAATATCATAATGACGACCATTTATTGTAATTGTAACTTCTGACATGATCAGCCCTCCTGCAAAATGGTTTCAAGCCGTGCAATCGTTGAATCGAGCTTGCTAGCGATGGTTTTATTCAGTGTTTTTTCTTCTTCGGAAATACCGAACAATTCGGCCTGATTACGTTCGGCACGCACGGCTTTTGTTTCAATCTTTTTTTCAAGTTTTGAAATAGATTGCTCAAGATCCTGCAAAACTGCATCCAGAGATAACGGCATTTATAAACCTCGCTTATACTATGAATCGAAAATTATATTTAGAATAAAAAACTTATGGCCTTACGTCAATGAAAGAGATTAAGGATTTTAACGTTTACGCTTTAAAGCCGGGCGTTGTTTCGGTGAAGAATTCAAAGTCGAAACATTGACCTGATTCAAAACCTGTGACCAGTTCACCTGTGCTTTATATTCTACAGGTATTTGCCCCCATAATGTTTTCATGTCATTCATGCGGCCAACCCATAGATCAGGGGTGAACAAGGTTTTCAGCTCCTTGCGGCGCGCAATAGTCATCAAAAGATTGATATTATTATGATCACGTTGCATCAGGTCTTCAATCTGAAGGCCCTGTTTTGTTTCAACCAACATGTTAACAACCTTTTCAAGGTGTCCGTTTTTAACGGCCATCTCCAGAATACTGCGTTCACGGTACCCGCTTTTTCGGCGTAACATTGAGACTTTCATATGCTCACCATTTTCATTCAGGACATTCTGAATCTTATCCCAGTCAGACCATACGGATTTTAATCCCAGCGGATAGACATGGACCTTGCCCTCAATCGCGATAGGTTGACGTAAATCCTGCAATTTCAGATTTTTATCAACCGTAATCAGGCCGCCATACATTCTGTCTTCAGCGTTCGCTACAACATCGGCAAATTTATCAAGACCCATATCCTGCTTTTCAAGCGGCGCCAAACGGCCCCACAATTCAAGCATTTCATTGATACGACCATCCCAAAGAACAGGCGTGAATATTTTTTCCATTTCACCCTTGGTCTGTGCTTCTTTCAAAATATGCGAGCGTACACCATATTGCTTAAAGAAATCATCGACTTCAAATTTCTCACCGTTTTTGGCTAAAACACTCACAATTTCATCAAAATGTGCCCAGACGCCTTTTCTAAAGAACATAGTATCGCCCTCGCGATCGGGGAACATCACATCTTCCTTGGTCAGGTGCAACCCATGGCTTTCCAGTTTCGCCACGATCGAGCGCAGACGCACAATCCCGCCATGTTCAAACATGGTTGGGAAATCGCGCCAATCGATATTCAAATCTGCCAGCGTATCTTCACGTGTTCTCAGACCATCCAGCGCGTAGACACCGCGCTTGAATTCCTGAAACGGTATGCGGTTTTCAATTTCATTTCTTTTCGTATACGGAATTTTATAAAACAGCGTTTCAGCCTCGACAAAGCGGCCTTTCCATACAGACGGTGTGAACAAATATTCGCCGCCGTTATTATCGGTTGCGCTTTGTAGAAAAGTTTTATTCTGTTTACCCGGGATACGCCCCAGCAAATCTGCTGCCGTTATCGGTGTGCCGTTTTTCGCCACAAGCTCGGCCAATTTCGGAAAGTTTTTCCAGCCTTCTGCATGGTCGATAAAGGCAACGCCGTCTTCCTGAGCATTCAAGATATCGGAAACCGTGATTTCGGACTCAATTGATTTAAACAGGGTATCAACATCCTGATTCGGTGCCACAGAGGATAGCTGGTAGCGCACACTGGGCGCCAGCGGGTGATGACAAAGATCTGCAATAAATGCTTTTTTTATCAGGTCTTTATTAATCATCATTTTCCTCTTTTAATATCGTTTTTCCGACCGCATTACGCTGACAGACGCGGATTATTCCATCATCTGAAATCAAGGCGGTGGACGGGATAAAGATAATATTGATATTTGAATCGCATACAGCTCGCTCAAATTCCAAAAGGCTCCCCACTTCCCTGACTTTTGGATCATCTTTAATAATAGAGGTTTTCCAACTTTTTTCAACTCTATAAAGCTTTGAATTATGTGGTAAAAATTCAAAATGCTCAAGCGCATCACGCCGGGCGATTTCTCTGGCGAGTTTTTCAAATGCATCGGAGCCTTCTTTAGGGGAAGGCTCCGTTGATTTTATATTACTATTCATCTAGAAACCGGCCTGTTCAGGCTGCCTTTGGCTTGGTTTTGTAGAACATTTTCAGTTTCGCACCGACCTCACTGTCATCATTATCATCGTGAACAACCTTGCGGCTAGAAACGATTTTGTTCCCCAGGTCACGGCCTTCCAGCTTGTCCTTATCAACCGTGTTTCTGTAGCTGAATGCAAAATTCAGGTTTTGCAAGGTCTCCGCATCCATGCCGCGGATCATTTCATCGATCGCATTGTTGATTTTTGTTTCCGCCCCATCTTGTGAGAAATCAACATAATTGATTTTCGCTTTCTTGAAGGCATCTTTCAACGTCTCGCTGATCGCATCACCGATAATAACCGTGCGGTCTGTCTTTGCGTGACGCAATACATGAACCGGTGTATATTCCGGTGGTGCATTTTTGTCAGATTGACCGGCATCGTCCACACGACAGAAAATTGTTGTCAAACCAATACCCGATTTAGAACGGTTTTCAGCCATAGATATTGATTCAGCGTGACTATCTGTCATCATGCTGTCCGTATCTTTTTCCTGTTTTTCAAGCTCATCAACAGCCTTCATACCGTCTTTTTCAATGCGCTCAATCGCAGCCTGATTGCGGTCAACATCCTTTAACAGGTTCGAGATCATATTCTGAGAATCTTTAACCTCTTTTTTCAGGGCGTCGACTTCCTCTTCCAAGGCTTTGATATCATCTGGGCCAGCCGAAGATATGGTCTTAGCGTCATTCAATTCATCCTGTTTGTCGGACAACTTACTTTCAAGATCTTTCAGCTTGGTTTCCTGCGAGGCTTTATCTTCCTCGACACGGGTTTTATTTTCACTGTATTTTTTGATCTTCGTCAAAATTGTCAGGTTGTTATCCCAGATACCATTAAAGTTTTTATCGGTCACACCCGGAATAACAAAAGCAGATAAAAATTCGTCCAGCGTCAGAACATCATAAAAAGATGGCTCGTCCTCGAAGTCGGAAATATCAGCATAATCCAGCATTTTGGCTTCGGCCAAAGGCTTGTCCATAACCGTATTGATATCAGTGTTCTGGATTGCAATCTTTTGTTCTTCACGCGCAGCTTCAGCTGTTGAACGCATATCCTGAATAATTTCAACCATACGATCGATCGTAACGATTTCATTGTTAGCTGCTTCGATTTCAGGGTGACGTTCACGCAGCATTTTGCAGAAAATTTCCTGCGCAATTTTCGCCTGAATACGTATATCCGCATTATCGAATTCTGTAATATTCAACAATTGCTCAATGGTCTTCACTTGACTGCGTTCAGCATCACCGTTGAACTCCTGCTGAATAATCGCGCAATTTTCAGCCTCTTCCAACAGCTTGGCGTAAAGGGCCTCTTTACCCATCGCACCCGAGCTTTCGAAAATATCGTTGATCAGAATTTCGGTCAAACGTGTGCCGTAATCCATTTCCTGATCTTCACGTTTCACATTGAAGTGATCGCGCACAGGCGCTTTCTTCAAAGTTGTCTTTGTCGGAATCTTCGTTTTTGAATTGGCCGCTTTCAATTTCGCACGCGGCTTTGATGCCTTTTGCAAAATCTTGATCACACGGCGGAAATCAAGCGACTGTTCAGCCGAGAAGTCATCATCGATTTCATCCCCAAGGTGATAAACATATGCGGCACGTTCAACATCCAGCATATCGCGCCATTTAAAGAAGAAGTTACCCAGCTTTTCAGCGGCGTCATTTACACGCTGCCAGTTCTGCAACCAGACCTTCTGGCTTTGCGGGATCGCATTAACCTGATCTTCTGTCAGGCCCGATGTTCTGATGTGCCATAGGAAATCAGCAAAATCATCCGGGTTCGCATCCGCATCTTCTTTCATGATGTGATACCATGTTGAAATCGGAACGCCTGTCATCAGCTGACAGATACGGTGCTGCCAATCTTCTTGTGATACTTCGGGCAGATCGCGTGGACCCAAACGTGAATAAACAGATTTGTTCAAAGCACGTGTTGTCGCACCATCTTTTGATTTGTTACCTGTAAACAGAATACCCCAGCCGGCTTTCACATCCTCGCGGCGGAACGTAAACTCTGTCGGGCCGGATGTACCGTCTTTACCCTTCAGCGGATTTTCAACTGTACATTCGTCAATTTCACCGTTGATGAACTGCAATACAGTCTGCAGCGCATCATCACCGCCCTGCTTTGATTTGTTATATTCATCATAAGTTGCAAAGTTACCTTCGACAAAGTCTGTAATCATCGGACCAAACTGCGAGTTCATACCCAGCATGTTTGTGCCGCCCTTATCAAAACCTTCCAGCTTGATGATTGTGTTGATCATATCTTCGACGATTTTAATTTTGGATAAACCGATCTCGCTTTCGCGGCCGATTGCTTCCCAATCAATTTCGAATACACCGTCTGCAAGCTCTGCAATATATTTCTTGTCCGTGGTGTTAATTTCATCCGCCAGGGTGCGTAGAACGCTTACAGATGCAGGCTTTAATTTGCCATCCATCATCGCCTGGTCGATCAAAGCCGCAGGGCCGTCACCGGCACCGAAATCCAGAACCATTTCGAACAGCATGGAGTTCATCTGCTTACCACCACAGTCATAAACACGTGGTGACTGGCGCGACATTACACGACCGATCATACCGCCCATAAATGATTTACCCATCCCCGGATCACCCATGACAAAGAACTGACGGTTCTTGCTGTCAGGCGCCATGCGTTCCAGCATTTCGCGGAAAATCGGCAACATCGAAGGTGTTGGCAATTCGCGGGCGATAATACCCCATGCCTCGTCAAATGATTTTTCAGACAGAACAATCAGCGGTTCCCCATCCTGTGGGTCTTCCTCGATAAATGTCAGGGCCTGGCCCAGTTCAGCGCCGCCCTCGTGCTTGATTTTTTGTGTTCCCCACATCGGAAACGGTAGGCCTGTCGTGCCCAAAGGTTTCATCAGTTCCAGCAGATCTTCGCGTGTCAGTTCTGCAACCTTCTTTTTCAAAAGGCTTTCTTTTTTATCCTGTTTTGCAGATTTCGCCGCTTTTCCGGATTCGTGCTGAGGGTCACGTGGAGTCATGATTTTTCCTTTATTTTTGAGGTTATTTTCATCTTATCGTTTTGAATCTTTATGTCAATGTTTTACTTTTTGTTTTTCAACCTGTTGGCAGCCTTGCGCATATCTGATTTCTTTTTGGAAATCGGCACAGCCGTAAAGCTGCGGCATTTTCTGATTTTGTCAAACAAGGCGCTCGTCATGGCAAACGGAATATCGTTCGCTTCTTTTTCCGTGCGTTTTGTCACTGTGACTTTTTGCCAAGGCTTGCTGCCCTTCAAATCTTTTACGGCCTTTTCCATTGATTTGTCGCTTTGATTGTATTTTTGCAAAATCGCGACATCAAAAGTGACCATTTTATTGGCCTGGAATAATTCCTCGATTTTCTTTTTAGACTCCGCAGCATCTGAAATTTCACCATCTGACACAGCCATAATATGCGTAAAGCCACCCAGAACCTGCTGTTTTGCACGCTGCTTGGATACCGTATCCGCAATCACTTCAAACATTGGGGCCATGCTGGTTCCGGATTTGAGGCCCTGTCTTGAATGCTCAAGTATAGCTCCAATATCCTGTTTTTTGGTTTCCGGCGTAATACGGATCGGCGGTGTATTGTTCCCCCACAAACCGACATAAACATTAATATTCATGTCTTTGCCACGTGCAGCCTCGTTCAAAATTGCGGCTGTCTGGATGGCTGAATTCAACGGTACACCGTTCATAGAACCGGAACCGTCAATCATAATGACAATATCGATGCTGGTCGGCACCTGTTCGACACGGTCCTTGCGGAAACGCTTTAGGTCTTCTTCTTTAACGTCGCCCATTGCTTTTTTAATGATCAGATTTTTATGGGCATCCATGTTAAAGCGATCCATTACATCACTGTCTTCAGGGATGATATCCATTTTATTGTCGCGCTTGATCGCTTCCTGAAGCTGGCGTTCCTGAATCTTTTTCAGCATACGGCGAACGCGTATAATCGGACCGCTAAGCTCGCTGATACGCTGTTGATAGTCATTCCAATCACGCTCCGAAAGCTCCTTCAGGTCCTGCCCATCGCCCTTACCGGCCTGATCGCTGGGCTTGCCATCTTTAGCTTGTCCGTCTTGACCTTGACCATCCTGTCCGTTCTGGGCATCTTCCTCTTTTTGTTTCTGGTTGATCATATCATCCAGCTCTTCGTTGGTCATGCCCTCGCCGTCAGATCCCTCGCCCGAGGCATCCTGACCATCTTGTCCGTCTTGTCCATCAGCGTCCTGGCCGTCTTGGCCATCAGAGTCTTGGCCATCTTGACCATCGGCGTCCTGCCCGTCTGCATCTTGTTTTTCGGCATCTTCAAGAGAATCTGAATCACCTGCATCCGGCATATCACCTACATCTTCAACAGGCACGGTGTCATCGCCGTCAGAGCCACTTTGCTGTTGACCATCTTGCGGCTGACCGTCTTGTGATTGCCCATCTTGTCCTTGACCATCTTGGCCATCACCTTCTTGAGGTTCCCCGTCTTGACCATCTTGGCCATCCTGCCCCTTGTCGTCTTGTTTATTTTCCTTGGCAAAATCCGGCAGGTCCTGATCGTCGCCTTCAGCATCAAGACTGCTATCTTGGGAATCACCGTCTTGCGGCTGACCATCTTGAGAGCCTTGTCCATCCTGCGGCTGACCATCTTGAGAGTCTTGTCCATCCTGCGGCTGACCATCTTGCGGTTTTTGTCCATCCTGTGGCTGGCCGTCTTGTGGGTCTTGTCCATCCTGTGGCTGACCGTCTTGCGGTTTTTGTCCATCCTGTGGCTGGCCGTCTTGTGGTTTTTGTCCATCCTGCGGCTGACCGTCTTGCGGTTTTTGTCCATCCTGCGGCTGGCCGTCTTGTGGGTCTTGTCCATCCTGCGGCTGACCATCTTGTGGATCTTGTCCATCCTGTGGCTGACCGTCTTGTGGGTCTTGCCCATCCTGCGGCTGACCGTCTTGTGGGTCTTGCCCATCCTGCGGCTGGCCATCTTGTGACTGATTAGGATCCTGATTTTGATCGTTGGACTGGTCCTGATCCTGATTATTCTGGTTCTTTTTGTTTTCGATATCCTGTTCAAGCTTGTCCTGATATTTTTTCAAATATTCTTGTATCAAAAGCTCCGCATATTCTTCAGATATATGCTCTATAATTTCATTTCTGGCATCGGCAGAGGCCATAATTTTCTTTTCAAAGTTACCCAGAAGACGTTGCTGCAAAGGCGGATATCGTGTTTCAAGTCCGTCTTTGCCGCCCAGCAACTCTTGCAGATATTTAAAATCAGGATGAGCGATACCGTTCTTGTCCTGCATAATTGGCTTGTCCGCGCTGACCTTGCGAATGTGGTTCGGGTCAACCCCCGCACGGCGCCAGCCTTCATTCGTATCGGCAAAAAACTTGTTCTTTTGATAGTAATTCAGATTGACCATATTGACCAAATTCATGAAGTACGTCAGCGATACCGGAATATCATCACCCTGCGGTGCGCGTACCAAGCCCAAAAACTCGGATGTCACCGCCGAATGGTTCAGCGACACACTGAAATCCTGCTGCTTTACATCACCACGGCTGGATGCGAAATGATTACGCATATTCTTTTCACAGGCTTCATACAGCATTTCCCGTAAATTATACTCTACAGTTTTAACCATGTAGGTTTTGTATTCTTCCTCGGTCAGCCCGGGTCCTTTTTTCGCTTTAGCCGCATTACGTTTGCGCATCAGCGGGAATAGGTCTTTTTGCAAGGCCTGCATCTTCGGTGTGACTTTGCGCGAATAAAGCGCCTTGCCGATTTCACGCATCGCAAGAGCACGTGTGTGTTCGAAACCGCTGGTCAGGCTGTCGATAAAGTTAACAGCCAATCTGTTGTTGCGTGGATTGTAATGTGTCGGTTCCGTCGGACGTCCATAGGCGTATTTTGTATCCTGGTCGCGTAAAGATTCGATAACGAAACCGCCAACCTGGCGTAATTCTTTCAAAGAGTCTAGGGAATTGACTGTTTTTTTCCAGGCATCGCTTTCGTAGAATTTGTCTGGATCAACTGGCGTTGTCCAGCCCTGCATAATCTGCGGATTATAAACCACGTGGGCCAATGTTGCAGCCCATACCAATTGCGTTTCCGGCGTTTTCAGATTCGGTGACTTTGGAACCTCACCCGTTTTGATAAGGTGCTGACATTTGGCAACCTCTTTATAATAAACATCGCTCTGGTTTGGCAGATTGTTTATGAAATCGCTCAAATCTTCAAAAGTAAAAGGCTTTGGATTTTCAGGGTTTCTGGCGTCAGCAATTTTTTGTTTAAGTGTCAGACGGTGCTTGGTCAGCGGTTCGCGCAGGATGGTTTCCCGCGCCTTGCGGTGAGCGTTGAAGTCTTTTTGTGTTTGTTTTTTATCTTTATCAGACATGCCAACCCATCTTAAAACACGGTATAATCTATCCCGCGCCCTGTAAGAAATTAACTTTTCATTAATCAATACAGACCTTACAGGACCAACTGAATGATGTAAAGTATTTATTCCGGCTTTTTATCCGAAAAAAACATAAATCGGTGATGTTTTTGAAATATTATTACACGGCCAACATCGCGAGTATCAGCAGTAAAACCAGAACGGTGCAGTAGATATGAAGAAGAAAAGCGCGTTTTATTTCCGCAACGCCCGCCTGCGCGCTGGCCGCTTTGGGACCAATCCAGGGTAATAAAATCTTCTGGCCGCTTTGATAAACAACCGCACCACCCAGCGACGTATGAACGGCACCGGTAAACCCTTTAAATATAACTGACAGGGATAAGCCGGGGAATTTCTGGCCACCGTCGAAAATCATCTTCAACATTTGCTGAGGATGCGCGGTCGGTGTAATAAAGGCGGCAATATAAAGAACAAAACATGATAAACGGGCCGGAATAAAATCGAGAATATTTTCAAACAGCGCAAAGAATCGTGTGAATGGCGTTACAAGATAAACGTCGAGAGGTTTTTCCGAAGCGCTCAGGAACAGATAAAACATCATCCCCATGAGGCCCAGAAAATAATAGAATAATACGGGCGCCACCAGATACCTAAGCATGCTGTAACCTGCATAAAAAACACCTGCACGCGCAACCGTGTGACCATCCTGCTCTTTAAAGGAAAAGCCCGTCAGGTCAGACAATGCATCAGCTTTCCGCAAGATTTCATACGGTGTTTTCTGCGCAATCAGCCCGCGCATAGCCCGCCAGGGCACCATGATGTTGACAGTCCCCCAAACCAAAAAGACGATCAAAGCCCAGCCATATTCAACTGAATAGGCCAGAACTTCGGCCATACGTGCAATGCTCCATGCAACCAAAGCCATAAAAAGGAAACTCAGCAAGCCGCGAATTTTAAGCGACCCTTTACTGCGGTTTGGGCGGTTCAGCTTTTGTGACAAGGCCGCCAGCAGTCTTTGTGCAAACCAATGCATGTGCGGCGGTTTATGGCTTTGCCCCGGCAAAATAATACCCAGAATAATTTGTAAAACTAGAATTAGGGCCAATAACGACAGCTTGAAAAAGCTGCTTTCAAAATCAAGATATGGCGCAAAAGAAAAAGGCATGATGTCTCCCCCGACTATCATGCCTTAAAAAGAATGTTTTTAAAAGCTTTTGCTTATTCGCGAAGGTCGCGCTGTGTGCGCTCTTTACGTTCATGGCGTTCCTGTGCCTCGAGGCTCAGGGTCGCAACGGGCCGCGCTTCCAGACGCTTGATCGAAATCGGCTCGCCTGTTTCTTCACAAAAACCGTAATCACCTGTTTCAATTTTTTCCAGCGCTTCATTGATTTTTGAAATCAGTTTACGTTCGCGGTCGCGTGTACGCAATTCCAATGCGTGATCTGTTTCAGCCGACGCACGGTCTGTCAGGTCAGGCTTTTGCAAGTTATCTTCCTGCATTGATTGAATGGTTTCACTGGAACCAGAAATCAGTTCCTGACGCCAGTTCAAAAGCTTCTGGCGAAAATATTCGGTCATGACCGGATTCATGAAGTCTTCGTCTTCGCTTGGCGCGTAATCCGGTGGTAAAATAGTTGATGATGTTTCTGCAACTGCCATAATAGAATCTCTCCCTATGTCACTGTAATATATAAATTCTAGATGCTAATCTATTATAATGCCAGACAATATATAAAGAAAAGTGAAAATGTAAAGGATTATTAACGCTGGTACTTTGCCAGCTCGACCTGCGCGCGCAGATCGATTTCGTCCATAATCTCTTTTAATTGCGGGTCTGTGAACTCGTCTTTACGGCTTTGAATAACCCTGGAAAGGTCTTGCAAAGATTTCTGCGGAATCCCCCCCATCAAAAGCCCCATACGAATTTCTTCCATTTTATCCAGCATTTCATTCGCGCGCTTTTTAGCACGGGCCTTGGCCTCTTCGGAGGTCATATCGCCCGCCTCTTGCAGGCTTAAAAGTGCCTCGAGCGATGCTGCAGGCGACAAGCCGCCAGCCCCGGCTGCGCCCGAACTGCCCGATGTGCCGCCGGTATCAGAAACCATAGATTCAAAACTGGAATCACCCGTTTTCTGGGCGCCGTCCTTTTTTTTCGTCTTTTGGGTTTCCCCTGTTTTATTAGGGCCTGTGATTCTGACCACGCGATACTCCAACTGGCATTAAACTTGATATATTAAGTATAGCGCGATTTTGAAAATAAAACCAATCGGCAATTTTTGCCCAGTAAAACAGACTTGGCACGGTTCTTGAATATATGATGGGCGAGAAAAGGTTATGAGGTGACCAAAATGTTAAAAAAGATGCAGAAATTCATGATTTTACTAGCTGTGACGCTGGCTGTCGGGCTACCGACCCATGCCAATGCCGTCACAACACGTATTAAAGACATCGTCGAATTCGAAGGCGTGCGCGACAACTTGCTTGTCGGGTATGGTCTTGTCGTCGGTTTGAACGGTACAGGGGATACAATGAATAACTCCCCCTTTACCGAGCGCAGCGCGATCGCGATGTTGGAACGTTTGGGCGTTCAGGTGCGTGACCAGAATTTAAACACAGAAAACATTGCCGCCGTTATGGTGACAGCAACCCTGCCCCCATTCACAAATCAGGGATCGCGCATTGATGTTTCGATTTCATCCCTTGGTGATGCCGAAAGCCTTCAGGGCGGTACACTTGTCGTGACCCCATTGATGGGTGCCGATGGCGAAGTTTACGCCGTTGCACAGGGAACCGTAAACGTATCTGGTTTCTCTGCACAGGGTGATGCCGGTAACGTGACATTAAATACACCAACCAGCGGTACATTATCCGAAGGGGCGATTGTGGAACGCGAATTACCATTTGCGTTGAACGATCTGGGTGAAATGCGTCTGGCACTTCGCAACCCCGACTTTACGACATCACGCCGCATTGCCCTTGCGATTAACGAGCATTTGGGAGTAGCCGCTGCGCGTGCCGATAATAACTCATCCGTAACATTAAAAATGCCAGCCGGCTATTCAGGCGGTATTGTCGATCTGATCACAGATGTTGAACAATTATATGTACAGCCTGATCAGATGGCCCGTGTCGTGATTGACGAGCGTTCAGGTGTGATTGTAATGGGACAAGAGGTCCGCATTTCCACAGTTGCCATTGCACAAGGTAACCTGACGATCAGTGTCAATGAAACACCGCAAGTGTCACAGCCTAACGCCTTTGCCCAAAATGGCCAGACAGCGGTTGTGCCCCGTACGGACATTGATGTTGACCGCGGTGATGGCCAACGCATGACAGTCTTAAGTGAAGGCGTGACATTACAATCACTGGTAGAAAGCCTGAATTCTTTGGGTGTATCACCACGCGATATCATCACCATATTGCAGTCAATCAAGGCTGCCGGTGCCCTGCAAGCTGACATCGAGGTGATCTAATGGATATTCAAGGCGCACTGATCAATTCAGCAACATTAAATAACGCACAGGCCAAAACCGACGCGGCCAGTCAAAAGCTGAATGCGATCAACCCGAACAAAATGGATAAAATCAATAACGCCGCCAAAGAATTCGAGGCTGTATTCATTACCCAGATGATGTCGCACATGTTCAACAGCGTTGATGTTGACCCCATGTTCGGCGGCGGCCAAGGCGAAGAAATGTTCCGATCCATGATGGTTGAAGAATACGGCAACCAACTGGCGAACGCAGGTGGCATAGGAATTGCAGAGCAAGTAACAGCCAAGCTGATCGACATGCAAGCCATGATGAATGCACAAGCGAACAGCCAAGCCAACAGAGCAGAATAAAAGTAAGGAGAGCATAAAATGCAAACAGAAATGACAAACACACCGACGCAGACATCCCCCCGCAATCCGATTGAGGTTGACGTGAACGAGATGATTAAATTAATGCACGATTTTTCACTGGTGCTGGAACGCGAAAACGAATTCTTGCGCGATGCCCGCTATACAGAAATTGAATCCCTGCAAAAAGAAAAACACGAATATGTGGCCTCCTATAAATCAAAGGTTGCCGCCCTGTTCGAACGCAAGGTTGAATTTGCATCAATGGACAGCAATCTGGCTGAACGTTTGATCGTGACACGCACAGAATTTATCAAACTGTTGTCCAAGAACCTCAGAACATTGGAAAGCGCGAAAGACGCCAGCCGCCGTTTGGTCAGCCGCATTCTGAACACCGCGCGCGAAAACGTCGAAGAAAAAACAAACTATAACGCCGCCGGCGCGATGATGTCATCGAATGTAACCAGCGCATCTTCGATAGGTTTTAATCAAGAATTATAATTCTATATCAATAGTATATATTTACACTTTTGTGTGGCAGCCGCCTCTGATCTTTCAGAGGCGGTTTTTTTATTTGACCGAATCATCTTAGGCGGGTATTAAATACCTTGTACGAATTATCGGGTATTAAATACCCATAAAAAAAATGGAGGATAGAATGCCAATACAAGAAAAAAGCAATATGACGGGTTCGGGCCTGCGCGCATGGCGCAACCGCATGGGATGGTCACGTGACGAGGCCGCCGAAAAATTGGGGCTGAAACGCGACACATATAAAAAGCTGGAAAACGGTAACCGTCCGATCACGCAAAAGCTGGCCGATGAAACTAAAAGGTTCGAGGCTTTGAAGACGCATACAAATGATGCTGTACTGAATTCAAAAGATGCGCATGTCGAGGTTGTCGGCGGCGGCACGATCGTCCATGTCAGAAACCATCTGGCCCTGTCCGCCCCCGCATACGGATCGACAGCACGCGAAGTTGCCGGCATTTTCCGCCGCCGCGGATATCAGACCAACCTGACCCTGACGCGCATGGCCGATTCATCATCCGAATATGAAACAAATGATGATATGCAGCGTCTGGCGAACGAGATTGTTGAAAACCCGGCCCGTAAAATTGTCATCTGGAACCCTGCGATTTGTGATTTTGAAGGATATATCGGTGATGTTACCCCGCACGCCAAGGCCGAGCGCTTGAAATCACGCGCGGGCGATCAGACAATGCGATTGATGCCATCTGATAAAATCGTCTCGGGTATTCGCCGCGACCGCAAAGACCTGTTCTTGGTCGCGTTTAAAACCACGACAGGCGCCAGTGCCGATGAAATGTACGAGGCTGGGTTAAAACTGATGAAAGGGTCACACATCAATCTTGTTCTGGTGAATGATGTCGTTAATCGCCTGAACATGATTGTCGCGCCTGAAGAAGCGCGTTACCACGTTACCCCCGAACGGGTCGAGGCGATGGAAGGTCTGGTCGATATGGCGATCCTGCGGTCACAATGCCGATTTACACGCTCAAAAGTGATTAAAAATTCAAAAGGTGTGGATTGGCAGTCGGATATCATCAGCGATAATCTGCGCACTGTGGTCAATCATTGTATTCAGCGCGGGGCCTATAAACCCGTTGATACAAAACGCGGTCTGGTGACGGCCGGGCATTTTGCCGCCCGCGGGCCCGAGGAGAAAATCATCACATCCCGCCGCTGGTCAAACTTTAATGATCTTGCCCAAAACGGGATGGTTTTGATTGAACCCAAGGGGCGCGATGATGTGATTGCCTATGGCGGCAAGCCGTCAGTCGGCGGGATGAGCCAGCGCATCATCTTCAAAGATCATCCAAATCTGGATAACATTGTGCATTTCCATTGCCCGTTGAAATCGGACGCACCTGATTATATTCCCCTGCGTGATCAACGCCCTTATGAATGCGGCAGTCACGAATGCGGTCAGAATACATCGGACGGCCTGCGTGAAATCGAAGACGGCATTTGGGGCGTTATGCTGGACAATCACGGTCCGAATATCGTCTATGGTAAAGATGTTGACCCCCAGCGTGTCATTAATGTGATTGAACGCAATTTTGATCTTGATGATAAAACAGGCGGAAAGGTTGGAGCAGCATGGTCTGGCGCACGCCCATCAATCTAGAACTGATCCCATCCGATAACAGCATGTCATATAAAGATATGGATGCAGGGCAAACCGCCCTGCCCCTATCCCCGCATGTTGGCGCTTTTGGTGTAACGCGCAAACACCATATTCATGAAGGGGTCGATTTATACTGCCCGGAAGGCACGGATGTTTTTGCTGTTGAAGACGGCACGGTCGTGAACATTGTTCCCTTTACTGGCGCGCATGCCGGGTCGGACTGGTGGCATAATACCTATGCCGTTCTGGTTGAAGGAAAAACGGGCGTTGTTGTTTACGGTGAAATATTGACCACCTGCAAGACAGGGCAAAAAATATCAGCCGGCGATTTGATCGGAACCGTCAAACAGGTTTTGAAAATCGATAAGGGACGCCCCATGTCGATGCTACATCTGGAGCTTTATGATCATGGCGTGCGCGATGCTGTTGAATGGCCTGTCGGATTAGCGCGACAATCTGGTCTGAAAGACCCTACACCCTATTTATTGGAAAGCATTCAAAATGAAAAAAATTAAACTGATTGAAAAATGGAAAACAGCAACACAGCCCGCCCCCTTTATCCGTATCGGTAAAAACATCCTGCATATTGATAATATAAAACACATCGACACATCCGATCTGGAAAACGGCAAAATCAAAATCACCACATTTGATGATCGGGAATATTTTTCCCAAGGGATCGAGGCACTGGATGCCATCATGCACGTCAAGCCGTCCGCATTGGAAGGGCGCAGGTTAAAATGGCAGCGCAACGAATGGGCCTGGCATAATATGGTGATCCACCCGATGGTTCAAATTCTGGCCTTTGCCGGTTTAAAAGAACAGGCTGTCAAGCTGCACGACAGTACCATTCCCCGCCCTAAAGGCTTTAAGAGACCTAGATAATTTTCAAATATAAAAAAACTGGCACGCCTTGTGCATTACTCATGGGAGAGAAAATGTAACGAGGCAAAAATGACTAACGCCCTAGACATGATAAACACCAAAGCAGCCACAGCAGCACAAAAAGCCGCTGGTGCAAATGCTGCGGGCGGTGTAAATGCCAGTGCCGGCGCGATCGGCAAAAATGGCATTGGCGGCGGTCAGGGTCTTGATTTCATCAGCTTAATTATGGCGCGTCTGCAGAATAATGGCGCGCTGCCCCCTGCCGAGGGTACCCCGACCGCTTCGGCAGACACCCTAAAAGCCCAGGTATCGGCAATAGTTGCCGAGCTTGGCCACACGCAAGCACCTGCTGAATTGGCAGGATATGCTGAGTTGTTCCAGAATGGAACAGCGCCTTCTGTGAATGGACAGCAGGCCGGTGGACTGATTGATCAGATCACAGCCGCATTACAGGGTGACACATCAGCCGGTCAGGCCGGCATATTGAACAACGGATTATTGGCACAGCAGCTGGGTCTGAAACCTGGCGAAGCTGGCGCTGAAGAAATAATGGATGCGTTGAAACAAGCGTTCAGCGATCTTGGTATTAACTTGACTTCTGGTGAGCAATCCACTCCCCCTCAAAACACTGAGTTAAAGGGTCCTGCACAGGATATTTCTGCTCACCTTAACACCCTGACCTCTCCGCAGGACCCGACTCAAAAACCGTCTCCGGCACAGCCTGATACTCCACAGCAGACTGCGCCTGAAATCTCCCCCACGAATACAGATGTTCTGGCAGAACCTTCTTCCCCTCAAACTGCCCCGAACAGCGCAGACGTGGCACAGGCTGTGACCGGAGACGATTTTATCATTGGTCAGGCATTGAATTTATCGAACAACGGCACGGCACAATCCTTTATGACAGCCGAAGCCGCATTGAAAACAGCCGCACGCAATGCGCGTGGCAATTCTGACACGGCATTGCAAAATGCGCCCGGTCAGAATGTTAAAGCTAATGGGGCCGCACCCCAAAACTCTGCGCCAAACTCTCCTTCCCTCCCCCCTCAGGCAGCCGATAAGGCCGCCGAGATGATGGCGCATCATTCCGCGACGACCCAGAATTCGGTTGGGAGTAACGGCGGTGCGGCCTCTACCCCTGATTTCATGACAGGCGACATGTTTAATAACTTTAACCACAGCCAGTCAAACACATTTGATGCGCAATTGACCCAACAGTTCAACCCGGATCAGCCAAGCGCGCAAAATAAAACAATCAGTCAAAATGCCTTTACGGCAGCACAGTATCGCAGCGCAACACCGCAAACACCGGTACGCGCCGTGACCCTCAGCATGCAGCGCGGCATCAATAATGCCGTTGACCGCATGAGCCTGCAAATGGAGCCCGCCGAGCTGGGCCGCGTTCAGGTTGACCTGAAGATGGGTGATGACGGCAAGTTAAAGGCACATATTTTGACAGACAAACCGGAAGCCCTGCAGATCTTGCAAAAAGATTCAAACATTCTGCATAAGGCTTTTGAAGAAGCCGGCTTGGATGTCGGATCCGAAGGTTTCACTTTTGACCTTCGCGATCAGAACGACCAGCAACTGGCACAAGACAAAGACAGTCGTGAGTCACTGTTCCACGTCGCAGATGTAAACGCCATGGATGAAATGGGTGATGACGCGATGATGAACGCCGCGATTTATAACCAGCAATATATCAACCCCACCGGGGTCAATGTATTCGTGTAACGAATAACGAAAAGAGCAGATTATGGAAGGTATACAAAGCATAGATCAAATCAGCGCACAAAGTGCCAAAACACAGGCACAGAAGTCGCAGCTGAACCAGGATTTCGACGACTTCCTGACGCTTTTGACAACACAGCTGCAAAACCAGGATCCGCTGGACCCGATGGATTCAAACGAATTCACAAACCAGCTTGTCCAGTTCTCGCAAGTCGAACAGCAATTGGCAACCAACGACATTCTGGAAGATATGCGCGCATTGTCCGTGTTACAAATCACAGACATCGGCCTTGGCTTTGTCGGTATGGATGTTGAGATCGCCGGAAACAGCTTTGATTTCGATGGTACGAATAAAGTCGACCTTAGCTATATCATCCCCGAGCAGGCCGCAGATACGAATATTTCGATTAAAAACGCAAACGGACAGACTGTATACAGCAGCGACGGCGAAACATCGACCGGCGTTAAAACCTTTAAATGGGACGGCACGAATAACGACGGATTTAAAGTCGCCCCCGGTAATTACACCATTCAGGTATCGTCCACCAACCCTGAAGGGAAATCCCTTATCGTTCAAACGAACGTTCCGGGCCGTGTGGATGGTATTGAAAGTGACGGCAGCGGTAACACCATGCTGCTGGTTGGCGATCTGCGTATACCGATTGCAGATATAACGCGCGCTACATTGCCAAAAACCGTAACCCCCGTAGCGAATTAATGAAAAGGAGAGCAGACCATGATTTTAACCCCGACTTTTAACCGCAACCGAAAACCAAAACGATAAAAGCAACATCGAAACACAGTAAAGGAGTAATATTATGAGTGTATTTGGATCTTTATTTACCGCCGTATCGGCACTGAACTCTCAAAGTCAGTCTTTGGGTATGATTTCAAACAACATCGCCAACGTAAACACAGTTGGTTACAAAAGACGTGACGCGGCTTTTTCCAGCCTTGTGACATCAGAAAGCCGTTCGACAGCCTATTCCCCAGGCTCTGTTCGTTCGGTTCAAAACAACCGTATTGATCAGCAGGGCATCTTGCAGCAATCGCAGTCTTCTACAGATATTGCGATGTCAGGTAACGGTTTCTTTGTCGTACAACAAGGAACGGATCTGGGTGCTGAACCACTTTACACACGTGCCGGATCATTCTCGGAAGATTCAACAGGTGTTTTGAAAAACACCGCCGGTTATACCCTGATGGGCTGGCCGCTGGATCAAAACGGCAACCGCCTGCCGGGCGTTGACGATGTCAGCTCGCTGGTGCCGGTCGATGTGGCCTTTTTGGGCGGCTTTACACAGCCGACATCACAGATGGAACTGGCCTTGAACCTTGATGCCGAAGAAGGCGAACGCGCCTTCCCGATTACAGCGGGATCAACAACGGACTTCTCGCGCTCAATCCGGGTTTATGACTCTCTGGGTAACGGTCAGGATCTGACGGTGAACTTCAGAAAGCATGAAACACCAACCGCGATTGTACAAGGAACCGTGAACCTGGCAGATATTGTCGGCGATCTTTCAACCGACCCGACAATTGACCCGACAGACACTTTTGATATCACTGTCGGCGGCGTGGGCCCAACAACAATCACACTTGATGGCGATTTGGGTAAACTGGTGCAAGACATCAACACAATTACCGATGTTAACGGTAATCAGGTTGCCTTTGCTGAAGTGAACCCTGCCGGACAGCTTGTCATTAAATCCAGAAATCTGGATGCTGAAATCACGCTGGCTGATGGCGCAGGCACCCCATTAAATGATGGCTTGGGATTGGCCGGTGCAGTTGGTACAACCCTGGCAGTTGACTCAACAACATTCAACCGTCTGGCCGAACCGGTTTCAACACCGAACTCTGAAGGCTGGTGGGATATTGAAGTCCTTCACCCTGATGGATCGACTGTCTTGTTGCAAGGTGCAATTAACTTTGACGGAAACGGTCGCCTGAATGCGGAAGACGATCCACTGACAGGTGAAGTTCTGGTCGACATTGACGATATCAACTTTACCAGTGGTGCGTCACTGCAGGACATCGACTTTAACATCGCAAACTTTACACAGTTCTCGGGTGAATATAACGTGATTTACTCTGAACAAAACGGTGCCGAGCTTGGCTTGCGTACAGGTGTATCGATTGACAGCGAAGGTTTCGTCTCTGCCCAGTTCTCGAATGGTCAGTCAGCCAAAATCTACAAACTGCCGGTTGCAACATTTGCGAACGCGAACGGTCTGAACGAATTGTCCGGTAACGTATACCGTGAATCAGACGGCAGTGGTGAATATAACCTGCGCGAAGCCGGAAAAGGTAGCGCCGGTGTCATCGAAAGCGGAACATTGGAAGGATCGAACGTTGATCTGGCCGATGAATTCTCGAAGATGATCGTCACCCAGCGTGCCTATTCAGCCGGTACCAAAGTGATAACAACAGCCGACGAAATGACGGCAGAATTACTCCGCCTAAGATAATAGCCGGATAGCTATCTCTTAGCGTAGAAAAGAATTTCAGTCGCGGAGACTTTAAAAGAGAGCGGGCGGTCAAAGAATTTGACCGCCCCTTTCTATTGTTTAGAATAGATATTGTAATAATGATGCGAGCTTCAAATGAATAGACAACAACGCCGATTAAATAAAAAGAAAGCGACCAAACAGAATAAAAACATCGCGCCGATGACAATCGAAGACGCGCAAAAAAATGCGCTTTTAAAACAGGGTATGGAACTGGGCAGCGAGTTGGTTGATCTAAAAAAATATGACGAGGCCGAAGCGCTGTTCAAAGGCCTTTTAGAGCACGCGCCCGGCCTGACAATCCTATATTACAATCTGGGCACGATCGAGGTTGAACGCCGCAATTCGGAAAAAGCCATGCAGTATTTCCGCAAGGGCGTAACGATCAACCCGAATGACTCCGCTTGCCTATCTGGCCTAGGGTTTCAAATGATTGAAAATGGCGATATAAAAACAGGCCTACATTATTGCAAAAAGGCCGTCGAGGCCCAAGAAAGCCTGCAGAATCTTGGCATTTACGCCTTGGCTTTGAACCGCATGGGCAACTTTGAAGAAAGCCGTAAAGTTATGGAGCGCGTTCTGGAGCTGGACCCCACCGACACGCATTCATTTGTCGGTATCGCACAATCGAACAAACTGGCAGCTGACGACCCCATCTTGCAAAAAATGCTGGATGCTTTCGAAAAACGCGAAGAAATTTACGAAAGTGAAGAGGAACGCGCGCGCCTGGGCTTTGCCCTTGGCAAGGTTTATCATGACCTGAAAGAATACGATAAGGCTTTTGAATATTATGCGGATGGGAATAAGAACCGCGGTAAAAAATATCTGATGCATGGCAATAGTGTCGGCAACTACATTAAACGGGTGCAGCAAATCTTCACCAAGGATATTTACCAGCAGTTTGAAGGTCAGGGCTATAGAAGCGAAAAACCGATTTTTCTGGTTGGTATGCCGCGGTCAGGGACAACATTGACCGAACAGATTATCTCGAGCCACCCTGATGTTTTCGGTGCGGGCGAATTGCGCGTCATGCAAAATGCTGTGATTGATCCCGATAATACCGAGGATATTGCCGCGCGTGCCACGAAAGATATTGATATCGATCAGGACCTGATTGAAAGCTTGTCAGAAGAAAAATTGAAAAAAATCGGTAAGGCCTATGTCGATTATCTCGACAAAATTGCACCAAAGGCCAAGCGCGTTACGGATAAAATGCCGTTTAACTTTTACAGAATCGGCCTGATCAAATTGGCTCTGCCCGATGCCAAAATCATCTATTGCCGCCGCAATCCGATGGATATTGGTTTATCGGTATATCGTCAAAACTTCATGGAAGATTTCTTCTGGGCCTATGATCTGAAACGTATTGGTCAGACCCTGCAATCCTTTGACCAGATTATGAACTATTGGCTGGATATGTTAGGCGATGACATTCTGATTTCTGACTATGAATCACTGGTCGCAAATCCGGAGGAAGAAAGCCGCCGCTTGATTGATTTCTGCGAATTGGAATGGGACGACGCCTGTTTGACCCCGCACAAAACAAAGCGCAATATTCAAACTGCCAGTTTTGCACAGGTGCGGGCGCCGATTAATACAAAGTCAGTCGAAGGCTGGCGCAAGTATGAAAAAGGGTTAAAGCCCCTCGCCGATATGTTGGATGTAAAATAATTATCAAAAATGTGCATTTTTTACCTATTTATGGGGTATTTTCTGCCTGCCGTTAAGGGGTTGTTAAGGGGTTACGTGTCATACTGAGAATATGTGAGGCAGTACGCCTTATTAAATTTATGACACTTAACCTAGGAAAGGAGAACATGTCATGGCTTCAAACAATGTAACTCTAACAGCTGCGATTCGTACAAACCTGCTAAGTTTGCAGGGAACGCAGAGATTAATGGATGATACACAGCTACGTCTATCAACAGGACGTAAGGTTAACAGCGCCCTTGATGATCCAAACGCGTTTTTCGCGGCACAGGGTCTAACAAACCGCGCTGACGATCTAAGTCGTCTGGTTGATGGTATCGGACAGGCTATTCAAACAATTAAAGCTGCTGATACAGGTATTACATCACTGACAAAACTGATTGAACAGGCCCAGTCTATCGCTGAAACAGCGCGTGATCAGGCATCAGGTTCGGCCGTGGAACTGTCAGCTGACGTAACAACAGCAGATCAGAATGATCTGACCAACAACGCTGGTATCGCAGATGGTGAAACATTCTCGATTCAGGCCGGTACAGGTAACACCATTTCAACCTTTACAGTCAACACAGGTGATACGCTGGCTGACCTTGCAAACAAGATTAACGCAACATCAGGTTTCTCTGCGCAGATTGTTCAGGGTGCTAACCCTGCGACAGCTCCTGACAGCCGTCGTTTGGAAATCCGCACAACAAACGGTGAAGACCTGATCGCGACTGATGATGGTGATGGTGTCTTGGCCGGATTGGGTTTTGCGACCCTTGGCGGTGGTGGTACCGTAACTGCATCGACAGGTGTTCCGGAGGACCGTATCCAGCTTGAGGCTGACTATGGCGCCATTCTGACGCAGATCGACCAATTGGTACAAGATACAGGCTATCGTGGTACAAACCTGCTGGGTGGTGACTCACTATCTGTTCAGTTCAACGAAGATAACTCTTCACTGCTGAACATCGCTGGTGTGGACTTTGACTCAGCCGGTCTGAATATTGGTGCAGCGACATTTGACAGTGATGCGAACATCCAGACATCTTTGGATGAATTGGGCGCCGCGTTGGATCGTGTTCGTGCACAGGCCCGTACATTCGGTTCGAACCTGACAGTTCTTGAAAACCGCGAAGACTTCACAAAAGCAACAATCAACACGTTGCAAGAAGGTGCGGACAAACTGACACTGGCAGATCTGAACGAAGAAAGTGCCAAGTTGCTGTCACTGCAGACAACACAGACATTGGGTGTTACATCCTTGTCATTGGCTGCTCAGTCTCAGCAGAGTGTATTACGTCTGTTCTAATCTTTGGATTAAACAAAGACAAAAAGTTTCAAGGGTCCGGTTTTCCGGGCCCTTGTTTCTTTATGCGGGTAAATCAAATTTAAAATCAACGCCCGCTGTTTGCAGGTAGCCTTCCATCTGGGATTTCAGGGTTTCAAACCCCTCCTCTGTATAGGCTTCGGCACGAAGGGATAAGACGCTTTCGGTATTTGACGCGCGCAGCAGCCACCAGCCCAGATCACTGGTGACGCGAATACCGTCCATATCATTGACATCAATCCCCTCGACATCAGCCAGCATTGTTGCAATTTCTTTCGGGATATCGAATTTACGCTCTGCATCAACATGCAGGCGCACTTCTGGTGTCGCCAGCATTTTCGGCAGATGCTCCGTCAGCGATACAAAACTGTCATCAGAATGGCTCAAGATATTCAGCAAACGCACGGCGCAATAAAGACCATCATCAAAACCGTAATATTTATCGGCAAAACAGATATGACCTGACAGCTCGCCGCCTAACGGCGCTTTCATTTTATTCATATTGTCTTTTAATATCGAATGCCCTGTCTGGACCATTACTGGCTTTCCGCCCAATCGGGTGATTTCATCAAACAAAACACGCGATGATTTAACATCGGCAATAATCGGGGCCCCGGGGTGCGTTTCCAAAACCTCTGCCGCGTACATCGCCATTAAAATATCTGCCCAATATATCTCGCCTGCCGGTCCGACAATGCCTATACGGTCCCCGTCACCATCAAAACCAATACCAACATCACATTCGTTATCCAAAACGCAGTTTTGCAGATCGACCAGGTTTTTTTCAACTGTCGGGTCCGGGTGATGATTCGGGAATGTACCATCAACTTCGTCGTAAATCACATAATGTGCTCCCGGCAGTTGATCGGTAAAACGGCGTAAAACCGCGCCAGCGGCCCCGTTACCCGCATCCCATGCCACCTTTAATGGCTTCTTCAAATCAAGGTCGGAAAGCAGGCGTTTAATATATTTATCACTGATATCGATTGTCTCAATGCGGCCCTGACCGGCTTCGAAATCACCTGACTTCACAAGGCGACCGATCTCCTGCACATCATCACCGTAAAACGGGCCCGTGCGCAATGCCATTTTAATGCCGTTATGTTCGATCGGGCTGTGTGACCCTGTTATCATGACGGCTGCATCAGCATCCAGCTCCTTAAGCCCGAAATACGTCATAGGTGTTGGGCCCATACCGATATCATAGACATTCAATCCGCAGTCCAGCAGGCCTTGACGCATGGCAGATGCAAACATCGGTGATGTTTCACGCCCGTCATAGCCGACCACAACCGATGTGCCGCTAATACGTCGCATAACGATTGAACCATAGGCGCGGCCGACAGCATAGCACGCCTGTTCGGTAATGCCGTCACCGATAATGCCGCGAATGTCGTATGCACGTAAAATCGAAGGGTCGAGCGTAAAGCTTTCGTTCAAGTGGGTCTGCGGTTTCATTAATGCCCTATCCTTTCTAGGCTGCAATCCAGAATATAATGATCAGCGCGATCATCATCAATAAACTGGGCGCAAAAAATCTTTTCATGAAAAACTCTCCAAGTCTGCTACTATACGGTAAAACGCAAGGCGGAGCAATGTCACAAACCTATACTGTATATCTGGCCCCAAAGGACCGCGAAGCTGATCTGGAGACCGAGCTTGGGCATCACGTCATTGAACGTTATGATCGGCTGTTCCTGTGCAATGCGCCTGTTCACCCGGTCTATTTTGCACAGGACATCTGGTATAACGCCCGCAAAATTCCCATCCAGTCCATCAAAGACGGGGCCAAGAAACTGCGCGGCATTCAACGCAACTGGGCCCTCTATCCGCATGACTATCACAGACGCTGCGCGCTGATTGAAGAAAACCTGCCACATGTCTCTGCAAAGCCGCTTGAATTTCCATCCCCGCCGCCAGACGCGCCACTCGGCAACTGGTGTCTGATTGATAAAGACACAATCCTTGCGGCAGGTGAATGCCGCGAGCCTGTGCCGAATGGAAAGTATGAATTCATCGAGGACAAAGATGTTCCGCCAAATCGCGCCTATCTGAAATTGTGGGAGGGGTTTACACGCCTCGGCCGATATCCACAAAAAGGTGAAAAAGCCATTGATGTCGGGGCCTGCCCCGGTGGCTGGACATGGGTGTTACACGATTTGGGGTGTAAAGTCACAGCTGTCGATAAAGCGCCACTTGACCCGAAAATTGCAAAACTGCCGAATGTTAGTTTTTTACAGGAAAGCGCATTCGGACTCGATCCAAAAGAACACGGGCCAGTTGATTGGTTTTGTTCAGATATTATTTGTTATCCCGACCGTTTGTATGATCTGGTCACAAACTGGATTGATGCAGGTATGGTCAAAAACATGATTTGCACACTGAAATTTCAGGGGGAAACCGATTTTGAGGCTGTCCGTAAATTTGAAGCCATTTCGAACAGCCATCTTCAGCATTTATACGTGAACAAACACGAATTAACGTGGTTTTGGTCTACCGGTTAGGAAACATATGATCCGGAACGCCAGGTTTCATGGTCAACTTTGGCGACATGATATAGCCGTTTTCTTTTGCAATTTTGCGGGCTGTTTCAACTGCCTTTGGCTCCACTTTAAGTGTTCCAAGTGTGGCATCGCGATATGTCTTTAAAATAACGACGCCTGCGACTTGTGAAAACATCTCTGTCAGATTTTTATCTGATGGTGTTTTGCCGGGGCGTTTGTCTTTTATGCATGACCAAAATGTGTCTTGGATGTCTTTTTTCATACTTTATCTCCAAATGAAATTAATACTAAAGTACACCTCGATTAGCGTTATGTCAAGTATTTTTCCGCAATCTGATTAACTGGCTTAAAAACTCATCCGTCGTTAAAACCGTATCTGACATATCATCGACACCAATTGAATGGCCGAGTTCCTCATCCCCAGCATCATTCAAAGCCTTTTGAAATGCGACGTTTTTGGTTAGTGCATCAAAAGCGCGGGTTATCAGATTTGCATAGGCGTCACTATTTCGCTGGTAGACCCTGCCCTGCCAGTATAATATTTGTGATGATTTCCAATCCTGTTCCAGTCCCGCATCCTTGGCATCACCGCCGCTGAGCGCGCAGACCCTAACCTGCTCGTCCACATCACCGAACTTAAGGCTCTGCAGAAAGCCTTCCATGGAGGCGCATTTAACGCCATCGATTATAAAACTGTGTGGGTAGAAATTCGACAATGCATCTGCCGGATACGGGCCCTTACTGTGGATATCAATCATAGGTTCGGATCAGGGCGCGTCGCGCGCAAGGTCGGTTTTTTCTTTTCCTTTTTATCACTGATAGACTCAGAGACACCTTTGACAGATTTTTTCAAATCCTCCGACGCGCTAAGGGATACGTTTTTGACGTTTTCTTCCTTTTCCTCGGGGTTGAAGTTCAGGCTTAACTTCTCGGTCGGCTTCTTACGCAAGCTTACAGGTGTTTTATCGGATTCAGGTGCTGTACTGCGCGTTTTTTTCTGATCATACGATCTTTGTGCAGGAACCGACCCCGTATTATCACGTTCACCCAAAACCCGTGATAATGGCGCATGATTTTCACCAGGGCGTTGTACCTGTGTCTTGTCCGTATTCAATTCAAAATTCTTGTAATGTTTGTTATCAAGCTGGCGATCAGGCGACATACCATGCTCTGCCCCCAGCATCATCTGGACACGTGTGTAAAGCTTGACGAAATCGCCACTGAAAACTTCGAAGGCATAGATCAGATATCCGATGCGTTTTGCCGCCGAATAATTCCAACCCGTATGTGTTTCCGCCTGACGTGCGTCAGCAACAGCAAAGGGATAAACACGCTGCGGGGTGACACCTGTGTGCGTAAAATAACTTTCGCCGACCTGAAAGACATTTTCCGGACCGACGCCGAACTGTTTACCGACGAAGACTTTCGCATCCGCAATCGTGCGTACATCCCGCGGAATCACAAATGTCGGTGCTGTAATCATCAGGCCTGATCCTCCCATGCGCTGGGGAACGGCCATATTTCCAACCTCGACACCCACCATCAGTTGGTCATCCCAACCGCGGGTCAGCGGCATAACAACCGCAATATTTTCAACGCCATCATCCGTCACCAGAAATTCGTAGTCTTGGGATGCCATACCGCGCATACCGCCGCCGAATTTTCCTTCCTCGACAAAAACGGACCGTGTCGTTTTTAAATGATCCCCGCCAATACGTTCGGTTGCAAAGCCATCCTGCTCCCATTCATCAATCAGTTTTTCAAGATTCAGGATATTGTCACGCTGCAGGATGTCCGGCACCTCGTTTTCATCAAATGTGCGGAAACGATCGACGATAATCTCGCCCGTCACCCAAGGTGGCGGTTCAATACCCAGACGGCGCATCAAATCCAGAACATGCAATTCCAGACGCGGTTCAGGAAGCAGGCCGACTTGCGCCGCACGGATGATATCATTTGCATCCAGTTCGACAATTTTTCCGCCGAACTTAAAACCGGTTTCTGTTTGATCCGACCCGATATCCCATGTGCTGGCCTTGGGCTTTTTGACTTCAATAAAGACGGGCTCAATCGCTTCATCAATTTTATCGGGCGCAGGATAGAATATCTGACCGACAAAAAGATTGTCCTTGCCCTTGATTTCAAGGTCCGCGTGATCTTGCGTATATTGAACGATTTTGTCCTTGTTTTCGATCACATTACGCGTCAGGGCATCCGTATCCATCGTAATCGGTTCGATCAAATGGCCCGACCAGTTCTTACTGTCCAGATTGGCGTTTCCTCGTTTGACCGCATTAATAATCGGACGCGGATAACCACTGCGCACATATATGACCAATCGTCCATCGGCTGCAGTACGCCATGGGATAATATCGCAATGTTCACCCGGGCGTCTCGCAACCTCTTGCAGCGTACCGCGCTTGTTATCGCGCACGGTAATGACCTCGAGGTTTTCGACTTTTTGTTGCGATGGACGGCGTTCGTCCAAGATCAACGACATCTGGTCCGGTATTTTCTGCGCAACAATAAAATAGTTAGTCGCCGGCGGCGGCATAAGGTGCGCATCTTCTGTATACAGGCGGAATTTCCCCTTGTAAAAATGATCAACAACCCATGGATTTCGGTAAGGTGCCGAGAAAATAAAACGCATGCCGAATTGCGCCAAGACACGGCGATAATCACGGTCGGTGAAAAATGTATATTCACGATCCAGATTGTGGCGCCATTTCTGGCGTTCATCTTTTTTGTGAATAAATTCAACGGCCCATTTATGAAGCAAACGAAAAACGCGGCTGTTATCTTCATCAAAAGTGAAGTCTTCACCCAAACGCTCCTTGTCTTTCTCTGTCATTTCATAGGCGCCGACTTTTTTCAGGGTCGGATTCAAGGCTTGAAGAATACCGGGGTCCAGTTCTTCCAGATAAAAGCCTTCCGCACCACCATTTTCCATGGGGCGCGCGGTTTGTGAATAATCAATCAGAAGATCGGCATATGACAAGTCCTGCGGCTCTTTGCCGACGCTTGGAAAATCCGGCAGTTCCAGCAGAACATATTCATCCGATGGCGGCATCATATAATCGCGGATCAGCATGATCCCGCCGGGTTTCAGCTTTTTAATCTGGGCATCCAGAAATTCTGACAACATCATTGGGTCGCGATTGTATGACGAATAGATTTCGTGCAGAAAGTTCGAATTGATAATGCCGTCCAACGCCTCGTCTTCAAAATCTTGCAGGCGCCCGTCGCTGTGTTTGAATGTCAGGTTCGGCAGGCGATAAAGATTTTTTGCGTGTTCGATCATCGCGCGGTCGTGATCAATACCGATAAAGTTCCGAAGCGGGTTTAACAGCGCCATTGCATACGTCACTTGCCCGTTCCCACATCCGACATCAACAACCTTGGCATTTGACGGCAGCAGAAAGTGCGCAGAAATCAGCGATGCTTTTTGCACCACGTAATCGGGAATATGCTCGATTTTGTCGACTTTATTATCGACGCCGCGCGCAAGGTTAATGAAATCCTTAATCTTGCTGGCTTTTTCCGCATCTATATCAGGTCTGCGCGTTTGATCGGACACTCTGGTTTTCCTTCAGGCTTTTATAATTTTATACACGATATTCAATTATTTTGCTATATCATATCCCTATGCGTACAAAGCCACTGTTGAAAAAATATACGGTCACACTGATGTGGAACGTCATTGACGTTTTACTTCCGCCCCGCTGTATCGGCACAGGCGAAATTGTCTCAGCCCAAGGCATGGTCTCACAGGACTTGTGGTCTGATCTGGATTTCATCGCAGCGCCCTATTGCCGGATATGCGGCCAGCCTTTTGAATTGGCGGACGAACTGTCTGATGATGCAGAATGTGCCAGCTGCATCGCAGACCCGCCGAAATTTGATACTGCACGTAGCGCGCTGACATATAATGATGCCAGCCGCAAACTATTGCTGGGCTTTAAATATGGTGACCAGCAGCATGCAGCCGTCACATTTGCAACCTGGATCAAAAACACAGCCCCTGATATTTTTGCCTCCGCTGATTTCATTGTGCCTGTCCCGCTGCATTGGCGCCGTCATTGGCAGCGCCGCTTTAACCAGTCTGCCCTGATTGGTTCTGCCTTGGCAAAACTGACAAATCTAACGGTCCGGCATGCACTGACGCGGCGACGTTTTACATCCACACAAAAGGGCCTGTCACGAAAAGACCGGCTGAAGAACGTTAGAATGGCATTTGTAGTGAATCCCGCCCTGATAGAAAAAATAAAAAACAAACATATTGTTCTGATTGATGATGTCATGACCAGTGGGGCGACAGTAAATGAATGTGCGAAAGTCTTAAAGCGCGCCGGCGCCAAAAAGGTCAGCGTCTTTACAGTTGCACGCGTTTTAAGGAATACCGAATATTACCCCGATACGGACGATTTCGACCCTATTGACGAAGGTTATTAAAGCTGGCGGCTTTCAATACCCAAAAGGTTATCTAAAAATTCATCAATGGGTGGCACTTCATCGACTGAAGCATCATCACCAAAATCTTCGGGCATATATTCGCTGATCAGAATATCCTGATCGGCCATTTCATTATAAAACGTATCTGCAAATTCAGAACTGTCCCATGAAGCGCTGGCCAGCACAGTAATTTCCTGTTCATCCATGGGGGAAGACTGCTGGACACCCGCAATCACAGCATTCGAACTGTCTGGTGAATTCGCCGGCCCTTCCACCTGATAAAAAAGAATAAATGCAAAAACAGCGACAAGGGCCGCCACCATCGCGGCCGCCGGCCTGAACCAAAGAAACCCGGTGCGGGACGCAGAAATGCCATCCGCATCACAAATACAGGCCATCATACGTTTATCAAAGGCCTTTTCATCAAAATCCGGAACCGCAAAATCATTCAGGAACTGGTCCAGATCTGCGTCGGTCATCGTTGGTATGTTGTTATCGTTCGTCATTATATTATAGCCTCTTGCAAAGCACCCAATCGCTCTTTTAAATCATTACGCGCACGCGCAACCAATCCCTCGATACTTTTGGGGGTAGAATCCATTATATCGCCGATTTCTTTGTGGCTCAGCCCCTGATAATAAGACAGCACCAACGCCTGACGCTGGCGTTCGGGCAATTCTGCGATGGCGCGCTTGACAATACGGGCGCGCTGTTTTGACTCGACCACGTCAACACCGTCGGGGCCATCGGATTCACGATTATCATCATGCTCGACCAGAATAGCACGACGTTTGCGTAGGATATCGCGGCAGGTATTTGTGGTCACCGTATACAGCCATGTACTGAGCTTTGCTTTGTCAGGGTCCCAGCTGGCCGCATAATTCCACAGTTTCAGTAAACTGTCCTGTACCGCGTCTTCTGCTTCCTGCGCGTCGGTCAGCATGCGATAGCATGTCGCATATAATTTGCGGCGGTAGCGATTGGTTAAAATAGCAAAGGCGCGCTGATCTTTTTTTGCGACAATTTCACGCATCAGCTCTTCATCGCTGCGCGGGTCCTCGTTGGCGTCGGCAAACGGGCTTTCTACCTCAGATTTATCCTTTTTGTCGTCTTCAGGTTTTTGATTATTCTGCTGGTTCGACATCCGGCTCTTCTTCCATTATTTCATCAAAAGCGGCAAGTCCCTGCTTTTCATAGGCGGCACGCAATTCCTGCATACGTTCCATTCTTTCTTCTGGTGGCAGTTTTTCCAGCTCGGCATGCAGCATTTGTCTGTATTGATGTAATTCCTCAAGCTTTGCCTGTTTTTCTTCCGGCGACAAGTGCCCAAAACGCTCTTCTATTTTGCGACGAATTTCTTCTTTTTTCTCAACGCTCACCTGACGCTCGGCAAACAATTCGCGACGTTCCTGCCTGTGCTCAAAGACTGTTTTACGCTGGCCGCCCAGCTCGTTGCTGACTTCATAGCGCAGCGTTTTTTCCGGCGTTGTCAGAATATCCGCATAACCCGAACCTGGCAGCGCAATTAAAGTTAAAACAGTTAAAATACGTAAAAACATTTTTATCCCCAAATTACAGATCCTTACTAGATCATACGTAGTCTAGCATTACTTCCCTTTTTTTTGCGAGCATAAAATGCAAAAGCGGCCCTCTCTGGGGGGATTAAAGAGGACCGCTTTCTGCATACTCCCCTAGTACATAACTTTGTTGGAGAAAAGGGGGATTATTTCTGCTTTACTAACACTATTGATATAAGCATAAACGCCCCTTTTTCAAGGTTTGTTAACCTTTAAATAGACTTTGTCTTTAGGGTTATAAAATAACCGCCAATCCCTAGTAAAACCTTTGAATTGACCGTTCAGGCGGGTTGACATCAGATAAATTTCCGCAAAAAGAAGATTTCCAAGCCAACTGACCATACTTTGCAGGGCCTGCATACCCTGAGCATTAAATGTGCCCGACGGTATAAACAGCTTGTAGCTTAACCCGACATGTACAAAAGCAAACGTCACGGCAAAGCTGCGCACGGCCCAGCGTCTATGCGCAATAAAATCACGATTAACCGCCGCACCATAGGCCAAATAAGCCAATGTAAACCAGACAACCGACATGACCCCGAAACCCAAATGTGCAACGGTGCCCGTCGCATTACTGAGCGCCAGCGGAAAAACCGTAACAGCACCTGCCATACAACCCGTAATATAAAACTTGCCTATTTTTTTATGGATATCTGGCCGCCGTGCCCGCAGCGAGGTATTAAACAACCAAGGCCCCAGTGACAGCGCCACAAAGGAAAAGGCAACATGAAACAATAATAAAAGATTGTTCAAAAGATAAAAATCAGACGCAGGTGAGGCAACACGCTCGAAACTATATAAAACAGGCGTTAAAAGATAAAACAGCGGTTTGACGTACATAATCAAAACGATAATCAACATAATCTTCCACCATCTGCTTTCGCGCTTAAAATGGTAAATTATGCCTTGGGTTACACCGCCCAGTTTTTCAAGAAATCGAATTATCATCCTTCAAAAAGGATATAGAATTTACATCAAAATTAAAGCTAGAGTTGAACGAAACCCTGATTATGGGCCTTCATAATAGAATTCGGGGGCCTTGACCATGCCTTGGGCCTTGACGTTTCCGCCCTCCAGTTTGACATCGCCGCCTTTAACTTCAAATTTTTCCGTCGGGGCAATCGCGCCGGAAAAATCCCCAACACCGACATTGCCGGAATTGCGGTTTACGATATCCATATTGGCACCATTCGGCATAACATCCCAGAAAGTGCTTTCTTCACGGGCAAGATCATAGAAAATAATATCGTCGTAATAGTCAGCGTCATTGATATTGGACTTCTTGCTAAACAAGGCATCATAGAAGGTATCATCGGTATCACAGTTTTCAGAGTCTTTCGCGCCCGGACCTACTATACAGGGAAATGACCCACCCACCCCTTTGCCGTCCTGCCCCGGATTAACAACCACAAAAGGCACGTTATTCACGGTCGTTGTGGCGCCGAAATTGTCCTCAATCGTGACCGTAATCGCGCCGCCGCCTGTGTAACTTCCGGGAACCGCCTCGACACGGGTCACTGCATATAAATATTTGTAATCATGTACGTTAAACATCAGACGATAGGGAATACCCAAATCATAGGTCGGCACATCCCCCTGTACAACTGTACCGCCAATAACGCTACAGTCCATCTGGCGTGCAAAATTTGCATCACCATAGGATAGAGCGGGATTTGCCGGGCACGGAAAATGCCCATTACTTTTAAGATAAACGGACAAAGCTGCCAAAAGGCGTTCGTTGATCGCTTCGACTTCTATGCGCTCTTTTTGGGCGCGTTGCTGGTGGATGTAATTAAACAAAGGCACAAGAAGAAAGCTGAGAATCAGAACCAGAACCGAAAGCTCTATCAGCGTAAAACCTCTATCATTCTTTAAATTTCTGATATCCATTTCTAAACCCTAATTACAATCTGTTCCCGTTCTGCGAAAACACTTGCCCTCAACCTTACCACCCAACCATACCTTTACATCACCGGTATCAATCTTCATATTGCCGCCCATAACTTCCAGCTTGTCGGTCGGTGCGCCCGTAGCGTAAGAGCCAATTCCAATGTTGCCGGTGTTTCTATTGGTCACATCCATTCCCGTACCCGCCGCGTTTTTGCGGTTTACCCAAAGTGTGCTTTCTTCACGCGCTATATCGTAAAAAATCAGATCATCATAATGATCGTTATCATCAGGGCTCTGCATTGCGCTGTATGGCATATCCCTGAATATAGTATCGTTATCGCAATTTTCTGAGTCCTGCGGATTGCCCGCGCCGGGAGGATTGCAGCTGTTGTTTCTTATTCTATGGTTTGCAGGGTTAACAGATGTCCCCTTGTTATCCCCCCCCAGACTGACAACGACAAATGGAGCATTATCCACAATAGGCACGTCGTTTTCGTCCCATATCGTTATATCGCCGCCGCCGGTAAAGGTCGTTGTAACGGTTTCATCTGAAGACACAGCATAAACATATTTATTACCATGCGTGTCATAGATCAGATTATAGGGAACCCCCAATTCGAAAAAGGGCAGATCACCTTGTATGACGGCCGCCCCCGGCGCACTACAATCTTCATGTCCGAAGGCGGCGTCACCAAATGTCAATGAGGCCAATGCAGGGCACGGATAACGGCCGTTATCTTTTACAAACAGGGCCAATGCCGCCAATACACGCTCGTTGACTTCTTCCGCCTCAATCTGTTGTTCATGGCGCTGCTGTTCGACCATAAAATTAAAAATCGGCACCATAATAAAACTGAGGACGATGATAACGACCGACATTTCGACCAAAGTAAAACCTGATTGCTGCTTAAAAATATGTTTCATATCTTTGCTAAAATCCTCATCGTGATTAAGGTGGACAGCTAGAGCCTGTATCGTAACAGAACTTGGGCGAATAAAACCCCTTGTCCGTGCCCTGGACCTCAATGTTTCCGCCCCCACCGGCATCCTGTTTAATCGCTAGATTACCAGCGCCAAGAACCACTTTATCATTTGCGCCAACAGTAGCCGGTGTGTCGATAACAATTCGGGTATTAGGCTGGAACGTCAGATCCCTTTGCCCGTCCTCATTTAAATCTTTCCAATACCAGAAGGAATGTTCGCTGAGCGCATTATCCAGCGAATAATCCACCTCGTCATCAAAGTGGTTGGCATCGTTTGTCAAAGCAACAGGCATTGAACGAAAGATATTGTTTGCATGATCACAATTTTCCTGATCAAAACCGGGTTGTGCCGTACAAGGGATACCAACGTTTCCAAACCGATCATGTGCACCCTTACCGTCTTTACCCAGACTAGCCAGAACAAACCATTGTCCTTTTGAACTTAATGCCTGCCCCACATTATCGCGAATAATGATTTTACCCATATCGTCAGCAGGGTTTGCATTTAAATCAAGCGCAGGGTCCATCGTTGCAATTCTTGTTGTGATTTGCGACACAGCATAGACGATTTTATTATCATATTCGTCCAATAACATATCCACGGTGACGCAATTTTGTTTTTGGATCGCGTATTTTTCAGCGTTCCCTTTGGCCGCATCACGCATGCGCGTTAAATTACGCTGCAAAATATTTTGGGCATCAACTGGAAGGTTCCCAACATATGTAGCCCTTTGTGTGCCAGATAAACAATCCATCGCAGCTGCCAGGTCTTGCACAGGTACGGATCCGATATAAATACCCGTCGCACCACCAACGTTAATGCCGGAGGTACACACATTCGTACCATTACGGGTTTCTGCATCATATCCCGCCGCCCCCGGAGCAGCATTCAAATTACCAGGACACGGCAGACGCCCCCATATGCGGTAATATTCACCAATACCGTAACGAATTGTTTCCAGGCGCTGGTCTGTCGGACCCATGCGCATCAAGCTGAACATTACATAGTAAATAGGCGCTAAAAGAAAGCCCATCATTGCAAATACCATTGCAACTTCAAGAAAGGTAAACCCTTTATTGTTTCTTAGAAAACTAAATATTATGGCCTCCGCAAGCGTTTTTTAAACACTATCCTTCCATTATATTATAGGTTTTTTTACTTAAAAAAACGTTTAAAACGGCCAAAAATACGGAATGGTCATCACAGCGACAATAAACATGATGATATTCATGGGCACGCCGACCTTAAGAAAGTCCTTGAATTTATAACCACCCGCGGCATAGACAAATGTATTTGTCTGATAACCGATAGGCGTTGCAAAGCTGGCACTGGCCCCGAACATGACAGCTACCAGAAAGGGTTTAGGGTCATATCCTGTGGCCGCCGCAACGCCGATTGCGATCGGCGCCATAAGGGCCGCGACCGCATTATTACTGACCATTTCTGTTAAAAAACTGGTTAAAGCATAAAAACATGCCAGTAACACAAGCGGGCCGTGATTTTGAGTCATGGCGACAATGAATTTGACAAAGACATCCGCTGCACCCGTGACCTCCATTGCTGACGCAATGCCCAACATCCCGAAGATCAAAAATAATATCGACCAGTCAATTGTTTTGTAGATATCTCGCGGATCAACACAGCGCGTTAAAATAACAAAGCCCGCACCGCCCATGGCCAGCAGAACTATTGGCAGAATATTGAAGGCCGCCAGAATAACAACCGCCAGAATGGTTACAAGAGCTATAGGGGCTTTATCTCTCCGAATGGAGCGCTCCTGCGGTATGCTAAGGTTTGCAATTCCGTTTTCCTCAAACATTCCGGGCAGTTGCGAGGCCGGACCCTCCAGCAATATACTGTCCCCGGGCTCGATTATGTGCGCGCGACGTTTAACAAGGATGCGATTTTCCATCTTGTTAATCCCCATGACAATAACATTATAAGCCTGTCGAAAATTAAGGCTGGAGATATATTTTCCAACTAAGGGCGATGATTTCGAAATTACGCCCTCAACGATAATGTGCTCCTCTTCACTCGCCTCTTCTGACCCTTTATGGCGGTGATCCAAAACAAACGCGCCGGTTTCCTTAATCCCTAATATCTCGCTTGTGTTACTCTCCAGAACGATACGGTCACCCGCCCTGACATGAAGGTCGGACGAAATAAGGCCATGTTTTTGATGCAATGAATCCCCGTGGCGTAAAATATCGATAATTTCAGCACCTTCACCGCGAAATGCAGGAATGTCTTTTAACTCTTTTCCGATCAATTCGCTGTCATTGGGAACCATAACCTGAGTTATAAATCTTTTTCCTTCACCGGCCTGTAGTAAATTCGCAAAATAGGGTCGATCCGGCAGTAAAAAACGACCGATAAAAAACATATAGACAAAGCCGGCAGCGGCAATTAACAGGCCCGGCATTGTAATATCGAACATATTAAAACCTTCAAGACCGGAATCTATAGCGATACCGTTAACAAGAATATTGGTCGATGTGCCGATAATTGTCATGCATCCGCCCAGAATAGCAGCATAAGAAAGGGGAATCAGGATCTTGGACGAAGGCAGGTTGATTTTACGCGCCAAGGTAATCAAAACAGGTGTCAAAATAATCACAATCGGCGTGTTATTCATTAAAGCCGACATCACCAGAACAATCGGCATAACCACCAACATCAACCTTAATTGGGATTTTCCGCCGATTTTGCCAATCATATAGCCTAAAACCTGCACGCAACCCGTTCTTTCAAGGGCCGCCGAAATAATAAACATGGCAGCGATGGTAATAGGCGCGGGGTTGCTGAACACACTCAATGCAAGGTCGCGGTCCAAAATACCCAATACAATCAAAAGGATAAACCCGCCCATGGCCGTGATGTCAGCTGGAAAGCGCTCGTAAATAAAAGAAATGAATACACCGATAATCACGGCGTAAACGCAAAATATTTCCCACGGCAGGTCAAAAAATCCGTTTAAGAATTCCACTTAAAACCTCTCTATATACCGCCCCCACTGCTTTAAACTGTTATTGAACAAACAATATAATTTTTAAAAAGTTCACAAAAAAAAGCACTGTAAAATACAGTGCTTTTCCTGATACCTAAGCCCAATTTATTTTTTAGGCGCGGCCTTTGACCCTTTCGGAGTCTCGGGCTGTTCTTTTGGCTCTTTATTTTCGACCGGCTTTTTAACAATTTGCTTTATAACCGTTGGCGCCGCTTTGTTTTCGTTTTCCGGATTGCCTTTCAAAATAAGGGCAGCCGCGTTAAAGGATGGCTCCAGCTTTTTCTTCAAAGCCTTAGACGGCTTGTGTAGTGCACCTGTCAAACTTGTTGAACCCTTCAGGCTACGGCGCAATTCAGATGTCGTTACCTCCAGCTTTCTGTCCTCGGCCAGAAAATCCTTGTTCTGATCCAATGGTTTATTAGTTTTTAACATATGCTGGATGCGCTGACGCGAGCGCTGATCATGCACCAGACGCATAAAGGCTTCCAATTCCAGTGCGCGAATGTCATCTTCTTTCACTTCGACGCTGGCGTCAGCCTTATGACCACCGGACAAAATTTCACCGAGCTGGTCAGCCATAACAACTGCATACGAGCTTAAAAGTCCTTGATCAAACATACCATTGACCGCCAATTGTGCGGCTGCGCGACCGGGCGCGCCAGGCAATCTGAATGTGGCAGGTTTAGGCGGTGTATAGCCATCATCGACCATTTTCAAGGCTTTGGCTTTCGCATCCGCCAGCAAGCGCGATTTATTCATTGAAATATCGCTGTCTTTGTTCAGCATCAGCATGGATCGCGCCTCTTCAGCAGATGTGCTGACCTTGGCCATGGCGATTGTTTCGAAAGTTGCTGTCAAAGGTGGCATCGGGCCACCCGGACGACGTTTGTTTTCAAAATTACGGCGCAGCATTTCCGTGCAACCACCCCAACCCGGTATCAGGCCAACGCCCAGCTCGACAAGCCCCATATAGGTTTCGGCATGTGCCTGAACCGCATCTGAATGCAGCAGGATTTCACAGCCACCGCCCATGGCCGCATTGTGCGGTGCGGAAATGACAGGGAAATTCGCATATTTCAGACGTTTATATGTATCCTGACCATTTTTGACCATTTTTTTGATCAGCCAGTATTGTTTACCCTGTGCAACCCATTCTGCCAGTTGGATATTGGCACCAACCGAAAAGTTTTGACCTTCGTTGTGAATGACCAGCGCTTTGTAGCCGTTTTTGTTGCTTTCGACCAGATCACAGGCTTTATTTATGGCTTTCATTGTCCAAGGGTCCAGTGAATTTGCAGGTGATGTGAATTCAAGACACAGAACGCCGTCGCCGATATCCCAAACATTGGCCGATCTGTTTTTAGTAACAGGTTTTGCACCGCGCTTCACGTCGGATAGCAGCAAAACCCCTTCAGCACGTTCGACAGGTTTATATTCGCCATCAGCAACCGACAGACGGTTTAACGTGCCATCAATTGTTTTATAGAATGATTTTCCGCGGGCGGCATTCAAAGCCTCGGGGATTTCAACGCCGTCTTTTTCCAGACGCTTGATGAAATTATCGACGCCAATTTTGTCAATCATTTCAAAGGGTCCGCGCTTCCAATTATAGCCCAGCTTCATCCCTTCGTCGATCGCCATGATATCATCATGGATCTGCGGTACCATTTCCGCAGCATAGGTCAGCGTCTTTTTCAAAACCTCCCATGCATATTGAGATTCCGCATCCTTGCCCTTGATCAGTCCATTTAAACCGCCTTTTTTGGCGCGCTTGCCAGACTTCATTTTCGGTTCTTTGATTGGACTATAGGTAATATCATCAGCATAAAGATCGATCACTTCCAATTGTTTTTTACCGCCCTCTTTATTCATGCGGTAAAAACCACCCTTACCTTTACGGCCGGTGTATCCTTCTTCAATCATCTTTGGGACCAGCGGGATTTCCTTATGCACATTTTTGAAATCATCGTTGGCAGGTACATTTTCATACAGGCTTTTGCCGATATACGGCACCAGATCCAGACCAACCATATCAACCAGACCAAAGATACCTGATTTCGGAACGCCCATTGGCTTACCGGCAATCGCATCAGCCTCTTCAGGGGTCAGACCCGCTTTCAAAGCCTCGCCCATCGCAACGGTCAGCCAATATGTGCCGACGCGGTTCGCGATAAAGCCCGGCGTATCGTTACAACGGATAACGGTTTTCCCCATTTCCTTGTCCATAAATTCAGCCAGACGATCAACTGTTTTCGGATCATTATCTTTTGAAGATACCAATTCCAACAATGGCATATAACGTGGCGGGTTAAAGAAGTGTGTAATCACCAAATCTTTTTTTAACGCATCCGACTGACCATCTTTCAATGTTTCCAATGGGATAGTCGATGTATTTGAACCCACGATCGAGCCCGGCTTACGATGTTCATCGATACGCTTGAACAGGTTTGATTTGATTTTCGGGTTCTCAATCACCGCCTCGATAATCAGATCGGCATCTTTCAGGCGATCCATATGATCTTCAGTATTGCCCGGGCGGACAAGCTTGGCGTTACGTTTATGCATAAAAGGTGCTGGCTTTTGTTTCATCATTTTGGCCAAGGCGCCTTTTGCGATTGCATCTCGGTCGCCGCCTTCTTCCAGATTGCGCGGCACGATGTCCAGCATTTCGACTTCAATTCCGGCATTCGCCAATTGTGCGGCAATGCCTGCGCCCATAACACCGGCGCCAATGACAACAGCTTTTTTAATCGTCATGATTTATCCCCCCTTATTTCTTTGGTGTAGCAACTTTTTTCTGGGCTGGTTTTTTCGCCTGACCTGCAGACGGGTTTTCCAGCACGACAGCTATACCCTGTCCGCCGCCGATACACATGGTCGCCAAAGCGTATTTACCGCTTTCGCGTTGCAAGATTTGCGCCGCCTTGCCGGAAATACGCGCACCTGATGCGCCCAGCGGATGGCCCATAGCAATCGCGCCACCATCTTTATTGACCTTTTTCTGATCCATGCCCAGCTTGTGCATGCACGCCAGTGATTGGGAGCTAAAGGCCTCGTTTAGTTCAATAACATCAATATCCTGCAGGGTCAGGCCTGCTTTTTTCAGGACCTTTTTTGTAGCCTCGACAGGGCCCATGCCCATAGTTTCAGGATCACAGCCAACAGTTGCGCTGGCCTTAACCTTGGCCATGATCGGCAGTTTGTGTTTATTGGCAAATTCTTCGGATACAACCATCAAAGCCACAGCGCCATCGGTCAGTGGCGAAGACGTACCAGCCGTCACACTACCTTTGGCAGAGAATGAAGGCTTCAGATTAGCCAATTTTTCAGCGTTCGTATCAGGGCGAATGCAGCCGTCTTTTGAAATCGTTTTGCCGTCTTTGGTTGAAATGCCGACAATCTCGTCATTAAACAGACCGTCTTCAACAGCTTTGGCGGCTTTTTTGTGTGATGCTTCGGCAAATTGTTCCTGCAGGCTGCGTTTTACATTGTATTTTTTGGCGACGTTTTCAGCTGTCTCGCCCATACCGATGTAGGCCGCAGGATAGCGCTCGACCAATTCAGGGTTCGGGCTGACGTTAAAACCGCCCATTGGAATACGGCTCATGGATTCAACGCCGGCAGCGATGATGGCCTCGGCCTCGCCTGCGCGGATGGCATTCGCCGCATCAATCAATGTCTGCATCGATGACCCGCAGAAACGGTTTGTTGTCACGCCTGCAACCGATTTCGGCAGGTCAGCCAGAAAGGCAACGTTCTTGGCCAAATTCAGACCTTGCTCGCCTTCAGGGAAGGCGTTCCCCAGTTTCAAATCTTCGATCAGTTCAGGGTTAACGCCTGTTTTTTCAAGCAAAGCACGAACAACCTGCGCCGCCATATCATCGGCGCGCACGCCTTTCAAATCGCCTTTATAGGCTTGTGTAAAAGGTGAGCGGACATATCCGACAATTACAGGTGTGGTTTTTGGATCACTCATAGTATGGACCTCCCCAGGTTAAAGAGCGTTTTCAATGATTTATCTGAATACCGTTTTGATACCAGATGAAACGTATTTCTGTAAAGCCCTTTCTTAATATTCTCAATTTGAGCATAAGTCAATGAAAAATTATTATCACGCTGAAAAACAAAAATAAGGGTGTGAAAATCACACCCTTACCTTAATAAACTTAAGTTGAATTAAGGCGCAACTGACGCTGTGTCAGTCGTCTTACGCGGCAGCGGTCTTTTAAGCTTGGCTTCGGCCGCCAGTTTCTGTTCATGTTCTTCCAAGGCATTTAAAGCCTGAGCCAGATTGCCCACAGCATTTAAACTTGCATCATATTGAGAACCGTTTGTTTTCTTAGCCTCAGTAACGGCCAAATCAAAAACGCTTTGCAAATTTTTCTTAAGTTCTAAACCTTCAATCGCATCCATCTTGATAAGGGCTGTTGCAATACTTGCAACACCGTTCATCGCGTCACCATATGAGCTGGTGTTTGTTGCCTTTGCCCTTGCTACTGCATTTTGAAAAAGCGCCTTCACATTGCTTGTCACATTTTCATGTGGGGGAATAACGACTTTTTTATCACCAAAAAATAATCCAGATAGTTTCATTTTGTCCCAGTCCTTGTTTCGTAAATCTATGAAGTCATACTAGCATCGAACATACACCTTGTCAATATTTATGTAAAATAACTTGCTTAGTTAAAAAAATCGCCCGGCTTTTTACACCGGGCGATTTCACATTATCACAAAGGATGTGATTGTTCTATATTATCAAAAGCTTATGAAGCCTTCATAATGTCTTGTAATGATTTCATATAATCATGGCTGCGCTTTAACGAACGCATATCCTTTTGCAAACGCTCACGTGTAGGCTCGCTTAGATCAACACTTTGCAGCGCCTCTTCCATACTGTGCAGGCAACGATCTTCTGCTTCTTCCAGCTCAGACACCAGCGTTGCGTCCATATCATTACTGACTTTGGCTTTCAGTTCGCCCCAGAATTGTGCCCACTGGCCACGCATCGTTTCGTCAGCTTCGGCGTCGCCGCCATTTCTGATGATAACAGACTGCAAATCTGTCATGACATGGCGGTGTAACGATTCAAGATCGCGGAAGGTTTGCTTAAGCTTTGGGCTTGAAACTTTTTCGCTAGCATCTTCATAAAATTCGCAAGCATCTTTGTTGATATCCGCTAGTTGATTTAAAATTTTATTCTCTTTTTTCAAAGACATAAGAGTCTCCTTTCGTTTGATTTCCTTACACCCTACATACGGATTCGAACGATTTTTGTTCCATGTTTGTTTATTGACAAATGCGCCCGAACAGATTTGAATATTGTCATGAAACTTTCTTCACGCGAACAGGCAGACGCTTTTTTAAAAGTTGCGCATAAATTCAAATTGGGTGTATTGCCTACCGAACAGCGCCATCCCAAGACGCGAGATCTGGCCCGAGAAACGCGTGAAGATTTACAAACAGCGATCGAAACCATCAAACAAATTGATATCGGCGTTATCAAAGATGTCATGGATAAATTGCCCGAACTGAAAAAACTGCAAGCCGTTATGCGTGATACGCTTGATGAAGGCGGGCGCATATTCTTTTATGGCTGTGGTGCAACGGGACGCCTGTCATTATCAATCGAATATGCCTGGCGCTTTGTGCATCAGAATAACCCAGATATGGCCAATAAAGTTTTTGGTTTTATGACCGGCGGCGATGTTGCGCTGGTTTATGCGATGGAAAGTTTTGAAGACTTCCCCGCCATCGGCGCACGCCATCTGCATGATATGGGGTTTACCGAAAACGACCTTTTGGTCAGTTGTACTGAAGGCGGTGAAACGCCATCTGTTATCGGCGCAACCGAGGAAGCCGCCAAAGTCTCGAAACGTAAACCTTATTATCTGTACAGTAATCCCGACGATTTGTTGATCAAACATGTTGAGCGGTCACGCCGTGTACTGGAAAATCCGGATATTGAAAAGATATGCCTGTATGTCGGCCCGATGGCGATATCAGGATCAACGCGCCTGCAATCAACAACAGCGCTGCAGCTCGGTGTCGGCTATGCATTAATGTGTGCCGCTGGCGAAACCGACGGCCTTGATCTGAGCCAATTTATAGGTTTCTTGCAAAATACCGATTTCGGCTTTCTGGAAGACTTCGCCATAGAAGAATCCGACGTATATGAACGCGGTGATTATATGCTGTATGAAACAGATATATACGGCATGACGATTTTAACCGACACGACCGAACGCGCACCGACGTTCTCGCTGCAGAATTTTGAAAACAGAAATGATGAAACCCCCAGGCCGGCCCTTGCCTATATTTATATGCCGGATGCGAAAACCCCCGAACAGGGGTGGGATAAAATTTTACTGCGCCAGCCTTTTTCCACAGATTGGCCGGAAACTCTGGGCCTTGCAAACACTGAACGTCTGATGGGCTTTGATTTTTCAGTAAACGCATTGCAACATCGAACAGATCTGGTTGCGCCCGCAAAACTTGAACGTTTCATTATCACACGTGATGGCGGTGATATGACCTTTAAACTAGGCCCCGCATCACACAGCATTGATGTATCAGGGCTGCCCCCCCTCTTGGAACAACTGTTTCTGAAACTGCTGTTGAATATTCATTCAGCCCTTGTGATGGGACGCCTGAAACGTATCGAAAGCAACATCATGACATGGGTGAAACCCAGCAATAACAAACTGATCGACCGCGCGATACGCTATATCGAGGCCTTACTTGAAAATGACGGTATTACCGAATTTTCGTACGAGGACATTTGCTATCAGCTATTTGAAGAACGCGAGAAAATGGGCCCTGCCGACCCGATCGTTCTTTTGACCTACGAGGTCCTGAAAAAGCGTCATAAAAAATCAGCTTAAATCTTTTATCTGCCAATGCCTTTCAATATAGGCATTCTGGCCTGTGCGGTGATGTTCATGTGCAAGACTGTCGCGTTTGAAAGTTTCAAAGTCAGGGAAAATGAAATCCATTTGACTGTTATAATGCGCCAGCGCTTTATAGGTCTTTTCGACTTCGTGGTTTGCAGCCGTTAACTCTTCGATTTTATTGGCGCTGGCATCATAACTGTCCGGCTTATCAAGACCTTTTAAATATAATTTCAGGTTCTCCTCGCCAAATGCCCCTTTGGGCAATTTTGTATGATAATGAAAATGCCCCAGCGTTTCGCGCATATCATCTTTGCTGGCGGGCTCGACATCTGTTTTTAATTTTAATGTGTTCATGCGGCTTTGTAAGATGCCGGGCCACAAAATATATGGCCTATCCTCATAATAGCGCACATCAATATCTATCATCAAGCGGCCCGCCGCGTGCGCAATGCGGTGATCAATATGATTGCCCGCCCCTAGTGGGAAATAGGCTGTATCAACATTATGATCTTTGAAAAAAGCCACAAGCCTACTTTTGACATGTTCGATAAAGTCGTCAGATACATCATCCATTGATCCGAAAAAAATCTGCTGCGATGTTTCAAAATTTTCATCGCGATCCGGCGCATCCAGTTCGTTCAGGAAAAAGGCCTCGGCCCCGATTTCACGGGCAACATTAATTTCCTCGGCCTGACGTGTATCTGAATTTGTGCCTTCGGAAAAGATATTGGCAATGACGACGCGCCGCCCATCCGCACGGGCGCGCTGGATTTTGATCCCGCAGGATAAAACCGCATCATCAAGATGTGGGGATACTATACAAATCGTCATGACATCTCCTATCTAACACTATAATATAGTTTAAAGATTAATAAAGTTTAGGACAGCATGCGCCCTTCCGAAAAATATCACCTGATCAATGAAATGTTGGAGACGCCCGAAATTATCCGTAATTTTCGGCCCGAACTGGCACAAGACTGGGCCAATAAAATCAAAAAGACAAAACATCTGTTTGTGACAGGCGAAGGGTCCAGCCGGATCTTTCCCGCGAAAAACATGCTGGATCATGCCCTTAAGCAAAAAGTTGAATGGAACATCCTGACCCACGGCGCGCGGCAGGCCGCCGACTATGACCTTAGAAAATATATATTGCTGGCAGCCAGCAACAGTGGCCAAACGCGCGAACTGGTGGACCTCTATTCATCTATGCCTGACGCCTGTCGTTTTGCCGTCACCGCCAATCACAAAACGGCTTTGGAAAAAGTAGCCGACGATACACGCATTTTATCTTGTGGATCGGAACAGGCCGTCGCCGCCACCAAAAGCGTGGTTGAACAGGCCCTGGTTTATCAATCAATATTGCAAGGCCCCGAATGGGAAAACCAGTTTGATGCAGGCGATGCGGCAGACGATGTTTTGCGTCAGGATATACCCGAAACAATCATTAATGACATGGCCCGCGCTGACCATATCTATTTTGCCGGACGCGAGGACGGCGTCGCGGAAGAATTAACCCTGAAAACCAACGAGATCATCCGCAAGAAAAGCAGCTTTCTAGAGGGTACATACGCCCTGCATGGCATCGAAGAAGTGATGGAGGACAACGAGCTGTTGGTTCTGATCGATCCCTTTGATGCCGAGATGGCGGCCTATGAACGTATTTTGATTAAAGGGGCGAATATCAAAGTGATTGCGATTTCATCGAAAGACACGCCTTTTCCAACAATCCAGATACCCGAAGTTGCCGGTTTTAATAACTATTTACAATTGATGGCAGGATGGAATTTATTGGTTTCTGTAGGCTTGGAATTAGCTATCGACATTGACCGCCCTGCGCGCGCCCGAAAAGTCGGCAACAGTATATAGCCATTGACATTTTTCATAATTTTTGATATTTTAAATCTTTAAATTTTATAGGTTTAAGATGTCAGACCAACCGCACATATTCGAATACGGTCAATGCCGCACCCACGGCAAGGATGATTATTCCGACTATCAATGGCCCTACATTTTTACAGGCAAGCAAAAGATATATGAAAGGCTTTTCGAAAAACTGGGCCTTCCTTTCCCTGAAAAAAGCCAAATATTACATGGCACGCATCACGGTATTGTCTTTATTGAAAGCCACAAGCTCGTTTTGCGCCTCGGCAAAACGGATATTGCCGATTTGGTTAACCCTACAATTTTACAGCCACTCGGTTGGGTTGAAGAGGGCGATATAAAAATTGCCATCTATCCCGGTATCGAGCATATCTCTGGGGAAATGCATGCCAGTGAACACATGGCATCTCTTAGAAAAGCCATGCAAAAAACCAGTCAGAAACAGGGGGATTTCTATGAAAAAAATGTTGGCATCATACGCATCAAGGGAAAAAACAACCATCTAATCTCTGTGCCCGTCATATATGATGCGGACGAAAATTATAATGGGTCGTCTACAAACAATATAAAACTTAATAAAAAAATAGCCTTTAAACGTGGGCGGGCAATGGCGCACGGCCAAGACTTGATCAGCCACACCATGACATCGGTCTATGGCATGCAGCCGGGCCTGGAGGACTGGTTTGCGGCCTTTGAAACGCACCAGCCGCTTCGCACATTATTCTGGTATGCATGCCTTGAAAGCCGCGACGGATCACCTAACCCTGAACGTTTAAAAAAATTCTGGGAACGCGCACATCAGATTGCGCAGGCGCCCGAGCACATCAAACTTCATCAAGTCAGAAAAGATTTTAGCATACGGTCAAAACCGATAGATGTTGAAACGACAACCGTCATTGATACATTGGCCTTATACAAACCATGGACATCCGAACCCATTGATAGAGTGCCCGAATTTACAGGTAAACAAAAACGCTGGACAGATGCGCTTAAAGATATCGCCATGGAAAAAGAAATATCCGTCCCAAGGACAATATCAATCCGTCAAAAATTTATGGCTGCCGCCATAAAAGTGAACCCGAAAGCCATTTCACATTGTCATCCGAAACTGGCCGACAACCCCAATTTCATGATGAAAGCATACAAGCTGTCTGACAAAACAGCCTTTTTACAGGCATTATCACCGCGCCTGAAAACGGATAAGAAATTTTTGACATCGCTGCTGGATGAATATGGCTATAACGAGGAATTTTACACCGGCCTGCCGACATCCGTATTACAAGACTATGATATGGCCGCTGAAATACTGGCGATTTGGCCGTCTTTTTATGAACATTTACCGAATGACATGCAAATATCTAAAGATTTTGCAAATTACCTCATCACAAATGGTCGTATGACTGCGCGCGCATTATCTCATTCTTGCGATGTTATAAAGGCCGATCAAAAACTATGGCGGGATGCTATTCGCGTTGAACCTTTGCTTTTAAAATTCTGCCAGAACGGCATCGAAAAAGACCACCACTATATCCTGGACGTGGCACAGACAAAACCCGAAGTATTGGCACATGCCAAATATTTTTGTCGGGACAAAGACTTTATCATCGAGGCGGCCAAAATATCATCTGATATCGGCCCCGCCATACATGGCGAGCTTTTAAAAGATCGCAAGTTTTTAAAAGAGCTTTTGATGATTGATATGGATTTCAGAAACTATATCGATTGGGATATCCGCGAGGATCCGTCCTTCTGGGAGGATGTAATCCGCTTTCCGAATTGTGATTATCTGGACATTCATCAGGGTGTACGCCTACGTGAAGACTTCATGCGTAAAGCATTGAAAATCCATCCCGAGTGGGTAAACGAAGAACTGTTCGCCATGGATTTTGACAGCAAATTTCTGACTGAAATGTACAGTAAATACCCGCCAAAACAGCCACCACCGAAAAAACGTTTTATGTGCGTTTAATTATTTCTTCGGTGTCGCTTTTGCTTGTGGTTTCCGACCTGCGACCAAGCCTCTATGCTCTGCAGCCATATTCAAAATCGCCTGTTGCCCGAATTTATTTTCAAATTCATCCGTAATGAAAATGCGGCTTTTTGATTTTACACTCGCCAGAAAGGCAGTGCGCCCCTCGGCATATTTATCAGCGGAAAAACCTGTTAAATATTCGGCACGGACGGCTTTGGCGTATCTTTGGTATTTATCCGCGGATTGACCGACAACCGCCATATCGATATCCAACATCAAGGCTGCGTCATAATCATTTTTAGAAACCATATGCGTTTCTGTCAGCTTGACCATGTCACAAATCCGATTGATTTTTTCATCGCTTAATTTCAAATCCAACAGCATTTGTCTGGCATATTCTGCGCTTTGCCCTTCGTTGTCATTTCGCAAGACATCATAAACAGCATCATGATAGAACATTGCCAACGCAACCGCTTGCGGGTCCTGCCAGCGGTCTTCATATTCTTTAAACGCTTCAAAGACCTCCACCAGATGGCCGACATTATGATAGGCGCGGTGCGGCTCGCTATATTTCGCAAGCAGATCCTTAAAGATGTGATCGGTCTTTGCGTTTTGCGGAACATATTGGTCCCACAGAGATTTCAGATTCTCCAATTCAGCATGTGTCGGGGTGCGGTATACGTTATCGATTTGCCCATCTTTTTTCCTGTCGCGCTTGGCAATCATCTTGGCCGCAACATCGGACGAGACATAACGCAACAACGACAAATCACGCTTACCTGTGCAAATCGCACGCGCGAAAGACGATGATACATGACGCAGGTCAGGATTGGATGCCGCAAAATAAACCTGGCTGAATTCAGCCGATCCCGGTTCATCCAAAGCATCCGCAAACAAACCGCGGTTGACGGCGGCAAGGTTGCCCTCTTCCTCCATATCATTGATACCGCGAAGGCCGCGAATACACATTGATGCGCCGACCTTTTTCATGAAATCGACAGTCATCCCTTCATAAGATGTGACAATAATTTTTTGGCCCGGTGCCAAATGCGGGCGAATATCGCGGTCCATTTCGCGCTCGATCATTTTCAAACGCTCTTCGGTTGTAAACATCGGCTTTTTCGCGGGGTTTACACCAACGGCCACATAGATGTTTTTGTAAGGCATTTTAATTGCATTGCGGATCACATCGACATGGCCCAAAGTCATCGGGTCAAACGATCCGACATAAACGACAGCGTCATTGAACGATTGCGACAGGCTGGCCGGCTTTTGGGCATCTTTCATGTTTTTCAAATGGGCACGGAATTGCAGGAAACTGGCATCCACCTCGCCCGAATTATCAATGGTAAAATCAGCGCGGCGGTTGCGCTGTTCCATCGGCAGAAAGGCGGCATAGCGCTTTTCAAAGTCAGCCTCGCTCAGCTTTGGCGTCTGACGCGACAAGGCACGTGCCTTTTGCTGTTCGTACGGCAGGAAAACATTGATGGTATAATCGAAATGCGGCTCGGCACCGTCTTCAAATAAAAACGGTACATCCGCGATAATATAATCCGCACCCTCGGCCTCGTGCTTTTTGGAAAACTCCTGATATACGTCCCAAACGCGATGGCGAACGGTGGCCTCGATTTCCTGCCATTCGGTTTTATTGTCGGGGTTCAGCATAAAAGCTTTTAAAACGCCGCGATCGACCGCACCATCTTTTAAAACTTTTTTACCGCATTTCTCGACAAGAAATTTATGAAGCTGTATGTCGGATGCATATAAATCATGCACTGCCTGATCGGCATCAAAAACAGGAATGCTAAGATCAGCCGCGGCTTTTCTAGCTAATGTTGATTTACCGCTTCCAATCGCACCTGTCAGGCCAATTCTGATCATCTCTTTATTCCCGAATTTTTGATATCGGCACACGATAGCAAGCCAATATGGAAATGTAAAGAAGCTTGTGTTTCAGCATCCTCCGGATAATATGGGGAAGAAACCAAGGATTTGAACATGACAACATTACCGCCCTGCCCCAAATGCCAGTCAGAATATGCCTATGATGATGGCAGCCTTTATAATTGTCCCGAATGCGGCCACGTCTGGTCAGATGCCGATATGGCCGAGGACACGCTTGATGTGCGCGATGCAAATGGCACACCATTGAAGGACGGCGATACGGTCACACTGATCAAGGACCTGAAGGTCAAAGGATCATCATCCGGCATCAAGATCGGCACCAAAGTCACAAATATCCGATTGGTCGAAGGCGATCACAATATTGACTGCAAAGTCCCCGGCATTGGACCGATGGGTTTAAAATCGGAATTCGTCAAGAAGGTAGCGGAATAAAAAACCGGTTTATCTTTTTAACCACGGCGTTACAGACACAGCTTCACGCCAATCTGAATCTTTTTTAATTTTGGCATCCAACGGCATAAGACAGGAGACAATTTTTTGAACCGACGTGCCGTCTTCTCCGCAAAAAGGCATCAGTAGATATTCATATCCGACACTGCCGATAATTGTTGAAAACCCTTTTCTCTCGTAAATCACTTTTTTTTGTGAAATGCATGTTTCGTATGTTTCTACAACGGCTTTACGCACCCACGGATCGAATAACTCATCCAGATATGCGCCCTCAAAGTCCTGACCATAGAGCTCTTTAATCGCATCCCCTACCTTGACATAGCGCACGCGGTTTTCTTCATCGACCTGCGCAAATTTACAAAAGGCCGAAACCGTGTCGAATCCGTATTCCCCAAGGCGACTGCCGACGGGTAAAAGGTCATCCCCTTTTAAACTGTCCCAGACGGAAAACAGTACTGCCATGACTTCGTTGGGGATGTCTTCTTGTTTCTGAACGAGCTTCATTTTAAAAATTCCTTTTATATGGTCTTAAAATATTAAATTTAAAAAATCATTACGATTTCAAAATAGCATTACTCTTAAATTTTTACACAAAAAAAGCCCCCATGCGGGGGCGCTTTTTATAAATGGTGGTGGGGGTAGGATTGTACGTTCGCTACGCTCCGTGGCGTCTGCGCCCTATCGGGCTTGCCGTGAACCTTTTACGGTTCAAACACTCGCACATTATTTAAATAAAAAAAAACCGCCGAAAGGCGGTCTTTATTTAAATGGTGGTGGGGGTAGGATTTGAACCTACGTACTCTAAGAGGGCGGATTTACAGTCCGCTGCATTTGACCACTCTGCCACCCCACCATATTTCAAGACTTGGCACAACCGTGCCGAGGTGATAGAGATAATGTGATACTGAATCAGACCGACACTGTCAATGCTGAAAGGCCAAAATGACGAAAAAAACATCCAACATGAAACAATACCGCTTTAAAGGGCAGATGCTGTATGGCATTCACGCCTGCTTTGAGGCTTTGAAAAACCCCGAACGCAAAATCCACACGATCTTTACATCTGACCGAATCTGGAACGGCGACCGCCGCAACAAGATTCCAGGCATGATGCATGATCTGCAGGATGCCGGGCGCCTCGGCGACCTGCCCGATGCCCGCATCACTGAAAAAGATGACCTGAATAAAATCATCCCCAAGGGTCATGTGCATCAGGGAATTGCGATTGATATTGATCCGTTGGAGGAGCATTTCCTGTCCGACATCATCATCAAATCAAAAATCCGCGAGAAAACTATTCTAGTCATGCTGGACCAAGTCACAGACCCGCACAACATTGGCGCGATATTGCGATCGGCTGCAGCCTTCGGAGCGATCGCCTTGATCGGCCAAACCCGCCATATGCCAAGCGATGTGACGCCGGTCATGGCGAAAATCGCCTGCGGTGCTGTCGAGCATGTGCCGATTATACAGGTCGTTAACCTGTCATCAGCATTAGAGGATCTGAAAGCAGAAGGTTTTACCTGCATCGGCCTTGATGAGCATACCGACAAGGCGTTGGCCAATATCCCGAAAAGCGACAAGATGATTATTGTGCTGGGAGCTGAAGGCAGCGGGCTGCGCCCAAAAATTGCCGATACCTGCCAGTTTATTGCAAAACTGCCGACCCAACCGCCAATTGCCAGTTTGAATGTTTCAAACGCCGCGGCGATTGCGCTATACGAGGTTGCTTGATATGCAAGTGATCGAACAATTCAGCCAATCAAAGTACGGTGACGACCTAAGAAACGAAGATGCGATCGTTATTACCGATCATTATGTGGCTGTCATTGATGGTGCAACTGATTTATCAGGCATTCAGCTAGAAGGCACAACCCCCGGACGCTTTGCCGCCCAAACAGTTAAAGAAGCAATTGAGTGTCTTTCAAAAGATGTTGATGGCCACCAGGCAATGAAATTTATCGCTGAGTTTTTAAAAATAAGAAAAATTGATCGTGATCTGCCAAAAGAATTCAGGCCATTTTGCGTTCTTGCGATCTATTCAAAGCAAAATAAACAATTATTCCGCCTAAAAGATATACAGGTAAAATTGAATAGCAAAGAACTTGACAGCACGATACGTGCAATGGATGCAATGATCCCTTTTAGACAGGCCGTTTTTCATTCTCGCATCGAAGCAGGAGCGACCACTGAAGAATTATACAAGGATGATCCGTTCATGCCCTCCATGAAAGCATTGTGTTACCACCAAAAATCCTTGGAAAATAATAATAAGTCGGCTTGGGGTTTTGGGGTTATGAACGGCGAAGACATTCCTGAACGTTTCATAGAAATCATCGATGTTCCAACAGGATCAGACGTGATTATAACAAGCGATGGCTATCCCATTGTGAAAGACACCTTAGAAGCGTCAGAAGCCGCCTTGAGAAAATTACTTGTTGAGGATCCATTATTAATTGGAACGCACCCCCAGCCCAAAGGAATAAAACCCGGGCTGGACAGTTTTGATGACCGTAGCTGGCTCAAGATAAAAACCTGATAGACAAGCCTTATTTTTGCCACAATTTTGTTTTAAAATATTAATATGAGCCAAAAAGGAAATGCCTTATTCTTGATTTCATTGCCGTAGCACTGTTTGCTGCGCTGTCTTATGCAATTACCCAATCAGGACGCGGTAGCTCGAATACAGATAAAGAACAGGCCCAAATCGCAGCTTCTGAAATATATAATTATATTGGCAGTCTGCGTTCTGCCATTCAACGAATGAAGCTTGTAAACGGATGCACCAATAATCAAATTAGTTTGCCAATAACGTGTATGTAGGATTTGAATATACGCCTCCCCCGCCAGATGACTGCAAAGTTTTTCATGCAGATGGTGGCGGCCTGGCCTTTTTACAGCCTAATCCCGGATGGCTGGTCCCTGATATAGTCCACGCAGCATACGGAAACTATCAATTCACTGCGAAGTCCCATATTCAAGGCGTTGGCACGGATAATGGGCTTGCAAACTCTGATAGCGCCGAACTTCTTCTGGTCCTTCCATGGGTATCTGAAGATGTTTGTACCGCTTTTAATAAACTAGCAGGCACCACAACGGGCACACTTAACCTTCACTGGTCGATCAAATTTAAAGATGCCAACTATGGCCAAAGCGCCGAAGTTACCGATCCCGCCTATATCGGTCAATATGAAGGGTGTAACAGCCTATTGCTTTATGCAGTTTTAATTGCACGCTAAATTACATTAAACAAACGCCAGAGCATTGACATAATGTTGTGCCTTTGATATGGTTTTCTTTAGTTTCAATTTTTGAGTGCAAGATAATGAGAAAAGACCTTCTAGCTTTATTCGGATCTGTCGCCCTTGTCGGCGCAGGCGCTGCAGTGGCAACGCCAATGGGTGAATATTTATTCCCTGTCGAACGCGGTGAAGATCACCTCGCTAAAAACAGTTACGAAAATATTACAGGCGGCGACGATCTCTATGTATTCTCGCCAAAAGTTTGCGGCAAAGACTACCAGCGTAACTACACCGCTGTTAAAGACGGCAAAAAGGAAACTGTCAGAGTTTGTTACAATCCTTTTGTCGGCACCTATCGTTCCCCTATCGGTTAAGAATTATATCTGGACTCTTCGGCGTAAAGATTCCATCTTAATGGCATGTCAAACACAGCTGTAAAACCCATGCCCGAATCCAACGAAAACCATGACGAAGAACTGTTCCTGATCGACGGGTCAGGCTTTATATTCCGCGCTTATCACGCCATTCCGATGTTAACGTCACCCGATGGGGTGCCCGTCAATGCGGTTTTGGGCTTTACCAATATGCTGACGAAATTGATCACAGATATGAATGTGCGATCCGTCGCTGTCATTTTCGATGCAGCGCGCGAGAACTTCCGTAATAAAATTTACCCCGAATACAAAGCCAACCGGTCTGAAACGCCCGAAGACCTGATCCCGCAATTTGCACTGATCCGCGAGGCGACCGAGGCGTTTTCAATCCCGCAAGTCGAAGTTGAAGGTTTCGAGGCTGACGATATTATCGCGACCTATGCCCGCTGCGCCATTGAACAGGGACGTAAGGCGACCATCGTTTCAAGCGACAAGGATTTGATGCAATTGGTTGACGGCGAACATGTTCGCATGTTCGAGCCGATGAAATACCGCTACATGAACAATGATGACGTCATGAAAAAATTCGGCGTTATGCCCGATAAAGTCGTTGATGTACAGGCCCTGATGGGGGATTCGATTGATAACGTCCCCGGCGTTCCCGGCATCGGCCAGAAAACGGCAGCCCTGCTGATCAATGAATATGGCGATCTGGACACATTGCTGGCGCGCGCGGGTGAAATTACCCAGAACAAACGCCGTGAAAGCCTGATTGAATTTGCCGATCAGGCGCGCATATCACGTGAGCTGGTCAAATTGGACGCTCATGTCGATGTGCCGATCGCGCTCGAAGACCTTGGTATTCATGATATGGACACTGAAAAGCTGGTCGATTTCCTGCGTGACCTTGGCTTTAATTCGACCCTGTCCCGCATTCGTCAAAAATTTGCCGATATGCCGGATATGGAAGAACTGCCTGAACCCGAAAACAAAATCGAAAAAGAAGATTATGAACTGGTTCAGGATACAAAGGCCCTGCAAAAATGGATAGACCGTGCCTATGAATCGGGGATTGTTGCCGTCGATACCGAAACAACATCGCTGACCCCTGCGCAGGCTGATTTATGCGGTGTATCGCTGTCAACTGCCGCTGGAAACGGCTGTTATATCCCGCTGGGCCATAAATCTGAAGGCAGTAATTTTGAAGACGGTTTTAATTTTGATGATGCGCCGCAGGAAAAAACCGACGACAAACCCGACACAACCCAAATCCCGCTGAAAACAGCGATGGATATGCTGAAACCATTATTGGAAGACCCCAGCGTTTTAAAAGTCGGACAGAATATCAAATTTGATATGCAGATGTTTTTCCCGCACGATATCGTGGTTTCCCCGATTGATGATACGATGGTTCTGTCTTATGTGCTTGACGGATCGCAGCATAAACACAGCATGGATGAATTGGCCGGTATACATTTGGAAATCAGCCCGATCCCCTATTCCGAGATATGCGGCAAAGGCAAAAGCCAGATTTCATTTGCCGAAGTCCCGCTGGACAAGGCCTTGGAATATGCGGCCGAGGATGCCGATATCACATATCGTCTGCACGAAATTTTAAAACCACGCCTCGCCAAAGACCATATGGCTACCGTCTATGAAACAATGGACCGCCCGCTGGCCCCTGTCATTGCGCGCATGGAATATACCGGCATCAAGGTTGACCCAATCGTTTTGAAAAAGATGAGCGATGAATTCGCCAAAGACATGAATAAACTGGAGGAAGAAATTTTTGAAGCCTCCGGCCACAGCTTTAATGTCGGCTCCCCAAAACAGGTCGGCGATATTCTGTTCGGAGAGATGGGCCTTGAAGGCGGTAAGAAAACCAAAACAGGTGCCTATTCGACATCAGTTGACGTGTTGGAAAAACTGGCCGATGACGGGCACGATATCGTCCGTAAGATTTTGGATTGGCGCAGCGTATCGAAATTGAAATCAACCTATACCGATTCCCTGCCGGGACAGATCAATCCAAAGACAGGCCGCATCCACACATCATACGGCACAGCGCATGTGAATACGGGCCGCCTGTCATCCAGCGATCCGAACCTGCAGAATATTCCGATCCGCACCGAAGACGGCCGCCGTATCCGCACAGCCTTTATTGCCGATGACGGGTTCGAGTTGATGTCGGTTGATTATTCGCAGGTTGAACTGCGTCTCGCCGCCGAAATGGCAGATATCAAAGCTTTGAAACAGGCCTTCGCCGACGGACAGGATATTCACGCCATCACCGCCAGTCAGGTTTTTGATGTGCCGCTGGATCAGATGACGCCGGAAATCCGCCGCAATGCAAAAGCCATTAACTTTGGAATTATCTATGGCATCAGCGGCTTTGGTCTGGGTAAACAGCTCGGCATTCCAACAGGTGAGGCCGGACAATATATCAAGGCTTATCTGGCCCGCTTCCCAGAGCTGAGCGATTATATGGAGCGCACCAAAGAATTCGCCCGTAAACACGGCTATGTTGAAACCCTATACGGGCGCAAAGTCTGGATTAACGGCATCAATGATAAAAATCCGGCATGGCGTCAGAATGCCGAACGGCAGGCGATTAACGCCCCATTGCAGGGCACAGCGGCTGACATCATGAAACGTGCTATGGTGAAATTGCCAAGCACTCTAAAAGATGCAGGCCTGAAGGCCCGCATGCTGCTGCAGGTTCATGATGAATTATTGTTTGAAGTTCCAACAGCCGAGAAAGACGCCACCGAAAAACTGGTCGTCGATATCATGCAAAAGGCCGGAAAAGGTATTGAAACCCCACTACTGGTCGAAGCCGGTTGGGGTGCAAACTGGAATGATGCGCATTAATTGTTCGGCTTAACTTTAGGTTTTAAATTCAGCTTGATTCGGTTGCGCTCAATATCGCCGGCACTCCATTTATGAGGATTGATCAAGTGCGCCTTCGTAAAAGCCTTACGCAGGCTGTGTGTAATCGTAAAGCTTTTGCCGCTTTTCCAGATCTTGTTCCAGTACTTATCAGAACGCAGCAAAAGTGGTGCAATTGAATGCACTGGCTTAACGGCATAACCTACAAGATCAGCGACAACACCCAACGCCAGCATCGTATGCGCCACAGGACGCAAAGCTGTGCGTGCCGCCGTTGACAAAATGGTGTTTGAAATCAATGTCATTTGAGGATTATTGCTTTGTGCGGCATGGTTCACAATTTCATTTTGTCTAATGACACCGCCTATATCCCATTTTGAAACACCATCATGACCTTCTGATGCTATATTGCCTATAAACCAGCTGGCGATCATCACCCCTGAATATATCAAAGCAATTGGCCCTGCGGCGGCCAGACCTGCACCAGACAAGACAGCAAAAGTTCCGATAGTCGTACAAACATTGGTGGTTTCATATGTGTTATAATCTGACATGATATTTCCTTTTCTAAATTTAGGAAATACTATCAAATTTTATGATTTATGTCAAATAAAATGCGATTTTTAGACGCGGCGATCCAGAACAACGCCACGTGGCCCCGGGCCCGGCGCAGTGTCTTTCATATATTGAACGGTTTGATCAAGCAGCTCGGCGGCCACGCCTTGGCTAGCGATAGAATCCTTGCTGGTGGCGATGTTTTGCATCGTCATAACCGAACCGCTAATAGCGCCGACTGCCATCATTGTTATTCTCCCCTAGCCGCCTGAAAATCAGACGGTAATGTTCAACTGCGTACCGCGGCTGCCATTTTCGGCCAGTTGCTGACCTGTTTCAACAGCCTGTACCAGCATTTCAGCCGCCGCCTGTTGAGACTGCGCTGCGGATTTCATACTGGCAACCGCCTGTTGAATAGCTTGCTGAGCACCTATTGCTGCAATTGAAGACATTAAAAACTCCCCTTATTGTCTTTAAGAATAACGGGAATTGATTAAGATGCTGTTAAATCAGGACAAAATCACTTTGGCGCGGGGCCATTTTTGCCGCGTTTTAGGTTGCGTAAGGCTGCTAATTCAATGCTTAACTCTTTTGGCATTGGCGGCGGTGTAATTCCTGTTCTGATATCCCCACCGTCATCTTTCAACCACTGAACCAGTTCCCTTGATACCGGCGTACAATCAGCAGGGGGCGTTTTAACGGGGGATGTGAATTGTATAAACCTCATATCCTGATGGTCAAAAAGACACATATTATCCGCATCAATCCCGACAAAATCTTTCATTTGCGGCCTTGTGACATTTTCAAAAAGCTTGGCGTATTTGCGCCCCTCGTCCGTGTCCGAACGCAAAACGACATACGTTCTGCCAGAAACGTAAGATGTATTGAAATATTTATTTTCTATCTGCATTGGCCCATGGCCAAGCCCGATCTCCAGACCTGTTAATCCGTTTGGGATATCTGATTTACTCTCAGAATAGCCCATATTGATTTTCTCCTGACCTCCGCTGATCTCATTTACAATGTCTTGCGTTTTGTCAAAAATCTGGCGGATCACCTCATCATATTGTTTCTGTGCTTTGATATATCGATCAACGGCTTCAAGGGTTTGGCCTGAAGCCAAATAGTTGAATGTCACGCTGACATAGCTGTTTTTCAAATCGCTGTGTGGTGTGCGAACAAATCCATTCGGCAATTCACATCCCTCGGCCTTACGTTCAAAAACAGGCGCATTCCCCAGCCAGCCGCCGGCAAACAACAGGTCGCCGACCTTGGCTGTCTCTTCTGCATCCAGCTTGCGCGCTCCCTCGGGTACGAAATGCGACCCGTCATGGGCGACGGGCACATACATATACATTTTCAGTTTTTTAAGTGGTGCAATAAAAATTGCCGGATATTCCAGATAGGCGCGCGGCGCAGAATATTTCTTTTCCTTGATAACCAGTGACGGAGATGTCAGACCTGTATCTTTTAAAATATCGGGGTTTTCTATTTCCAGATCCGCCAGAAACTGTTCATAAAATGCCTGCCAGCTTTTCATGATTTCGCCCATATTTCCGCTGTTTTTCGGCTTGCGGTCGTGCGTGCGAATTCGGGTCAGAATGCTCAGCATCTCTGCCGCTTCAAAGCTTTTTCCATCAAGTTCAAAAACTATATTTTCCATTTATTCAGCCCTTATGAAAATGATATTATGCCTAATTAATAGGGGTTTTTTACCATATATACAAGAGTAATCATAAAAAAACCCGCCACATATGACTGTGACGGGTTTTTAATCTGTTTACAGTAGATTATGCAGCTTGCAAGTTTGTCGCGCACATTTTTCCACGGTTTTCCGAAAGGTCATAATTGACTTTCTGACCTTCGTCCAGTGTGTTTAGACCGGATTCACGGACAGCAGTAATATGAACAAAAATGTCATTTCCACCATCTTCCGGAACGATAAAACCAAATCCTTTTTCGGGATTGAACCATTTAACTGTACCTGATGCCATTGTTGGCCTCCTTTGTTTTTCAGGTTAAGACCCAAGGCCAAGCGTATTAATCATCGGTATCGAGGTATTAAGTAGTCTTGCATTAAGTCGGTATACGCATAATCGCAGAAACCGTGATTTTGTCAATTAAATTATTGCATCGCCCCCGCCACTGACGTATAAAATAATGGGTATTAAGCCACCATATGACAGAGGCCGATATGACACAAAACAGCGCACCACCACTTGATTTCCCTGTATCATGGGAAGAATTTCATCGCCATTCAAAGGCCCTTGCATGGCGCCTGGTCGAAAAAGGAAATTGGAAAGGTATCATTGCCGTCACACGCGGGGGCCTCGTTCCGGCGGGAATCATTGCGCGCGAACTAGATATCAAACTGGTCGAAACATTTTGTATTTCAAGCTATGATCATCAGGATCAACGTGAAGCCAAGGTATTAAAAAGCGTTGATGACGCTGGTGACGGTTCTGACTGGCTGGTGATTGATGATCTGGTCGATACAGGCAATACCGCAAAAATCATTCGTGAAAAATTGCCAAAGGCGCATATTGCAACTGTCTATGCAAAACCTGCGGGCCTGCCGATGGTTGACACCTTTATTACCGAAGTTTCACAAAATACATGGATTCACTTTCCGTGGGATGTTGAACTGCGTTTCAGCCAACCTATTGCCGATTTGAAAAATGTAGGCTAAAACAACAACTAAGAACTCAATTTAATAAAAGAGCATTCACTATGGACTTGGAAAAAAATAAAATCTTCGCAGCTGTTTTGGTCGCCGGTATCGCCGGATATTTCTTTGGTTTCATGTCGGACGTGGTCTTTCATGAAACACACGCTGAAAACGCCTATCACATTGAAGTTGCCGAAAACCTTTCTTCAGGTGCTGTTGTGGCCAATCAAGGGCCAGAGCCGATTGCCGCCTACCTTGCCGTTGCAGATGCATCGAAGGGGGAAAGTCTTGCCCGTGCATGTGCCGCATGCCATACCTTTGAAAAAGGTGGCGCAGATGGTATTGGTCCCCACCTGTGGGGCGTTTTAAACCGCGATGTTGCCAGCGTAGGCGGTTTTGCCTATTCAGATGCGATGGCTGCACATGAAGGTTCATGGACGTATGACGAGTTAAATAACTTCCTTTATAAGCCTAAAGCCTACATCGAAGGCACTAAAATGAATTACATCGGATTAAAAGATCCGGAAAAACGCGCGAATGTTATCGCATATCTACGTAGCCTGAGTGATAATCCGGCTGCCCTGCCTGATGTCCCCCCACCTGCGGAGGAAGCTGTGGAAGGCGCAGACGAGCAACTGCCCGTCAACGAAGAAACGCCTGCTCCGGAAACCGTTGAATAATTAGAAAATACCAAGCTTCTTGTTCTTTGAACGCTTATCCAATGATGTTGCAGATTTTGCATCTATCATCATACGCTCCCCATGCTCATAGGCCAGCACGCGCACCTGGTTAAAATGATTAAAGCCCAGCTTCATTTTACCTTGGAATATTTTGATTTGCGCACTGCTCTGCCCCATTAAAACCAACGCCCCCAATGCCAGTTTATATTCATCATCAAGATATTCTGTCGGGTTTTTCTTGGCTTTGCCATTAAAAGGCTGCGCCGACGGCTCGTCAGTAGAAAGCGGTGTAAAATTGGCGATTTTATACTTCAATAATAAGAAATCCCGTGCCTTTCGATAAACTGCATTTGTAAAATAGCAGTATTCCGCCTGCATTCTTTGCCGCGTCTTACGTCGAAATAGTTTGAAAGCTTCTGTTTCAATGCGAATATTAAAAATATCTCGGTGGGTATCGTATATAATCCTCCGCAACTGCTCATATCCGGAGTTATCCAACACAAATTGTGTGAATTCGCGATAATCCGGTTCATGTCCGATCCACTTCCAGGGCTTTTTATATTGATAGAGGGTTCCAAGCATAATCTCCATCTTAGGTATCGTTTCAGGCATTAGCACTTTTTGCCAATCCATATCAACGCCGCGGTCTGCCAATTTTGCAACCAATACGGCATTAATCGGGGGCTTGTAATGCACGTCAGCCGGTGTATTCGGCTTAAAATAATAGGAATTATTGTGAAAGTAATTTGAGTTATTGTTAAAATTCGTGAATTGGCAGAGCTCTCGTTCCTCGCGCGTCAAATCCCTATCTAAAATAAATATGCGGGTGCGGCGTAAATTATGCTTGTCCCGCTCGGCTGATTGTGGCTGATCCACAACGTGACATTCGAAATCGCCATCGAAAATGCATGCATCATAGTTAAAACACCCGCCCTTTCTGACGTAGCGCTCCAGAAAATCGAGGTATTGCTCCTCCCCCGGAAATGTATAGCCATTATAATCCATGGAAAAAGAATATATTATTTACATAATATTGTCAATATATTTAGGTAAAACCAAGGCTCTAGTTCTTATAAATATGCACCACGCCGCGATGATCGATAATTTCGACGTGGTCTTCTTTTATCAAAACCTTTGCACTATCCAGTGTGACCTTGCCGAACCCACCCGGAATATCCAGCATATAATGTGGAATACAAATCCCCGACATACGTCCGCGCAATTGACCATAAATTTCAAGCCCGCGCGCCAGCGGTAAACGGAAATGCGCCGTCCCCCGCGCCTTATCAGGGTGATGCAGATAATAAGGTTTCACGCGATTAATCATCAATTCTCTGAACAGCTTTTCCAGCGTATCGATATCATCATTAACCCCCTTCAGCAGGACGGTTTGAGAGACCAGAACAGCGCCGCTTTGATGCAACATCTTTATCGCCTTTTGTGCCGCCTCTGCCAATTCATTCGCATGGTTACAATGAATAGATATCGTGACAGGCTTTTGACTATCATTGATGACCTTGCACAATTCAGCGGTAATTCGTTTCGGATCCGCCACGGGGACACGCGTATGGATGCGGATCATCTTTACGTGTTCGATTTCATTTAATGCCTCAAACAGATGTTTCAAACGACGATCAGACAGGGCAAACGGGTCACCGCCTGTAAGTATGACTTCCCAGATTTCTTTATGATCACGAATATAATCCAGCGCTTTTGAAAGATCATCTTCGCTTAAAACCTCGCCATTACGCCCGACCATATCGCGTCTGAAACAGAAACGGCAATAAACCGCGCAAGCATGATGCGGTTTCAGGAGAACGCGATCTGGATAGCGATGAACAATTCCTTTTACAGGCGAATGAGCCACATCACCGATCGGGTCGGCATTTTCATCCGCCGAAATATCAAGCTCGCGCATATCGGGCAAATATTGCCGTGACATGGCAGGATGTTCCAGCAGACCATCGATGTAATCTGTCGTTTTTGCCGTGTATTTTTCAGTAACGGCGGTTAAATCCTGCTGGTTTGAAATTTTATGCATGCCCATATTTAAAGCGATTCCCGCTTTTTTTCAATGAACATAATAAAACTGGCACGCTCTATGCATTATGAAAAGCGTAACGATAATGTAAGGAGAAAACCATGTTTTACAAACACACACTAAGTACATCACTTCGCGAACAAATTCTGGCAGATACATTCGGTTATTACGCTGTATTCGTATTGCAAGATGGTTCTTATAAACGCCACGTTATCAAGGCGAATTCAGATTTTGACGCTGCTTTGAAAGTTAAACAGATGACAGGCGTGATGCCAAAATCTGAAAAAGATGTTGTCGGTCCGCTGCCAAGCTCTTCACACGGCTATGACAAGATGACGCGCGATATCTGGATGGAACAATAATATTTTTCTAGCGGCCGAGCATGCGATCCACCCAACGTGGAACGACCTCGGTCGCAGGTCCGTAGTCGGTATAGTCAAAATGGTGGCTGACGGCAGACGGCTCCAGATTTAATTCGTGCGTTTCCGCCCCGAAATGACGGGCCATCGCCACAAAACCCGCTGCGGGATAAACCTGCCCCGATGTTCCGATTGAAACAAACACATCGCAGGCGGCAATTTTTTCTTCGATCATATCCATATAAAGTGGCATCTCGCCAAACCAGACAATATGGGGGCGTAAGCCCCCGGCACTGTTGCATTCTGCGCAATTCGTCTGACCATCAAAGTCGTCACGAAAATCGGATATCGCCCGGCAGGCATCGCACCGTGCCTTAAGTAACTCACCATGCATGTGTAATACATTTTGAGATCCACCGCGTTCATGCAGATCATCAATATTCTGTGTGATTAATGTTACGTCGTCGCTATGTTTCTTCTGCAGGCGGGCGAGCGCTGTGTGGGCGGCATTTGCCTGAACGGCATCCGATACCAGCTGGCGGCGGCGCATATTGTAAAAACGATAGACCGTATCAGGATCGCGCCTGAAACCTTCGGGGGATGCAACATCTTCGATACGGTGATCTTCCCAAAGCCCGTTTGCATCACGAAAGGTTTTAATGCCGGATTCCGCAGAAATTCCAGCCCCTGTCAGAATGACAATATTCGACATGTTAAGATACGCGGTCGATTATGTCCGAGAAAAAGGCAAAGCTGCGGCCGACCCATGATTTTGGTTTGGCAATATTTGCGTTCTCTGCAAGATAGACGTCATATTCATCGGCATGTCTTTTGGCAATCGCATGGGCCTCGTTTAATTCCTGTTCCAGATTAATCTGACTGAGCGCGTTATCACGCATCATGTTCAGCAGCATTTCTTCTGCTTCGGCATATTCATCGTCCGCCCATGCCAGCAAACGCGCATAATAAACAAGCATGCTACGGTCGGCAGGCTCTGTCACTTTTGGCAAGACATCCGCCAGAGATGCCGGCTTTAAAAGGTCTTCATAAAGTGTTTCAGTCTGGTCGGTATCGCACCCGCATTTTTCAATCTTCTCTCTGATAAAGCTAACTTCTTCATCTGTCAGTTTATGATCTGCGTGAGCAACCGCAATAACTGATCGCCACATGTTGAATCTGCTGTCTGAAACCATAACAATACCCTTTGCAGTTTGAATGTTCAGATTTTATTATAACCCGATCAAAGGATGGAACAATGACTGATTTGAAAACAGATTACATTCAAAACCTGCATGCAGTGGAAACACCTGACATGATTGCCGCACGAAAACGCATCCATGACAATGATTTCCCAATCCATGTCACCCCTATGGACGGTCGAATCTTACAGGTCCTGGTCCGGATGGCGGACATTAAAACCTGTGTTGAAATCGGTACACTCGGCGGCTATTCATCGCTGTGGATTGCGGATGCACTACCTGAAGACGGACATTTATACACCTGCGAGCATGACGAAAAACGGCTGAAACTGGCCGAAGCAACCCTAGGCAGCCGTCAAAACACGACCATTGTAAAAGGCGACGCGAATGAAACCCTGCCTGCATTGGCCGAACAACACGGCCCATTTGATATGATTTTTATTGATGCCGATAAAATCAGCTATCTGAATTATCTCGATTGGGCTGAAAAAAACATTCGCAAAGGCGGGCTTATTGTTGCTGACGACACATTACTAAAAGGCAGTGTGTATATGCATGAGCTCCCCTATCGCGTGCGTGCCTCGACACGCGATCAGTTAAAAGAATTTAACATCAGATTGGCGGACACAAAAAAATATGACAGCATTATAATACCTACAGTTGCAGGCCTCAGTATTGCAGTTAAACGCTTTTGATAAAATTTATATAAAATTTTAGACAAAAAAAAGATAATTTTAAACCTGTGGTTGTATGATGATACTGAGTGTAGAATTTAACGATGAGGTCATAGGCAATGTCAATCCGCGTTCTGGAGGAACAAGGCCCTATAGGCATAAAACAGGAAATCGCCAGCCTGACAGCGGATCAGGACCAATGGTACTGGTTCAATGTTGATCTGGTTGCGTGCCAAAACAACCTGAAACCTGAAACTGTGATTCGTAGCCTGCAGGAAAATTTGCAAACATATGATGGTGTGGTTGCCTTTAATGGCCAAAGTCTGGATGCACTGTTAAAGCTGGGCCGCGAACAGGAAATCTTTCAAAATCTGATGTTGCGTTTATGCCCCGAAGGCTTCAGCTTTGGCAAAATCTCATCAGACAGACTCGAAGGCGGCGTTGAAAGCCTCAGCTTTAGGATATCAAGTAACGGCGCCCCCGCTGCCGAGCCCCCCGAAAATGATAATGGTGCGGAACGCTCTGCATCATATACAAAGCGGATGGAGCGCAACGAAAACCGCGCAATTATTATTGATGACGATGCCTATATCCGTACCGTTTTCTCGGCGACATTAAAAAAAGACTTTCGAATGACCGAAATGTCGGACGGCACCAATATCGAACAGTTCTACAAGGATATTCAGCCCGACATTGTATTTGTCGACATTCATCTACCCGAGCTGGATGGCTTTGGTATTTTAAAGAAAATCATAGAAATGGACCCAGACGCCTACGTTATTGTTATTAGTGGGGATTCCATTCAGTCGAATGTTATCAAGGCTGTAAAAATGGGCGCAAAAGGCTTTTTGACGAAGCCGCCGAAACGATCATCCCTTGATGAATATCTGCGCAAATGCCCGACGGCAAAACTGCCCGAAATGGCGCCCGCCTAAGTTTTTTTAAAATTTGGGGAACCGCATCTGCAGACAATGCGTATGCAGATATGAATGTGATGAAAACACATGCCACATACGACTTATTTTGACCCGATAAGTCCTTAGAAATAGTCTACCCCGACTAGTTTAAACACCGGCCTAGATGGCCGGTGTTTTCCTTTGTTCTTTTTTATGATGCCAGCGGCAGTAAATGATTGCCGCTTTCGTCACGGTGTTTTTTCAGATATTTCATGAATGGCGTGCCGCCTGTTCCGACATCAGTCGGGTTACCGTCTGCGGATTTTGCCTGCTTGTTGATATAGCTGGCGGCGTATTCCAGATGGCGCGTGCGGAATTTTTGCACATGTGATACGCAGTCGTTGTATAACCCCGTCAGCTCGTCATCATTCTTGCCAATTGTATAATCGCGCAGCTTTGAATGATCGCGCACATCTTCAATAAACTTACGGTGTTTCGGCGGACGATAAAAATGCAATTCATCAAGATATTCACGCATCGGATCATTTTCATGGGCGATTTGAAACAGCGCATCCATTGTCGGTACGATAGAACTTTGAGATCCCGTCTGCCCACGAAACTCCTGATATTTGCCCTCATACTTTTCAACGCCTTCGTATTTCAAACCATTTGGCAGGGCTGGGTTTCCCTTAAAACCATGGATATAGGGGCGCACACGCAAGTAATAGGCATGCGGGTCGCAGCGCTCGACCATACGATCAAAAACAGGATTGATTTTATCCCACGCCGATCTGATCACGCGCAGTTGCGCTTTGACGCCATCGACATCATCGCTTTTTACAGCTTCGATTAATGTCGGAATAGCTGCCAATGCCGGGCCGGCTTTGGCCTCGATTTCGACATGCACCAGAATGAACCAATTTTCATCTACCCCATCATAAAAATTTTGAATAACATAGATATTATCCAGCGTCACGTCGCCTTCGGGCTCAAGTTTCGCCCAGTTATCCAGCGTATATCCGCTGTATGGTAAAAGGGGGAACAGCCCCATTTTATCTGCAAGCTTTGAAAACGGCACCGCAATATTGCGTGGCAGAACATCAACGACCGTATCCTCGCCCCACATATAGGCCTGCATGATAAAGGAATAACGCACCATCAATAGACGCAACTGCGCATCCGAGAGTTTTTCAAGTTCGGGCGCGATGTCAATTTCGGGTAGCTTGTTCAAAAAATGTCTGACACGGCCTGACGTCATATAATCAGATAGCTTCTTACCCGCATCGACAATCGGGTCAAAGACCGGGGGCAAGCTCACCTGTTCCATATCATGTGGGGTTAAAAAGCCGCGATCCGGCGTAATATCATAGTTTTTGATATCTAGCATTATATTCTCCTGAAACTGTTATAAGCGCCTATATTACTTGGATTTTTTCTGCAAGACAATGTGAAAGATATGCCAGTATTTCGGGCGGCCGACAGCGTCTTTGCCATCGCCCTTTTCTTCTTCAAAGTGCATTATTCCATAGCTGTTACAAAGCGCCCTGACGCTTTCTTCACTGTGAAAATTCATGTCACTGACTTTACCGTTCCAACTGTCTTCTATGCCGAACAGTTGGCCTGAAAAAATACCGCCATCCTGCAGATTTTCACTGATACGCTGCCAGACCTGATCAAATTTATCAGACGGACAGAATGGCAAAGCAAATCCCGCATTGGTCCAGATGTTTTTCTTCCAATCTGCCGTGTGAAAAGATGCTTTTTGAGCGCTCAAAAGGTCGGCTTCCAGATCAGCGCGATTTTGCAGCCGTCGCAGGCCTTCGGCAGATGTGTCCATCGCCAGCACCTCGAACCCTGCATTCAACATATGGACGGTATCATTCCCGTGCCCACAACCCAGATCAATGGCAGGTCGTCCCTGCCCCAGACCTAAAACATCAATGGCGGCTTGAACTGTTCCGCGCATCGGCGGGTCATTAATTTTGTCAAAATATTCGGACCAGTCCCAATCTGCGCTTTTATTTTCGCTCATACTTCCAAGGCCTCTGCCAGTGGCTCATACCAGTCCCGGATCATGCCGGCTTTGTTGCGGCTGTCATGATTAAACGGTTTTTTCAAACGCCCTTTGAAGTATTGATCGACCAGGGATTGCCAATGTTCTTCCCCATCCAGATCATAAAATGTGCACCATTCATCAAACCAAACGGTCCCTGCCCTGACGTGTGATATTTCATCATCGTGAATAATCTGCAGCAGTTCTGCCGTTTCATCATCACCGTGTCTATTCATCGCCCCGATCATATGGGGCGTTACATCTAACCCTCGTGCCTCCAAAACCATCGGGACGATCGCAAGACGCGCTGCAAAATCATCTTTGGTCTCCAGCGCCGATTCCCACAGTCCATCATGGGCAGGCAAATCGCCATATTGTGCCCCGAAATCAGACAGGCGTTCTTGCAGCATCAAAAAATGTTTAGCCTCGTCCACCGCAACATCCAGCCATTGTTCGTAAAATTCGATCGGCAGGCTAAAGCCCTTTTCAGCCTCGTACAGGTCTGCATAACGCCCGATAATATCCCACGCAAGGTCAATCGCGTTCAGCTCGATATGTGCCAAGGCATGCAATAAAGCAATGCGCCCACGGATCGAACCTGCCTTTTTACGTTTCGGCATTTCGGTCGGCGATTTTAATTCAGGCTTTTCAGGGCGCGCGGGACGATCGGGAATTTCAACGGGAGTGATTGTTCTGTTATCCGATCGTTGCCATTCTTTGGCCAACATATGTGTCAGGTTTGCTTTTTCATTCGGGTCTGCGGTAGTTAAAACCTTTAAAGCAGCATCGGCAAGGTTCATTTACGCCCCCGCAAAAACAAGGCGGCCACAATAAAATTCAAAACGCCCAGCACCGCAAACAGGCCGGCAATAGAATCAAGGTATTTGAGAAGTACTAGGGTAATCACAGATGCTGCCACCATAAAAAAGGCATTCATGATATTATTGGCCGCAATCGCACGTGAACGATATGTCGATTTAACACGCGTTTGCAAAACCGCATAAAGCGGCACAACATATAGCCCGCCAAAGGCGGCCACCATCGTCATAATCAAAAACACATACCAATTCGAAACATCAGCAAAGAAACCTGACAGGTCCAGATAGACATCATCGGGCATGACGTTTGTGGGATAAAAATAGAGCAGCAATGTTGTCACTGCCATACCTAGGGCCCCGACAGGCGCCCATGTCATTTTGATTTCACCGTTTAAAAGGCGGTTACACAGCAATGATCCTGCCCCGATACCGACAGAAAAAAATGTCAGCATCATCGTGACGACATCTTCATTCACCCGCAGGATGCTCTGACCGTATACGGGTAAGTAGGCCAGAAAAATAAACCCTACCAGCCAGAACCACGAAATGCCCAGGATCGCATTAAAAACATCTTTTTGTGGTCGCAGGGTTTTGATGATATCCCAGCTGGCGGAAAAGATATTCCAGTTCACGCTCATATTGTTATTTGCGGCTTTGCCTTTCGGAATAAAGATACTAGATGCCCAGCCCATCGCAGCAACTAGAATAACGGATCCCGATATAATTGTGATGCCGCCGTCTTTCAGAATAAAGATGCCGCCAACAATCGTTCCCAATAAGATCGCGATAAAGGTCGCCGCCTCGACCAGCGCATTCCCGCCGATCAGCTCATCTTCGTGCAATAAATCCGGTAGTATCGAATATTTTAGCGGCCCGAAAAAGCTGGATTGTGTCCCCATTAAAAACAGCACCCCCAGCAAAAGATATATATTGCCGATAAAAAACGCTGCTGCTGCCCCCGCCATTAGGAAAACCTCGATGATTTTAAGGCGTTTGATCAAAAAAGGTTTTGGGTATTTATCCGCCAGTTGCCCTGCAACGGCAGAGAATAAAAAGAAGGGCAAAATAAAAATGCCTGCCGCCGCGGTCACCAAAATGGCCGGATCCTGTCCCAAATCTTTTGCAGTTGAATATGTGATCAGAATAACCAACGCATTTTTAAAAACATTGTCATTAAAAGCCCCGAAATACTGGGTCAGAAATAATGGCAGAAACTGGCGCTGGCGTAATAGGCTAAACTGGTTTTTCATGATGTGCCCAGAATAATTGCCTACTGATTGTAAGGCAATCTTTATTTACCGGGGTTCATGGCCTTTTTGATGCGCTTTTTATAGTTTTCGCATTCTTGATCAAACTTGGCATCACGTCCGATCAATGATTTCGGCGGAGCAATCATTTCGGATGCCAGCAGACTATGCTTACGATTAACGCAATTAATCAGGGCAAAACGTGCCATTTTAGCGAACTGGTTGCTTTCATCCTGATCGGTTGTGTAGTGCGGCAATTCATGATGGCTGTGACGTATCCACCATTTCGGGAATAACGGGCGCACCACATTTCGCATGACGATGTTGCCTTCGGGGTCTTGTTTTTGTTCCCACAGGTCTTTTTGAACAGGTGCGGATATGTACCAGTTGCGTTTTGACAGCTTGTTGATTTTCAGCGTTTTCGTATAAGCCGCTGATAATTCTTTGAAAGACCAATACAAACGGCGCTTGTGATTGCTGACCCGATCATTGGTTGCCACAAGACAGATTGATGTAAAGCGGTCCTTTTCCTTTATCGGGCGTGATACGGCCCCCAAACTGACCTGATGAATGCGCGACAGCATAAAGCGTGCATTCTTTTCGGAATATCCGATATCCTGCATAACAGCATAGGCCGCGTTGTAGACTTCCTGCGAGAAAACCGAGCCATAACTATAGGCTAACAAGGTCAGATTACGGAATTTTTCAGCAACCTCTTTGACATCAATCGGGTCTGCTGATTTCAGACGGCCCTTTTTATCAAATTCGATATTCTCTGCAAAATGCGGTAACAGGAAATCATAGACAAATTGACGACCATGATTGGAAAAATAAGTATCAGGCAGCGCGTTATACATGAAGACGCTTTTAAAATTCGAACGTTTGCTTTTGTAAGACCAGGCATACACGTCAGTATCCGCACTTTTATTTGCACCGCCCGTATCAATCATATCATGAACATGGCTGATCGCACCTGCAACATACTGGGGCTGTGACATGGTGGTAGAAACGCCTGTTAAAAACAGAACAGTTGGACGCTCCAGAGTAACATCCCCCGGGCCCATTTTTTCAAGCGTTGATTTACCGGTCGAAGTTTTGATTTTCTTCCACAATACAGACATATGCATCACCTTATAATTTTAAACCATATGAAAAATAAACCATGTTATGTAATAACGCAAGCAAATTTTGCGAAATATCTTCTGGTTTTTCAAAATCAGAACTATATGATTTATCTAGAATAGCGAGGATCAAAATGTCAGATAAAAAAGCCATATTATACCGTATGACCATAGGCAAAAGCGTTTGCCCCTATGGCCTGAAATCGAAATACCTGCTGGAGAAAAATGGGTATGAGGTTGAAGACCATACCTTCGACACGCGTAAAGAAACCGACGATTTCAAAAAAAAGCACAAGGTTGAAACCACACCGCAAACATTTATCGGCAAAAAACGCATCGGCGGATATGACGATCTGCGAAAATTCTTTGGCATGGGGCCGGCAAACCCCGAAGGAACCAGCTATAAACCTGTTATTGCCATTTTCAGCGTTGCGTTTCTAATGGCTCTGGCGACCAGCATTGCCATGCTGGGCCGTGTTGCCGTCATCCCCGTTTTCGAATTTTTCATCGCCTTCAGCATGTGCATTCTGGCGATACAGAAATTGCAGGATCTGTTCAGCTTTACAAACCAGTTTCTAGGCTATGACCTTTTGGCGCGCAAATGGCTACCTTATGCCTATATCTATCCGTTTGCCGAGGGTTTTGCCGGCATCGGTATGATTGCGGGGGGTTTGACTATTCCAGTTGCATTCACCGCCCTTTTCATCGGGGGCATTGGCGCCGTTTCGGTTTTCAAGGCTGTCTATGTTGATAAACGCGAATTAAAATGCGCCTGTGTCGGTGGCAATAGCAACGTGCCCTTGGGCTTTGTATCACTTACAGAAAATCTGATGATGATTGTCATGGGCCTTTGGATGATTTTGACGAATATCTGACATTATAAGGATGCCGATATCTGGCTTTTAAGTTGTTTTGCTGCCAGGGCGTATCCGCCATCATCGCCATCAACAAAATGCACATGTTTATCCGGTTGTACAGATTCTACAAAACAGGTCAGTAATGTTGCTTTTGATCTATGAATGCCATAGTAAATCTGACCGTCCGCGTGTAGGCCTTTCAGGTATTCCTCTATCGCCTGCGCCTCTTCATTTCGGCAATCCAGGACCATCCGCAGCAAACCATCAAATTTTCTATAGTCCGAATTTTCCTGCATGTCTTTTTTATATTGGCAGGCATTGAAACCCTTCATCGTAATATCGAAGCGATTAAATATACGAAATACAAATGTTTCAAAAGCCTGCGCAATCATCGCCCGAAGCGGATCAGTCTGCTTCCAAACGATCTTTGCCATGCGAAACCCCTCGAAGCCGGGCCAGGTATATTTTAAACCGGCATCATTCGCAATCGGATTAGATACCTGCTTGCAATCATTCGTGATAAAATCATTTATCTTTCGGTAGATTTCATTTTGCCTGTCTTGGTTTCTGTCTTGATTTCTGGCCTGAACCAGCAAAGTCATCACGACACCGCCAGCAGATTTAATCGGCTGCCATCGACACGACAGACCTGTCAGGTTCGGATGCGTACTTACTTCGTTGTCATCCAGCAAATATTCGCCATTTTTTATGATATTGTCCGCCGCATTCGGCCCTTCACCGCCGTACATGTATATCGCAGCACCGGTCGAATATTGATATTTGCAAAGTTTGAAACTATATCCTCTTTGATAAATATCTGACATCGGCATCATCCCGATCCGCAGACCAAGTCCGTAATATTCTTCAGATAATTTTCTGACCGCAGCCATCTGCAAGGCAATCTCATCATAATATTCATGGGGTATCAAAATGGTCGCGCCATCCCCGCCAAAAACAAACGGCAAATCGGCACGGCAGGTGTTGACGCACGCTGCAATACACGCTGCCCCTACCATATTGACGTCTTTATAACGCCCGGCCTCTATAGCCTTGGTCGAGCCTTTAATATCGGTTAGCAGTATGTAGCAGCTTTCCGGCGCATCAACATAATTTGCAATATCACACGCATCAGTAAAATTTGTGATCGGTTTTATATTTTTAAAAAAATTCAGGCTGGACATATTTCTCCCCTAAAATAATCTAGCACCTTTGTCAAAAAACGGAAATACAAGCTTTTTAAACGACCTGATCATCTATCTAAAAAATTAGGTCTATTATACCAGACCCAACGCAATTCCAATTGACAAGATTAGTGCATTATGTTAACCTGACTGCGAAAATTAAAAACTGGAAAATAAACAATGATCACTAAATTACGCGCCGCCTTTACCAGAGCCAAAATCAACCATCCAAGAAAACTAACATTTGGGACGCCGCATACTGCTGCAGCTTGTCTTATCCCGCTTGATGGCGGCATTACTTTAGCAGGCACTTCGCTTGTGCATGGGCTTTGGGGGGGCATTGCATTAATGAACGGCGAGGGTTTTTTTGGTTGGCCAGGTGCAAAAGATGATCTAAAAAACCGTAAGCTATTTACAACCATTACCCATCTTGACAAAAAATACGCCGCAAACGGTGCGCAAAAAGAGGCCTACGATAAACTTGAAACAGGTATCAGAGCTATCAAAAACAAATTTCGTAGCGCGCATGACAACCGCGAAAGAAAAAAGCTTAATAAAAAAGCGCAGTTGCTTGCTGATAAGCAGCAGTGGATCATCGACGGTTTGCAGGAAGACACAGGTATCAGACCTGAAGTGAAGGAAGAAAACCCTATCGAATTCAAGATTGAGCGCGGTCGCAACCCAAAAAGACGCAAACCTGCAGGTAACTAACTTCAGATTTTTTATGATTTTCTAGAATTGGTTGCGGGAGTAGGATTTGAACCTACGACCTTCAGGTTATGAGCCTGACGAGCTACCGGGCTGCTCCATCCCGCGTCAAGATGTGCTCCTCTTTATATAAACTTCTGACAGCGATTGCAACCCCTTAATCCAAATTAATTGGAACTCGTAAAAGATGCCTTTCGTATGAGGCTATGAAAGGACAATCTATGCGCTTTAGTATAATAACATTTATGGCTTTCTTGCTTGCAGCTTGCGGCCCGGCAGTGGTTTCACCTATGTATTCACCTGTAAATACGCAAGGCAACGTTATACAGGCCGACACAGGGCCCGCAGAGAATGATTTAAACGACGAGTTCTGTCCACCGGGTGAAGCGTCAAAAAACAACTGTTAAACCAACCACGAAAAGGAAAATAAGATGAAAAAATTACTTGCATTTGCCGCCGTCAGCGCCATGCTATTTGGTGTTCAGATTTCAACCGCTCAGGCTGACAAGGTACGCGTCATTCGTGACGGAGACATCCGCTGGGTTGACCGCGATCGTTCGCGTCTGGAAGACGATATCGTTGACATCGCCGATTTGTTTACAGATCGTGACCTTGACCGCGACTTTTTAGATGATCGAAATTATGACCGCGATGGCCGCTATATCGGTAATCCCGTCTACAAAGATGGATATTTCTGCCCACCGGGACAGGCCAAAAAAGGTCGTTGCTGATTAACAACCTACCATTACGCCGGAGGCGCTGAAAGGCCTCCGGTTTTTTTGTGTTTTTGTTAGCTGGATTATATTATTTTATATTCATGACAGCTGTTCAGACTGATTACAACAATATTGCAGCCTTTTATGAAGATAAATGGACTTCTTTTTTGCATCCGGCCCGAGAGTGGACATTGGAGCGAATTACTAATACTGCATTTTCTAAACCTATCAACATAATAGACCTTGGCTGCGGCACAGGCGCCTTTCTGCAAAGCTTGCGCCATTGTCAGCCAGATGCGTTGTTGACAGGTATTGATACATCTTCTGCCATGCTTGTGCAGGCACAAATGCGCTTTAAAGGGGACAAAGACACGACACTAGAGCAATCCGATATTGAAAATTTCAATATGGACGATGAAATTTATGACGTTGTCTCCTGCCACTATGTATTACACCATATTAAAAGGCAAAAAGAATTTATTTCTAAAATGATTAAGGCTGCCAAACCCGGCGGCGATATTTTTATTGCCGATTATACGATTGATAGTTTGCCAATGATTGTTGGGGAAATATACTGGCGGCTGTTTTTAAAATCGCATCACAAAGCCCATTCCGGAAGAAGACTGGCAAATATGCTGGAGCAATTTGCAAACATCCGTATTTTGGAAAAAGCCTTTTTTGCACCTGACCGCTTTTGGCGTCAGCAAATCTATCATCTCCAGAAAATTTAGTTACAGTTCTATTTTCCCTGCAGCCAAAGTTTTTCCGGCGATAGTGGTATCCGATATGATCACGACATATCCTGCCAGGCCTTTGTATTTTTTTACAATTGTATTAATCGGGCTCTTTCCACCCCAATTTTCTGCGATAACGATCATATCCAATGAAGGATTTGTGTAATTGATTGTTCGCCCGCGGTTTTCGCCGGCCTGAATATCTTGTGTATGTTTATGACCATAGGGAATTAAAAGCACTTTATTTTGCGAGACAATTTGTTGTGTCGATGTGATCACTAATGACTCAGCTCTTATTTCTATATCTAGCGCATGAACACCCTGCGAGCTGTTTGACAGGTAATCAATGATCTTTTTCCGGTTTGATCCGACCATGCTTTCCGTGCCGTTAATCATCAGTTCGGGTGTGAAAATGCGGCCGCCGCGGTTTTGAGTAAGGCTATAGAGGCTTTGTTTATCCGTGCAAAAGTCGTTTGAAAGCGTGTCTTTCCAGTTCAAATGATTCCAATAGGTGACATTACAGCTGAGGGCGATGATATTATCCTGGACGTCCAATTCTTCCAGCAGCGCATCAGCGCGAGGACAGGATGAACAGCTTTGTGATGTAAAAAGCTCGAGCACGTGATAGCGATCAGGATGTGTCATTTTCAGATTTTCAATCGGATAGCTATAGGCCGAAAGCTGGTAAAAGCTGACGAGTAAAAGAGCAGATAATATAATCAGAAAAGATCGGGACATTTAGTTACCTTTCAAAAAGACTTCCTGATTATTATTTCGTAGGAAAGGTCAAAAAGGTTACAGTGCTTTTTATTTTTAGTCTAAAATTCGGTTTTTGATGTCATCGGTCAGAACATTGAAATCGGGCGGGGATGTTTGCGCATCTTCACGGAATTGGTACAGATCCGCGCGCAATTGTTCGTTAAAACTATCAAGGCCTTCTTCAACAGCCTCGGCCAAATTCAAATGATTGATGATAATTTGAACGCGGTCAGGGTTTAAAAGCGTGCCTTCTTCAGACATCTCGAAAAAACCCTTTAACCATTCGCGAAATTCGTGATTAGTCATGATTAACAGCGCATACCCGGTTCAAGATCAGTGGTCGGTTTTTTGCCGCCACTATGTGTCTGATTAAACTGGTTTTGATCGCCCGCATATGATGGGTCAATTGCGTGAACAAAGGCATTATTCAGTTGATCACCAATCTGCTTTGAAAGTGTCGCGCGCATATCATTTGTTGTACTTTCACTTTTTAACAAGGGTAAAAGACCTTTGACCATACCAACAAACTCCAAAAGTTGTGGAGCATCAGTTTGTGCTGTTTCCAACTTTTTAAGCTTGTTATCCAGAACATTTGCCATGCGTGTGGAAATTATATTATCACTTCCATTAATTTCAAAATAACCTTGTAGATAGTATGCAAATTCTTGGGTTTTCATTTTAATTTTCCTTCTTTACTAACAGGCGACTATATCCGATCCCTTTTTTTGCTGGGGCTTTTGATCGCCCTTAATAGACGGTTCAATCGCATGAACAAAAATATCATTCAAATGCACCTTGATCTTATCCGACAGTCTCTTTTGCGTTACGGGCCTATCTGCCGCGAGGATTTCTTCCGTCAAAGCCTTAATATATCCTATTGTCTCAATAACTTGCGGATCGGCCTGTTTCTTATCAACCTTACTGAGTTTTTCCTGTAGTTTGCCAGCTGCCGGCGCTGTAAGAAAAAACTGGTCGTCATTGATTTCAAATGCACCTTGTAGCCAATATAAAAGCTCGCGTACTTTCATAGAATCACCTTTAATATTTATTAATTTCACGTAATGTACCACGATCTCCGCTTATGTCAATACGAAATAGGGGCAATAAAAAACGCCCCAATCAGGGGCGCTTTTAAATTCGGTGTAAATAAGTATATGAGATCGTTTAAATTATGAATTTAAAAGACCTGGCCGCGACCTACTCTCCCGTGCCTTAAGACAAAGTACCATCAGCGCTGAGACTTTTCACGACCGAGTTCGGGATGGGATCGGGTGTTTCATTCTCGCTATAGCCACCAGGTCATTTAAATTCATAAAATAAACACCAAACAAACTTGGTTTTAACACTGAGTGTCGTTGTCTAAAACAACGATTTTATTCATGCGCGCGGTTGATATTACCTTAGTATTATCGAAATAATACTGCAGTGGTGATTCAAGCCGATCGATAAATTAGTAAAGGTTAGCTTCACATGTTGCCATGCTTCCACATCCTTCCTATCAACGTCCTAGTCTAGAACGATTCTCAGGGAATACTTGTTTTGAGGGAGGCTTCCTGCTTAGATGCTTTCAGCGGTTATCCCGTCCGTACATAGCTACCCTGCGGTGCCGCTGGCGCGACAACAGGTACACCAGAGGTACGTCCACCCCGGTCCTCTCGTACTAGGGGCAGCTCCTCTCAATATTCCAACACCCATGGCAGATAGGGACCGAACTGTCTCACGACGTTCTGAACCCAGCTCACGTACCTCTTTAAATGGCGAACAGCCATACCCTTGGGACCTGCTTCAGCCCCAGGATGAGATGAGCCGACATCGAGGTGCCAAACACCACCGTCGCTGTGGACGCTTGGGTGGTATCAGCCTGTTATCCCTAGAGTACCTTTTATCCGTTGAGCGATGGCCCTTCCATGCGGAACCACCGGATCACTATGACCGACTTTCGTCCCTGCTCGACTTGTCAGTCTCGCAGTCAGGCTGGCTTGTACCATTACGCTCTACAGTTGATTTCCGACCAACTTGAGCCAACCTTTGTACGCCTCCGTTACTGTTTGGGAGGCGACCGCCCCAGTCAAACTACCCACCACACAGGGTCCCGGATCCGGATTCACGGACCGCGGTTAGACATCAGAAAGGTTAAGGGTGGTATTTCAACGTTGGCTCCACGAAAACTGGCGTTTCCGCTTCAAAGCCTCCCACCTATCCTGCACATAACATTTCTAATGCCACTGTGAAGCTGTAGTAAAGGTTCATAGGGTCTTTCCGTCTGACCATGGGAACTCCGCATCTTAACGGAGAGTTCAATTTCGCTGAGTCTATGCTGGAGACAGTGGGGAAGTCGTTACGCCATTCGTGCAGGTCGGAACTTACCCGACAAGGAATTTCGCTACCTTAGGACCGTTATAGTTACGGCCGCCGTTTACCGGGGCTTCAATTCAAGGCTTGCACCTCTCCTTTTAACCTTCCGGCACCGGGCAGGCGTCAGACCCTATACATCATCTTATTCGATTTCGCAGAGTCCTGTGTTTTTGATAAACAGTCGCCACCCCCTGGTCTGTGCCCCCTGCTAAAAGTTGCCTTCTAACAGGGCATGCTTATCCCGAAGTTACGCATGTAATTTGCCGAGTTCCTTCAACATAGTTCTCTCAAGCGCCTTGGTATACTCTACCTGCCCACCTGTGTTGGTTTGGGGTACGGTCATTAATGGTGGTGCTATTTCCTGGAAGTCCTTTGTTGCATCCCTAATCCAATAAAGGAATACAAGTTCCGGCCTTCGTCACGATCCACCTGGTTCAGGAATATTAACCTGATTCCCATCGACTACGCCTTTCGGCCTCGCCTTAGGAGCCGACTCACCCTGCGCGGATTAGCCTTGCGCAGGAACCCTTGGGCTTTCGGCGAAAGAGTTTCTCACTCTTTTTATCGCTACTCATGTCAGCATTCTCACTTCTGATACCTCCAGGCAACCTCACGGCTACCCTTCGCAGGCTTACAGAACGCTCCGCTACCAGACATACAAATAAATGTATGAATCCGCAGCTTCGGTAGACAGTTTTAGTCCCGGTACATCTTCGGCGCAAGAAGTCTTATTTAGACCAGTGAGCTGTTACGCTTTCTTTAAAGGGTGGCTGCTTCTAAGCCAACCTCCTGGTTGTCTTGGACTTCTCACATCCTTTCGCACTTAACTGTCATTTGGGGACCTTAGCTGGCGGTCTGGGCTGTTTCCCTTTCGACTACGGACCTTATCACCCGCAGTCTGTCTGCCATGATTGTACTCCACGGTATTCGGAGTTTAGTTAGTATTGGTAAGACTCGCGTCCCCCGCAACCATCCAGTGCTCTACCCCCGTGGGTAATACATGACGCTCTACCTAAATAGATTTCGCGGAGAACCAGCTATTACCCGGTTTGATTGGCCTTTCACCCCTAATCACAGGTCATCCCCGCATTTTTCAACATGCGTGGGTTCGGTCCTCCAGTAAGTGTTACCTTACCTTCAACCTGCCCATGACTAGATCACCGGGTTTCGGGTCTAATCCCTGTTGCTGTACGCCCTATTCAGACTCGCTTTCGCTACGCCTACGTCTATCGACTTAAACTTGCAACAAAGACTAACTCGCTGACCCATTATACAAAAGGTACGCTGTCACCCCTCAAGGGGGCTCCAACTGCTTGTATGCATCCGATTTCAGGTCTGTTTCACTCCCCTTATCGGGGTTCTTTTCACCTTTCCCTCACGGTACTTGTTCACTATCGGTCTCTTAGGAGTATTTAGGCTTGGAGGATGGTCCCCCCATGTTCAGACAGGATTTCACGTGTCCCGCCCTACTCGAAGATCATTTTAATTTTTACCTGTACGGGGCTATCACCCACTTTGGCGCCACTTTCCAGAGGCTTCCAGTTATTAAAAAATGACCATTGGCCTGGTCCCGGTTCGCTCGCCACTACTACGGGAATCTCAATTGATGTCTTTTCCTCTAGGTACTTAGATGTTTCAGTTCCCTAGGTTCGCTTCCGTAACCTATGTATTCAGTTACGGATACCACAAAGTGGTGGGTTTCCCCATTCGGAAATCCACGGGTCAAAGCTTATTGGCAGCTAACCGTGGCTTATCGCAGCCTGTTACGTCCTTCATCGCCTCTAAGAGCCAAGGCATCCATCGAATGCACTTATTAACGCTTGAATCTATAACCACGCGCAGAAATAAAATCGCTGTTAAGCAATCTAATCACTACATCGTCGTCTTTTAGAAACTCAACGACACTTGGTCAGTGTGTTGGAAAAACCGTTTCATATCAATTGCTTGATACAAAACAATTTTGTGTTTGTTTGAGATCGTTTCAATTTCATTTTACTGAAAATGAAACGTGTCATTTCATATACTTATTTACGATGTTCATAGAACCGTTTTTGCAAAGAAGCAAACCCAACCGAAGTTGGTAAACTTGTTTCTCTTATATTCTGCGTTGAAGTATGGTGGACCCTATCGGAGTCGAACCGACGACCTCCTGAATGCAAATCAGGCGCTCTACCAACTGAGCTAAGGGCCCACATCTTTTGACCAATGACCACCGTCTTTAATGGTGGGCCTGGCAAGACTTGAACTTGCGACCCCACGCTTATCAAGCGTGTGCTCTAACCAGCTGAGCTACAGGCCCATCATGGCCGGCAGTTAGTTGACCAGCAGAATAAAAGAAGAGATACGCCGACAGCAGTATAAAAAGCCTTACATTCCTTAGAAAGGAGGTGATCCAGCCGCAGGTTCCCCTACGGCTACCTTGTTACGACTTAGTGCCAGTCGCTGATCCCACCGTGGTCGGCTGCTTCCAAAAGGTTAGCGTACCGGCTTCAGGTGAAACCAACTCCCATCACTTGACGGGCGGTGTGTACAAGACCCGGGAACGTATTCACCGTGGCATGCTGATCCACGATTACTAGCGATTCCAACTTCATGCACTCGAGTTGCAGAGTACAATCCGAACTGAGATGGCTTTTAGGGATTTGCTTCGCCTCGCGACGTCGCTGCCCACTGTCACCACCATTGTAGCACGTGTGTAGCCCAGCCCATAAGGGGCATGATGACTTGACGTCATCCCCGCCTTCCTCCAGCTTATCACTGGCAGTATCGTCAGAGTCCCCAACTTAATGCTGGCAACTGACAATAGGGGTTGCGCTCGTTGCCGGACTTAACCGAACATCTCACGACACGAGCTGACGACAGCCGTGCACCACCTGTCACTGGTCCAGCCGAACTGAAAAGGTGTGTCTCCACTCCTCGCGACCAGGATGTCAAGGGCTGGTAAGGTTCTCCGCGTTGCGTCAAATTAAACCACATGCTCCACCGCTTGTGCGGGTCCCCGTCAATTCCTTTGAGTTTTAACCTTGCGGCCGTACTCCCCAGGCGGTGT
>CATLPD010000003.1 GCA_950054485.1 uncultured Alphaproteobacteria bacterium | reverse complement strand
TCAGCCCCTGTCTTTAATCAATGCAAATCATCAAGATTATAACTCTAAACCCGGACTCCTAAATGGGGGTTGACACATTATTTTCCGTGCATTTTGATTAGATATTGGATCACATAACTCAACATATCGGCGATATCGTTCTGTATGTTCACGTTTATAAATTTTTGATTTTGATATATATATTAGAATAGAACATCCATCGTTTAAAAGGTCGGACACTATATCCCCGTCATAATTAGCGATCGTCTCAACTCTTTTAGGATTCATGTATGGCGAAAAATATTTAAAGCTTCCACCTTTGTATGATAAAAATATTTTCCCCACACTATGTTGATCAAACTTTAAAGCAGTTGCATTAAGATTAAAATCATGTTTTTGAAGTTGAGCTTCGGGGTTCTCTACAAAAGGATGAGTAAACACTTTGGTAATATTGGGTAACTTTTTATTAATACGCTTAACAAAAGAATCAAAAGTCATACCCCTTATAAGCTCTTCTGAAATTTGTGCCTCGTCAAGTAAGATTAGCCCAATATTCAGCTCATCTGCCATGCGGAACAAATCTGCACCGCGCTCTGGCGTTATGACGTAAATACGTCTTTCCGTATGAGCTATATTAACATTTTCAACAAATTGCATAATAAGTATCGATTTATCGTCACCAATACTATTGTTAATAGCCATTATATACTCCGCTATAAGAGCTCTTGATGGAACGACTATGATTATATCTTTATCATAGCTTTTAATTATTTCTCTAAATACATACGACTTCCCCGTACTCGTAGGTGCCGAAAAAGAGTAGTATCTTCTACGAAGAATTTCGTCATAGATTGTTGCTTGTACAGGCGTTAGGTTTAATCCTGTTCTATTGAAAATATCCTTCGCAAAAGTTGAGTAAACAAGCTCTAATAGACTTTCTGGCTCCTCTACTTTAAAGAATAAGCCCATTAAATATATTAAGCGTCCCTCATATTTTCCAAATTCGCTCGGGTAAAACTTCTTGATGTAGGATAAGAACTCAAAATCTTCTGGTCGAACAGGCCCTTCTTTATGAATAAATTCCAGAATATGATTTACAGATTCCTCGAGTTCGCTTTCAAAAAATTCTGCCTCTTGCTGTATAAGTTTTCTTAATATCATTCGATAAATTTAACTCCTATTAAATACAACTCAGAGAATTCGAGTAATTTTGTGTTCTTTTCTGAATCGCAAGCGTTATTCATAATTGAGTCGTGGTCATCGCTATTAATGGAAAATGCAGCAGCAAAAGATTTGAACCCCGCTTGAAAACGCTCTATTGGAAATGGGCCGAAAAACTGTTCTAAAAAATGAAGGTCTTTTTTATCTTTTTCACCATCTAAGAAATCACACAATTGATCAAACGCTTTGCCATGTGAGTTTCCAGATGAACAATATTTAGCCTCACCAAAAACTAAAATATTATCAACGCTTCTACTATGAAAGTCATATCCGTGATTACCTGCTTTTTTTTCCTTCCATAGCTCTGATATAGGCGCTACTTCATGTTCATATTCATCCCTTAAAGCAATACTTGCTGATACCGATATCAGAAATTCGCCGCTATCCTCAGTCACCTTCGAAGTATCTCCGCTAAGAATTTTATTTTTAAGATATTGAATACTTTCCGTAGCAGCTGTTTGAAAAGAGATTCTAGATGACAACTGTTGCAAGTTATTTACCCAGCTAGTATTGGAGATTTCTTCAAATATTTGTGAAATCTTAGCTTCTGTATCTTTGACATGAATCTGAAGGAGGCAGATGTTACATTTACCTTTCTTTATCGATTTATGCTTAATTACTTCGGAGGACATAATATTTATTTAAAACATGCGTTTATAATAGTATACTATAATACTATTAAGTTACATAAACTGCAATATCAACAACCATGAATTGTATACTTATACTGATATAAATTTCTTGCGGGATTTCCACCCGATATATTCAAACAAAAATTTTATAGAGGTGAAGCACGAGTTTTATGAAGTGGTTCAATTAAAGTTATAAAAAGCTTTAATCCAATTGTTTTTCAGGGTTTTAAAATTTTCGCGAATATTTTCAGGGTCCCATTCTTGAGGCAAAAACAAATTTATAATTTCCCCGGCTTGCACTGCATTTTTTGCAAGTTCTTCTAATCCTTGCCTTAATATGGTGTTCCCCATAAATGGACCTGTTAATATGTCTCCATCCATTTCTTTTTTTAACATATTTTGAGTGTACATAGTAGGGTGTGATGCAAGCTCGGAAAGCATTTCATAAGCCTTTGCACGCTTCATATTATTAAAACCGTCCCGCTCATCGAGCTTTTTACGCACTGAAGCTGGAGAAAAAAAATTTCTTCTTTTCTTTTTATCTGAGTTTCTCCATTCCTCTATCGCTGACTTATCAGTACTAAACAAATCCATTAGAAAAACTGTTTCTAAAATATCACGCATTATCATTGCACTTTTTTGGTGATACCCCGAAAGAAGTAATTTAAAACTTGCTGCGAACGCATTAAAAATTCTTATGCTAAGCATTTGAACAACTCTTATATCCTCATCATCCGTTGGATATTCTCTAATTAAATTGGCAATTGTCATTGCACGCTCAATTACATCCACGTGAAGAATAAGTCCGGGATTACATTGAATAATTTTAATGGCTTGTTTTCTTAAGGCTTCTTCATGGAGATGAATGCTTTTCAGGTTTGTAGGTAGATTAGGTTCACTCATATTTACAACTCAATTTTATATATTTGTAATGTTTTTCTTCGCTCAGCTATAAGATAAAATAATATTTTATCCGTTAAAGTCTTTTAAAATTTTCTCTATTCCCACCATGGAATTTCTAATACCCTCCAAACGCAAAGTTTTGATTTATCACAATATGAAAGACTATTAATATCTTCAATATTGCTTGTTTTTAATTGTCCGCACATAAGAAGAAAATTGATCATTTTACGCCGGTTCAACACTATTGGCATCTTATCTATAAAAGATCTACAAAGCCTTATATCTTTATGCCTATTAAGATGCATAAGAACAGAGCATGCCAATTTTTGATATTCTTTTCTAACAGTTTTTATAGAAGTACAATCTATATTATTATTTATGAGACTTTGACTTTTTTTTATTTCCTTTGCTGTTTCATAAAACTCCCCCATTTCTATTATATTATTTATAATTTCCTTTTTATTAGTTTTGTCGCAATCCAGATCACTCGCATTAAATTTTGATGCGCGTGTTTTCTCAAGCTTATTAATTTTTTCATGATTAATTTTAGTCATCGTAATTACTTTTTTGATATTATAAATCGCATTATATAAACATACCTTAAGAAGAAAATATTATAATTAAATTATAAATGTTTTTTTAATCTACCGTAAGTGCTTTATCTTTTTCTGTAGAAAACGATAATGCCAAATTACGACAAAATTTACATCACGCTTAAAAATCTTTATACGCTATTATCAAAAAAATTCCCTATCCGCGCATAATAGCGTTGTATTTTTTGCTCTTTTGTAAGCGTTTCTCTCATGCTGTGCACATTATTCGTATCCGGAGAAAGAATACGGTCAACACAATCCAATTGGCCACACGCATAGAGACCAACTGATCTAGTCTTTGTTTGCTGATAGCCAAGCTGGGCAATCCGGGAAACCGGATAAACAGAAAGGCACCAATCACACATACAGACCCTCCGGTTATCTTTTAATGGGCTGATAGAGAGAACTATGCCTTTGTTTTTATTACGCTGAAACCCGTTTTGAAACATAAATGCGATATGACCCGACCTATGGACCCAGCCAAAAAAGGGTCTTGCCAATATATTTTCATTTTTAAGTAGATCTTCGGGTATCCATAAATATTTACGGTCTTTTTTAGAAAATGCTTTTTCAATGTCTTCTTTTATAATCATGGCTAAACTGCAAGAGGTGTGCGGCCTTCCAGCATATCCCTTGCTGCTGTAAGAACTTTAAGATAATAATTCGAGACAACGGTACGTTCGTGATAATTGCAAAGCTCTTTAACCGTAATATTTTTGTCAGTTTCCAGACCCTTTAGCATTACAGTATCTTTCTTACCTGATAACAGGGCTATCCCCTCGTCAATATTCATCTCGTAAGCCGCATCGACTTCGCCTTCCTGTAACGTGAAATCAGACAGGCCAAAATCACTTAGCGCGAGATATATATGACAGAATTCATGATTGATATATTTGCCTGAATTTCTAATCGCTATATTCCTAAAAACGCCTAAATAAGCCCGTTTATTTTTTTCTATTGTAACGCCGAGTTCTTCTTCCAATTCTCTAAAGCCATGTTCAGGATTTTCTCCGGCAGACAGATGTCCACTGGCAGATGCATCAAAACTACCCGGATCAATACGATTGCGCGGCCCTCTAAGCTGCCAGACTATACTGCGGTCTTTTTTATTAACCAGCCAACATGCAAAAGTTTGATGCCAGAGCCCGTCATTATGAACCTTATCAATAGTCGCAATCGGCGGATCAAGCGGATTAAACAATTCATCAAATACGTCTAAAGTTTCCATTTCACTTCTCCCATTTTTTTTATTTGTTAGCCTATCCATATGGGTGGGGCAACTCATTTAATATTTCATCGAAATTATAGGCTTTCTGCAAACGCTTATAACGTGGGTGAAAAATATTTTTTTCCTCAAAATTAGTTTCTCTTGGAACAGCGTCAGGAATAATGCATCGTGACACAAACCAGCCCTCATTTTTTGCTGTTTGATCGGATACATCTACATAAAATATAGGACTTTTATATATTTGTTTCAGATTTGATATCACTATTTCCAAATTAGTAAAATCTAGGTAAGGACCACTATTACGAAAATCTTCAAGGCCGTGAAAATGCTTCAGTACGGTAGGGCCATTTTGGTAAGCCCACAAAACGTGATCTAATGAGTTTTTAGGTGTTTCTATAGTTTTGCTTTGATCAATTTGTCTAATTGACCATTGCAACATTAAGGCCTCGTTTAAAGATTTTTCTACGCCATATTCTAAGGTTTCAGCTGTACAAGTACCAATAGTTAAACAAGTATTGTCGGCCTTACTTAGAGCACTTAGCACCACTGGAATTCCAAATAGTTCACCTAAATTCCATAGTTCAACCTTGAGTGAAAGTTCTTTAATTAACTTGTGATATTCATTTTTTAAGATATTTTGATTGAGCTTTCGCACTTTCCATCTTGGCAATCTCCATGAGATCATAGCAATATCGCGCTCGACCACCTCTAATAAAGCGTTTATAATAGAAGCCTCTTTATTTGTATGTGCTGCCAACCCAGTAGCAGATGGTTTCAAAAAAATTTGCCGTTTTCCTTCAATAGGTCGCCAATTTAAATACGATAAAAGAGCTGGCACTAAATGATCACAGCTATTTGATAGATTTATACCATTAACCCAACTTACTTCTATATTGGGCGGTGCCCAAAACATATAGTCTTTATACCAACTCTCAGAAACATTTTTTTTTGTTACTGTATTTTCCTTGTTTTCTACTCCCGCAGAAAAAGCACTTAGCCTTTCAACCAATTCAGCAAAAGCTCTGATTTTTACGTTTTCTTTTGAAAAGCCTGTAGCAGCCCCTAAAATATATCCTTTAGGATGTGCACTTGAGCCAGGAAAATCAGGACTAGTTGCCCCTATTCGGGCCAATAAGAAGTTTTCATTTTCTGGAAAGGGAAGTTGTAATTGTATATGGTCTTTATTTAATGCTCCGTAATTAAGCATTTTGGCACACCTTGCAAGATTCACTTATCTGCAAATGGTCATATTTTATGCTCCAGCTTTCATTATAACCACATTTCAGTCTCTTATTTTTCAAACACAGCTTTTCATCAAGCCCGGCAAGAAAATGTACAATTTCCAAACTGAGAATTGACGATGTTACACTCGGAAAAATACCTATTGCTGGTGCTGGCATTTCTTTAATGCGATGAGCGCCACTTATGAGATCTTCTGCATTGCTTATTGTGTTTTTTAGCTTTTCTTTTTCACAGCCTAAACAAGCCGTTTCATGCGGAATTACCAACGGCCCCGCCCCCAACTGATTTGCCCTAATATATGGTATTTCTGCCTTTATTGATTGCTCACAGGTCCATAGAGCTAAATCCCACCTGGGCTGATCTGCAGTTTGAATAACAATATCAAATCCAGATTTATTATTTATTATTTTTTCTAAATCAGTTTGATTTGATATCCAGCAATCAATCACATTAATTTCCGTTAAATCACTGTATTTTTTTGAAAACTCCTGTGCAACTAATGATTTCTTTTTACCTATATCATTTTTGGTAAATAAAGACTGCCGACTTAAATTGTCGACCTCTATACAATCATTATCTAAAATAACTATTTCACCAATACCGCAAGCTAATAAATGCTGTAAAACCCAAGTGCCAACTGTACCAATTCCAAAAAGCAAGATTTTGGATTTTCGTATACTTTTAAACATTTCAAATCTATCTTGATTTGCGGTTTCGGATTCACCTAAATAACCTATAAATCGGTCATAAAACTCCAGTTCGGCTTTTGTGAACGTTAAGCCTGTCTCACTTTTTAGTAATAAGTTATTCTGCTTTAAAATATCTATTATTTCGAGAGCTTCATCTGAATACTCTCTATAAATATTTAGGATTTCCTTGAGTCTAATGCCCTCTAATATCTTTTCTGAGAAACTATACAAATCAATATTATCAGAATAGACTTTTAGCCCACCTTTATCACCACAAAAAAACAAGAGCTCTTTTTCATTGAGATATATAGGTTTAATACTGCCCTTTAACTGTATTCTATCTTTATCGATACAACTAAATCTACGCACAATTTTTAGCCGGTATTTTCAATTCTTTTTCGATACTGTTGACTAATTCTTTCCCGGCTTGCGTTAGAATCGCATGCTGAGAGACTGTAGAGAATGCTTCCTCTGTAGAAATATTTATTTTCTCAAGTTTTTCATCATAACGATCATCAATATTATGAACTTTTTTATAAAACTCACGTAACCGCATTAATACAAACAACTGATGGAAAACGCCAAACATAGGTCTAGGGTCTGGCCGCAGCGGGGACGAAAATTTTTCTTCATCATCATTAAGGAAAAGTGTTTCAGAAGCAAACAGCATATTTAGATAACCATGCGCAACTTCATGTACAATCAATTCTGCCAATTCAACAGGGTCATCTACACTTTCTTCTTTAATATAAATTACGCCATTTGTTTCTACATCAGTAAATCCTATTGCTTTATCACACTTAAATATTACAGCGATTTGCAACAACGATTTTATTTCATCTAATTGTTCCGGCCAGATATCTTCTAAAAGATTAAATGCTTTAACCAAACATTCAGCCACTCTTTTCTGGTCCATAGAGTTAAACGTAAAATTAGGATTATTCTCACCTAAATCTTCCAGAATTTTTTTAGCCCTCTTTTCTGTACGGCTTTTGTCAGCACCAGGCCATGCAGTATCTAATGGAAAGCCGAATTTATTTTCATTTTTTTTAGCCCGTTTTCGGCTTTGGGCAATATTTTCTTTTATATTTAGCGGTGAGTTTTGATCAATAAACGAGTTTAAATCTTCTTCTTTAGAACTTTGATAATTATATTGCCATTGATAAACTTCGGGATGTGCTTTGAAATCGTCTTCTATAAAACATGACACGTCTTCTTCCCTATCAAGATCAGAAAGACTTGACCTAACTGCAGAATACAGTTTTTTATCAAAATTATCTACAACCCTGTCTGCCGACTTTTTATTCGGAAACCAAACGAACATTCATACTCCCTATATTAAAAGAGGCCCTTTTCAGAGCCTCTTGTAGAATCTTTATTAATGTTATTGATATTCTGTTTGCATCAAAACAGGAAAATTCGGCAGTTTGCTTGCGGGAACTGGCTCAGCTTTAACGCTTGATTCCTTAGGTTTTTTTGCCTTTTCAGCCTTAAATTTCTTTGAAACGTAGTTTTTATCTTTCATATCAATCTCCTTCCATAGTTAGATTGTACAGTGATAAGAATAACACAAAGTTAACGGTCCTTCTAGCATCCGAATTTATCTTTCCAACTTTCCACCTCAGCATCCTCAATTTTTCGGAAAAGAACATCGTCTAATTGTTTGAATGTACTAATTTTGTTGTTTTTTATTTCCTCTTCAGCATTTGTCCAGCTTTCAGAACTTTTAATGTTAAGGCTTTTTCCAATTATAAAGGATGTGTCAGGTAGAAAACTATTAGACAGTCTTGCAATCAGCCCTAATAAGTTAAAGCTTGTTCGAATGATTATATCCATTCTATCAGGGTTTGACCAAGGTGCCTCTTCTGCAATGTACACATTACCTAAAGACCAAATCTGACGCAATTCTTGGGCCGACTTCCTGTATTCTCTATCCGACATATGTTTATCAAAAGCTTTAAGGTGTTTATCAAGCTGTTGGCATAAATTATTTTCTGCTTCATCCCATTTAGAAACATTCGGAACTTCGCCGTTATATTTCTTCTGAGAGAACTTATAGAGACGATTGACAAAATTCCCTAAGACGTCTGCTAAATCTTTATTGCAAACTTGCTGGAAGTCTTCCCATGTAAAAGAAGAGTCCGAGCCCTCAGGAGCGCGCGCAATTAGATAGTATCTCCAATAATCCGTTGGCATAATTTCAAGAGCCTGGTCTGTAAAGATACCCCGACCCTGACTTGTAGAAAATTTACCGCCGTAATAAGTAAGCCAGTTAAAGCCCTTTAAATTATCAACTAATTTCCAATTTTCTTCTGCTGCCATTAATGTTGCAGGAAAACTAATTGTATGGAATGGCACATTATCTTTTGCCATGAATTGCGTATATTCAACGTCCTTATCATCTTTCCAATAGTCTTCCCAGTTTCTTTCTTCAGGAGCTTGATCCGACCATTCCTTAGTTATTGAAATATATCCAATAGGGGCATCAAACCAAACATAATATACTTTACCTTCATATCCGGGACGGTCGACAGGCACACCCCATTTTAAATCCCTTGTAATACAACGGTCTTGCAGACCTTCATTTAACCACTTCAAAGCAATTGATTTCACTAACGGAGACCATTCTTCTTTTGTTTCTATCCAGGTTCTCAATTTGCCTTCCATCTTTTTTAAAGAAAGAAACAAGTGCTTACTCTCTCTTAGTTCAAGATTTTCACTACCGGATATTGCTGACCTAGGTTTTACTAAATCCTCTGGGTCTAATAGTTTTGTACAATTTTCACATTGATCGCCCCTAGCGTTTTCATAGCCACAATGTGGGCACTCTCCCTCTACATATCTGTCGGGTAGATATAGATCATCATCAATGGAATAAAATTGTTTTACCGTTCCTTCATAAATATACCCCTTTTCATAGAGGGCATTGGCGATGTGCTGGGTCAGTATTTTGTTTTGTTGGCTACTTGTACGACCAAAGTAATCGAATGAAATACCAAGTTTTTCATAGATTTCATTTTGTTTTTGATACATTTTTTCACAATATTCACCGACAGCCATATTATTTTTAAGAGCTGCTAACTCTGCTGGCGTTCCATGCTCATCCGTCCCGCATATGAATAAAACCTGCTCACCCTTTTGTCGCAAATAACGGGCATATATATCAGCTGGAAGCATTGAACCGACCAAATTTCCCAGGTGCTTAGTTCCGTTAATATAAGGAAGGGCGCTAGTGATTAGATGCTTTGTCATTTTCAATATCTCCGTTTTTTACAAATTAGCGACATTTGCTTTTAAAGACAAGATATTGTTAAAAGGATTTTCGCTTAGCCACTAACGATTAGCCCGCATATAGTGCAACTGTTGGCAATGAAACAGTTGACGCTCATTATCTTAAGGACTGCTCAATAATCTCTGTTTCATTTATATTGCAACTTCTTCCATCTCCTGATTCAAAGACTGGATCTCAGCAATTTTTTCAAACTGCTCCAACAGGCTTGGATGGTTTACTACCAGATATTTTCTAATATTCCGGTTTTCGACAAGCTTGGCCAAATACCCTTTTGCCAACGTTAGATTTAGAACATCCTGACCGTAGCTTTCCTCAACCAGCTTGAATTCTCGGTCAAGGCTTTGCATTTCAAGCTCCATCCGTCTCATCTGTTCTTCCGTAATACCTTTTATTTTCTTGGGCTTGGCGGGGTTGGCTAAAAAATCATTAGGGGTGGCCGCCAATAGGGCCTTGGCATAAGGAACCGTAAAAATGTTGGCATCATTCATAAGCATGGCCGCTTCCGTCTGGCGAACGGGCTTCATCCTCTTTAATATCTGAAAAACCTCAATACCGATGATCTTGTCTTTGAATATTTCAGCGGCTTCAGGGCAGATGCCTTCCAATAGCTTTTTCTTTTTACGGATGCTTTGAATATCAACACGCAGGGCTTCTGCTATTTTCTCTTCAGGCACGCCACGCTCTATGGCACGGAGGATCATTTTATGCTCCTGGACGGTTGAAAGCCGGTTTATATGCTTATTATAGGTAAATGCTTCATTGTCTTTAGAACCAAGGCATTGAACTTCGGTTTCACCCAGAGATTTTAAAACCTCGATTCTAAGGTGCCCGTCTAACAGTATATATTTTCCATTCAAGGTCTCTTCCATATAGACAACCAGCGGCTCGATAATTCCGACCGCCTTTATAGACGCTAAAATCTGCTGATATTTCTTAGACCTTAAGGCTGCCTGTGTCGGCGGTTTCGTATAAATGATATCTTTTATAGAGATATCCAGAATATCATGATCAAAACCAATGTTTATTTTATCTGCCATATTAGATATCTATCCCCCACTTCTCTCCTAGCGGTTTGGGCAGGGTCTGGATATTCTCGGACTTTAATAACAGCCGGAAATGATCTTCTTCTAAAAGGTTTTTGATAGCCTGCCCCACAAACATCAGCTGTGTACTGACAAAATCAGCTTTTCGGGTCAGAGCTTTCTTGCGCTCAACTTCCTTGTGAAAAATATTCACAACATCCTGCCCGGTCATACGGGGATATGATAGAGACTTATTTCTATGTCTGGTATTTATAATTTTCCCGCGTCTGCGCCTGTCTTCAATAATTTTACGTGCCCTAAGGAGTCTATTTCCTTTTAATAACCCGCTATCATAAGCCTCCTGCAGGGCAAGCTGTTCTTCTCCGGGAGATAAAGCGATTTTCACAGCCAGGTTGAGCGGCATCTTTCCTGTTTCAACCGCGAGAATAAGCCTTTCTTCACCTCGCTCCAAAAGCTTCAGGATTTCACGAATATATTCAATGGTCAGGTTTGTCTTTTCTGAAATTTCCTGCGCGGAATGTCCGGCATCTTGTAAAACCTCAATTGCTTTTAATAGATCGGTCGACCTGTGCTGACGCCTTGCCAGATTTTCAACAAGGCTCATGATCAGAGCTCTTTCTTCGCTGGCTTCAATTATAATCGCCGGGATCTCCGACAGACCAAATTCTATAAAAGCCTCCAGCCGCCCCTGCCCGCAGACAAGATCATAGATTTTTCCATCGGTTTTATTCTCAGACAGAGTCACTGTAATCGGCCTTTTTAAACCGACCGCCTTAATGTTCCGCTTGATCTCGTCATATGTTTCTTTATTTCTGGTGCGCGGATTCAGAATATGAACTTCATCGACCGGCACCATTTGTATGTTTTGTTTATGAAATGCCATTTTATGCCACTCTTTTGATCTCTGTCCGCTCGGCTAACGTAAAGAAAGCCTCCAGACAGTCATATCTGTATATATCTAAAGAAAAACCGTTATTATCAGCCATGCGGAATTGGGGGTGTTCAATATCTATGGCCGGTAATAAATAGTAATCCAGAATGTCTTCATTATTGCCATCCATGCGGACAACGATTGTGATATCGGCACGCCGTCCGGAATCCAGTCTCAGCTTCCAGCGTTTGCGGCCGCCTTGGGTTTGAAAACAGCGTGAAATCACAATAGAGGCTGTAATCTCACCATTCACATTCAGCAAGCCGGTATCTTCATTATAGGAGACTTCCCCGCCCAACGCTTCAATACCGGAAAGTGTTTTCTCGATGATTTCAGGATGCATACTGCGAAGGTGTTTATTGATTTCTATATATCTGTAATCCCGGTCAGGCGTATAGCCAATCATCTTGTAAGCTCGGACAAGACTGCCGAAACGGCTTAAATAGGCGCTACTTGATGGCATATCTTCAGTTTCATCGATCAAAATACCGGAAAGCCATCCTTTACGCTTATGCAGCTCCCGCAGTTTTTCTAGCAAATCCTCATCGGAATAGCGGCGGCTGCGCTGAGCGATAATGCCTTGCGCCATATAAAAATAGCGCGGGTCAACAATCGCCTCAAAAGCACCTTCATTCCTGATCCACATTTCCTCGTCATTATTGACGCGCTTACGTTTCAACTTGCAGGATGTCCTATTAAAAACGTTATTGCCGATATATTTCTCATTGGTCAGGACCTGATGAACGGTCGGGCGTGTCCAGTCACGGTTCAGGTCGGTTTTAATACCGTTTTTATTCAGCAGTTCGGCGATTTCTGCTTCATTTCTGCGCTCATCGACAAATGACTTATATATCCAGCGCACGGTTTCAATTTCATCCTCGGGTCCCGGCACCAATATCACCCGGTCTGTCTGCAAACTTTTATGCTGACCGCGCTTTAAGACCCCTTTTTCCTCGCCATGCTCGTCAATGAGCATACGCCGCAGGCCAAAACCTGCCGGGCCGCCCTGACGGAATCCTTTTTCAATCAGACGGCACTGACCGGCAAAGACTTTCGCTGAAAGTTCACGGCTGTATTCCCCTGCCATAGCGCGTTTTACACCCTTCACAATAGTCGAAACCGGGCTGCCGTCATTTTCAAACTGCTCTGCCACATATAAGACATCAATACCGGCACGGCGGCATACATATTCGTAATAGGCGCTCTCGTCCGCATCCTGAAATCGTCCCCACCGCGTTACATCCAGCACTAATATGCAGGAGAATTTGGCCAAGCCGTTTTCAACAGTTGAAATCAAGTTTTTCAAAGCATCACGCCCCTGAATATCAAGCCCGCTTTTGCCCTGGTCGGCAAAGATTTCAATGATCTCGATATTGCGCTTTTCTGCATATTCTCTGATTGCAGTTTCCTGATTTTCCGTTGAATATTTTTGATGGTCGGTTGACATGCGCACATACATGGCTGCGTATGTCGGATTTTCTTTATTCATATTTTTGCCCTCATGCCCGGCGCCATAATATGCGCCATTTAATTTTCAAAACCTTTCCCATTATAACTCATGGAGGTGCAGCATGTCTGTTTCCAAAAAGGACACAAGATTGCAGGAAATCTCATTTTCTCAAGAAATATCAATAGCTTTGCGCAAAGACTACCAGCATAAAAATTCTGCTGTAAAACATATCGGTCGTGATACCGGACTGGACCTCAGGTCAATAAAGAGTTGGTATGACGGGACGCGGTCGCCCTCGATTGATCATTTTATCACCCTGGCAAAAGTATCGCCCTCGGTATTCACTCTATTATTGCAAAGAACTCTAATAACCATGCCGGACTGGAACACAAACGGGCCGACAAATTCAAACATGCCGGATCGCAAAAATGTCCCAATAAATGTCCCAATAAATGTCCCAATAAATGTCCCATTAAATTTAAATTATCGCCAGTTCTGGTTTTTGAAGCTTTTAGAGACCGAGTCAAAATTAAAGGCGAAAGACATTGTTCAGAAATTTAAAATTTGCGAAAAGACAGCGAGGCGCGATATCCGAAAATTACAAGAATTTGGCAAAATTAAATTTTCTGGGGCCAAGAAAAATGGATACTACGAAATTCTCAAATGAAGACCGAAATTTTGAAATTCTGGGATTCGAACTCGCGCCTGAGAATTTTTCGTACTCGACTGAGACCACAGCCACTTAGTCCTATTGAGACTCAGCTTTCTAAGTTAGAAGAAATACGCGACGGTCATGATATTGAGTTCAAAATCATGATTAAAGGAATGGGGGGAGATGGTGAATATACAAACCCTGTACATGATGAATGGCGCGTAAAGATCTCTCGATCAGACTGAGTGGACAGGTTAAAACAAGCAGACTAGCCACTGTCATTGCGCGTTCAATACACTCCAGATGCAACACTAGTTTGGGTTCTCCTTCAATTATAGAGTGAGCCCCTTCAAATAATTCTTGCTCTTTAGCATTAAGGTTAATGATGTTCACTGGAATTTTTATATTGCTCATGATAAGAGAGTATAGCTTATTCAAATAATGTTTATTAGAAAAAAGCTTTTAAAAAATAATTTGGGGGTACAAAAGGCGGTACATTTAAATTCGAACTTATATTTATACGATTAATATCAATTGCTTAAACAAAATTAATGAATGATGCCACCGTGATAACATGAATTGCAAAAACCCTAGTTGTTAAGAAGACATTTTTTCTATGTGCGTCCAAGGCATCGCTTCTATGCCATGCCTTTTTTGCTTTTTATCTCCCCCATATATCAAATAAGATTTATCTAGGCTGCTTTCCGCAATGCTTGCAAACTTATTTAAGCCGGTAAAAAAGTCGCTATTCAATGTTTTACCAGACTTAACCTCAATAGCATCCAGCTTATCACCTTTTTCGACAATAATATCTATTTCATGCCCTATATTATTGCGCCAAAAATATATATTTGATGACAGCCCATTATTAAAGCGCCCCTTTAACATTTCAGATACAGACCAGGTTTCAAATAAAGCGCCCCGCATTGAGTGTGTAGCGAGCTGCTCTGGCGTTTCAATCCCTAAAAGCCAGGCCGCAACACCAGTATCAAGAAAATAGAGCTTTGGTGATTTAACAAGCCTCTTGTTAAAATTCTTATGATGTGGTTGTAAAAGATAAACAATATAACTCGCTTCCAAAACTGAAATCCACGCCTTTGCCGTATTGTGTGTAATGCCACAGTCATTTGCTAAACTTGAAAGGTTTAGAATCTGCCCTGTACGGGCTGCACACATTTTTAAAAAGCGTTGAAAGGTGCTCAGATCACGCACATTTATTAACCTACGCACATCTTTTTCCAAATAGGTTGCGATATAATTACCCTGCCAGATATGCGCATCTAAAGCTCTGTCGTAAATTGGAGGATACAAACCTTTAAATAATAGTTCTTCTAATGTTTGCGGCGCATTACCTGCCTTTTGTAGCTCTTTTAATGAGAAGGGTAAAAGTGATAAACGAGCAACACGTCCTGCCAAACTTTGAGAAACGCCAGAGATAAGATCGAACTGCTGAGAGCCCGTTAAAATAAATCTGCCCATGCTTTTATTTGCATCGATATAGGATTGAAGGTATGAGAACAGGTCTGGGCATCTCTGCACTTCATCTAAAATTGCCCCTTCTTTATATTGATCTAAAAACCCTCTGGGATCTTCTTGTGCAAATTCGCGTGTATCCAAATCCTCGAGAGAAACGTAATCTTTATCATTAAAAACTTTTCTAGTTAGCGTTGTTTTTCCCGATTGTCGGGGGCCTGTTACTACCAATGCTGGGTAACTTTTTGCCAACTCTTTAAGTGTTTTTTCTGCAGAACGATTTACTGTTTTCATATTTTAATAGTAGAATCAATTTTACAAATTGTCAATTAAATTTATAATTTGTAAGAATTTTTATATGTGTTAATCCCCATTTAAGAGTCCGGGTTTAGAGTTATAATCTTGATGATTTGCATTGATTAAAGGCAGAGGCCGAGCGTGAGCGACGCCCCTATCTTAAATTTGCGCGATATGCGCGGGCGGATGTGATTATAATTATATCGCCACTGGTCGGTCAGAACGCGCGCTTCTTCCAATGTGTAGAATGTTTACTGATTTAAAAACTCATCCCGGAGGAATTGTCAGACTAAAATGAACTTTTTATGAAGTCGTTCGTATGAGTAGTGAAGTAAACTACAAGAAAGCGCTTAATATGAAAATATCTGAAATGCCCGAATATCGTGATCGCGATGAAGTTCTTGCAATGCCCGCTAATTCAACAGTCGTATCAGCGGCAAAAGAGATGAAGAAAAGAAATTACGGCGCGGTAGTCATCACATCCAAAAACAAAGTTAAAGGTATTCAGGCTTAGCCTATCTGGCAGACTATTTGGCTAGTAAAATGTCCAGCTTTGATGATTTTAAGCGCTTAAAAGAAATTTTAGATGAACATGGAGACAGCATTAAAGAGAAAGATGCTGAAGCCCACTTTACATTAAAAGTAAATGCATATTTTATGAGGCTAGTTGAGAACAAAGGTAAAGAATTCAACCTTCCTGGCTTCATATATGAATTCTTATATAGAACAAGCAGTACCTTTGCTGCCATTCTTAGTGGAGGTTTCTTAGTTGTAGGAATGCTCTTACTATGGTTAAGCGTATTCTTTTAGGTTTTGTGCAACTAATTGCACTCAAACGAACAAAACATCTGGAAACAAACTTTCTATTGTAGTAGAAAAGTAGATGGGTTGGACACCTGTGACTTGTTGCCGAGTCAAACGTCTTTCACTTTTTGAATTATACACTGATTATAACCTTTCAATGGGTTGTAGCGTAATCGGCAAACTGCGACCCCTATAGCAGAAAGGACACAATCGTGTTTACATTCAAAATCAACATTTTATTTACCGAGCAAATTGACTCGATAAAATCAGACCTAACAAAATACCTGCCCCATATTAAATCATCTCATCGAGTAGAGGCTATGGCACGCGCCCTAGGATTCAAGTCCTATGCCGCACTCAAAGCTCAAGACTTATTTTGGGAACCTATAGAGACTACCGTAGATTGGAATGCTTTCAAAAACTATCTGCTGGATAAGAGTTTTGAATGCAATGCAAAACCTCTCTATCTTGCAATGGCACGGGCGGCTAGCCGTTTAATTCTAGAGATGCCCGCTTTAGAGCCTGAGCTCACAACAGATGGAATAGGTGTTCACAGACATTCAAGTTTTAACCATGCTCGCTACAATATGCTTTCTGATGAAGCTGTTTTGGGCTTTCTACAGGCCTACAACTTAGTCAAAAAGATCGATAAAACCAGAACGATCACAAATAAAAGAGGCTCCCTAGAGCTGAAGCGTATTGTTGATCAAGCAGGCTTCACTTACCCGGATGGCGAAATATCGCCGCCAGGCCCCGTGTATATGGGGTGCTTGATATGTGGGGCACTTCATGCAGGGTTTTGGTATAAAGTCTCCGAAGCCCCTGAAAGTGTTCATTTTAACATGCTACAAAAATCCATTGAAAGTTTGGAAAAAGAATATGTAGCAATTAAAAAAGCATCATAATAAAAATAGGAGTGGACCTGTGCAACTAATTGCACGGGTTTACCTCCGATAATCATTCATTATCGGAACTAAAACTCATGTATAGTTTGGACAGAATTCAATTAGGGTATAAAATTCTTATATGTCAGAAATAAAACCAACTCAAAGAAACACTCCCTGGGCTAAAGAAGAATTAGAAGCCGCTGTAGAGGCGTATTTTCAAATGATGACTGAGGAGAAAAAAGGAAACGCTTATAATAAAAGCGCATTTAATAGAACTTTGAGAGCGGGAGCTCTGAGTGAACGCAGTCGCGGATCAATTGAATATCGCATGCAAAACATCTCTTATGTTTTAGAATTGTTACACCAACCGTTTTTAAAAGGGTATTTACCGGCACGGAATATCGGTAAAGCTTCAGCAGATAAAATTGCTTCAATCATTTTAAAAAATGGGTATATAAACTTTAACGATATCGAAGTCACAACCGACCACTCAAACCGTGCCAAACAGATATCAAGGAAAGTCAAACTATCTCCGCCTAAAGGCAACAAATCCCCTCGCAGAAAATTATATATTACAAGTAATTTTGAACGCGACCCTGAGGTGGTATCATGGGTACTAAAACTTGCCGATGGAAAATGTGAAGCATGCTTGTCTTCTGCACCTTTTACTGATGGTAAAGGGAAGCCATTTCTAGAGGTTCACCATATAACCATGCTATGCGATGGCGGCGAAGATACCATTGAAAATGCTATAGCGGCTTGCCCTAACTGCCATCGCCGCCTACATTACTCTAACGACAAGGATGAATTTAAGACGCAGATAAAAAACAGGATTTCCCGGTTAATTTAAATTTAAATGACAGACATATTTTCTCAGAATAAAAGAAGCGATATTATGAGCAATATAGGCAACAAAGATACAAAGCCTGAATTGCGAATTAGAAGTTTACTTCATCAAATGGGCTACAGATTCAGACTTCACAGAAAAGATTTACCTGGCAAACCTGATATCGTATTGCCAAAATACAAAACAGTGATCTTTATTCACGGTTGTTACTGGCATCGTCATACATGCAAAAAAGGACGAAGTACCCCGACATCCAACAGAGAATTTTGGGAAGAAAAATTTTCTAAAAATATAGAAAGAGACAAAAGAAATTTAGTAGAGCTTAAGAACATAGGCTGGAATATAATTACTATTTGGCAATGCGAATTAAAAAATATGGAAAAAATCCAATCCCGACTGAAATCTCATTTGAAATGAGAACAAAAGTAGAATATAGTTAGTATTATATCTTTCAAAAAGAAGTAGAATATGATCGCTCTGCCAAATTCCATGCCTGCTGAAATTTCACTGAACAGCAATTTCGGTGATAAAATCTATTTTAATAAGTCCGAAGGGAATTCATATATAGATATAAGTCAGGCTCAAGTTCAACACGACAATAACGGGCCTATAATTAGCCTGTTTACCGGCGCTGGTGGCATGGAAATAGGGTTAGAAAAAGCTGGCTTTAAAACCGGGGCTTGCGTAGAAATAGACGCCGATTGTAGAGTTACATTAAAGGAGAATAGACCTGAATGGGGCGTTTTTGAAAAAAGTGACGATCGCAAAGCGGGAGACATCAAAAAGATATCTGCTGAAGAACTTTTAAATTTTTGTAATATAGAAAAAGGCAGCGCGTCTTTAGTGACCGGAGGAGCACCATGCCAACCCTTTAGCAATATCGGAAGCAAAAAAGGCAAAAACGACCCTAAAAATGGCGACCTTTTTCTAGAGTTTGTTAAAATTGTAAAAGGCGTTCGGCCGAAAGCATTTATATTTGAAAATGTTGTAGGCATAACCCAGAAGCGTCACACCGAAGTAGTTGACTATATGAGACATCAATTTGATGGCTTGGGATATGGAATTTCTTTTAAGGTATTAAACGCAGCAGATTATGGCGTTCCGCAAAAAAGGAAACGCTTTATTATGATTGGCCTTTTAGGAAGGAAGCCCGCTTTTCCACTTCCAACGCATTATAAAGATTTTACTGAATGGAAAAAATTCACCGCTGATTTGGACTCAATGCCTGATTACACGCCTAAAGCATGGAAAACTGTAGGCAACACCTTAAGCAAAATAAGCAAAAAAACATTAAAGAGGCACGATTGCCTGGGAATGAACCACTCAGAGGAGATGATTAAACGCATCAGCTATATTGGTCAGGGTGAAAATTTTAAAGTATTACCAATGGAAATGAGACCTCCATGCTGGAGAAGCGGCAAACACCAAGGTCATGATACCTTTGGCCGTATAGAATCTGATAAACCCGCCCCCACAATTAGAACAGCCGGTTACAACCCCACTAAAGGTAAATATATACACCCCTTTGAGAACCGAGGGTTAAATACAGCTGAAATGGCGGCGTTACAGGACTTTCCTGAAACTTGGGTCTTTCATACCCTCTCCGGTAAGCCTAGTATAGTAAGCATTGGAAGACAAATAGGTAATGCCGTACCGCCTGGGTTATCTGAGGCGATAGGTAAAGCTCTGGCTCTACAGATGGATAGTTAATCCTCAATTAGTATCTTATTTAGAGCCACCTCTAGCTCTGCCCCGGAAAAGACGCATAGCAAGCCATCTACCGCAGCCCTAGGCACACTACCCACATCTACAATAGAATGCGTGGCAACAGTTCTGAGAGCATTTCTATCAGCTTCCTTCACTTCAGAAGAGATTGCGTAATATTTAATTCCGGGAGCATCAATGATCCACTCCCGTGTCTGAACATGCTTATATAAAGCTTTCATTAAACTGCCCTCATGCGCAATCTGCAATCTTCTATCCGGACGCAGGGAAGACTTCACCGCAACATAACCTTTTATCTGATCTAGCGAGCATTTGTGCTCCATTTGCAAAAAGGCTTGGCAAATATTATCAATAAAATTTACGGTTATAAGTCCGTTTTCCGGCATACACAGTTCAAAATCAACATCTTTATCAATGATAACAAAGTCCGGATTAGACGTAATTAAGCTTACATCAGCTATAGAAGCTACTTTTGCCCTTAAATCGCGTATATAAGCATAAATCCTATCTTTATATAATTTTGCGCAATCATACGAGCTTATATTGGGTAGGGGTAAAAGATAATGTGCATTATCATTGTTGCGATGGAATTCTATCATCCCAATTGTAATTAACCATTCATACCAGTTCCCCCGAACATTACTAAGGGCTCCGCCGGTTACTTTTGGGTATTCCGATTTGACCAGCTCTTCAGCTTTATTAAAAACACTTTCAAAGCTATCAAGATTTAGGACGGATTGCCCATCAAGGGCATCCACAAAGGTTCTGCGCGAATCAATGCTACGGTTATTTTTGGCTGTTTCGTATGTGTATCTCATAATATTATATGACCATTTATATTGAATTTATGCAATCCTTCCTGCAAAATACTTTAGACAGAACAATTAGAAATTTATATGAACGATATCAAAAACATATGGCAAATTAAGGAAAGTGGCGGCTTTCCAAATTATATTGATTATATCAGGTTACCTCAATTCAAAGATATAGCTGAGGATACGCAAATAAATTTTGACTTCCCCTTAACTGTTTTTGTGGGAGCAAATGGAACAAGAAAAAGCTCAGTATTAAAAGGGCTACAAGGCTGCCCAAAAGGCGAATCTCCAAAAAAATATTGGTTTTCAACTAAACTTGATCCTATTTTAGGAAAAAATGACAAGCGGTCGTCTATTATACATGGTTATAAAAATAGTCGTGGCAACACAGTCGAATGCCTTAAACTGAGAGCCACTAAAAAAGGCCGTAATTGGGACTATTGGGAAACTTCAAGACCGTTCAAAAAATATGGGTTGGCAGGTGGGCGAAGGCAAGAGCCTATTAATAAACCAGTACAATATTTGAATTTCAGGTCTTTACTCCCCGCCTTTGATAAATGTTTTTTTTACTCTGATCGCCCTGTAGTACAAGATTATATTCGTAATAAATCTCCCTTTTTAAGAAATGTTTTGGATAGTGGCAAAGTCATAAAGATTGCGGGAAAAGAGCAGAATGAAGCTCCTGAACCTTTAACAAATAAAGAGCTCATGCATATCTCAAAGATATTAGGAAGAGATTACAAACAAGGCTCGTATATAAACCATAAGTTCTTTTCTGGATGGGCGGAAACTGTTGTTCTAGCTACCGAACACTACAGCTATTCAGAAGCATTTGCAGGTAGCGGAGAAACCGCAGTAGCCGTACTTGTTCATAAAATGGAAAAAGCTTCCGACGGCTCATTAATAATTTTAGACGAACCTGAAGTATCTCTTCATCCAGAGGCTCAGAGAAGATTAAAAGATTATTTAATAGAAAAGGTTAAAGTCAACAAACACCAAATAGTGATTTCTACACATTCTCCATTTATAATAGAAAACCTGCCCAACGAAGCTATTAAGGCTTTTCGCATATCACCTGAGACTGGTTCAACCGAGGTTACCCCATGGTAATCTAACTGCAGAAACCCTTAAAGAGGTAATAGAAGCGCAAGCAAATGGGCAATCAGTTGATAAATTAGGCTTAAACGCGAGCCCTAATTCGGACGTTAGGATGGAAAGATATAAATCTTGCGTGCAATACATGGAAAAACACCTCTTTTTCTTGCCTGGCAATACTCCCGAAGAATTAATATGGTCAGATGAATTGGCGAAGAGCCAACTTAATTTATTAGGAATAACTCAAAACAAAATTGATGAGTGTATAGATAAAATAAATCGAACAAATAATTTTAAAGAAAAATTCAAAATCTACGCAACGTATATTCATTCCACAGAGGTAAATAGCACTCAAATTTTATCTGAACAGAAAAGATTTGTTATTGCATTCGCCAATTCTGAAAGTGATAATCTTACCATTATAAAAGAATTGCTTACACGCATCGTAAATACTTAAAGGACTCGAACTACAGCGAATTTCTCCCAGGGTATAAGAGTGGGTATAAATCGTCTTCAGAAAATTAAGAATCTTTTTATTTCAATTAGTTAGGGCGAACTATTTAATGATGCCACCATAAATTTTTTACGCATAAGCTATTGATTTTATTTAATAAATTTTATCAATCCTATAGGAGGATTCGAACTAACTTTTTAAGAATAATTAAATACGATAATATGAATGAATTGTAAGCACAGCTATTCTTAAAATTTGAACACATATATTGTGCGATAAATAATTAATTAAAAGGAATAGAGAATTTAGCTAGAATACTGTGCTGAATACTGTCTTCGCCAATTTTTGCGCCATAATTCAAACGCAAAACTTTATTATCGATGCTTAGAATTTCAATACCAGTTTGCACGTCGATAAAGTCCTGATAAGTCGGACTGGTAACAGTAAAGCTGTTTGTGGCGGCAGCGCCTTCGAAACGTGCTTCCAGTTTTGTATTTTCTTCTGTCAGGTATTTAACGCCGCTGATACGAACATAAGGACGCATGACGGGACAGTCTTCCATACAATCAATCACGTAATCCTGAATTTCACCGCCAAATTCAATCCCGGCGCGCGCATTGACCGAGACATCATCTGCTCGATTTGCCATGACATTTAATGCGCCCGCACCTGTTTCATTAAAGGCACTGCTCCACGCGTATGTCGTATTTAAGCCAGTTAAAGGGCGAACATACCAGTTTCCGTGGTCATATGTTTTTGATATATCAGCCTCGGCCGATACAAAACCTGTCCGGTAATCCGATAAAGCCGCAGCAAAGGTTGCAGGGCCCGTTTGCACAATACGGCTCGCATCATACCAGGTCATACCACCCGCCAAGGTTCCCGTCACAAATACACCATCATTTAATTGCTTTTTCAGTATCGCACCCAACAGATAGCCTTCTCCATCTTGTTTACCAAGATTGTTTTTTGACTCTGACATTGACCGTTCAATAGACAAGCCAAGACCAAAGTGAAGATTGTTATCAAGCTCTTTTTGGAAACCGCCTGCAACATCATAACTTTTTGAATCGTATCCTGTAGCGGCAGCTGTCGTATCGCGTTCCGTATCACGGTACCCAATGGCAGACCACCAGCACTCACCTTCTTTTATAAATTTGTCGGCTCCTGAATATTGATGGCAACTGCGCAGGCGTTGATTAAATACATTTGCCGATAAGATGCCTGTCGATTTGACCGAAGCTTGAGATTCCGGTGTTAATTGCTGATAAAATTCAGCAATTTGATCTTCGGTTTGTAATGTACTGATCACTTCGGTCACTGAGGAGAATTGCTGTGGCGCACCGCCAAGTACTGAATTAAAATAATCACCAACAGCGCCCTGATTGTCATTCAATTTTATATCTGAGGGGGTAAAATCGACATTTGACTTCAGAATAATTTGGTTACTATTTTGAACAAGCTCATACTTGGAAATCAAATTTTTAACAAAATCTAGCTGTGCATTATTAGTCGTTATACCTGAAGCCGTATCAATCAAAACAGTTTGGCGTTCCCCGGGCTTAACCAATCCGACATTCAAAAAATTCAATGTATATTGACCGTTAATATCCGCACTGCCAGTCGCAACAATTTTATCTGAAGAAAAGTCATTCAAATCAACATCAAATATGTTCTGACTATCCGCACCCTGCTGTAAGTTTCCTGACAGTGATGACGTTAAAATATTTGCAGAGTTACCGATGTTCATCAAACCGTTGTTTACCAGCGTGTTGACACCATTCAAATTTTGACCGGACACGAATGTCGCACCAAGATTGTTTGTAAAATTATTTATCCCCGATCCTAAATCCAGGTTACCGAAAACCATATGTGTATTAGTAATATTATCATTACCAGCTGTCCCTAAAAAAGCTGTACCGTTCAAGCCTGCTAATGATTGGACCACACCATCATTTAGAACATTATTTTGATTACCATCCGAAAGGACAACAGTTGCATCGTTCAAACCACCTGTCAAAACACTTCCATTTTCCAAAGTAATATTGATGTTACAGTTTGCACCACAACCATCTTTAGTATTGGCATAGATAGCATTTGCACCCTCGCCAAAGACACTGATTTGTCCACCATAGGTAATATTGACTGCGCCCGAAGGAGCGCCTGCCCCGTCCATACTTTGTGCGAAAATTCCGTGGGCATTTTTACCAAATGTTTGAATATTGCCTTGATGATTAATGTTAATTGTTCCACCCGTTCCAACCGCGCCTGTAGATCCTGCAAAAGCAACACCGTCAGTTGTTGGCGATCCTACAACGCCGCCACCGCCACCGATAGATTGTGCAAAAATTCCGAATGCGCCATCACCTTGCGTTACGATATTGCCCGTCATATCAATATCAATATTTCCACCATTTCCGCCGTTACCACCATTTCGATTAAAGGCTACGCCTGTCGTATTATCTTGCGTAATACCACGATCTACATTACCGCCGATGCCGCCGCCGCCGCCAATGGTTTGTGCAAATATACCATGCGCCGCAACGCCTTCGGTGAATACATCTCCGCCAAAGTTAATCGTAACATTGCCACCATTTCCAGCAGCTCCGCCTGCTCCGCCTACACCAATCGTTCCCGTTTCACCCGAGGCACCGAGGCCGCCGACACCACCGCCGCCGCCAATAGATTGTGCCAAAATTCCAAAAGACCCCGCACCCAGCGTACGAATTATACCTGTGTTATTTATTGTAATCGCTTTACCATTCCCGCTTGCACCGCCGGAACCACCAATTGTTGCAGACAGATTTTTCGTGTCTGTATTCAGCAGAGGCTCCTGATCTGGCAAAATATCAATGTCAGGTGTAAAATTAAATCCGGGCACATTCGGCAAGGACGGTCCGCTTGGCAAATCAATCAGGTCGGATAATCCGGGCGCACTATGTTCTGCGCCGCCGCCGTTACCGCCGCCACCGCCGATAGATTGCGCAATGATGGCATGCGAATCTGTGCCTGTCGTTGTAATCGTACCCGCATTTGTAACCGTAATGAGCCCGCCATCTCCGCTGGTTCCACCGGAACCACCAACGCTGATGATCCGTGATTTATCTTTTGAATCTGATCCTGGTCCGTCCGTACTTGTGCCGATAATGGTAAATGCATTTGCATCACCGCCCGAGCCTCCACCGCCGCCAATCGCCTGCGCATAAAGGCCGTACGAATTATCTTTAAGCGTCACGATCGCATTTGTATTATTCAGTGTGACATTGCCTGCATGATTGCCACTTCCGCCATTACCGCCCAATGCCACAGCATAGGCAACATTTCTGTTAGACGTTCCTGTACGTGTCGCAGCCAATGCGTCCCCACCCATTCCGCCACCACCACCGACAGATTGGCCAAACATAGCGTGTGCATTTAATCCACTTGTTTGAATTCCGCCATTTGATGTGATGCTGACATTTCCACCCGTTGAGCCGTTACCGCCATTACCACCCAGTGAAATTGAATAGGCCGAATTACTGCCGCTTAGTCCTAAGCTGACCGCACCTGTCATACCTCCATATCCACCGCCGCCACCAATCGATTGACCGAACAACCCGATGGATCTGTTGCCGCGCGTTTCAACAAAGCCGTTTTGTGTCAGGGTTACCCTAGCACCGCTATTACCATTGCCGCCGTTACCGCCGAGCTTCATTTCAAAATTCGAAGATTCAGAACCCGATAGCGCTGCGCCGATCGCCATGCCGCCGTTACCGCCGCCGCCGCCGATGCTTTGCGCCAAAACGCCGTGCGCATCTGCGCCCGTAGTCAGTATCGAACCTGTCGAGGTAAAGCTAATGGCATTCGCCGCGCCACCTGCACTGCCACTCCCACCGAGGGCGAGATTAAATTGCTTGCCGCTAGAGCGTGCCGAAATATTACCCTGATAAACGCTGCCGCCATTACCGCCACCGCCGCCAATCGATTGCGCTAATACGCCATAGCTATAGCGACCATAGGTTGAAATATTGGCACCATTCGTAATGTCAATTTGTCCCGATCCACCGCCGCCGAAACCTGATCCGCCAAGGGTGACTTCACCTGTCATTTTGCCGTTACCGGATGACAGGGCTGCATTAAACCCGAAGCCGCCGTTACCACCACCGCCACCAATCGACTGCGCCAAAATACCCATTGCGCCCATTTCATCGGTGCGGATATTGCCCGTTGTTTCAACACTCACGGTATTTGCATATCCACCGACAGCACCGTCACCGCCCAAAGCCAATCCTAGTTTTGCGCCGTTTTTAATTGTACCGTTCAATGTACCCGAGAACCCGCCGTTACCGCCACCGCCACCGATCGATTGTGCGACAATCGCGTGCGATGAATTTCCAACTGTATAAATGTCCGCATTGCTGCTTACAGAAACACCGCTGAGGACGTTACCACCACTTGATCCGCTACCGCCGATACTGACACCAATACTATTTGCATTCAAAGCCGCCGCTCCGGACAGGCTGAACCCACCGTTACCGCCGCCACCGCCAAGGGCTTGTGCCAATATGCCGTACGAACTTGCGCCCTGAGTAAGAATTGCATCCTCGGCTGCAATATATGCGCCATTTGAATTTCCGGCCGCCCCACCCTTGCCACCGATTGAAGCTGAAATTGCATTTTGTCCTGCCACTGTTCCGGAAAGGCTGAACCCGCCGTTACCGCCACCGCCACCGATAGACTGCGCCACCAAACCATGTGCATTATTCGCGCTTGTCATTATGTTTCCAGCATTGTGGTAAACCCATGCCTTGCCTGCATTCTGACCGCCACCACCTGAACCCCCGACGGATAAAGCGCCGCTGTGTCCGCGCGCACCGGACGACCCAAGCGCAAATCCGCCATTTCCACCGCCGCCGCCAATCGATTGCGCGTGAATACCGTATGCACCCTCGCCCGAGGTTGAAATATTCGCTGTGTTTGAAACCGTTACATCCGACGCATGGCCACCACCACCGCCGCGTCCACCGACAGAAGCCGTGACCGCATTGCCCGTTGAAAAACCGCCCGCTGCAGCAAAACCGCCATTACCGCCGCCGCCACCGATGGATTGCGCCAATATGCCTGATGCGCGTGCACCACGCGTTACAATATTTCCGCCGTCCAAATTGAAGACGTTAACCTGTGATGCATCTCCACCCACAGTGGTCACACCACCAACGGTTAACGAGCCTGAAAATCCGGTTGAAAAACCTGTTCCTGCACTGAAACCGCCATTGCCGCCGCCGCCGCCAATGGATTGCGCAAGGATGCCGTAGGCTTGCTCGCCATAAGTATCCAAAAAGCCTGAATTAGAAATAGAAACCGAATTTCCGTTTCCACCAGCTGCCGCACCACCGCCAACATTTAGTGATGCGTTATATTGTGAAAATGTTCCACCATAACTGAAACCGCCATTCCCGCCACCGCCGCCAATGGATTGACCGACAATGGCAGACCCGTCTTTGCCGAGCGTTAAAATATATCCTGTATTCGAAACTTCAACGACACCAGATGCACCGCCGCCTGCGCCAAAACCACCCAGATTTGCGCCAGCCGATCCTTGAGATGCGCCTGAAAGTCCGATGGCAAAGCCACCGTTACCACCACCACCGCCAATAGATTGCGCCAAAATACCTTTTGAACCGTCACCGCGAACAATAATCGTATTGAAATTATCGACATCAACTTTCGCGCCATTTCCACCCGTTGCCCCTTTGCCGCCAACAGTTAAATTCGCTGCCATTTTTCCTGCGCCTGATGCCGCGATGCTAAACCCACCATTCCCGCCGCCGCCGCCAATGGATTGCGCCAAAATACCATTTGAATCACGCCCGTGCGATGACAAAACACCGTAATTTTGAACGCGAACGGCATTGTTGTAATAAGGCGCATTGCTAAGCCAAGGGATACTATCCCCACCTGCACCACCATTCCCGCCTATTGCTGCGGTTAAACTGGCTGTCCCTGACAATCCTGCGCCTATTGCAAAGCCACCGTTACCACCACCGCCGCCAATGGATTGCGCTAAAATGGTGTGGCTGTTATTTCCGAGTGTTGTGATTGCGCCATGATTTTCAACATAAATAACACCACCCGATCCGCCATTACCCCCCTTGCCTCCCATGGCAAGATTAAAAGATGCATTCCCCGCAACCGAACCGCTGACGGCAAATCCGCCATCACCACCACCGCCGCCGACGGATTGCGCGACAATCCCGCTGGAACGATCACCTTCGGTATATAAATTTCCGCGGCTAATTACATGTGTTGTTGATGCGCCGCCACCTAAACCACCAGATCCACCGAATGCTGCAGAAGCTGAAAAATGCGTTGCGCCGGACGCTGCAATTGCATATCCGCCATTTCCACCACCACCACCAATGGATTGTGCGAAAATAGCGTGTGAAGAATCGCCATAGGTTTGAATGCGATTTGATGTATCAACCAAAGTATCAGCGCCCCAGCCACCATTACCACCTGCGCCGCCGAATGCCATTGCAAAGCTTCCCAGAACAGAAGCGCCAAGACTTCCTGCATATCCGCCATTTCCACCGCCACCGCCAATCGACTGCGCCATAATACCGTGAGAACGTGAACCATAGGTACGAATATCAAAATTGGGATGGCTGCTGACATTACCGAATACACTTACGCGTCCCGCTTGTCCACCGCTTCCGCCAGCGCCACCAATTGTTAAAGCGCCGCCACCTGCAGCAAAGGAATCTCCACCGTTTCCGCCGCCGCCGCCAATAGACTGCGCAATCAAGGCCGTTGCGTTATTTTGATTTGTCGTTAAACGACCGCTGTTTGTAACCGTGACATTTCCGGCATTTCCTCCGCCGCCACCTGCGCCCCCGATACCAACACCCAATGATGCCGTTGATCCGCCATTACCACCGCCACCACCTATCGATTGCGCCATAATAGCATGCGCCCCGTAGGCATTTGCATGAACGTTTCCTGTATTCGTAATAACAACTTCACCGCCGTTACTTGTGGTTGCCCCGTTTCCGCCAATCGCTGCATAGCCCGCAGAGTCCCCACCGTCACCACCGCCGCCGCCAATGGACTGGCCGAAAATCCCATGCGCATAATTGCCATAGCTGGTAACTGTGCCTTCGTTATATATACCAACACCGCCGCCTGCTCCGCCAGAGCTTCCGCCGCCGCCAATTCCGACAAACCCTGCCCCATTACCACCTGATCCACCGCCGCCGCCAATGGATTGACCAAATATCGCATGGCTGAAATTGCCGATTGTTGTGACGTTACCTGGTGCATAGTTGTTAATTAAAACCGTGCCACCGTTTCCGGCTGTATTCCCGCCCCCGCCGAAACCGACAAAACCGTATGAATCCCCGCCCGATCCGCCGAAACCGCCGACACTTTGCGCAAAAATGCCATATGATCCCTGGCCGCCTGCATAAACAGTGCTGTAGTTATTTACGCGCGCCAAATTACCGTGACTGGTTGCGCCGCCCAACCCGCCATTATTCCAGAATAAACCACCACCGCCTGAACCGCCGCGCCCCGCCAAGCTTTGTGCCATTAAAGCGTGCGAGCTTGCACCATAGGTTTCAACATTATTACGGTTTGTAATGGTTGCACTGCGCGCTTGAGCGCCTTGTCCTCCGGCTCCGCCGCCGCTAGATAGGCCACCCCCGCCGCCATCACCACCGTCACCGCCAATTGATAGTGCCGCAATGCCGTGTGATGCATTTCCAAATGTCTGGATATAAAAACGATTGTTCGCAAAGACATGACCGCCGACACCTCCAGCCCCTCCGGATCCGCCACTATCGAATCCTTTACTGCCGCTACCGTTGCTACCATCACCGCCGCGACTATATAGATATATGCCAACAGCGCGATCACCTGTCGTTTGTATATATCCGCTTTGCCCATTGCCCGCATTATACGTATCAAACCGCAAACCGTTTGCCCATGCACTGCCCACAACGCTGCGAATGTTATTGTTATCCAGTAAATATCCGCCATTACTTTGCATCAAAACGCCATGTGCACCAAAACCGGACGTATATATCTGGCTGCCTGTTGGACCTGTATTAGCAGTAAATGTTCCGATGACCGCACTTGAAGATTGACTGTGGCCATATTGACCATAGTTATACAGCCACACACCGATATTATTTCCCGATGTGATGTTTTGTGAAAGATTGAAGATATTAACGCGACTATTCACACGCAATGGACGATCAACGATATACTGCGCCCCAAGGGCAATTGGCGTCAATGTTCCTGGAAAAGAAATACCGTTTGCGTGTTGATCGCCTGAACAGCTATAAGTAACAGCGCCAGTGAATGGACTGTCCAAAGCTTGTCCGCAATCATATGTTCCTGATTTTGCGTCCTTTGGGAATAGATACAGGCATAAGAAGGCCAATATAAAAAAACGCAATAAAATCAAAACATCCGACCCTAAAAATAAATTTTATATACAAAAGAATTCGTCACCCTAACAAATGCACGGTGCGAATCCCAATAAAAAGTTAATAGTTTATTAATATACCAGATAATTATACATAATGCAAAATCTTCTTTATAACTCTGCATAGTGCCTAGTTAGCAAGCTCATTCTAAAAAAAGAATTACTTTAGATGTTTGTTGAGTTTTATAAATAGCTTAATTTACTGAACATATATAGTTGTGGTATAAATTTTGTGCTATAAATAGCAGTATTAAACCGGTTGGGGGTACAAACGGGGGTATAATCAAATTCGAACTGATACTTAACAGAACAATATCAATTATTTAAAGTTAATTAATGAATGATGCCACCAACGATAAAAGATGGACAAGACAATGGATACACCTAAAAAAATAATAGCCACTCTTGTGATTGTTGAAGATATAGAAAACAGCAACCTTCTAATGATTAAGCATAATAGAGGTGTAAATGATGGGTTTTATAATTTCCCTGGTGGTAAGTTAGACGAGGGAGAAACGCCTGAAGAAGGAGCGATAAGAGAAGTTAAAGAAGAAACTGGCCTCGAAATAAATAATTTGAAAAATATAGGCTTATTGGACTTCCCCACTATGGATTTTGAAGTAAATGTTTTTTATTCAAATAAATTCTCCGGAAAGCTCATAGAAAACGCTGAAGAAGTAAATGTATTTTGGCAGCACAAAAACCTTATGCCTATTAACAAAATGAGGGATGCAGATAAGATTTGGGTTCCAATAGCCCTATCCGGAAAAAAGGTAAATCATAGGTTTTTCTATGATAAAAACTTTAATGTAGAAAAAGTTGAAGAATTATAGAAATCACAATTAACCTTCATAGATTATGTAGTGCCATATTCCCCAAAAGCACTGCACATGTTCGAGCTATGCTCCGTAGAATGTGATAAACATACAATGCGAAAATCAAATCACTTCAAGGCTGCTTTGCAACTCTTCAATAGTTTCCACTCTTTTGTCTCTGTCATGTTTTAATCCTGAGTCTAATACCGTTTCTAGTTCGTCCCATGGCTCCGCGTCAGTATTTTCAAATGAATTTTTGCTGTTTTGAATAACGGCATCAAGCTTCTGATCAAGTGTTATGCTTTTATAATCATCTGTTCCGTAATCCGTGGCGGTTTTACATGTATATAAAGTAAAAAGTACCGCGCATAGCATATAGACCTCTGATAACTGATCATGGATGATATGCTCTTTTCTTTCCCGCATCTGGATAGCGACTTCAGGTGATGCAAAATGCACCAATGAGCCTTTATATTGAAAATCGAGATCATCAACATGACGGGATAACCCCCAATCAATTAGCTTGACTGTATCTTTGCCGACCATGATATGTGCGGGCTGAATATCGCCATGAACAAATCCTGCATCGTGAACTGTTTTTAAGGCTTTCAAGGTTTCTTTGAAAATCTTTAAAAATTTGGCCCTGTTTTTTAAATAATCTTTACGGTATTCGGCCGTAACTTCTGAAGCAGTTGGCCAATCCACCCATTCTGTCAGCAGCCATGTAATATCAACGGTATCGGCATGATCGTAATATGCAGGTACGTATTTAGCCGCAGGGCTTTCTTTCAAAGCTTTTAGAATTTCTGCTTCGCGGATGATAAGCTTTTGTTGGTCGTAGCGAGAATCTTGGTCGGGAATATAAACTTTTAATGCGCCCTTCTTGCCTGTTTCATCCTCAACTTCGTATACGGCAACGCCGCGCCTTGACACGATTTCGTCTATTAATTTTAGATTCTGCTCTTTTAATGTTTTTTCTAGAATGCTCATATTCACCCCTTACACCTGGACACGCTTTAAAGTTTTTGCATAGACATCATGTCCTTTTAAAACGCTAACAGTTTTATAGATATCGCTCTGTTTTAAACTGTCCTGATTAAATTTCTTCTTAAGTTTAGCAATTTCTTTTGATGCTTCGAAGGGGAATTGTCAGACTAACTTAAGCGCTTGTGTTCGCTTTCTCTTCAATAAAAATGTGATAACATGGAATGTGAAAATTCAACCTCAATATTCTAGCCTTGTGTTTGTTTATGACATTCTCCCATATCAAGGCTCGTTTTCTTGCGGCGGATTTCATCCCCTTCAATCATGATGACATACCCATGCCCAGACAGCTTTTTAACGCTGATAACCATTAGATTTAAAAGGTCACGGTCTTTTCCAATCAGTCTGGCCACCACCTGCTGTTCGCCCGTTTTATCGCGCCGTCCCCGTGGTTTACGCGGCTTGGCCCACATGGGCTCTGTCCAACGCAAAACATCATTGATTGACGGCGCATCACATGGTGTCCAATTCTTACTTCCTGACATATTTTGATCCCTTTCTGATAGAGATTTAAGCGGTTAGATAATTGTGCTAATGTCTTTTAACATGACATGTCAATTATTCCGAGAGATTCTATGACTGTAAAAAATTACATTGTACGCGTTACCTATATAGATCAGCGCATAGAATTACATGAATATAAAAATAAAAAAAAAAGCTCTTGCAGACCGTGACGATTTTCGAAAAATGGAAAATGTGAAGACCGCCAAAATGATACTAAGGCCATCTTGATATAAAAGGTTCGATAAAATGAAAATCTGGGTTGATGCCGACGCTTGTCCCAAGGCCATTAAAGATATATTGGTGCGCGCCGCCGAAAGAACAGGAATACACACCGCGTTTATAGCCAATCAATGGATGACGCTACCGCTATCCGATACGGTGAGTTTTGAACAGGTGGGATCAGGCCTGGACGTTGCGGATGATAAAATTGCAGATGAATGCAACTCTGAAGATTTAGTCATTACCGCCGATATCCCGCTTGCCCTGCGCGCTGTAAATAAAGGAGCCCTCGCTCTTGACCCTCGCGGAACATTATATGACAGCAATAATATCGGGCAAATTTCGGATATGCGTAATTTCATGAGCGAGCTACGCGAAGATGGTGTTCAAACAGGTGGCCCAAAGCCATTCAGTCAGCGAGATACCCTCGCCTTTGCCAACGCACTGAATAAAATTCTAACAAAGGCTTGATCTTAAATTGTCAGACTAATTTGAGATTTTTTTAAGGCCATCATTGTCATGTCAAATCAAGCACGGCCCATAGAACACATCACCCCGCTTTTAAAATATGAGCATGATGGGTGATATGTTCGCTGATAAAAGACTGAATAAAGTAATAGCTATGATCGTAACCCGCTTGCATATTCAGCTCTAGCTTTTGGTTTTTTTCATGACACACGTCTTCAAAAAAATGGGGTTTCAATTGCTCTTCTAGAAATTTATCATGTGTTCCCTGATCAATGCGTATAACAGGATATTCTTTACGATTATCAGCATTTCGCATTAAATGGCATGCGTCATGCTTTTTCCATTCATCTTTATTATCGCCAAGATAGCGCTCAAATACATATTGGCCCCACGGCACAATTACAGGCGCAACGATGGGTGAAAACGCCGAACAGCTTTTATAAAGATCAGGATATTTCAAATATAAGGTCAAAGCGCCGTGCCCGCCCATTGAATGTCCAAATATACCTTGCTGTGATAATGATACATTAAAATTTGCAGCCACCAATTGCTGCAATTCTCGCACAATATAGCTTTCCATTTTATAATGATCCGACCAAGGCTTTTGGGTTGCATCAATATAGAAACCGGCACCTTTTCCAAAGTCGTAGCGATCTTCGTCTGCAACGTGATCCCCGCGCGGTGACGTGTCAGGCGCTATGATACAGATACCGTCCTCCGCAGCGGATTTATAAGCGTTTCCCTTTGTGGTGAAATTTTCATGGGTACACGTCAATCCGGATAAAAACGTCAGACAGGGCACTGCTGTTTTTTCCATCTGCCGGGGCATGAAAATGGAAAACCTCATGTCGCAGTTCAGAGCCGAACTATGATGTTCGTTAATCTGAAGTACTCCACCATGGCATTTATGACTTTCTAAAACCTTCATCAGTAAACCACCACACTGCGGATACTTTTACCTTCATGCATTAAATCAAAGGCTTTGTTGATATCTTCCAGCGGCATGGTATGCGTAATCAGATCATCAATATTGATTTTTCCATCCATATACCAATCAACAATTTTGGGAACATCTGTGCGCCCTCGCGCTCCGCCGAATGCCGATCCACGCCAGACACGTCCTGTTACCAATTGAAACGGGCGAGTTGAAATTTCCTGACCTGCACCGGCAACGCCTATAATCACACTTTCGCCCCACCCCTTGTGGCAACATTCAAGGGCTTGGCGCATTACATCCACATTTCCAATACATTCAAACGAATAATCAACCCCGCCCCCGGTTAAATCGCAGATGGCTTCAACAACGTTATCAACATCTTTCGGGTTAATGAAGTCCGTCATGCCAAACTTTTCGGCCAGACCTTTTTTGGATGGGTTAATATCAATGCCGATGATACGGGATGCGCCGACCATTTTGGCCCCCTGGATCACGTTTAAGCCGATCCCTCCAAGGCCAAATACAGCGACGGTTGAACCGGCCTCGACCTTCGCATCAAAAACGACCGCGCCAATACCTGTTGTCACCCCGCAACCGATATAGCACACCTTATCAAACGGAGCATCCTTACGAATTTTTGCAACAGCAATTTCGGGTAATACGCTAAAGTTTGAAAAAGTTGATGTGCCCATATAATGCAAGATTTCTTTTCCATTTAAAGAAAACCGGCTGGTGCCGTCAGGCATAACGCCGCGGCCTTGCGTTGATCGAATAGATTGACATAGGTTGGTTTTAGGATTTAAGCAAAAGTTACATTCCCGGCATTCCGGTGTATAGAGCGGAATAACATGATCCCCAACTTTTACTGATGTAACGCCTTCACCAATTTCGCGCACAATGCCAGCACCCTCATGCCCCAAAATAACAGGAAATGATCCTTCTGGGTCATCACCAGATAACGTAAAGGCATCGGTATGGCAAACCCCCGTCGCCATATTTTCAACTAAAACTTCGCCGGCCTTCGGCCCATCCAGATCAACAGTTTCAATTTCCAATGGGGCCCCAGATTTATAGGCGATAGCTGCACGAGTTCTCATGAAAGTTTCCTTTTCAGATTTCAGATAAAGTAAGTATATGGTTTTTGTAATTGTGTACAAGTAAAGTCTGAATATTACGTCATTTGAAAAGGACAATCAGGATGATCAGACAAAACCTAAAATATTCACCTTTATAAATCGTGCGGAATTGTATTTATCAAAGATTATTTCGAGCTCTAGATAACATTTTTTAACAGCCCCATTTTTAAACAAAACCTCTTTTTCAAAATTATATTTATCGATATTTTCTTCAGGCCTCAGAAACTTTTGCATATAAAATATGTCCTGCAAAAAATTTTCTTGTGGAAAAATATCAGATAAACTTTGACCAATCAGGTCTTGATGACTGTATCCGAGAAGACGGTCAAATTCCGGATGAGTGTCAATGATTTTGCCTTCCGGATCCACGCAGACTGCATTTCTGATCACAATATTTTTTGTTTTTATTAATGTGCTATCCATACTGATTTTATAGCAGACAATGCTGCACTTTTATTACCCCCGAGAACACGTAGTAAACAAACTGATAATCGTCAAAAACTATGTCAGTGCATACTTTCATTGGCGATTAGCACCGAATGGATTTCATTTACAGCTTTGTTAAGAACCTCAAAGACGTCATCAAGGCCGGCCTTTTGGGCCTCCTCTGCCAGATAAATCAAGCCTGGCAATAGGTCCGCTTTAATTTTCTCATCCGCAAAGGAATTATACCTTTTAAGGCTTTGATTAATGTCTGTCATGATATTAAGCAGCTTTACTCAGATTTTTTTCATTCGGAACATATGACTGGTGAAGCTGCAAAACGGGTTCGGATATGCCGGTTCCTTTGATCACAGCAGCATATTCCTCTGGCGTACATTCGCCCCATGCCGCAACGATACGCGTACCGTCTTCAAGCGTCTTTATCGGACCCATTGTCTCCATTGATGTTCCCGACCTTTGCCATACCGTCTTGAAAATAAATGGTGGCATAACACCAAGAACGCGCTCTATACCAAACATGGTACAATATTCGTAATGCGCCAAAACAATTTCACTTACAATTCTTTTGCGTGTAATCGGGTCCAGATTTTTATCGATACACATGCGCGAGCTTTCCCAAATTTTCATAGAGGACGGCATTGGATATTTAGTAACAAGTTCGGGCCAAATATCTTTTAACATGTATGGCCTGTCAGTCGGGTTAATGCGAGATACCGCCCTGACTTTTTGATCATCATCGCGCCAGATGAAATATGTCGTTGCGGGCGTATCGTACTGATCATATTCACATTTATTAAAGCTGTAAATTTCCCACTGTTGTCTTTCAACTATACTTTCATATCTTAGTTTTGCCTGTGCCGGCAATACATCGCCATAGTGATGTGCTGTTTCATAGTTTACGCATAAAATCATGATTAGATCCCCTTTAGATAGAATTCATATCTAATATTCTAGGAAAGATGATTTTTTTTGTAAGGCTACATTATCACGTAGGGCGAAAATCAGATCGGGGAAATCAGCCCCTGATGCAGGGCTTTAACAACGGCAACCGTTCTTGATTGCGCATTCAATTTCTTCATCGCGTTACGAATGTGAAAATCAACACCATGCGTAGAGATATCCAGTATTTTTGAAATGCTCCAGTTGCTTTTACCGGCCGCACACCAGGTCAGAACTTCTTTTTCACGATCGGTAAGATAGGCGACGTCTTTCGACTTTTTTTCCTGCTTGCGGATCAAATCGATATATGAGTTATAAAAGTGGTAGGAATAAAGATTTATAATATCCTTATGGCGTTCTGCATCCGCATCTTTATAACTGCTTGCCACGCCTATCGCTGCCATTTCACCAAAAGGTCCATGTAAGGGCACCCCAATACCATTGTAAAGCGCCGCATCTATACATTCATTTAGGCACCGTCTTTGCTTTTTTGATAGCGCCTCATCTTTTGCCAAATCATTCCATAAAAATGGTGTATTGCTGTTCAACGTTGCGCATCTGACAGGGTCAATAGACCTGAAGTCATTTTCAGCATAATATTGCCACCAACCCTCCGGGTATGTTGAATAAACCAGTGTATTTGCCGTTTTATCTATACGCGAATGATCTGTCAGCAAGCCGAATATAATCCGGTCATAGCCCATTTTAGATAAACTGTTGGAATATGCATTACACAGATCTGAAACAGTCTGTGCATTCCTTGTGCTCTCCATAAACAGTTCAAGTTCCATAGCCCACTCAAAAATATTTTAATAGTTATGTTATATTAGCCCATTAATTACATAACGTCAATAGGCGGCAGAAAAACTATAACTACGAAACTCTGTAGGTTATTTTATCAATATTTATAATTAATATGGTTTGAAACATAAATTTGGGGAGGAAACTATGTCAATAAAACATGTTTCAGCAAAAAATTTTTCAGATAATGCATACGATATACTCGAAGAAGATGGTTGCCTGGTTATAACTGATCTCGTTAATAGCGGCGACCTTGGAAGCCTGACAAATGAACTGGAGCCTATTTTCAATATCACCCCGAATTCAAAAGGTATTTTTCATGGGTATAATACACGTCGATTTGGCGGAATTGTAAAGAAGGCCCCTGCGTCACATAAACTGATCACGCATCCGGTTATCCTGAAAATTATGGATGAAATTCTGGGGTTACACTGTAGCCGCTACCAGTTAAGCCTGACACAAGCCATCCGTATTTATCCCGGAGAACAGGCTCAAATCATACATACCGATGATACGATGTACCCTTTTTCACATCCGCTACATCAAAGCATGGTTAATGTTATGTGGGCCTGTAGTGATTTTACAGCGCAAAATGGCGCAACGCGCCTTATTTCAGGTAGCCACCTGTGGGATGAAGAAAAGCGTAAAGACCCGAAGGTCTATGCTGTTGCCGATAAACTGGCACTACCTGCTGAAATGCCAAAAGGGTCTGCCCTTATATATTATGGTTCGCTCTGGCATAGCGGCGGCGCGAATAATTCGGATGCCGCGCGCACAGGACTCGTATTCAGTTATAATTTGGGCTGGCTACGTCAAGCCGAAAACCAGTATCTTTCTGTTCCCAAAGATATTGCAAAAACCCTTTCACGAAAACTAAGAGAATTAGTCGGCTATGCCATACACGAACCAAATCTGGGATGGTACGAAGGACAATCGCCTGAACATTATTTGTCTGCAAATACAAATGAACCGATGGCAACAGAAGATCACTTTACACCTGAACAATCACAAATTCTTAAAGCATATGCCGCAAGTCTAACAGCTAAAAGCGATAGGTAGGAAACGATGAATAATTTACGCTATTTTCTAATGCCCCTTCTTTTTGGTATACACACTGTATTATTTACTTTGGGGGGCGCCTATTTCTGGGTCAGCTTCTTCCTTGCCGTATTTTTAGGTACGATTGTCGAAGAAATTTTAAAAGACGATCAAGAAAAAGCCGCCATCAAAATTAAAAATATAAAGCTAGCCAATGGCATTTTGTATTTCTTCCTGCCGGTTATTTCCGCGATGGCGTGCATATTTATATACCATACGGCAAGCGCTCCCATATTCGATCTGAGTATTTTGGCTTTTGATCTAATGGAACGGCGCGAAATCACACAATCAAATCCAATATATATTATCGGCGCTCTATTTGCATTCGGCAGCCTTCTCAGCACCGGTGCAACCAATGTCGCACACGAACTTATACACCGACGCAAATCGTGGATCAGCCAGTTAAACGCACGATGGTTAATGGCTTTTTCCTGGGATACAACATTCACAATCGAACATTTATATGGGCACCATCGCCATGTCGCGACCTTCGTAGACGCAAATTCTTCGCGCCGGGGTGAAAATCTTTACCAATTCATACCTCGTTCAAGCTATCAGGCTTTTACAAGGGCCTTTAAAATCGAAAGAGAACGTCTGCACCGTAAAGGCAAATCGGCACTGCATTGGCAGAATAAAGTCATCCGTGGCCAATTCATGTCATTGGCCATTTACACTGTTGCTTACCTGATTGGCGGCCTGTCCGGACTTGGTCTTCTTATGACGGCGGCATTTATTGCAAAGTTCTGGCTGGAAAGTGTCAATTACCTTCAGCACCACGGGCTTGTGCGCGTTCCGGGAAAACCCATTATGCCGAGACATTCGTGGGATTCTAACCGCTGGATTTCGAACACATTCCTTTTTAATCTCTCGCGCCACTCCCAACACCATACCAAAGGATCGGCCCCCTATTGGGAACTGCAAATCACAGAGGATTCTCCGAAATTACCATATGGCTATTTAACATCTGTTTTTATTGCCATGGTTCCGCCGCTATGGTTTAAAATCATTACGCCTGAACTGGAGAAATGGGATAATGAAAAAGCCAGCCGGGAAGAATTGTTGCTGCTAGGCAAAAAAATCGAAGAACAAGAAGACCCTGTTCTTATCGCAGCCTGACCTAATATAGGTACGAACAAATATGCTTAGGCGCGCTTTTTAAGGCTCCCAAAGTTTTTATATGATATGCGCTGAATAATTTGATCTAATTGCTGATATTCTGCCTCAAAGCCTTGCGCACGCACCTCGTATGCAATTTCAACCATGGCTATTAATAATGCCGTTAAATCTTTTTGCTCTCTAATATTTCCAACCATTAAAATCCTCCTGAATATAAGATGATTTTATAATATATGCAGACAATGAAAACCTACGAAACCAAGTAGATATAAGATAAAATTAGAATTGGAAATGTGGTTTTCTGGCAAAACGCAATGCGGGCATTAAAGCCGATCCGTCTGAAATAACCTTATGCGCAAGCCGCCATTTTGAACAGGTTTACCCTGTGGCATGAAATTTAGCCCGGTTGATTTCACTAGCTTGGAATCCGTTGCAATAATGCCGACCCGCCAACCTGAAAAGCGAGTACGCAAGGCCTCACCCAGCGTTTGATAGAGGGGCATAAGCTTTCTTTTATCACCGATACGCGCACCATATGGGGGGTTAACCATGACCAACCCGGGCTCCGAAGTTGGCGGGCTTATATCGCTAATGTTCTCCTGTTTAAAGCTTGTAATCTCACCTACCCCGGCCCGCGCGGCATTTTCCGCACTCATCTCTATAGCGCCCCTGTCTCTGTCACTGCCGTAAAGGCGAATATCTGCATTAGGTTGACGCCGCACGTCGCGCATTTCTTCCCAAGCTTTTGGATCGTAAGTGATCAGATTTTCAAAGGCAAAATTCCGCGCCCTTCCAGGATTAAGGCGCGCGGCAATCTCCGCGGCCTCAATGACAAAGGTGCCTGATCCGCACATTGGGTCATAGACCGGCTCATCCCCCTTATATCCACATTGCTGTAGAAAAAGAGCAGCCATGTTCTCACGCATCGGCGCCTTGTTAACGCGCTCTTTAAATCCGCGCTTATGCAGTAGACCGCCGGATGTGTCTACGCTAATCGTGCAGATATCACGAAAAATACGTGCCATGACCGTGATCTCCGCGTCCGGCGAATAGTTTGAACTTAGAGATTCTGTAATCGCATTCTGAATACGCTCTGCCACTGCACCCGAATGATAAATGCGCGATTTCGAGCAGGAGGCGTCAACACGAAAGGGAGTATCAGAATTAAGTATTTCACGCCATTCTATCTGACGAACATGATTTTCAAGCTGCGCAAGCTGTAACACACGAAATGAAGCAATCCGCGCCAGAACTTTTGAAGCCCCCCGAATCCATAGGTTCGCACGCCACACTTCCGGCCAACCGCCAATAGTCGTGACTCCGCCATTTGTCACTTTTACCTGTTTAAACCCCTTGCTACGCACTTCGTCATAAAGTGCCTCTTCCAGACCGGGTGCAGTTGCAAGAAAAATTTCAAAACTCATATATTAGCTTTACCTTCTACGAAATGTGATAATATACCATGCACGTCATGTCAGTAAAATAGAGCTAGCAACCTGATATAAAAATGCACAATAATATAACTTAAAGAGTAATGCATTAATAAAGATTGTCGAATGAGCACACAGCGCACCTGGAAAGAAACATTTCTATCGTATAAAAACCCCAAAGTTTTGGGTATGTTGTTTTTGGGGTTTTCTGCCGGCCTGCCTTTTTTACTTGTTTTTTCGACACTATCAGCGTGGCTGAAAGACGAAGGCATATCGCTTGCCGTGATCGGGTTTTTCGGTTGGATTGGCATGACTTATTCTATCAAAGTTTTTTGGGCGCCTGTTGTTGATCATATTAAATTACCGCATTTCATCGGTGCTTTGGGGCGAAGACGCAGTTGGATTCTGATAGCACAGCTTGGGGTTATCATCGGAATTCTCGGCATGGCTTTCAGCGACCCCTCTGTGAATTTAAGCAGCCTGATCGGTTTTGCGCTTCTCGTCGCTTTTTCATCGGCAACGCAAGATATCGCACTGGATGCTTATCGTATCGAAGCGGTTTCAGTCGACCTGCAGGGCAATATGGCCACAACATATCAGTTAGGATATCGCATAGCTTTATTGGTCGCCGGCGGCGGCGCGCTTTTTATTGCCGACTATTTGAACTGGCAAGCAGCCTATCTTTCTATGGCAGGATGCATGGCTATCGGCGTGATAACGACCCTGATAATCCAGGAACCCCTGGTCATTAGAAAGTCACGCGCCGATCAGACGCAATCAAAACCTATACGTGACCGTATCACTGGATGGCTTTACCAATCTGCGGTGGCACCATTCAGCGATTTTTTTCAACGTAACGGCTTAATGGCGATCATAATTTTATTGCTGATCGGTCTTTATCGTTTACCCGATTTGGTAATGGGTATAATGGCCAATCCGTTTTATCTTGAGCTGGGTTTCACAAAAACGGAAATCGCCCAAATTGTAAAAATCTATGGTTTTGCCATGACCGTTTTTGGCGCGGGTATTGGGGGCCTTGCCGTCGTTCGTTTTGGGATTGCACGGCCTTTATTGGTCGGCGCTATATTGGTATCGACCAGCAATCTTCTGTTTGCCTGGCTTGCGACCAAAGGGGCCGACATAAGCTTTTTGGTTTTAACAATTAGCGCTGACAACCTATCAACCGGTATGGCCGGGTCAATTTTCATCGCTTACCTTTCCAGCCTAACCAATACAGCTTACACAGCAACACAATATGCTCTGTTTTCATCGTTAATGGCACTGCCGGGAAAATTCTTGAGCGGCTTTTCAGGCCTTGTTGTCGAGGCACAAGGCTTTGCTGCCTTTTTCATACTCACCGCCCTATGCGGATTACCTTCCATTTTATTGATAGTCTATATGATCAAAAAGCAGAGATTCTATTCTTAAAAACATACTGTCAGGATATTTTATTAATATTGAACCTTTTTCATTCACCATTGTTTGATATGACGAAACACCGAAAAAGGAGTCAAGATGGCTGATCTATTTACCCCTCTAAAGATGGGACCAAACGAATTTAAAAACCGCATTTTCATGGCGCCATTAACGCGCAGTCGCGCCGACGATGATACGGACACCCCGACTGATATGATGGTTGAATATTACAAGCAGCGCGCAAGTGCCGGACTTATAATATCAGAAGCCACACAAATCAGCCCGATGGGAAAAGGATATATTAAAACCCCCGGGATCTACACGGACGCACATGTAGCCGCATGGAAAAAAATCACTGATGCTGTCCATAGCGACGGCGGAAAAATCTTTTGCCAGTTATGGCATGTTGGACGGATCAGTCACAGCCTTTTACTGCCAGAGGGCGAAAAACCTCTTGCCCCTTCTGCTATTCAAGCTGATGTTCAGGCCTATACGTCAGAGGGCGAACAACAGTGCAGCATCCCAAAAGCCATGACAAAAGAAGATATTACCAACACCATCAGCGAATATAAAAATGCGGCTGAAAAAGCAAAAGAGGCCGGCTTTGACGGCGTCGAGATTCACTCGGCCAATGGCTATCTTCTTAACCAGTTCCTTGAAGATAAAACAAACCAAAGATCCGATGAATACGGCGGGTCGATTGAAAACAGAATTCGTTTTTTAACTGAAGTGATCGAAGCGGTTTGTGATGTATGGCCAAAAGATCAAGTCGGTATACGTCTTTCACCCACAGGTCATTTCAACGACATAGATGACAGCGACCCGCTATCTTTATACAGCGCTGTTATCGAGATGCTAAATGAAAAAGAATTAACCTATCTGCACATGGTCGAAAAGTTTCCTGGCGCCGACATTTCCAACAAAGATTTCTATATATTGACCGAACTTATAAAAAAATGGGATGGACTTTATATGGCCAACGGAAACTATAACTATATGGATGGGCAAGATGCTGTCCGCTCTGAACGCGCTGATGCTATCGCGTACGGACGGCCATTCATTTCTAATCCGGATCTGCCCAAACGTTTCAAGATAGGCGCAGAATTAAACACACCTGACGAGGCGACCTTTTATCAAGGCGGAGAAAAAGGATATACAGACTATCCGTTTCTGCAAGAAGCCGATGATAAAACTGCCGTCGCTGCCTAAACTATAAAAATTTAAAGGAGTATAAAATGAAAAATACAGCCGAAATTATCCATATGGACCATAAAGGCGGAATCGTGGAAACCTACAATCCTGCGACAGGCGAATTATTACACACCTACAGAAAACACAGCCGTGAAGAAGCTGAAAAAGTTATTGAGAAAGCCCACGAAGCTTATAAGGAATGGCGTGATATATCAATTGACCAACGTGCGAAAGTCATTCGCAAAATGGGTGAACTTTTAAAGGAAAACACTGATGAGCTTGCCGAAATGATGGCACGCCAAATGGGTAAGCCTGTATCGCAAGGAAAAGAAGAAGTAAAACTATGTGCCCGCATTTGTGAACATACGGCTGATTGTGCGCTGGAACTTTTAAAGGATGAGAGGCGCGAAACAGAAAAAGGGAGCGCGATTATTTCTTACGAGCCTTTGGGCGTTATACTGGCCATGCAGCCTTGGAACTTTCCCGTTTATCAAGTCATTCGCTATGCCGCAGCCGTTTTGATGGGCGGCAACACGACTGTTTTGAAACACGCTGAAATATGTTGGAAGACTGCCGAAAAGCTTAAAGAGCTATTTGAGGACGCCGGCTTACCAAAAGATGCCTTCGGGCTTTTACTGGTGGACGACCAGACGGTTGATAGCCTTATAGAGCATAAAAACATACGCGGTGTTACACTTACAGGAAGCGCCGAGGCCGGCAGCATTGTTGCCGAGAAATCGGGAAAAGCGATTAAAAAAACCTTGTTGGAATTGGGTGGTAGCGACCCATATATTATCGTTAATGGCGTCGATCTTGATGAAGTTGTTCCTATTTGTGTTCAAGGAAGAATCAATAATGCCGGTCAAACATGTGTTGCGGCTAAACGCTTTATAATCGAAGAAAGCATCTATGAAACCTTCAAAGAAAAATTTGTAGCTGCCATGAAAAAAACCACCTATGGTGACCCAATTGAAGACACGGCAGATATGGGCCCTCTTGCCCGTTATGACCTTCGTGAAAAGCTTCACAATCAGGTCATGGAGTCTATTGTTAAAGGCGCAAAATGCCTGACAGGCGGCGAAATTCCATCTGATGAAAAGGGTTATTATTACCCCGCGACAGTACTGGAAAATATTCAACCTGGTATGCCCGCCTATGATGGTGAACTGTTCGGGCCTGTGGCCAGTTTATTTAAAGCTAAAGATCTTGATGATGCCGTTCGCATCGCCAACGATCATAAATATGGCTTGGGTGGAGGAGTCTTTTGCCCCGATGAAGATAAGGCTTTAAAAATTGCAAAACGCATCGAAACCGGCATGGTGAACATTAACACCTATGCGCTTGCCCAGCCTGAAATCCCCTTTGGCGGCGTTAAGGATAGCGGTTATGGCCGTGAACACGGAGGCTTTGGGTTGCGCGAATTTGTAAATATCAAATCCATTGTTTTAAAGAAATAACAGGTTAACTCGTAACGCCTTGATTTTTTAAATCATAAAAAATTGAATTTATAACGCGAGACAATAAAACTTGTGCGGCATTTAATTACGAAACAATATTTAAGAGGGGTTTTAAAGTGGCCACCTGCCCAACTTCGATCTGACTTTTTAATCGGTAACGAGCTTTGTTAAACAGCAGGTCCCTCACTCCCTACATCACAGCTCGCCTGTTAATGGTTTATTTCTCCGAATTTACGATAAAGCGTTGATTTTGCGACGCCCAAACATTTGAAACTGAAGCTGTAAAACTTATAAAAATTCTGAAGGACGTTTTAGAGAACAACGAAAATGATGCCTGGAAAAAAGCGGCCCATAAAGTAAAGGGTGCATCAGCAAACTTAGGCGCCGAATCACTTGCAGAAATATGCCTGAAAGCAGAAAAATCTTTTAAAGCTAAAAAGCTTTCTAAGCAAAAAATATTCAACGATCTTAAAGAGCAATTTGAAATTGTGAAGGTCTTTATAAAGGCTGACAATCAAGATATCTCGATGTGATGAGCCCGCTTTAAAGATCGCCTTTCAGGCTTAGCACTCCTATATATTAAAAACTTGATCCTGATGGCTTTTTTTATTTGCTTTTTGTAAAATATGCTATAATAAATTCATGCGCACGTGCCTATGTCCCTGAGTGGTATGCTACGACGCGAATGACCTGGAAGTCTTTGCATTAAAAGGCTTCGGATGGAGGGGTGGGTCCCCACTGTTCAACTGATTATTATAGGTTATTTGCCGATGATCACTTTTATAACCGGGGGCGGCGTCCGCAAGGATCCCGAAATTATTGCCGATATCTGTACCTTGCCTTTTGGCGGGATGTATAGCTATTGCCTATGGGCATTACAATTTAAGGGAGCCGGCCATGAAGCTTCTTAGCAAATCCGGCACTCCGAACGTTCCGGCCAAAAAAGGTAAAAAACGCATCCGTCGTAAGACGCCCGTATATCATGCAACATCATCTGCAGATATTGTCTTATCGCTAAAGCCGGTCCTACCTTTGTATATGATATGGCCGGAAAAACTGGCAAAAAAAGCACAGGATTTTATACGACAATTCCCGGGCGATGTCATGTATGCCGTTAAATGTAATCCTTCGGCTGACGTTATCCGAACCCTTTATAAAAATGGAATTCATGCCTTTGATGTGGCCTCTATTGATGAAATAAAAATCGCCCGCAAGGCCGCGCCGCGTGCAAAGCTTTACTTCATGCACCCTGTTAAATCCCCTGAAGCTATTCGTATGGCCTATCACAAGTACGGCGTGCGTGCCTTTGTGCTCGATACGCTAGAGGAACTATATAAAATCGTTCGTGAAACCGACCTTGGCGCAGACCTTGAGCTCTTTGTTCGCATGGCGTTACCAAAAAACAACAGCGCGCAGATCGATTTTGCCGCCAAATTCGGTGCATCACAGGAAGATACGATTTCCCTGCTTAAGGAGAGCCGTTCAGTTTCCTCCAAACTTGGCCTTTGTTTCCATGTTGGCACACAAACACTTGACCCTGATGCCTATGCACAAGGTATCCGAATTGCAGCAGAGACAATCAGAAAAAGCGGCGTTTCCGTAGACGTTTTGGATATCGGTGGCGGCTTTCCCGTTGCCTATCCGGGGCAAACCCCTCCGGAATTTTCTGAATATGTAGATGCGATTACGCAGGCTCTGAGCTTTAACGAACTTCAGCATATGCCCTTATTGTGTGAACCTGGGCGCGCATTAGTTGCAGAGGCCGGGACCTTAGTTGTGCGTGTCGAGCAGCGTCGCGGAAACATCCTGTACTTGAATGACGGGACTTACGGCGGCCTTTTTGATGCCGGTCAACAGCTACAAACACGTTTTCCCGTTCAAAAAATCTGCGAAGATAACATCAAATCTGCAGCACCAGACCAGCCATATCAGTTTGCAGGCCCGACGTGCGATTCTCTTGATATGATGCCAGGACCGTTTATGTTGCCTGCTGATATCAAGACTGGCGATTGGATACAAATCGACAATATGGGCGCCTATTCACAAGTGATGCGCAGTAACTTTAACGGCTTTGGCACCTGTAATGCGCTGCACATCATTGAAGAGGATCTTTTTGCCCTTAAATGAAAATAGTGTGATGCATGACAGTCTGTAAAACCTCAGCCCTTGATTTAAAAGCGTTGCAAGAAATAGAAAACAGCTCCTTTTCTTCAGATCATATATCGGCACGGCAAATGCGCTATCATTTGAAAAACCCGCGCGCCATATTTCTGGTATCAAAGGAAAACAACAAGGCGACCGGCTATATCCTGGCCTTAACCCATGTGCAGGGTTATGCCCGCATATATTCGCTTGCGGTCTCTTCTGATCATCGCGGAAAAGGCTATGGACGAATGCTGATAAATTCTGCCATCAAAAAAATTGAGGAAAAGAATATAGTAAAAATTAATTTGGAAGTGGATCAAGCTGATGCAAAAACGATTTCGCTTTACCAATCATTTGGTTTCGAATATGTCTCGGTCTTGCCAAAATATTATGCGGATGGTCGCACAGCCATTAAAATGTCAAAGGTGTTAAATGGTTAAATATATTGTCGTATCGGATAGGCCTGTTGATTTTATCACCCCCCTACCGGATGTTACATTTATGCGGGCAACGGATTTTATCGCCAATGCAGGGGATATCGATCTGCGCAAGGCCGGACAAACCCGTTTGATCAACTTGTGTCGTGACTACGATTACCTGTCGAAAGGCTATTATTGCTCGCTTTTGGCGCAAGCGCGTGGCATGCGCTGCATTCCATCCGTCTCCAACATCCTGACCCTGAACTGGAAACGGCTTTATCAGACGCACCTGCCCGAACTGAATGGCATTTTAAAGGCAACCTATAAAAACCCGAATGACGAGCCGTCAGCCCATACATATAATCTCTATTTCGGACGTTGCCGCGACCCTCAACTCGAAGAATTAGGCCGCCGTATTTTTGATCTTTTCCGTTTTCCTTTAATACAAATTGAAATTGAATTGGACCATAATGGTGAATGGGTTATATCCAACATCGAATACACGTCGGTCACCGACCTGCCACAGACTAAAAATGCCTTTTTCAATGAAAGTTTGAAGAAATTTACAGGTTCTGCCTGGAGAAACGAACAAGGGGTCAAATATAAAAACTGGGTCGCTATCCTACACGATCCGAAAGAAAAACGGCCACCTTCGAATAAGGCTGCTATTCAAAAATTCATCAAGGCGGGTAAGCAGCTTGATATCGCGATCGAGATGATCACTAAAAGCGACTTTGCTGCTCTGTCGGAATATGACGCTCTTCTGATCCGCGAAACGACCGCGATTAACAATCACACCTTTCGTTTTGCACATAAGGCCGAAAGCGAATTCATGCCCGCAATTGACGATACAAAATCGATCATTCGTTGCTGCAACAAAGTCTTCCAATACGAGATTCTTGAAAGCAATAATATCCCCCTGCCTAAAACCTGGATTTTCGATACCAAACGTATGAAAGAGACTAGCGAGAAAACCTCTTATCCCGCAGTCGTCAAAATCCCTGACGGGGCGTTTTCGGTTGGTGTTTTCAAGGTCAATACCGTTGAAGAATTCATGTCTGCATCGGCCAAGCTTTTAAAAAATTCAGGTATCTTGCTGGCACAGGAATTCGTAACCAGCGAATTTGATTGGCGCATCGGTGTGTTGAATAACAAACCATTATTCGCCTGCAAATATTACATGGCAAAAGGGCACTGGCAGATCTACAACAACAAGGAGAAATCCGTAAAAATGAGCGAGGGCGATTCCGAGACCCTGCCCGTATCAGATGTCCCACAAAAGGTTTTAGATATCGCCTTAAAAGCCGCAAGCCTGATGGGCGACGGCCTCTATGGTGTTGATCTAAAACAAAATGGCGACAAGATTGTTGTCATGGAGATTAATGATAACCCCAGCATTGATTCCGGCGTTGAAGACCTGGTGCTTGGTGATCAGCTTTACATCGAAATTCTGAAAGAGCTTGTTAGCCGCATTGCCTGAAAACTATACCTAGCATTAAAAAAGCCGGCTTACGCCGGCTTTTCTATTTTATGTCATCGCTGGTATTAGATACCGCCACCTAGACCGTTTCCACCGCCGAAGTTAGGCAGGTTTGGCAAACCACGCAGGGTAATATTCAGGCTGCCGATCTGCAGGTTTGTCAAGTTTAAGAACTGAAGCAGATCTTCCTGATCAATCAGAGGCGCAAATCCGAAGTATACCAAGCCGCGACCTGCCTAATCTGTCAGGTGGAAGATTTTGTCTTCTATATTGTTGAACTCGTCAACTGTCAGGAACAGGTTTGGCTTGCTTGATGGTACGAAACCATCAAAGCTGACGTCTGTTGCATCCAGAACCTGTGATAGGCGTCCGACTTAACTTTATTGATGAGTTCGATGCAGGTGCAACCGTTGCTTTCCCACTATCGCGCAAAATCGAGAGCGAAAGCAATCAGGACCCTCGTTTTTACTTTAACCTCAGCAAGTCTTTTTAGTCTGAAAAAAGCTTGGATTGTATTTGCCGATCATCACCCGGTGATGTTTCTCGAGCGTTTTGTGCCTATACTTAAGCATAGCTTTAAATATCTTTTTAATAGTTATTTCCTTATAATAAAACAAAGGGCTAGCGCTAAAACTCTACGTATAACTTGTTAACAAGAGAATCTAAGAGGCTTTTTAACCTTTAAGGTATATAATGTTATTAAATGGGTAATATGTGATTTAAATGAGAATAGTTTTATTAACTTTCGCCTATGTGGCACTTAATATCTTCGTGATCGCGAATATGAGCGGCATATCTTATGCTGCCAAAAGCTGCGCAGGCGAAGCCATGACCCTAACCAGCATTGTTGACCTTGATTTCGGATCAATGGAGGCCGCATTGGGCTCCGGCAATATAGACATGGGCTCAGACGGCACCGTAACATATGGCACAGGTTATAGCGGCTCTGGACTGGGCATAGGCGGTCAGTTTCAAATTACTGGCAAAATGGCTGCCGTGTTTCCGTCGCCTGTGCATCAACCGCCGTTCTTAGCAATGGTGCTGGCGGAACACTCGGCATTCAAAACGTAAAAATCTCGACGACACCGACCACATTTGCAGGTGGTACCGCTTGTGCTGGAACCGGCACCAATGTTCTAACAAATCAAAAAGTCAGCAAAACATTTTATATTGGCGGACGCATAAACGGGACATCCGGCCTGCCGGGATCTATTCACGACTTTAACACAGCCAATACCGGTGGAACCGGAATTGCTGTTACCGTTACGTACGATTAATAATATTGATGATTAACGGCGCGGGCCGCCTGTACCGGTATTTTTAACAACCGGAGCATGCGGGCGTTGCAAAGACTGACACGCCTTCATAATACGATCGCAAGCCTTTTCCAGATCTTCTTTTGACAGGGCATAAGAAATACGGAAGTACGGAGACATCCCAAACGCACCGCCATGAACCAAGGTCACATATTGGGTTTCAAGAATATATGCCGCAAAATCTTCGTCGCTTTCAATCTTTTTGCCGTCCGGCGTTTCACTGCCGATCAGCCCCTCGCAAGATGCAAAAATGTAAAAGGCACCCTGTGGTTGAATGCAGGTGATACCATCGATTGCATTCAGTTTTGACATCACAAGGTCGCGGCGTTCCTTAAAGGTTTTTGTCCATTCTTTTAAGAAACTTTGATCACCTGTAATGGCCTCAAGTGCAGCAGCTTGCGAAATAGAGCTTGCGTTAGACGTGCTCTGCCCCTGTATTTTAGTCATCGCCTTGATCAGGTCTTTTGGTCCGGCACAATATCCGATACGCCAACCTGTCATCGAATAGGCCTTTGAAACACCGTTCATGGTCAGGGTGCGATCTTTAAGGTCAGGTGCAACCTCTGCCAAAGTATGAAATTTAAACCCATCGTAAGTCAGGTGCTCGTAGATATCGTCTGACAGAATATTCACATGCGGGTGTTTGCGAAGCGCTTCGGCTAATGCCTCCAGCTCGGTCTTATCATAGGCCATACCCGTCGGGTTGCTGGGGGAATTCAAAACCAGCCATTTGGTTTTAGCCGTAATCGCGCTTTCTAATTTTGCCGCCGTCAGTTTAAAGTTATCTTCCTCTGGGCAATCAACGATTACAGATCCACCATCTGCCATGGCAACCATTTCGGGATAAGAAACCCAATATGGTGCTGGAATAATGACTTCATCGCCTTCATCCAGCGATGCCATAAAAGCATTGAACAAAACCTGTTTACCACCTGTCGATACCATTACCTGATCGACTTCATACTCGAGGTTATTTTCTTTTTTAAACTTCTCTACAATCGCTTTGCGAAGATCGGGGGTACCCGGTACCGGTGTATATTTTGTTTTGCCCTGATCCATTGCTTTTTTTGCAGCATCTTTAATATGATCCGGCGTATCAAAATCAGGCTCGCCCACAGACAGACTGATAACATCTTTGCCTTCCGCTTTCAGCTCGGATGCTTTTGCAACCAGTGCCAGCGTTGCCGACGGTTTTACTTTTTGTACACGCTTTGATGTCAGGCCCATTGTTTTACTCCTTTGATACGGTCAATATCCGGTGTTTGTTCAAAATCAATTTTATATTTTTCAAACCAGGCCACCAGCGGCTCCATTTCCTTTTGCTGCATAGCGTTCAGGAACAGTTTGTGGACATGCGGCAGAAAATCAAGATAACGGGCTTTTTCGTCACGTTTGTAAAGACGCACAAAAATTCCCAATACTTTGGCGTGGCGCTGTGCGGCCAGAATATAGAAGCTTTTCAAGAAGGCCTGCTGATCCAGCCCTTTGATTGAAGGCAGATACTTTGTATAGAGCAGATAATCAAACAGGGTTTCATCCATGCTGCGTCGCGCATCTTCCAGCAGCGACATAACGTCATAGGCAAACGGACCAATCAAGGCATCCTGAAAATCGAGAAGGCCACATTTATCCAGCCCCTTTTGGTCCTCGACCAGCATCAGGTTGTCGACGTGATAGTCCCGCAGAACAAGGGTATTTTGGTCTTCAGGCAGATGCGACAGAATTTCTGTCCATGCGCTATTCCAATCGGCGCGGGCCTGATCGTTCAGGCTGCGTCCTGTTATGGCAGGCAAATACCAATCAATAAACAGGCTCGCTTCGTCAATATAGGTTTTAACCGTGTAATCAGGAATTTTGACATCACAACGGTCCTTATGGTTGTGAAGATGAATCAATACATCAATCGCCAGTTCATAAAGAGGCTTGGCATCAGTTCCGGCATTCAGCAAACGTGTATATGTATTCTCGCCGAAATCGTCCAGCAGCAGCAAACCATGATCGATGTTATCGGCATAGACCTGCGGCGCATTCAGCCCCAACCGGCGCAAATGCGCGGCAATATCCCTGAATGGTTCAACCATAACGAATGGCGGGACCGGCGGGCGGTCTGGTGTATCTTCCATTAAAATATAGGATTTATCAGCGCCCAGAATGCGGTAATATTTGCGAAATGAAGCATCCCCCGGCAGTGGGATAACCTGTATCGGTTGATCCTTAAAATAATCTTGTAGAAAGCTTTGCCGACGAGCCTGTTTTGTCGGCATATCCAAAGGGTTTTTATCCATTTCTATTAAGTCAGCAATTGCCATATGTTTTTCCCGAAAGCAGGACTATAACAGGGTTTCAGGATGAAACAAAGCAGAATTGTTAACAAACCGCCAAAAAATTAACTATTTATCTTCTTTATCGACTTTGCGTGCAATCTTATGGATGGCATCAACATGTGAAGCTGACGCTTTGCCAGGCTTTGAATAGGGTTCGTCAAAATCGCCAAATCGCGGGCCACCGCTTTTGCCCTGTTGCAACAGGTTCTCCAGTATAGACTGCCCCGTTGCATCATGAAGCGGGTCATCAGACGTATCCTCATCTGTAGGCTTTTTGGCCATTTCTTCTTTGTGGGCTACATAATCAACGGCATGACTGACGATACTTTTAAGATGCGGGGCAACTAAGCCAACCATAAGCGTCTGGTCGTTTTTCAACCAGTTTAAAATGGTGCGTTCAGCCTCTGCCTGCTTACCATTACAGTTTTCCAATGCATCTTTTACTCGTGATAAAGCGTATTCTCTGGTCATACCGCACCCCTTTCGCCTTATTAAGAATAAGGCATACGGTGATGGATTACCACAAAACATTTATTTTACATATTGACAGATTTTGTTGTGTATGTATAATAGATGAATGTCTAAAAGTCCGCATATACAAGCTGTTGCTGATGGTTATCGAGCCCAAAAATATGGTCACACATACGAGGCTGTTTCGCTATATTGTGATTTTTTGGAGAATTACATCCGGGCGGGCGGACAGTTTAAAAATGAACAATGTTTGTATTTCAATATACATCAACTTTTTATTCCTGAAAGCGAGGCAGAATTTCAGCTCGCATGCGATGATCCCTACGATTGGAAAATTATACTTTCTTCTGCGGGCACGGGACTAACATCAGAAAGCGTAAAGCAGCATATGGATTCTTTGCCCTGGCTTTCACACCGTCCTATTTTTTGCGACCTTGAAAATCCATCACGCTACAAGACCCCCAAGATGAGCGGTGAAATATACAAAGAGATGGCGGCAAGAGGGGTTGATATGCGACTACACCGAATTATGCCGATTGATGATCTCGAAAATTTTTTCAAATTTACCCGAAGACTATGCTCCGACTTAAAGATATATCAAGAGCCATTAAAAGACAGGTTTATAGAGGCCGTGATAAAAAACATTTTGGATGACTTACCCTATAAAAAGGTATTGTCTGCATATAAAAAAAACAAAAAGCGCTTTACTGGAAGCTATGAAAACTTTGAACGCAATGCTTTGACACATCTTGAAAAGCATATCTTTCCCGCCATGCATACTGAAAAACGCGTTCGTGCCTGGCGCCCGTTAAAACCGTAAAATCAGTTTTACATATTGACTCAAATGGTGAAAAATGGTAATTTCCAGCATGTCTGCACCTACTTCACATCTACCGTTTCAAAACGGCGGCCACTTTCAAATTGCCAGCGATGATGATTATTACCGCTTTGTCAAAAGCTATCTGTTAAATGGCGGTGAATTACGCCTGTCGATGATATCCAAGCAGCCCACAGTCAGCCGTATATTTCTGGCAAAACCACTCGATCAGAATAAAATTTATAAAGATCACAGCGGCGCAGTAATCCATTATCTTTTTGAAAACAGCCACCATTTGATACGTCCTAAAAAAGACAGCGGGCTTCAATTTCTGTCTATTGACGAGCCTATGGGATATCATGCTCCGCCCTATATTACACCTGAAATTATTAAACGCCTTTCAGACGATCTAGAGACCGACGCCTTAAGAAAGTTTTTCAATGGTAACATTGTCGAATATCTTGTGATTTCAAAATCTATTTGCCCGCATCACAATATTAACTCATGCGCAGCCAATTTTCTGGAGTATATTCTAGAGACAAAACCTCTTTCTGAAATTTCAGATATCATCACAAAAAATGACGGATATAAAACACATCAAAATGACAAAATCCAGATTGATGCTTTTAAAAATCGTTTTTACGGAGAGACATCAAAAAGCGCCGGGCTTTCGAACTATTTGAATAACAGCCTGCCTGAACGGGATAAAATCGTAAGTACCTTAAAAGAAAAATTTAGTCAGTGTAGCGCGCTTGAGAAAAAGGTTAGAAACTGGGCGCCACTTGATACGACACCGCCAAAAGAAGAAGATCAAAGTGATCCAAAAAAACGGGCGCACGATATAGACCGCATAATTGAACTGCGCACAATTGCCGATGCGCGCAAACGCTATTACAGATACGGAAGATAGTTTATAAATGTCAAAGTCTACACATATACAAAAGTTTATTGCAGAGCATGCTTTATTGTGGCCATCTTTTGAAGCGCTGGATTACAAAAGCATAAAATCGTACATGAACTATGTTGCAGACTATATTCAAGATGGCGGGAAGATCAACGAATCTTCATTAAGTTCGGTGATCAGAAGTACGATTATCCTTAAAAATGAAAAAGATATTCAAAAATTCCTTGAAAATGAAGACGCCGATCTTACGCAGATTGTTCTAATCGTAATGCCCAACAGTCCGAGAGTCGACTTTAAGGGTGTTGCACAGAAGAATCAGTTTACTGAAGTTTACAATGTATATAGCCAAACTGATTTGACACGCGCGCCATATCTGAACCAATATCTGCTGAGGGCCTTGGCGAATGACGATCGTGGCATATCACCGCTGGATTATTTTCAATTCGAAAATATGTACGAGCTTGGCGATTTTTTACAGATAATCGGGTTCATACCTAAAAAAATGAGCGAAGACGAGCTTATTAAAACACTGTCAGAAAAATATTCACTGCAAGATCTGCAACGTTTTTATGACCACGGTGAAAACGCGCATCGCTTTTCCTATTCACTAGCAGGTACAAACCTGCATATGAAACTTGGAAACACCGTTCGTGATTTTCGGGATATGAAGAAAAAACTTAAGGGCTGGAAACCTTTAAAACCCTAAGCCTGTCCGGCCTTCAAACCGACTAAAGTTCTCAGAATTGTCCGCACGCCTTTAACGCGGTGTCTGTTATCAGGCCATACACGTACAAAAACCAGTTTCTGGTCAGGTCGTAATTTAACAGTTCCGGCGTTCTCGGATATGTAGGACACCAGCGCGTTCGCGTATTCGCATGTGTCTTCATGAAAGGCCATCAGGGCGCCTTTCGGCCCGGCCTCGACCTTTGATATACCAGCCTGTCGCGCCAGTTGTTTGATCGAAATAATATCCAAAAGGTTTTGTACCTCTTCAGGCATTTCACCAAAGCGATCGGTCAGCTCGGCAGCAAATGCATCAATGTCCTGATCATCAACCAGTTCTGATAGACGACGATAAAGCTGCAAACGCACATTGATGTCTTTGACAAAGCTCTCCGGGATCAGAACAGGCATGCCCAGTTCAATTTGCGGGGTAAAGCTGTGTTGTTCAATCACCTCATCGCCGTCAATTGTGTCACGCCCTTCGCGTACGGCCGCAACCGCTTCCTCCAGCATTTGGTGATACAATTCAACACCGACTTCTTTGATGTGACCTGATTGTTCCTCGCCCAGCAGGTTGCCTGCCCCGCGAATATCCATGTCATGGCTTGCCAATTGGAAACCGGCACCCAGCGTATTTAATTGCTCCAGAACTTTCAGACGTTGTTCTGCGGTCTTGGTCAGTTTCTTGTCCGGTTGGTAGGTCAGATAAGCATAGCCGCGCGCCTTTGATCGCCCGATTCTGCCGCGTAATTGATACAGCTGGGCAAGGCCAAACATTTCGGCGCGGTGGATAACGATCGTATTCACATTCGGAATATCAATACCGGATTCAATAATATTCGTTGCCAGCAGGACATCATATTTACCATCAATAAATGCGGCGACGCGATCTTCCAGTTCGTCCCCATCCATTTGCCCGTGGGCAGTAATCGTTTTTAATTCCGGCACCAGATCTTGCAAAAATGTTTCGATATCGGCCAGATCGGAAATGCGCGGCACAACATAAAAGGACTGCCCCGAACGGAAATGTTCCCGCATCAGGGCCTCGCGCAAGATAACAGGGTCACGCGGCATGATAAATGTGCGTACTGCCAGACGATCAATCGGCGGCGTTGCCATCAGGCTCAGGTCTTTAACGCCGGTCAATGACATCTGCAGCGTTCTTGGGATCGGCGTTGCGGTTAATGTCAGAACATGCACGTTATCCTGCAATTCTTTTAGGCGTTCTTTTTGTTTAACGCCGAAACGTTGTTCTTCATCAACAATCATCAAACCCAGGTGATTGAACTTAACCGTTTTCCCCAACAGGGCATGTGTACCGACAACGATATTGGCCTCGCCCGATTGTATTTCGTCTTTAACGCGTTTGGCCTCAGACGGTTTTACAAGGCGTGAAAGCTGTACGATGCGCAGCGGAAAGCCTTTAAAACGACGCATGAATTCCTGATAGTGTTGCCGCGCAAGCAAAGTTGTCGGCGCGACTATTGCCACCTGATACCCCGCCATCGCGACAATAAATGCAGCACGCAATGCGACTTCCGTTTTACCAAACCCGACATCACCGCAGACCAGACGGTCCATCGCGCGCCCCTGATTTAAATCTTCAATCACATCATCAATCGCGCGTTGCTGGTCATCCGTTTCAACATAGGGAAAGCCGGCTGCAAATTTTTCGTAGTCCGTTTTGGGCGGATCAATTTGCTCGGTCTTTTTCAACAGTCTTGCGGCCGCAATTTTCAACAGCTCGCCCGCAATCACCAACAGGTCTTTTTTGACCTTGGCCTTACGGGCCTGCCATCCTGCCCCGCCAAGTTTATCAAGCTGCGCGATACTGTCTTCTGATCCGTAACGTGTCAGGACTTCCAGATTTTCAACAGGCACGAACAATCTGTCACCACCGCTGTAGATCAATTTCAAACAGTCGTGCGCCACACCACGAATGGTCAGCGTCTCCAGCTTTTCAAATTTACCGATACCATTTTCATCATGCACAACGTAATCACCTTCGGACAGTTGCGACAGCTCGGTCAGAAATTCTTCGGATGATTTTTTGCGTTTACGTGTCGGGCGCGATAAACGATCACCCAAGATGTCTTGCTCCGTCAGGATCGCCAGATCATCTGTTTCAAACCCTTGTTCCAAAGCCAACGTGACAAAACCAACCGCTTTGGGTTTCAGCCCCTCGACCGATTGCCAACTGGCAACAGACTGCGCAGACGAAATACCGTGCTCGCCCAAAACAGTTTTCAAACGATCGCGTGCACCGTCACTATAGGCTGTCACCAAAACGCGTTTTTTCTGCCCCTGCAATTGTTTGATATGCGCTGCCGTTTCGCCATAAATATCAAGATTGGGGTTTGATCGCACATCGCCAAAATCACGGCCCTTGCGCGCACCTGCATCCTGCCCGCCGTTGGCCGCTGCGAAAGGCGAAAAATGAATGACATTATAATGATTAAACCGCGCGTTCAGGTCCTGCGCAGACAAAAACAAACTGCCGATTTCTACAGGGTGGTATACGGGTGCTTTCGTTTTCTCTTCAATATTTTGCATCGCGATGCGGGCGTCGTAAAAATCTTCAACCTGCTTCAGGCGCTCTGCCTCGGCCAATGCGATTTGCGGATCACACGTGATGACAGCATCTTTTATAAAATCGAATACGGTACACAGGGGCTCTTTAAAAAACATCGGCAGCCAATGTTCCATACCGGGGTGACTGCGGCCTTCCTTGATGTTCTCATACAAAATATCCGTGTCTTTCGGCATACCGAACATCTCGCGGTAATTGGCACGAAAATTACGGATCGTATTTTCATTCAGTATCACTTCCGATACCGGCGCAAAAGAAAGCGATGTGATGTTTTCGATTGTGCGCTGGCTCATGGGATCAAACAGTCGCATCTGCTCAACATCGTCACCGAAAAAATCGATACGGCCCGGCATTTCAGCTTCGGCAGGATAGACGTCTATAATATCACCACGCACAGCGAATTCACCCGGCTCCCGGACGGTATCAACGCGATAAAAACCGCTATCTGATAAAAAGGATATCAGCTTTTGCGGCGATGTTACCTTGCCAACCTGTAATGACATATCGCCGCTTTCAAATTGCGATTTAGGCGGAAGCTTCTGCAGAACCGCATTAATCGTTGTGATGATCAGGCGTGGGCTGTTCTGATCACCTTTTAACAGTTTGGTCAAAGTTTTTACACGTTCACCAATAATGTCAGAACTGGGTGATACACGATCGTATGGCAGGCAATCCCAAGCCGGAAACTTCAAAATTTCAACATCGGGTGCAAAGAAAGAAATGCCCTCCTCCAGCCGTGCGGCGGCAAGATCATCCGTTGCAATATGCAGAACTGTTTTCGAGGGTGCCTTTTGAACCAGATTGCTGACATAAAGCGCATCATAGCCGTGCGGAACCCCGTGAAGAGTCTCCGCACTCTGCCCTTTCGCAACATCAATAATTTCAGCTGTTTGTTCCATCATCGCGTTATACCAGATAGCGCCCCAAAGCGGAAAAGAAATCTATATTTCCTGAGAAAACTCTGCAATAATAAAAATATGGGTGTTTCAGATTATTTAAAAAACGTCGATGAAGAAGATGCCAGACCGAACCCCACGCGCCGTAGCGGCCGTGTGGACCCAACGGTATTGTTGGAACGGTCGTTCCTGCAATGGAATTTGCTGGATTCAATTGCCAATGCTGTTGTCGGATGGGTTATCATCTGCGTTTACCTGTTCTGGATGTCACCCGAGGCACAGTTCCTGACCTTTACAGGCGTACTGTTTTTCCTGATCGGTCTGATTTGCTTTGCGGATATTTTCGGTGTTCTGCTCTACATGACCAATTATTTCATTATGTCGTGGCAAAAAAGGCGAAACCCACCCTTTCCCGATCTACGCTATTTGAAAAAGCTGGGCTGGATCGCAAATATCATCTGGTTTGGGATTATGTTTGTCGCAGCCAAGTTCAGTTTTGATCTAACCTACAGCTTTATTCATTCAATCTTTCACGGATAATTATCGCTTCAGTTTTTAATGCGCTGCTTTCGATAATGCGTCAATAAGATCATTGTCAGCGAATTGTGCAAGTAATCATTTTTATCAAATTATATAAAATACAATGAGCCTCAACTCAAATATGAAAACTTACTTTATCAATTCAAACCTCAGGAACAGTTGCATAACCTCGTTATCCTCGGCTGGCGGCACGGGCTCGTTGCCCGATAACCAGTTATAAAGATCAGGATCGCTGTTATTTAAAAGCCTGTCGTATAAATCCAACTGCTTTGATTCAAAATCAAAAACATATTTGTCCGCAAAATTTCCCAGTACAAAATCCATCTCCTTGGTACCGCGATGCCAACTACGGAACCGCAGGCGCTTTCTTTTGGCATCCAAGGGCTCATGCTTGTTATTTTCTAAATTCTGGTTCATTATTAACCTGATATTTTATTAAAGAGGCACATATGAATTTTATAAAAGATAATTTGCTTTTGTCCATGGGCATTTTACTGCCGTTTCTATTAATCGCGATATTCGCCTTTTCAAGCTACGTTTCAAAAGTCGGCCAACCCGCACCACAATATGATTTTCTTTTCACTCTCAGCAAGTATGAAAACGACGTGCGCAGCATTTACTATTCTGTTTATGACGGCCGCTTAAAAGCCGAGGCCGAAGACCTGAATGCCGATGAAGACAAAAAAGAAAAGCGCACACGTTTTCAACATCTTTTCCATTATGATGCCGAGACGCAAAATGTATCGGAAATTGGCGCGCTGATCACAGGTGAAGCCACCGACAGTGTTAAGCTTGAAAAATTCCAAAACGCAAAGCTTGACACCAAAACGGCGGCGCCTGATGGCTATCGATTTGAGTATTTACGTGGATATAACGACAGCGGCCTACTTGGATTAATGTTCGGCAGCGGCTATCGCTACAACCGAAATTACTTTCTTGTTAAGGATAACGCACACCACGAAATTGTTATGCCCGAGCGAGGCTATAGACATTATGATGTTCAGTTTTTGGGATGGATAAAAAACGATGAATAAAAACGACGCCATTATTGAAATACAAAGAATGATGAGGGACTATGACGTCAGCGTCAAAGACCTTGGCAAGGTGCAAAAGAGCACAAGCGGTTCGCTGCAAAAACTCTTTTATTATATAGGCGCAATTTTGGTTTTTGCAGGGCTTGCTCTCTTTGTTGGTATGTTTTGGAAGACCTTTGGCATAACCTTTCAGGTTCTATCAACACTAGGGGTTGGTTTTGTTCTTTTTGCCATGGCCATTATTGCAATTAATGATGAACGCTACACGGCGCTTTCCACGCCCCTGATTCTGATGTCTTCTTTGTTGGAGGCAACAGGCCTGATGGTTTTACTACGTCATATCTCTGATGATCCGGATCCGGCAAAGGGCGGCGCAATAATATCTGCATTTATGCTGTTACAACATTTCCCGATCTTTCTGAAATACCGGCGTTCAGTATTGATTTTTACCATGCTGTTCTTCTTCGGGTTACTGCTTGGCTGCCTGACAAAAATAGCCGGCTTGCTGCCAAAATTTGATGCTGAAATAGGGTTTGCGATCGGCATCAGCTATATCTTTATTTTAACGGCTATCAGCAAAACACGGCATCGTGCTGTAACAGGTTTCTGGTTTTTGGTTGCGAGCATCGGATCTCTCTGCAGTCTTTGGATGATCGTCAAAGATACTATCGGTGGGCTTTTATTTTTAGGCTTCAGCGCATTTTTCATTTATCTTGCAACTTATGTATCCAGCCGGTCACTGCTTTTTGTCGGTTCAGCCTCCATGCTTTTTTATATCGGTAAATTCACAAATGACCATTTTGCATCAACCATGGGCTGGCCCATTGCCCTGCTGATGATCGGAGTCAGTTTTTTCGCGCTGGGCAGAATGGCTATAAAACTCACAAAAAATATGGATTATAATGTCACGCCCCTTTGCACTTGACCCGATGTTTACATCGCTCAAAACTTTGGGCGGGGTCGGGCCGAAGTTGCTTGGCCTGTATGAAAAATTATGCGGCCCGGCCGTTATTGACATTCTTTTTCACATGCCTAGCAACCTGATTGATCGCCGTTACAGTCCGCTGGTCAAAGACCTTGAGCGCGAACGTATTGCAACGATTAAACTGACCGTCAACGAACATGTCCCCGGGTCATCGCGCCACAGACCATGGCGGGTCAGATGCAGTGACGAAACCGGTGGCATTGATCTGGTTTTCTTTCATCCGCGCAAAGACTGGCTGTTATCGCAGTTACCTGTCGGACAAGAACGCGTGGTCAGCGGACGCATCGAATTCTATCATGGGCGTCCGCAAATGGCCCACCCCGACCGTATGGGCCCGGTTGAAGAATACGATGAAATTGCCGCTGTCGAGGCTGTATACCCCTTAACCGCCGGCCTGACACATAAACGCATGTTGAATACGATCGAGGCTGCCCTGCAGCGTCTGCCACACCTGCCGGAATGGATTGATGGCACGCTTAACAAACAGCGGGGCTGGCCCGACTGGCACGCATCTGTCACAGCAGCACACAGCCCGGCAGACTTTGATGACATTGAGGGGATCACACCAGCCCGCCAGCGTTTAGCCTATGACGAGTTACTGGCAAACCAGCTGTCGTTGCGCCTTGTACGGCACCACCAAACCCGCAGTCTGGGGCGCGCCCTTCCACCTGATCCAGCACTTAAAGACAAGATGCTAGAGGCCCTGCCCTTTACACTGACATCGGCACAACAAAAATCGATAGATGATATCGACAAAGACATGGCATCAAACGACCGTATGTTACGGCTGGTTCAAGGTGATGTCGGCAGCGGGAAAACCGTTGTCGGATTATTTGCCATGTTAAATGCCGTTGCCAACGGCGCACAAGCTGCCTTTATGGCGCCGACAGAAATTCTAGCACGTCAGCATACCGAAAGTATGGGTAAGCTCTGCGATGCTGTCGGTTTTGAATATGCTGTTTTGACAGGAAGAGACAAAGGGAAGTCGCGAACTGAAATTCTGGAGAGAATTAAAAACGGCGATGCTAAAATTATTATCGGCACCCATGCCCTGTTTCAAGATGATGTAATTTTCAAAGATTTGGGCCTCGCCATCATTGATGAACAACACCGTTTCGGCGTGCATCAACGTCTTGCCTTTTCAGAAAAGGGAGCACGAACCGATATCCTGGTTATGACCGCAACTCCCATTCCACGTAGTCTGACACTTGCGGCCTATGGCGATATGGAAGTCAGCCGTCTTGATGAAAAACCGGCGGGGCGCAAACCCATTGATACACGCGTCGTATCATTGGACAGACTGGAAGATGTGATTGACGGGCTGAAACGCAAAATATCCGAGGGTGAGCGCATATATTGGGTCTGCCCACTTGTCGAAGATTCGGAAAAGCTGGATCTGGCCGCCGCCGAAGAACGCCACCGCGTTCTGGGCATGCATATTGGCAGCCGCGTCGGTCTGGTTCATGGCCGAATGAAGGCTGTCGAAAAAGATGCCGTCATGGAACAGTTTAAAAATGGGGATCTGGACGTTCTGGTCGCCACAACTGTTATCGAAGTTGGCGTTGATGTTCCTGAAGCCACCGTGATGGTCATTGAACATGCCGAACGTTTCGGCCTTTCACAATTACATCAGTTGCGCGGCCGTGTCGGGCGCGGCGAAAAACCATCCAGCTGCTTATTACTCTTTTCACCCAAATCAGGTGAAACCGCAAGACTGCGCCTGTCAACCATTCGCGATACCGAAGACGGCTTTGTCATTGCTGAAGAAGACCTTCGCATTCGCGGCGCCGGAGAAGTCTTGGGCACAAAACAAAGCGGCCTGCCTGAATTCAAGCTTGCGAACTTATCGGTGCATCGCGATTTAATGCAAATTGCACAGGATGATGCCAAGCTGATTATAAATAACGATCCGCAATTAAAGACCGCGCGCGGCGAAGCGTTGCGCACGCTACTTTATTTATTCAGAAAAGAAAATGCGATGAAATACCTACGCTCCGGCTAGGTTATTTTTTTGTGCCTGTCATGACTTCCTGTACGGTCGTCTCGGTTTGATAGGGTACAGGCGGCGGAATATACTGAGGCACATCTGCCGGTTCGTACAAAGGCACAATTGTCTCGTCCTCGACCGCGATCGGGGTCATGTAAATTTCGATACGGTCGGGATATTCCATTAATGCACGACTGCCAGCATCGTATGCCATACCGGGAATAACACCATTTACAATATTAAATGCTGTCGTTTCGTTTATCTCTGTTGGCATTTGAACAATTTCAGTTTCATAGCCAGGCGCTTTACATGTGATTGTCAGCGGGTAGTATGATCGCTCTAAAGTTACGATATCAGGTGTATAAATATTATAGGAATATTTCTTGTTTTCAGCACGGCAATCTGCCCCGATAACGCCCGGCGTAACAAATTCAACGTCCTGCGTTGCACTGTCGATTAAAGATGCACACCCCGTAAGTTGCACGGCAAGTGCTGAAATAATAATACTGTAAAAACCGATTTTGATCACACTGTTCCCCCTGATCTATATATCAATGATAAATATGGGGAAGAAATTTGCAATATAAATTGTGATATCAATCAGTTCGGTTTGGTTTTGTTTTTCTTAGCATCTTGCTTTCGCCGTGTCAGACGATCATGGCGATTTAGAAAGTCACGATGCATATCGCCATTCGCCATAACGAACATAAAAAGCGCTATTAAACTTGAAGTTACGGCTGTAAAACCGCCCCAATGAGGGGTTTCATTGTATTCTTCTATATCGCTGGCACAACGTTCGATTTTTTCAGCGTTGTATTCAGTTGGCTCTACAAAGCCTATGTCCATGTTGTATTCGACCTGACAACTACGGATATGGCGTGCGAAATCTTCCTGAATTTCTCCACGTAATGGTACGTCCTCTTTAAATTCCAGACGATATTGATGCATTATGGACTGCAGGTCACTTTCAGAAAGACTGCGGTTTGAATAAATATTTTCAAAAATATCCTGTTTTATAGTCTCGATCTGCTTATTTGTATCATATATCGCTTGTGAATTTTCTGCATAGGCATCATTACCGCCTGTACGATCCTGACGATAAAGCGTGCCCTGCTGGGCGGTCAGGTTGACAACATTATTGTTAAGGCCACGTAAATCTTCCATGCGTTGTTCGATATATGCGCGATCTTCCTTAGCAGCCGCATCTGATAAAGTTATATTATCAGCGCCCGAGACACCCTCATCAATGGTAAAGTATAAGGCCGTAGGCGCAACAACCATCGCAAATACGCCTGTCAGAGCCGTCATGGTTTTCGCATATTTCTTTCTATCTTTTATGATCGGCATTTCAAATTCCTGTTACATTAGTTTGGTTTTGGCGGTCTGCTGCGCTCTTTACGCTCGACCGCACGTAAATGTTGGTTTTCAAAGCGGTTATGCAGGTTGTCGGCCTTTATCAGAAATAGCCCCATACCCGCAAAAAAAGTTACTAAGGCGGCCATGATGCTGAACATGCGGGAACTTGCATTCCAATCGGCGCAGCTTTCGATACGTTCCGCCATTCTTCTATCAGGTGATGCAAATGTGCCTGTCAGATCGTTGCGAACCTGACATTCGCGGATATTACGGGCGTTATCTTCGTGAATCTCGCCTGAATATTCAACAGCCGCGCCATATAATACGCGGTATGCCTCCATTAGGCCTTCCAATGACTCCTCTGACATTGTGCGGTTGGTATAAAGATTGTTGAAGATATCCTGCTTTAATTCACGGATATCATCTTCAGCTTTCTCGATATCAAGAGCATTTTCGCGATACTGATCTTCGCTTAAAGGGGCTGCATTATCACGCCCTTCACGATATAAATCACCTTGGGCTGCTTTCAGTGTGTTTAATTCCGTTGTCGCAGATGATAATTCATCCATGCGGTTTTGCAGATATTCATGGTCGCGGTTGGCATCGGTTTCGGATAATTCAGTCTGATCAGCACCGTAAATACCTTCATCAATTGCCTGATGGGCGACGTACGGCATAGCAATCATCGAGAATACACCCGTCAAAGCCGTCATCGTTTTGGCATATTTTTTAGAAGTTTTAAAAATCGGCATATTCCTGATCCCTATATATCTAGTTACTCTTCAGCTTTTGTTTTGATTTTTTTTCGGCTTTTTTTCTGGCTTGGCGATCTTCAAGTTTTTTTAATCCTCCTTGACTTATCGAATACCCAAAGGGAAAAGCCACAAGAGTAAGGATGCTACTGCCAATTAGAAAAAAGACAAACAAAGGTGCCGCCGCGTTTCCAAGGACATCGTTAAGATGTCTGGGAACCGTATTTGCTTCTTTATCCACCGCACAATCGAGCACTTGTTGGGGACGTTTATACCTACGATCTTCTGATCTTTCAGCAACAAACGAAACCTGACAATCGTCGATATAACGCGCAAGATCTTCATTCACGCTGCTATTTGGCGCTGCCTGACGAAAATCATATGTCACATTTTGCAAATAATTTTCAGATAAGGTCATATTGCCAAAGACATTCCGGTTAAAATCTGCCGTTAGTTGGTCAAGCGCATCTTTTGACTGATTAAGCAATGATTGATAGGGTGCCGCTGCGTCGAATGCTTGCTCTCGGTTCATACCTTTTGCGAACGCATCCTCAATGGCCTTATTCCACTCCGCTTCATATATGATCCGTGCTTGTTCAAGGTCTGCAGCTTGTTGCACCTGTGCTTGCAACTCAGCCTTGTCTAGGTTTACAAGCGCCTGGGATGCTGTACGATCAGAATGATCCGCTCCCAACAAGCCTTCGTCAAAAGCCCAATAAGCACCCGCAGGTACAGAGGCCGCCATTGAAAGGCCTACAAGGCTTGAAATGATTTTTTTAGTGCTACGATTCATTGACTGCTCCGGATTTTTTGTAAATCTAGAACAGCCAAATAATTATGTCAAGAAAAATATGTAAATCAAGCTTCGGCGGCGCGGGATGCTTTTTTACGCTCGTGCGGGCACAATAAACGTTTGCGTAGACGCAGGGCTTTTGGTGTCACTTCAACCAGTTCATCGTCATTGATGTATGAAATCATATCTTCCAATGTCATCTGGCGTGGCGGGGTCAATGTGACGGCTTCATCACTACCGGATGCTCGAACGTTGGTCAGCTTTTTACCCTTTAGCAAATTGATCTCAAGATCGTTTTCACGGTTATGCTCGCCCACAACCATCCCTTTATAAATCGGGTCCTGCGGGTTTACGAACATCACGCCGCGATCTTGCAGGTTGAATAGGGCATAGGCAACAGCCTGTCCCTGCTCCATTGAAATCAAGGCCCCATTGCGGCGCTGGCCGATTTCACCTTTGTATGGTGCATAGCCATGGAAAACACGGTTCATCACACCTGTTCCGCGCGTGTCGGTCAGGAAACGGCTTTGATATCCAATCAAACCACGTGAAGGTGCATGGAATATGATACGAGTTTTTCCTGTACCCGCCTGTTTCATTTCAACCATTTCAGCCTTGCGACGGTTCATTTTATCAATTACCGTGCTGGAATATTCTTCATCAACATCAATGATGACTTCTTCGATCGGCTCCAGCTTCTGTCCGCCCTCTTCCTTCATCAGAACGCGCGGGCGTGATACCGTCAGCTCAAAGCCCTCACGACGCATGGTTTCAATCAGAACAGACAATTGCAATTCGCCGCGCCCACCAATTTCAAAAGCATCCTTACCCGCTGATTCTTCAAAGGTAATGGCAACATTGGTTTCAGCCTCGGCCAGCAGACGGTTACGAATCATGGTTGATGTGACCTTATCACCCTCCTGTCCGGCAAACGGTGAATCATTCACTGTAATCATGACAGACATGGTCGGCGGATCAATCGGGGTTGATGGTGCCGGCTGGCTAACTGCAGGGTCGCAGATGGTATCGGCAACCGAGGCCTCCTGCATACCGGCAATACAAACAATATCACCCGCCTGCACGCTATCGGCCGGAACACGGTTTGTGCCTTCAAAGCGCAGTAGTTTTGTCAGACGTCCGTTTTCAATGACTTTTCCATCAAGATTCATGGCTTTCACATTTGAATTCACCTTTGCAACGCCGCTGACAACGCGGCCTGTCAAACAGCGCCCCAGATAGGGGTCAGAATCCAGCAAAGTCGCCAACATGGCAAAGGGTTTCGAAGGATCAACATCAGGCGCACCGACATGTTCTACAATCAGATCCAGCATCGGATGCAGGTTGACACGTTCGTCTTCCAGTTCGCTCGTACACCATCCATCGCGGCCTGATGCATATAAAATCGGGAAATCAAGTTGTTCTTCGTTGGCTTCAAGGGCACAGAACAGATCAAAGACTTCGTCGACAACCTCGTCAGGGCGGCGGTCAGGGCGGTCAATTTTATTGATTACAACGATCGGACGCAGACCCTGTTTCAAAGCCTTACCCAGAACGAACTTCGTTTGAGGCATAGGGCCTTCAGCAGCATCCACAAGCAGGATAACACCATCGGCCATATCCAATACGCGTTCGACTTCGCCGCCGAAATCGGCGTGACCGGGCGTATCAATAATATTAACGCGTTTGCTGTCCCAATCGATCGATGTACATTTCGCCAGAATGGTGATACCGCGCTCTTTTTCAAGATCGTTCGAATCCATAACGCGTTCTGCGACCGACTGGTTTTCACGGAATGTCCCGCTTTGCGCCAGAATAGAATCAATTAATGTTGTTTTGCCGTGATCAACGTGTGCAATAATCGCAACGTTTCTGATATCCGCCGTATTCATGATGTGACCGCCTTTTCTAGTCTTTTCCGCATATGTATAGGTTTATACGGGAAATGTCTAGTTTTATAACAAGGATTGGACAATATCAGTCCATAAATCATCAATCTGGACGTCTGAAGGCTGCATTTCTTCTATCAGCTTTCGGCAGTAATCATATGATGCGTTGCAATTTTTATAGATTAGCTGGCTATAATCCCGAGAATTCAGCTCAATATGTGGACCTGACAACATCACTTTCCCCTTGCCGAATTCCTTATATACTATGGCTGCAGGTGCATCAGGCAAATCGGCGTATCGCGCCAGAACCTCGCAATCCGGTGTCGTTTTGAAATAGCAGCCACCACGATAAACAGCCTTAAAAGATTGCCCTTTATATTTAAGAGTACATAATCCGTCCCAGCTGTTTTCGAAACGATTGCCTTCTATGTAATTGTATATGGGCCCAATAGCCGTCGACTGGACGAAAGCCAGCTCACGGTCTTCGCATATTGATGCCGCGCCCTCTTCCCTGGCCCATTCTAACGATCTGGCCCCATAATAGGCGCCCGCACATATCCCCAGATAAGATCCGCCATCTTCGACATACTGTTTGATCCTTGCATTCGCTGCGCCGTCCAGTTTTTCGCAGTAATACCGATCTGCCCCGCCAGGCATTACAAATAACCCGGGCCGACTATCCAATACCCCGGATAGAATATCATGCGCATCGCATGTTTTGATATCAAAGCCATTCAAAGCAACCCCCAGCTTTTTAATCAGCATCTGGTTATTATGAATGTAATCGTTATAGACAAGAATCTCTGGCATGTTTTTTATTATCACCAAATAGCCTGATCGCAAATTTTTTTCCCGAAATTGGATTAAATTCTTGCATTATGAAAATAAATATGATAGATTATGAAAATCAATTGTTAACAAAAAATTAAGCAGGCTTTAGTTCAATGGCGCCAAAAGACGTATATACCGAAGAAAATTTCGAGAATCAGCTGAAAGAGCTTAAAACGCGTCAGATATATCTGGGGAATATGATCAAATCCCTTGATAAGAAAAACAGCCGTGCCAAAGAATGGATTCTTGAAAACCGCAAAGAAATCATTACATCCTACAAACAGCTTTTAAGCCAACTTGCGAACGGCGAGAAGTCCGAACTTTTGAAGACTTTGAAAGCCGAACAACAAAAAATTAAAAAGGCCCGCCCTGCTCCAAAAGCAAATGAAGTTTTCATCCGCATGCCTTCAAAAGGCGAAGAAGAAAACTCTGTCGAGACAATCACCTACAGCTTTGAGGGCACCAAACCCGAGACAGAACAACTGGCCACCTTTATCAAGCAGCAAAATCTGGGGCTAAGCGCCAGAAACGCCGAAAAAATGTCACAAGGCATCATCCAGGCTATTAAGGCCGAGCGCGCCAAAATGTTTGATGAGGAAAAGCTTGATAAAGATGTTGGCGACCTGTTCGAAGAGCTTGACGCGAACCACGTCCGTCTAGTGGTGAAGTTGCATGACCGCAAGCCGTTGCCTAAACCGACATCTGATATGCATTCTATCTGGGGCGTTATTCTGGACATTACAGACAAAGACGGTACACGTGCGGCAACTGCTGTTTTGGAAGCCTTTGCGGGCGACAAAAGGATTGAGAACGCCTTATCCGACTTCCCGTTAGGTGTGCCGCAGAGCTTATTCAACGAAATTGACGACACGACCCGCCAAAACATTGAGGATGAAACCTCGGTTGCTTTTGACGAAGGACTTAAAACAGGTTGGTGGGGCCGTATTCGCGGTAAAGAAGACCGCATGTTCGAACAAGCTATTGCTGAAACCAAAACCGAGCTGTTGAAAATCGAGGGCAATCCTGTATTTGCCAAAGCCAGAAACATGGATTTTTGGGCGTGGACACAGGCCTTGGTAGAAGATAGAGGCGCTGAAGAATATCCGAAACCATCATCATTTGAAAGCCTTTTGGATCAGCATAAAAAAGCAGAGTCTGTGATCCGTCTGGCGCAAAACGATTTTAACGAAACCCTTCGTACATTCAGCGAGGCCATTATTGAAGATACGCACGCCTACATCGAATTTACGACGGCCTTAAATGATTTATCAAAAGCCGAAAATGTCGAGATTCTTAAACAGGCGACGCAAAAACATACATTTAAAGATTTCCGTGCATGGGCTCTTGAGGCGAAAGGCTATAACAGCCTGACCGAACTTGCTCTGGATCAGTTGGGACATGGCCAAAAACTGCTGAATGTCCTTGACGTTTTGGAAAGTAAGACAGACGAGACCCCACTTACTTCATTACACCTAGAAGGTAACCTTGAAGAAGCGGCGAATAATCTAGTCACGACTTATTTTGACATGGCGTCAGAAGTCTATAACCCTGTCGGTCAAAAAATTGAAGATAATGCGGATACTCTATCACGCATCATTGAAAAATCAGGCACATCCTATATTCAAGCGGTTTTGGAGACAAAGACATTTGAAAAAGCGTACAAAATGGCCGGAACAAAAGAGCCTAAAATAAAGATTATCGCAGCCCTATTAAATGCGCACTTCCCCGGCCGCGATCCAGATACTGAAGAGTTGGCTAAATGCGCATTGTCACTACTCGATCTTTCAAAAGATGCGAATTCACGGCTGATTAATCTTTCTCAATTCAGCGAGGTTTTATTCGAACAAAGCTATGCTTTGGCAAAAATAATGAACCCTGAAGCAGATATTTTGGACCCGTATTTGAAAAACCCCACAGAAACATACAGTGCTAAAATCTTTTTAATGTTGTGGGAAAATGGCGTGACACACAATACGCTAGATAAAACAGAAATTGCAAAACAAATGATTGCAAATCTTGTTGATCATGATCAATGGACAGATGTTTTGCCTGCGTTCTGGCAGCTTGATGATGCCGATTTTGTGTCAGATATGCGTAAACATCTTTTATCAGGCCAGCCTGAAACCGTATTTGACACGGTCTATCAAACGGGCGATGCGCAAAAAATTGCTGCTGTCATGTCTATATTAACCTCACCGGCTGAACGGGCCAATTTTTACGAGAAAGCAGCCAAGGCAACATCAAATAAAGAACTTGAAAAAGAGTATCTGGAGAATGTCAAAAGCATTGATGGTGACTTTATAGAATATAAAGATGGCTGCATCTTAAACCCCGCACAAATTACCAATATCTACTGTCCGTCAGGCCCCGACGGGGAAATAGAAAGCAGCTTTATTATCGCGAACGGCCGTGAATATGAATTGCCAGGCTATGAGAGCCCTGAGCAAGTATCAGATCTATTTCAGGCATTGAACCGTAGCAATCTGGTCTTTGTGGAGACCGAATTCCTAAACCCTGAGAAACTTGATTATATTGAAGTACGCGAACAAAATGGCGATATATACCTTCAGTTCTCTTACAAGAATTTCAGTGCCCCTTTGCAGATTCAGGATGATGCCGATATCAGTGCAATACTAAAGTCCCTATCGGACAAAAATCCGGACTTAATGGAGATTAATGGATCATCCTTGGTTAATATGGCGACACTGCATCAGGTCTTTTTTGATGATAATAACAATGTTTATTTCATCAACAATGAAACGTGCTTTAAAGATTTCCACCTAACAGATGCAGAATACAAAGCTCTTACAAAATTGCTGAATGAAAACCCTGATTTTGAACCGATTGGTTCGCAATATATAAATATGAAGCAATTGGATGCTATAGAATATGTTGCTGAAACGGGTGAAGTTTATCTGCGCTGTGGTAAGACTGTATATGATGGCAAAAACAGAATTCGTCCTTTCAACGAAGACCTGTCAAACTTCATTCTGCCGCCAATTATCATCGATGAGAAACAAGCCGAAAAAGCGGTAGACATTTTGGACAAGCAAGGCTTTGTACTGGCTTCAGACAGAAACATCTGGGTTAACCCTGCAAATCTTGCAACGCTTACAACACAGGAATTACAGGGCACCCTCGATAAGAAATATACATTACAATTTCTGGGCAGCGGTCTTCAGGATAATAAGAAAAAGAACTCTATCATCACTATGTATAGTGTTGATACTGAATTTGAAAACCGTTTGAAGTCTGATGCGAACCTTACGACCATCGGTGAAATCAGCATAGCGACAGATAAAATTACAAATCTTTCAGACATGGGGGACAGCGTATTCATTTCGTTGGGATCAGCCAAAATACGTTTTGAATTATCCGGGTCACGTGATCGCCTTGCGCTTATGCAGATGAAAAACAAGACCGCCGGCTTGCTTTCAACGGATGATGAATTGGTTAAGGCTTCGGATATTGAAACTGCCCAGATCAAGTCTGCAAATGTAATGGATGTAACTTTTGAAGATTCTGTCAACTGTCAGGTCAAAGCGCTGAATAGCGAAAGCACATTGAAAAAACTTGTAAAAGGTAAGCATAGCGAAAGTAAGATTGTTCAAAAAACCCGCAAACTTGACAGATATACAAGCGCACAATTTAAAGACTGGTCAGACCTGGATGCAAAGCAAAGACAACTTTCCATACCAGCAGATACATTGTTATTTGGTGATTACAAAAAGCCTTTTACCGACATTCTGCAGGACTTCGAGGCTGCCGCAAATGAAGTTAAAGAAAACACAAATGACAATTCACCCCAGCAAAAAGCTGCTTCACCAAAGCGAAAAGGCTGGCCACCGCAAAACTAAGATTAGAAAAGTGGATTAATACCCGCGGCTGTCACGTGATGCGCCGGTAATAGCATCCCCCAGTGCGCGTGTGTCTTGTCCAAGGCCTTCGACCGTATTACAGGCGCTAACCATCACGACACTCGATAAAATAAATGATACAATCAGAATGAATTTTTTGATATTGTGCATTTTCAGTCTCCCACATTCAGAAAATATACCGTTATTAATAAAAATGACCTAAAATTGTATTTTAAGCAAGGGGAAAGATAGCCGCCGACAGTAACAATGGTTATCAATAGAAAAACAGGAGTTAACACATGATAAAACACTTTAAATACGGCTTGATGATTGCCGGTATGACCGCCCTGATGAGCGGATCGGCATTGGCTGATGATACCTTTGTTACAGACTGGAATGCTTTTAAAAACATGACAGCAGAACAGCGCGTTGAATATCTGACCGAGCGCCGGGATTCATTCAAAAACATGTCGGAAGAAGAGCGCATGGAAATGATGAAAAAGCGTCGTGACTGGTGGACCGGATTATCCGAAGAAGAACGCGAAAAAATGAAGGAAGAACGCAAGGCCTTTATCGATAGCCTGCCGGAAGAAGAAAAAGAAAAATGGAAAGAACGCCGCGCTGAGAAAAAAGAACAAATGCGTGAAAAATGGGAAAGTATGTCGGACGAAGAAAAAGCTGATAAGAAAGCCAAGATGAAAGAACGCTATGAAGGCCTCAGCGAAGACGATAAAGAAAAGTTTAGAGAACGTCGCGAGCACCGCCGTGAAAAAAGACAAGAAAAACGCGGCACCAGCGAATAAATAATTTACCACACAGAAAAACGCGGTCGCCCCAGGCCGCGTTTTTTTATGGCCTTTTTACAAGCCGCCCTTTATGATCGCTTCTGAGGATTTGATGTGATGAAAAAATATAAAACAATAAGCTTTGATCTTGAAAATGACCGCGGCCATATCATTTCGGCTTACCTGGAAATGCCCGCAGATGAAAAACCGCGCAGCTTTGGTATTTTTTCAAACTGCTTCACGTGCGAGAAAGAATTCTTTGCCCCCAAACGCGTGTCCCGAGCAATGGCAGAGCGCGGAATTGCCATGGTGCGTTTTGATTTTACGGGTCTCGGGAAAAGCGGTGGTAATTTTTCGGATACGAATTTCACAACAAATATTCTGGATATCAAATCCGTCGCGGACAAAATAAAAGAGGAGTACGATCAAGATATATCGCTTTTGATCGGTCACAGCTTTGGCGGCGCGGCCAGTATCGGCTTTGCGCATCAAAGGCCTTCGGTAAAGGCGGTCGCCACACTTGGTTCGCCAAAAGACCCGCGGCACGTTATGCGTCATTTTGAAGAAAATGCACAGGTCATGGAAAAAGACGGACAAATCGAGATATCCGTCGCCGGCCGCACATATATTTTGAAAAAACAATTTATTCAGGATGTGAAATCACACGACATTGAACAAATCACGCGTAAGCTGAAGTGCGCGGTCTTTGTTTTCCATGATCCCGATGACGAAATGGTGACATATCAAAACGCTCTGGATATTTACGATCGCGCACGTGCAGAAAAATATTTGATTACGATTCAAGGGTCAGGGCACATGCTGCCCGAAATAAAGGACGCCGAATATATGGCGAACATCTTATCAAGCTGGATGATTAATAATAAGAAACCGCAAGGCGAGAATATCCAAAGCGCAGCTTGATCATTACTTCAGGCGAATATAGCCTTCTTCATCCTCATCCGGAATAAACCAGCCTGCAGGCTTCAAAAAACGGCTCAGGACGGCCCCGGCAATGCGTTGATGCCCGGCAGCGTTCGGATGAATACCATCAAAAAGCCAGTCGTGATAAGACTCGTTAATCCAATCCTGCCAAATATCAATAAACTTAATATTTTCTTCCGCGCAAAAACCTTTGATAATTTCATTATATTGTTGAATGGAACTGTTCCAATATGATTTTTCAGGCGCCCAAGGCAACGGGTTAACCAGCTTTTCATGAACAGGGTTCAAACCTACAAAACAAATACGGTCGGAATATTTTTTCGCTTTTTTATAAAGCTTCGTCAGGTTACTTTCAAAGTCGGAAACAGATATCTGGGCCAAACCTGTTTCCTGAAAAACCAGACTATCATTAATACCCATTGCGAAAATGATCATATTTTTTTCATCGCTGAAAACACGGGCTTTCATTTCTTTTTGAAAACGCTTTAGAATATCATCAGACGTATTGCCACTGACCCCCATATTAAATGTCAGGCACTCTTTATCAGGATCATCGAAAAATGTTTGATCTAGAATGGTACGTACACGCTGCACCCACCCGCCAAACGGGTCCCATGCACCTTGTGCTATACTGTCGCCAAAAACATAGAGATGTGTCATGGTTTAAGTGGCGCTTTTAGATTAGTTGTTTTTTGAAAAGCTTTAATTTTTATATCAAGCTCTTTAAGTGTGGCGGCATAATCACCCGTATGCAAAATTCCGATACCGCCCGCAGCGATCCATTCTTTGATGTTCTTTTCACTATCATCAATCAACACACGGTTTGGCTTTGCCACTAAATGTTTGTCTTTACTGGCCACGATCATCAGCTCACCCAAAATCATGCGCCCACGCTCGGGCACGAACTTTAAAATCCATTCGGCTTTACCACTAAAACACTCTGGAAATTTAATCGGGGCCGTTAAGAAACGCACATGTCCGCGCGTTTGAAGATTATCGTAAAATTTCCGTGCACCATCAAAAACCGCCATATTTGAATACCATTCTACAGTATTCATACCGTTATAATTTGGCGTGCCATCTACTTTGCGCATTCCTGTTTCCGTACAGTGGCGGTCAAAATCGGAAATAACGCCGTCCATATCCAAAAATATTTCAATCTTGGACATTCCTCTGGCAGAAGATTTATTAAAATTTTTCACAGCTTTTCTCCCTGAATGCAATACACAATACCACAGAAAGAGCTTATGTCAATCAGATGTGTAGTGCGCGGCCGTCAGACGCCAGGGCCGCTTCTTTGACAACCTCATTCAGGGTCGGATGCGCATGACATGTACGGGCAATATCTTCGGCACTGGCGCCGAATTCCATCGCCAGACCGATTTCTGCAATCAGCGTTCCGGCCTCGGCCCCTATGATATGACAGCCCAGAACACGGTCCGTTTTCTTATCTGCCAGAATCTTTACAAAGCCGTCTGTTTCATTCATTGCACGCGCACGGCCATTCGCCATGAATGGGAATTTTCCGACCTTATAATCAATACCTGCATCTTTCAGTTGGGCTTCGGTTTTTCCAACTGATGCGACCTCGGGGTGGGTGTAAACAACGCCGGGGATGGCATCATAGTTAATATGACCGCTTTCACCTGCCAGAATCTCGGCAACAACGACACCTTCATCTTCGGCCTTATGTGCCAGCATCGGCCCACGGATCACATCACCGATGGCATAGATGCCTGAAACCGATGTTTCAAAATGATCATTTACATCAATCATGCCGCGTTCAGCCATTTTGACCCCGGCCTCTTCCAATCCCAAATTCTTCGTGTAAGGACGACGGCCGATCGCAACCAAAACAACATCTGCATCATGCGTTTCAGCATCCCCGCCTTTGGCAGGCTCAACCGTCAATTTAACACCTGATTTCGAAGTTTTTGCACCTTTAACCTTTGATGATAACTTGAACGTCATACCCTGTTTTTCAAGGATCTTTTTCATTTCTTTCGATACATCGGCATCCATCCCCGGCAGGATTGTATCCATAAATTCAACAACCGTTACCTCTGTACCCAGACGGCTCCAGACTGTTCCCATTTCAAGACCAATGACACCGCCACCGATCACAGTCATTTTTTTTGGCACTGATTTTAATTTCAGCGCGCCAGTTGATGACACGATTTGTTCTTCGTCAATTTCGATACCCGGAAGCGGTGTAACTTCGGACCCTGTGGCGATCACAATCGATTGCGTTTTAACCGTTTGCGTTTTACCTTTCGGATCTTTGACTTCGATTTCATTTGCCGATTTTATTGTGCCGTGTCCAACGATATGATCGACTTTGTTTTTCTTGAACAAAAACTGGATGCCTTGTGTATTGGCACCGACAACATCATCCTTATGCTTCATCATCTTTTTCAGGTCCAGCTTGGGCTTGCCCACCGATACCCCCAGACTTTCAAGATGATGTGCAGCTTCGTCAAATTTCATTGATGCATGCAGCAATGCTTTGGACGGGATACAGCCTACATTCAGACAAGTACCACCCAATGTATCATCCTTTTCGATACATGCTGTTTTTAGGCCCAATTGCGCGCAACGAATGGCACACACATATCCGCCGGGGCCCGATCCGATTACCACTACATCATATTCTGTCGACATGCTTAAATCCTTATATTACGAGTCGTTTTTCTTAAGCTTACCATACGAAAAACAGCCCCTGAAATCGAGAATAAATTCTTTTTTCGAGGGAAAAGAAATCTATATGGTGTATAAACTATGTTAGCAATCAAAAAGCGGGGTATGTTTGAAGGGTCAAATCAAACGTTTAATCGGAATTTTGTGTTTAACTATTGGCTTGTCCTCCTGTAATCCAGAGGCCTATGCGCCGATGGTGATTTCTCAGGCAACGCCCTATCTTTTAAAAGGGTTGATGAACGAAGCCACAACGACAGGTTTTCAGCGCCAGACGCAAAAGCGTCAGCAGAACCCGCAGCAATGTATAAATGGCCTGATGACAACGGGTGTATCCTTTATGGTCGTGCCCAATGACACCAAAGGCAATTGCACCGTGCCGCAAATGGTGGTGCTGGATCAGGGATTATACCCATATACAGGAACAGGGAATGTGCGGGGAACCTGTCCGTTGATGACGGCCGTGCATACGTGGGAGAAAACGGTCGTTCAGCCGGCTGCCGCACGCCACCTAAGATCACCCGTTGCCAAAATCTGGGAAATGGGGACATATTCCTGCCGAAATATTGCAGGCACAAATAAACGCAGTGAACATAGTAAGGGGAACGCGATTGATATCGGCGGTTTCCATTTGAAAAACGGCCAGAAGGTTACCGTTTTGAAAGACTGGGGTAAAAATACACCCGAGGGGCGGTTCCTGCGTGATGTCTATCAAGGGTCCTGCCGCGTCTTTAACGGTGTCCTATCACCCAATTATAACGCCGCCCACCGCGATCATCTGCATCTGGATGTCGGTGGATGGCGGACGTGTGATTAAATAACAGCTTCCCTGAATGATATCTGTTTGAACAAATTACATCCTCATATTCTTGCGCAACCCCGGCCTTATGTTAAGAATTTTCATTGACATATTTAAATAATTTTCGTAATTTTTACTCTTTAGTATCGAAAGGATTAAGAAATGAGACCCAAAAGACCGAGCGCCAGAGATGGCAATAACGATTTATCAAAGATGATAGACGAATTAAAAAAAGACTCTGAAACGGCCGCAAATTCTAACACTATACAAAAGGATGAAATGAATAAGGCTATGAAGAAAATGGCCGCAGCAATTGAAGAGATTGCTTCGGATGAAGAAAAGAAAAGTTTTGCCTATAAAGAAGGCGGCATCATGACACAGGTGATTACTCTTGCAGAAGCCTTTGAGATTGTAGCAGCGCGTATTAAAGATATTGATGAAATGATGGCACAGGAAAACGGCCAACACGCCCGCAGCCTGCCAAAGCCAAAACGCTAAAAACTTAAAATTTTACAATTAAAAAAGTCCGCTATACGCGGGCTTTTTACTTTTGACCATATTGAATATTTATTAAGACTATTATTCTAGGTTTAAGAAGGCTTAAAAAGTTTAGGGTTAAAGTATGTTATGGGTTGTTTTTACATTATTTTCCAGCTGGATGTACTGCATTCAAAGCGAGTTAAATAAGCGCTTTAAAATTAATGGATTTAAATTAAATACACTCCGCGCACTTTTCTCAGCATGCATGATGGTGCCTCTTATTCCTTTTATGGAGTGGCCGCAAGTTCCCGCATATTATCTGGTTATAATTTTAGAAGGTGCGATCAGTGCCGTGGGGATGATGGTTCAATACAATCTAGCAGCTCGACACAATGGTCGAATAGCAAACCTGCATCAACCCATTTCCATTATGCTGACATTTGTTTTCTGGTTAATATGGGATCAAAGCCAACGCCTTCTTCTTATAGAAAATCCAGATAAAGCAATTGGTATTTTAATTGCTTTTGTAATCTTTATATCCAGTTTGCAGTTCATACGTAAAAATGATATTGGTCTGCAAATTTTAATGTCTGTAATTCCTGTCGCCGTTCTATATGCCTTAATGTCGGTTATTGGTAAAATAGCAATGGAAAGTGGTGAAACACTTTTACCAATTGCTTTAAATTTCGTATTTTTATCAAACATTTCTATGTTTCTAATTTCACTTCCGGTCTTCTTAAGTCAACGGATGAATAGACCGAAAAGAAATATCACGTTATTTAAAATCGATGGACATTTATTTAAGGCAGCAAGCTCAATCGCTTTCTTTCATACATTTTCATGGGTTTTAATTTCCCTTGCTATTATCTTAACACCAAACCCTGCGTATCCCGGATTTATCGGAGGTCTGGCCCCGGTATGGTTTATGATCTATTACAAGATCAGAAAAATAGATGATGATTCCAATCCCATTGCAGGTCTATTCCTTAGCCTAGCATCGCTAATTCTAATATTCGTATTACAATAAAAAAAAGGAGCCAAAAGGCTCCTTTTAATTATATATCTAACAGCAATCTTTGCGGATCTTCGATCGCATCCTTGACGCGGACAAGGAAGCTAACCGCCTCTTTCCCGTCAATGATGCGGTGATCGTAAGACATCGCCAAATACATCATCGGGCGGACTTTGACCTCGCCATTCACAGCCATCGGGCGCTCCTGAATTTTATGCATCCCCAAAATCGCTGATTGCGGCGGGTTGATAATCGGGGTCGAAAGCAATGATCCGAAAACGCCGCCATTTGTAATGGTAAAGCTGCCGCCCATCATTTCATCCATCGATAGTTTTCCGTCACGCGCGCGCGTACCCAGATCAACAATTGTGCCTTCGATATCGGCAAAGTTTTTCTGATCTGCATCACGAATAACCGGAACAACCAGACCGGTCGGGGTCGATACGGCAACACCGATATCATAAAAGTTTTTATAGACGATATCTTCACCGTCGATTTCGGCATTCACAGCGGGGAAGTCTTTCAGCGCCTGAATCGCCGCCTTTACAAAGAAAGACATGAAGCCCAGCTTGATGCCGTGACGCTTTTCAAAGCTGTCTTTATATTCTTTGCGCAGTTCCATTACGTTTGTCATGTCGACTTCGTTAAATGTTGTCAAAAGCGCAGCTGTGTTTTGTGCATCTTTCAGGCGTTTGGCAATTGACTGGCGCAAACGTGTCATGCGGACGCGTTCTTCGCGTGGCTCGTTGCTAACGTGCGCTACCGCTCCGCTGCTTGAGGACCCTTTATTTTTTCCGCCGTTATCAATGAAATCCTGCACATCGCTTTTTAAAATGCGGCCGTCTTTACCACTGGCTGGAATTTTCGATGCATCCAGGCCATTGTCATCAACCATTTTACGAACGGCAGGTGACAGCGGTATGTCCGCATTTGCAGATGTGGTTTTTGGTGCCTCTGATTTCGGCGCATCTGCCTTTGTCTCTTCTTTTTTTACGGCCTTATTATCTTCGTTAGCGGCTGGTTTATCTGCCTTCTTGCCGTCCGTTGCGCCTTCTTCCAGCATACCCAGTACGGCGTCAACTTCGACATTTTCACCGGTCTTAACGGTGATTTTGCGAAGGACACCTGCGGCAGGCGCATTGACTTCCAATGTCACTTTGTCCGTTTCAAGTTCTACCAACGGTTCGTCTGCCGCAACGGCATCGCCTTCTGATTTCAGCCATTGTGCGACTGTTGCCTCGGATACGGATTCACCCAATGTCGGGACTTTAATTTCAGTTGCCATTTTCTTTTCCTTTTTCTTTGAAAATTAAATTGATATCGCCTGTTTGACAAGGCGTTCCTGTTCTTCGTTATGTTTCGACAATAGACCGACGGCAGGTGATGCAGCTGCAGGGCGGCCCACATAAATCGGACGTTTGTTTTTCAATTCCAGATCCTTGATCACATTTTCAATGCGGCGGTCAACGAATGTCCATGCGCCCATGTTCTCGGGTTCTTCCTGACACCAAACGACTTCCGCATTCGGAAAGCCTGCCAAGATTTCACGCAAGGCTTTATCCGGGAATGGGTAGAGCTGTTCGATACGCAACATTGTCACATCTTTAATTCCGGCCTCGTCCCGTGCAGCTTGTAGGTCATAGAAAACCTTACCTGTACATAGAACGATACGCTTGATATCCCATGGTTCACCCGGCATTTCATCTTCGTACAAAACGCGGTGGAATGTCTGGTTACCCGTCATCATTGATAATGGTGATACCGCAGCTTTGTGACGCAGCAGAGATTTCGGGGTAAAGATAATCAGCGGTTTTCTGAAATCACGATGCATCTGACGACGCAAAATGTGGAAATAGTTTGCAGGTGTGGTGCAGTTTGCAACCTGAATATTATCTTCGGCGCATTGCTGTAAGAAACGCTCGAGGCGGGCAGATGAATGCTCCGGCCCCTGCCCCTCATAGCCATGCGGCAATAACATTGTCAAGCCTGACATACGCAGCCATTTCGTTTCACCCGATGTGATGAACTGGTCAATCACAACCTGCGCGCCGTTCACAAAGTCACCAAACTGCGCCTCCCACATCACCAATGCATTCGGCTCGGCCGAGCTATAGCCATATTCAAAACCCAATACGGCCTCTTCCGATAGCGGTGAGTTATAAACACGATACGGCGCTTTTTGTCCCTCGATATGATTGAGCGGAATATATTTCTTCATATTTTCCTGATCTATCCAAACGGAATGACGCTGTGAGAATGTTCCGCGTTCACAATCCTGACCGGACAGACGCACCGGAAAGCCTTCATAGGCCAGCGCACCAAAAGCCAAGGCCTCGGCTGTCGCCCAGTCAAAGCCTTCGCCCGTTTCAAACATTTCTTTTTTGGCATCTAACTGGCGTTTAATTTTTGAATTCAGATTAAAGCCGTCCGGCACGGTATAAATTGCGCGGCCAACTCTTTGTGCGACCTCGTCAGATATCGCCGTGTTCCCGCGGCGATCATCATCTTTTGGAAGCTCTATACCTTTCCACTGGCCTTCCAGCATATCGGCATCGTTTGGCTTATAGCTGTCAGCCGCTTTAAATTCTTCTTCCAGATGATCGTTCCAGGATTGCAGAAGGTCTTCGTCTTCTGCCGCCGTGATCACCCCTTCACGCATTAGCTCTTCGGCGTATAGGTTACGTGTCGTTTTTTGTGATTTTATCGAATCATACATCACGGGTTGGGTAAAGGCAGGCTCGTCCCCTTCGTTATGGCCATGACGGCGATAACCGATCATATCAATGAAGACATCTTTTTTAAACTGCATGCGGAATTCAACCGCTATGCGTGCCACATGCACAACTGCTTCGGGATCATCCGCATTCACATGAAAAATCGGTGCATCACAACCTTTGCCGATATCCGTGGCATAGGTGCCTGAGCGCGATTCCTCGGGCGGGGTAGTAAAACCGATCTGGTTGTTAATCACGTAATGAATCGTTCCACCTGTTGCATACCCCTCAAGACCCGAGAGCAACATCGTTTCCTGCATCACGCCCTGACCAGCAATCGCGGCATCACCGTGTAATAACAAAGCCATTGCGCCTGACTTGCTATCATCATTTTGCTGGATTTGTTTTGCGTAAGTTTTACCAACAACGACAGGGTTTACGATTTCAAGGTGCGATGGATTAGGTTGCAAAGATAAGTGCACAGTATTCCCATCAAAGTCACGATCTGATGAAGTGCCAAGGTGATATTTCACATCACCCGATCCCTGCACGTCTTCGGGCTTAAATGATCCGCCTTTGAATTCGTGGAAAATCGCAGTAAAGCTTTTACCCATCACGTTTGTTAGAACATTCAAACGGCCGCGGTGCGCCATGCCCAAAACAATTTCTTTCAGACCCAATTGACCGCCGCGCTTCATGATCTGTTCGATTGCAGGCACCAGAGACTCCCCGCCCTCCAGACCGAAACGTTTTGTACCTGTATATTTTGTTTGCAGAAATTTCTCGAAGCCTTCGGCCGCGGTCAGGCGGCTGAGGATTGCTTTTTTACCATCTTTTGTAAATTCGGTGTGGTTGCGGCTGTCTTCGATACGGTCACGCACCCACTCGCGCTGTTCAGGGTCGGAAATATGCATGAATTCAACACCGACACTGCCACCGTAAATTTCATGCAATGCGCCCATAACATCGCGCAGGGTTGCGGTTTCAAAACCTAAAGCGCCATTCATAAAGATCGGACGATCCCAATCGTCACCAGTAAAGCCGTATGTTTCAGGCTCAAGCTCGGGATGTGTACGGCGTTTCATTAGGCCCAGCGGGTCCAGGTCAGCCTTAAGGTGACCACGAATACGATGGGCGCGAACCAGCATCAGGGCGCGCACGGAATCCAATGTCGACTGGCGCACTTCCACATCTGATTTGCCGCCTTTAACGTTGCGCACCACAGGCGCATCCGACATGCCCGAATTGGCCGCCTGCGACATTACAGCCTTGACCTTTGCCGGCGCAGGTGTCCAGCTAGCACCTTTTATATCATCAAGCAGCGCACGTGAATCATCATCCAGCCCGTCAAAAAAACGCGACCAGCTTTCGTCAATTTTGGTCGGGTTATCCAGATATTTTGAATAAAGCTCGGACAGATAGTCCGGATCGGCGGCAGAAAGAAAGGCCTGATTTTGAAGCGCCTCGCGTGATGACATTTTAAATGTTCCTTATCATTATTTTAAGCCGGAAAACGGCATATAAAATCATAACAGGAAATAAACCCTTCGCAAGATTCGTCAAGCTAGAAAATTTGTAAAATCACCATGAAAAGCGATCGATTCGCCATAATACCGGATTAGTGCTAAGGCTTACGTTAAATAGCGTCGTTTATAGCAAATATCCCGCTGCTTTAAGCGCTGGAATAACGGTGTGTTTGATTTTTACGTTTTGTAACTCATCGCGGTTGACCCATTGGATATGACCCTCTTCGGGCGCTTCCTTGATGCCTTCAAACACCAGATCAGAAAAATCGCCTGAGGCCTTGAAATAATTCTGGTCGTAATTCCAGTAGAAATCTTCTTTCCTATGATACAGATATATGCGCTGTTCAAAGACGGGCTCAAGATTTGCGCTGATCAGGTCAAATCCTGTTTCTTCACCAAATTCACGGATGGCTGCCTGCTGAAATGTTTCGCCTTCATCGACCCCGCCGCCCGGAATTTCCCAATAACTACGACCGTCAACGGGCTTGACCATCAAAAGCTTTCCCTGTTGTTCTAGGAATATAAAGGCCCCTTCACGGCGAAAAACCTTGCAGGTTTCACTAGGCGTATAGCCCGCACCATCACGGTTACAATATTCAACGCCGTCTACTTTCTTACATGGGTGCAGCATTTATATCTCCTTTCAGAATTAAAAAAGTCCGGCTCTGGTTTCAGATAGCCGGACTTTCTTGTAAAAATTAATTTTACTAAGCCGCCATCGCCTTTTGCATGGCCTCGCCCAATCCGGCGGGACTGTCAGACATGACAAAACCAGCCGAGCGCATGGCTTCGATCTTATCGCCTGCACCGCCTTTACCGCCTGAAATCACGGCGCCGGCATGGCCCATACGACGACCCGGTGGGGCTGTCACGCCCGCGATAAAGCCTGCAATCGGCTTTTTGTTTTTATGCGCTTTATAGAATTCTGCGGCCTCTTCCTCGGCTGATCCGCCAATTTCACCGATCATCAGAATACCTGCAGTTTCATCATCATTCAGGAACAATTCCAATGAATCGATAAAGTTTGTCCCGTTCACAGGGTCACCGCCGATACCGATACATGTTGACTGGCCAAGACCGTTTGCGGTTGTTTGCGCAACAGCTTCATACGTCAATGTCCCTGAACGCGATACGATACCGATTTTTCCGCGCTTATGAATATGGCCCGGCATAATACCGATCTTGCATTCATCCGGCGTAATCACGCCCGGGCAGTTCGGCCCGATCAGGCGTGTTTTTGATCCTTCCAGTGCGCGTTTAACACGTACCATGTCCAGCACCGGAATACCTTCTGTGATGCATACGGCCAGTTCAAGCTCCGCATCCACGGCCTCAAGAATCGCATCAGCTGCAAAGGGTGGTGGCACGTAAATCACTGTGGCATTCGCGCCTGTCTTTTTAACAGCTTCATCAACTGTGTTGAAAACCGGCAGGTCCAAATGCTTTTGGCCGCCTTTACCGGGTGTTACACCACCAACCATGTTTGTGCCGTAGGCAATGGCCTGTTCGGAATGGAATGTTCCATTCGCGCCGGTAAAGCCCTGACAAATTACTTTTGTATTTTTGTTAACCAGAACACTCATTTTATGCAGCCTCTCTTTTCGCAGCGTTAACAATCTTATGTGCAGCATCTGCCAGATTATCAGCTGGAATAATATTCAAGCCGGATTTCGCCAGCAATTCCTTACCTTTATCAACGTTTGTACCCGCAAGGCGTACAACCAGCGGAATGGTCAGTCCCATTTCACGCGTCGCCGCGATCACACCTTCTGCAATAATGTCACAGCGCATAATTCCACCGAAAATATTCACCAGAATACCTTCAACATTCGGGTCGGTCATAATCAGCTTAAAGGCTGCTGTGACCTTTTCTTTGTTGGCCCCGCCACCGACATCCAGAAAGTTTGCTGGCTCGCCGCCATATAGCTTAATGATATCCATTGTCGCCATCGCCAGACCGGCACCGTTCACCATACAACCGATGTTTCCATCCAGCTTGACGTATGCCAGATCCAGATCGTTCGCTTTACGTTCTGTCGGATCTTCTTCGTCCTCGTCACGCAGCTCTTCGATATCTTTGTGACGGAACAAGGCATTGTCATCAAAATTGATTTTCGCATCCAGAGGCAATACATCGCCTGATTTTGTAACAACCAATGGGTTGATTTCAACAATCGAACAATCCAGTTCGATAAAGGCGTTATACATGGTCATGATAACTTTAACCGCGTTTTTAACCTGATCTTTTGTCAAACCCAAACCGAATGCCAGTTTACGCGCATGGAATGGTTGAATACCGCTTGCCGGATCAACGGCAACTTTCAAAATCTTTTCAGGCGAATGTTCTGCGACTTCTTCGATTTCCATTCCGCCCTCGGTCGAGGCCATGATGGTCACGCGTGATGTTGCACGGTCGACCAACATCCCAAGATAAAGTTCACGATCAATATCGCAGCCTTGCTCGACATAAACGCGTTTGACTTCTTGTCCTTCGGCCGTCGTCTGTGGCGTAACCAATTGCATGCCGATAATTTCATCAGCGATTGTTTTAACCTCGTCCAGGGATTTGGCAAGTTTTACCCCGCCTCCCTTACCGCGACCACCTGCGTGAATTTGCGCCTTAACAACATAAACCTTGCTGTCGAGTTTCTTGGCAACATCCACAGCCTCGTCCGCTGTATAGGCGACACCGCCATCCAGCATCGGAACACCGCGTTTTTTCAAAAGGGCTTTCGCCTGATACTCATGAATATTCATTCGTCTTTTCCGTTTCTCTAATTTATATTTCGAATCACAGTTATTATATAGCAGCAACCAACATAACTTCAACATAGCAACCGGCAGTCACCAAGGGTGCCTCGACTGCTGCTCGCGCCGGAGGCTTACATCCGTCAAGCCATTCGGCCCATGCCTCGTTGAATTCTTTGATCTTACTGATATCCGTCAACCAGATACTGGCCTGCAAAAGTTTTGTTTTATCCGTTCCCGCAGCTGCCAAATCCGCATCCAGTGTTTTAAAAATGTCATAGGCCTGCACCTTGACACTTTCGCCAGCTTTCGCTTTTGACACACGTCCGGCGGTATAAACTGTATTACCATGGACAACAACGCCGCTTAACAGGTCCGGGATTTCATGAAACTTTTTAATTTCGGTCATTATCTATCCCTTGGCTTCAAGCCGCTGATTTACGAAGTTCTTCTGCAGCAGCTTTAACTTTCTTAACGGCCTCGACAGATTCATCGAACATTTTCTTTTCATCATCGTTGAATTTGACTTCTACGATACGCTCGACACCGTCTTTGCCGATAACAACCGGAACACCGATATACAAATCATCAACGCCGTATTCACCCTTGAGCATTGCAGCACAGGGCAATACGCGTTTTTTATCCAGCAAATAGCTTTCGGCCATTTGGATGGCAGAAGATGCCGGCGCATAAAAGGCCGATCCTGTTTTCAACAGGGCAACAATTTCACCGCCGCCCTTACGGGTGCGGTCAACGATTGCATCAATTTTTTCCTGTGTGGTCCAACCCATTTTCACCATATCGGGCAGCGGGATGCCTGCAACCGTCGAATAGCGTGTAAGAGGTACCATTGTATCCCCGTGGCCACCCAAAACAAATGCTGTTACATCTTCAACAGATACTTTGAATTCATCTGCCAAAAAGTAACGGAAGCGCGCTGAATCCAGAACGCCTGCCATACCCACGACTTTTTTCGGATCAAAGCCTGTGACCTCCTGCATGATGCCGACCATGACATCCAGCGGATTTGTAATAACAATCACGAACGCATTTGGTGCGTGTTTTTTGATTTTTTCGCCAACGCCCTGAATGACTTTGGTGTTAATACCGATCAGATCATCACGGCTCATGCCTGGTTTGCGTGGAACACCGGCTGTAACAATTACAACATCTGCGCCGTCAATTGCTTCATAGTCATTTGATCCGACATAGTTGCAATCAAAGCCTTCAACAGGTGATGCCTCGGCCAGATCAAGGCCCTTACCCTGCGGAACACCTTCCGCGATATCCACAAGTGCAACATCGCCCAAGTTCTTCAGGCCTGCCAGAAGTGCCAGCGTGCCGCCGATTTGTCCTGCACCGATTAATGCAATTTTATTACGAGCCATAGTGATAGTCCTTTCTGTCCGTCAGATTCGTTTATTCTGTCGGCAATAGACTAGCACACTTACCCGGAGATGGTAGGGGGCAATTTAAATTAATTTGGGTCCGGTTTTGGAAGTTTTTTCGGTTTCGGCAATCGGGACCAATCTTGCAAGGTATAAGATTCATTCATACCAATTGCCGAGCCAATTCCAAGGAACAGTGACAAGGCAATCGAACCGACCAAGGCCCAGAAACTGCTGACATCATTTTCTTTCATACAATCCGCAACCGCTGCGGCAACATCAGCGCGTTCACCGGCCACATTATTACCGTATTTGACGCGGCATTCATTCAGGGATGCGCCGTCGCCATCGGGCCAGAAATTCACACGCAAATCATTATTCTGATAAAACGGCAGGCCCGGCATTAAATCGCGGAACTGGCTATAGGTCACTTCGTTAACATTCGGATTTAAAACAAGTTCGACACGGAAATCATCTGCTGCCTGCTCATATACGGCCTCTGCATCTTCCATTGCCTGTTTCAGATTTTGACGCTGTTCCAATTCAGGAATGGCATATGTTTGCCCTGTCTGGACATCCACCAGTTGTGTTGCTTTCGTTTCATCGCCAGACACAATTTTACTAAGTTGTGTTAAAGATGACATATCCAGCATTTCAATACGTGTGTCGCCTTCATCAAAAGCAATCACATCGCCATTGGCATTCGCGAAATAAATTTTTTCCGTTTGTGTATCGGAGCTGGCACGGTGCTGATTATATGCATTGCTAGCATCTGTAAATTGATCCGCCAATGCACGCACTTCGTTTAAATCCTGTCGCATTTGTTCGGTTTCAGCGGTTTGTGTCAGTTTCCTTTTTTTGGCGGTTCAGTCGCCCATTGCTTTAATTTTGGTGAAGATGACGCCATTGACGCAACGCCGGCAAAACCGGCCGCACTTACGATGCTGAGGACAATGGTCAACCATGACGACAAAAGATTATTATTTCTCATACAACTGATGATATTCGCCGCAATTGCAGTGTCATTCGCTGCAATGCCGGCATCGCCATATTCCAAACGGCATTCATCAAGCGAATCAGCGCGCGATGGACGTGGCAATAGATCGTGATTGTCTCTAGCAGGGAAATATGATGCGAACTCTTTAAACTCGCGCTCATTGATGCTTTCATCAAGGACCAAGTCCTTGGCTAGCTCCATATGATCTTCTTGTTGAAATTCCCACTTTGCATCATGCCTTAAATGGCTCATTCTTTCACGATATTCTTCTGTTCTTTCATCCTGAACAACAGCTTCCGTGCTTAAATCGTGATTTACAGCCATATTGACAGAAATGGGAATAGCAACAGCACTAGCCAGACATGCCGGCGCAAGAAAAACAGGTGAACGCGCAACTTTTGCGAAAATACGTTTTACAGACATAACGAATCCTTATACCAAATTTATTTGGCATAATATAACAAAGGGGGTGTATTATGTCAATTTATTTCTTTTGAGATTGCGAAGGCTGGTTGGATATCGTTTCAGGGTCAATTTCAATGCCGAAAAATTCCAACTGCCAGATCATATCAGCCTCATTCAGCGGATAATCAACCCCTGCGCGAGCATAAATTAAAGATTGCGTCGGGACCTGCCCCAATATCTTTTGCAATTCAACGGCAGTGCGCATCGGCAGGCCGCAATACCAAGCCAAAGCCGTAATCGATTTAGGGGACTGACTGGCAAAAATTTTGTCAATAATCAGCTGATGCACGCCCGACATACGAGATAGACCCAGTTTTACAAACCCTTCCTCCCGCCATGCCAGCGCATCGCTGATCGTCTCGGGGTTCATTTTACCGGCAGATACATAGCGGTTGACCTTTTGTTCCAGCGTTTCATGCGGGTTTTCCGATGACATGAAAGCCACACGGCGCTGCACCATTGACGAAATTTCTATGGTCGTCTGTTTATCAAAATCCCTACGGCTACCCAAGGTCTTCAACACAGCCTCGCCGGCAAAGCCCGCCAACTGCCGGGCCAATGCATAGGTCAGCTCGGGCCTAAGGGCTATCGGCTCCTGCCAGGATACGAACTGGCGTGATTTCTCGATAATTTTTGATAATGTACCTTCAGCAAATTTATGATCGGGCGATTCCAGCATCATACGACCGCCGGCCTCGTCCATATGTTCGATGAACGTGTCTGTCATTTCATCCGATATATTACGCCGCAATGCCATCGCCTGACCGACCCAGTCTGCGGGGTGGTGCTCCAGAATATCCAGAAGGTCTTCATCGGACAATTTCGTACAATACCGCAGGATCGGCTCGGCCACAGCGCGCTCAACGTCTTGCGCCAAGGTCTTAACAACCTCCGGCGGGGCATAGGCATGATCCTGCAATGCTGTAGACAACGCAACGCGAATTTTCGCAACCTCGTCCCGTGCCAATTGATGCAATGTTTTGACGGCGAATGCGTAGAGCTGTCCGTGAACATCTTCTGCCAGTTCAGGCAACAGCTTGACGAGGCGTTTTGCCAGCAGCATCCTGACGTCAGTATCCTTGTCTTTGACCAGAACATCGCTTGCCTGAACGGGCGTGCGCATGTTGCTTGCGACAGACCGGCGCGTTTCAACGTCTTTGTCGGCCGTCATGTAAAATAAAATTTCGGGATGAGCATCAGGATCGGCGGCTAATTTTCGTTTTTTGGACAGGTTGTCGCTGGACGCAATGCGTTTTTCACGCTCGTATTGCGTTTTTTCATCTTTTTTGAATAAAGATTTTATAAATTCAAACATACCGGTCCCCATCCCTTAATAAAGTATGCCACAAAGCAGCAAATAAAGTATTAATATAGTCTATCAGGGGTATGCTGGCGACTGCATCTCCAGAATGCGGCTTTGTATACGTTCAAATTCCTGTTTGTAATGTTTGCCGGTGTAAAGATATTCAATTGGCTGTTCAGCCGTAAAAAACACCAGTTTTTTCTTTTCATACAGTGTATCGACAAGCGTGATAAAGCGCTTTACTTCGTTGCGCTGCAAATCATCCATTTGCGGCAGGTTCTGGATAATAAATGTCGAAAAATGATCACAGAGCGATAGATAATCCTCGGCACCCAAGGGGATGCCGCAAACCGCATCAAAGCCCGTCAGTAAAACCCCATTTACCGTTCTTGGAAAAGACAGGTTACGTCCTTTAACTTCTATATCCGTGCGGACGGGCACTTTGCCGTCTGCAAATTCTTCGAACAGATCCATCATTTCAATATGCAATTCTTCCGAAAGTGGATAGGTATAGCGCTTGTGTTCACGTAACCGCCCTGCCCTATAGTCCTGATGCCCATCAAAATGAATGACATGTCCGCGGTCCTTTAAAAGGGTAATAAACGGTAAAAATCGTTCACGCTGCAAACCATTTAAATACAGATCATCCGGGCGGATATTGGATGTAAAGACGATAACCATTCCGGCCTCGAAAAATACAGTGAACAGCCGCCCCAAAAGCATGGCATCCGCAACATCATCGACAAACATCTCGTCAAAACACAAAAGGCGCGTTTCAGCGGCAATTTCCTCGCCGATCGATTTTAAAAGTGCGCCCGTACCCTGATCTGTTTTATTTTGTCTTTTTTCATGCAGACGATTGTGAATATGAATCATAAATTCGTGAAAGTGATAGCGTTTTTTTTCTGCGACAGAAGTGTTCTGAAAAAATAGGTCCATCACAAAGGTTTTCCCGCGCCCGACCCCGCCATACAAATATACGCTGCCGCCTTTTGATACTTTCTTTTTAAAGCGTGCGAAAAAAGATTTATTTACCGACAGGTCCTGTTCAAGATTGTTCAATGCGCTTATCGCCGCCAATTGGTCTTTGTCCTCGGCCCAGCTGTTTTTAGAGCATAAATCACGATATTTTTTCAGAACATCCGTCATAAAAATATTATGGACGGGGATTGCGTTTTAAAGAAGGCCTTTTTGGGCGGTTTTTGGAAATTTTCTGAAGCTCATAATATTGCCCCAGCTCTTTGAGCTTATGGTCGTATCGTTTTTTGTGCAGTGGAGATAGTTTATCCTGCACATAGGTGATGTAACCTGTTTTATCCATGTGATTAACATGTTCCAAAAGATCTGTGAACCTGCCCGCCGATAAAAAAGCCTCAATCACTGTCACGTCTTTCAGCTCGTCAACACTGAAACTATCCTGATTTAAATAGAATTTATACAGAACATGAATGCCTTTCAATTGGGAGATATCCTTGTTTATATGAACATTTTTAAATTTGGGGTTATTGATGTGTTTGAAATCTTCATATCTGTATCCGTATTCAATGTAAGGTTCCAAAGATTTCGATGTATACAGCGCATAGGACATATCCCAGTCGGGCGACATTTGGTCCAGCAATATATCGAAAACTTTTTGTTTGGGGGCCATCGCAAAATTCTGATCGTCCTGCATACCCAGCATGCAAATATCCTCACGCAACCAATCCGGCAAATGCCCGTCAGGGTCGTCCGTATATGCAGTTAAAGTCTTATAAAGATCAGCACAGCCATAAATTAATGCACTGTGGCGCAACATCTGATTATATTTTTTAAACTGATCTTGTATGGATGCGCTATGCATCAGATCAGGGGCAAATATCAGCCAGTCATTTGTAATACGAACATCAAGTCTGGTCAGATCTTTTTCCAAAAACAAATGGATGCCGCTGCGTCCGAAGTAGGCCTTAAGACGTTTGTAGTCCATGGGAAAAGATTCATACAATTCATTCCACAAATTACTGCGTGTATCTGATGCCGTATTCGTCATAAAAACAGCCCTGATAAAATTATGCTGGTTATTCAGGGCGGCCGCCAAAAGCCCCATGTCAAAAACACGGCCGGAGACCGCACGGTAATTCAATGATATTTCCTGAAAACGGCCATTTTCGCAATCGACCATAAACTGGATTTCCCATTTTGACAGCCGATTGGTATCACCCAGCAATTTCATATAGCCTGCGTTTCTGCTGGCTTTTAAATCTTCTTTATGCATGGGCTCAGCCTATCAACGCGCTGAATTTATGTCAAGAATCGAAACTATGCTGTTCCATATCACGTAAAACCGATTGGCCACCCATGATAACAGGGGCGTAACCTGAGGCCTGCGGCATTAACGCCTCTATGTAATAACGGCAGATTTTTACCTTGTTTTGCGCAAACGGACTTGTATCACCCTTGGCCTGAATGGCCAGTTTCGCCATCAGGAACCCAGCAGCAACACTCGCAAACATTTTCAGATAGTAGGTTGATGATGCCGCAAAGGGATCAAGGTCCTTCATATCCTGTTTTAAAAGCCATTCGGTCGTTTCTTTCAAAGTTTTTAGGCCGGATTTCAGCGCCTGCTGCGTTTCTGCCTCCATAGCACTCAAATCAGCAGCCGTCATTTCGGCAATATATTTTTTAACCTCCGTCCCCTGATCGCGCAGGAATTTGCGGAACATAAAATCAGCAGCTTGAATTCCGTTAGTGCCTTCATAAATCGGCAAAATGCGGCTGTCGCGTATGAATTGCGCTGCGCCTGTCTCTTCGATAAAGCCCATACCGCCATGTACCTGAATGCCGATTGATGATACTTCTACCGCCATATCTGTACACCAGCCCTTAACCAATGGCGTCAGAAAATCAGCGCGATTTGCTGCAGCTTTTTTCTTATCTGCATCCGCCTCGTTATTCTGGCGATCCAGTTGCGCCCCTGCGTAATAGGACAAAGCGCGTCCCGCATCGGCATAGGCCTTCATCGTCAAAAGCATACGTTTCACATCTGCGTGCTCAATAATCGCTACACGCTCATCGCTTGACCCACCCAGCTTAAAGCTCTGTACACGCTCTTTCGCGTAATGGACGGCATGCTGATAGGCGCGCTCCATCATCGATACGCCCTGCAGACCAACTGAAATACGGGCGTTATTCATCATCGTGAACATATTTTTCAGGCCTTCGCCTTCTTTACCGACTAGATAGGCGACACATTCGCCTTTGTCACCATAGGCCATTACACATGTTGGTGATCCGTGAATGCCAAGTTTATGTTCCAGTGATACCGGCCATACATCATTGCGATCGCCCAGCGATCCGTCTTCGTTGACAAAAAATTTCGGCACCAGAAACAGACCAAGACCGCTGTTATCATCTGGCAAGCCATCAATTTTGGCCAAGACCAGGTGGATGATGTTGTCGGTAAATTCGTGGTCACCATAAGTGATATATATTTTCTGACCTTGCAGCAGATAATGATCGCCGTCTTTTTTGGCGACTGTGCGAATTGCCGCCAGATCGGTTCCTGCCTGCGGTTCCGTCAGGTTCATGGTGCCAGCCCATTCGCCGCTGACCAATTTCTCAAGATAGGTTTTTTGAAGATGATCAGAGCCGTGATGTTCCAGCGCCTCAATACCTGCCTGCGTAAGAAGTGGGCATAGGCCAAGCGACAAATTCGCAGCCTGCCACATTTCATTCGTTGCCATCGATAAAGACCACGGCAGCCCCTGCCCGCCAAATTCGGGATTGTGCGGCAGCGCATTCCAGCCCCCTGCAACATATTGCAAATATGCATCTTTGAAGCCGGGTGTTGTTTTGACCTGCCCGTCTTTTAATTTCGCACCATCGGTATCACCATCGCGATTTAACGGGGCCCAGACGTTTGCCGCCAGCTTTGCTGCCTCCTCCAGAACCGGATCAACAATATCCATATCGAAATCTTCATAGGCCGGATAGGCCAGCAGATTTTCCATCTCTGCCACATGCTTTAGCACAAAGGCCATATCCTGTACGGGCGGTTTGTAACTCATATCATTAACTCCTTTTGCCCTAGACTATAGATCAGATAAAATGATAAAAAAAGACATGACTGAAATTCGTTTTTATCATTTGCAGAACATGTCATTGGACCGTGCATTGCCCGGCATTCTGACACAAGCCTATAAACGGGGGATGCGCGCGATTGTGAAATTCGCCAATGACGAGACACTTGAACAGATGGACGCACATCTTTGGTCTTTCCATCCTGACAGTTTTCTGCCGCACGGCGCGGATAACAACGCCAAAGATCAGCCCATATGGCTGACAACCAAAGATGAAAACCCGAACATGGCCAGCCTTTTGATTCTGACCGAAGACTGCGATAGTGATCAAAAAGACGATTTTGATTTATGCTGTCATATATTCGACGGCATGAATGACGCCTCGTTGAAAGCCGCACGCACAAAATGGAAAGACCTGAAAGACGGCGGCTATGCGCTGAAATATTTTCAACAAACAGAAAACGGCGGCTGGGAAGAAAAAGCATCGACCGAAGCCGCATAAAAAAACAGCCCGCATACGGCAGGCTGTTATATCCCCTATCGAATTTTATTAAGCGTTATTCCTGCAAGGCGGCAACCACCGTCTGACCCAGTCCGTATTTATCCATATGCGCCTTCATCTTGCGGACATGTGACTTGAAGTTTTTCAAATCGGCCCCGGCCAGTTTTGTACCCGTCGGCAATTTGACCGAACGCGGATTCACCTGAACACCATTCATATGTACTTCATAATGCAGATGGGGGCCCGTTGAACGACCTGTTGTCCCCACATAACCGATAACATCACCCTGGCGGACGCGTGATCCGTTTGAAAGGCCTTTTTTGAAACCTTTCATGTGGGCGTATGCCGAATGCAAATCATTGCGGTGGCGAATTTTAATGTAGTTACCGAAAGAACCGCGACGACCAAGATATTCAATCACACCATCACCCGATGCATAGATCGGCGTTCCGCTGGGCGCGGCAAAGTCTGTTCCCTTGTGCATTTTGGTATATCCCAACACAGGGTGTCTGCGCTTGCCAAATCCTGATGAAATGCGCGCACCGTTAATCGGCGTTGTCATCAAGGCCTTGCGCACTGAACTGCCGTCTTCTTCAAAATAGTCCGAACGACCATCCGCCATTTCATGACGATACATTGCATATGGACGGTTACCAATCTTCAACGAGGCATATAGAATTTCACCACGGCCCGGCACTAAATCGCCGTCTTCCGTGCGGTATTCTTCAAACATGATTTCAAACTGGTCGTTTTCGCGGATATCGCGCTGGAAATCGATCGACCATGAATAAGCGTGAATCAGATCAACGATCAAACGATCCGGAACATTCTGTTTGTTCGCCGCCAGATAAAGTGAATTACTGATTGTGCCTTTGGCCGCCCGCACTGTTTTAACTGTCGGTTTAACCGCTTCAGCCACTGCATAGCGACTTTGTGAAATACGAACAGCAGCCAAAGATGTTAAAACATCTTTTTGCATTTCAACGGCCAGCAACTTGTTGCCTTCAACGTTTTTAACTGTATAGGCCGTAATTTTCTGGCCCGGACGAATATCTTTCGGATCCATCTTCGAGGAAATGCTGCCAATCAGCTGGTGGACTTCCTCGTATGACAGATCAAGTGATTCCATAAGCGATTCTTGTAATGTGCCGCCCGCTTTAATTTCTGTCTTCAAAGGCATAACACCTTCGTTTTTCAAAAATTCGATGCGCTTGATCACCGATGACGATGATGGCGATACGATTTTCAAGATCTGTGGACGCGGTTCGGGCATTGCGATGCCGTCAACATTAATGGGCTGGCCTGCAGCCGGCGCAAAAGACGCCAGAATCGCCTGAATTTTTTTACTGGCCGGCGGCGTGAAGTATCCGCGGGCAGAATCATCTGTTGAAACATCTGCGGTTTTCACATCGTCTGTGTCTGTTTTTTGCGCTACAGGCGCGACATAGCTGACCTGATTTACAGCAGTATTTTGTGAGAATTTCAAATCCTGGGCGTCAGGATAGAACTGGACACCAAGACAGGTTAAAATTACACCCAACGCAACATAACGTAGCGGTACGGGCAGACGGCCTTGCGCCATACGGTTTTTAAAATATTCGAGCATTAAGACATGAACCCTGTCAGTTTTCTATTTCGCTTTGAATAACACCCTTTTAACATTGAATCGCAAATCGGGGCAACAGTCAATTAATCTTTTGTTAATCTTTTCACCCCTCCCCTTTAAAAATTTGACCCTTTTGTAAATATGTGTAAACTTTTGGCAAATTCTAAAAAACATATAAGGATCAATAGAATGACAAATATCATGGCAGGCAAGCGCGGTTTGATTATGGGGGTTGCAAATGACCGCTCTATTGCATGGGGTATTGCCAAGACCCTGCATGACCAAGGGGCCGAACTGGCCTTTACATTCCAGGGTGAAGCCCTGGAAAAACGTGTGCGCCCGCTGGCCGACAGCGTCGGATCAAAACTTGTTTTACAATGCGATGTCACAGATGAAAGCAGTGTTGATTCCACATTTAAAGCCATTGAAAAAGAATGGGGCCAGATTGATTTTCTGGTTCATGCCATTGCTTTTTCCGATAAAAACGAGCTGGATGGCTTATATCTCGACACAACACGCGAAAACTTTTTACGCACGATGGATATCTCTGTTTATTCTTTTACATCCGTTGCACAAAAAGCCGTTCCCCTTATGAAGGACGGTGGCAGCCTCTTGACACTCTCATATTACGGCGCCGAACGCGTTATGCCACACTATAACGTCATGGGCGTTGCAAAGGCAGCCTTGGAAGCATCTGTGCGCTATCTTGCGAATGATGTAGGTCGCGACGGCATCCGTGTGAATGCGATCAGCGCGGGTCCGATCAAAACATTAGCCGCCAGTGGAATCGGTGATTTCCGATATATCCTTAAATGGAACGAGCTGAACTCCCCATTGCGCCGTAACGTTACAACAGAAGAAGTCGGCAGTGCCGGTCTGTTTTTGCTCAGCGATCTAGGACGTGGCGTAACGGGCGAAGTTATGCATGTTGACTCGGGCTATCATACAGTCGGTATGATGGCCGTTGATCGCGCCGCGGATGCCGCCGAACTCCTCAGCGGATTTAAATCATAGGATAAACAAACCATGACCAAAGCACCTGAATTCACATTGCGCTCGATCCCCAACCAGAATCTTTTCAAGATCATGGCGGCGGCCAGCTTTGTGATTTCGCTGATTGTTTTGGTTGTTGCGATTACGCTATATAGTGTTCAGGAAATCGAACAATTCACCTTTAACATCCTGCTCGCTATTTCAGGCCTGATGCTTCTGGAAGCTTTCCTTATGCCTGTCATCCTAAAAAAATTGGCCAAAGGCCAGCGCTTTCAGTTTTATGAAGATCATCTGAAATATGAAACGCAGCAGAAACAATTTTTCACGATTCCATATGATCACATAACCGGAACCCGCTCAGAGCCGATTGAAAAAACGCACCATTATAAAAACCAGATGGTCAGTGACATTTATTTGAAAATGGACGAAACGAAACTGCCCGATTTCCCGAACCTTTACATTAAAAAAGGCGAATTAAAATTGCCGGCTATTCCCGATGAAACAGGACCGCTTCGCAAGATCAACGATATTCTGGGATCAAATTGATGTCTTATAACAGTTTCGGACATATCTTCCGATTTACAACATGGGGCGAAAGCCATGGGCCTGCCATTGGCTGTGTGATTGATGGCGTGCCGTCAAAAATTGCATTATCAGAAAGCGATATTCAGCCGCATCTGGATCGTCGCAAGCCAGGCCAATCAAAACATACAACACAACGTAAAGAGGCCGATGAGGTCCAAATCCTATCAGGCGTATTTGAAGGGCAAACAACAGGCGCACCGATCAGCCTGATCATTCACAACACAGACCAAAGGTCAAAAGACTATTCGGATATCAAAGATAAATTTCGCCCGGGACACGCGGATTTTACCTATGAAATGAAATACGGCATTCGCGATTACCGCGGCGGCGGGCGATCATCCGCCCGCGAAACTGCAATGCGTGTTGCCGCGGGCGCTGTCGCCAGAAAAATTATCGGGTCTGATATTAAAATTCAGGCCGGTGTCGTTCAACTGGGCGCGAAAAAAATTAAAACCGATACGCCCAATTGGGATCAGGTTTATCAAAACCCAATGTTTTGCCCTGACACATCTGTCGTTGATGAATGGTCGGATTATCTGGATGACATTCGCAAATCAGGCTCCAGCATCGGTGCGGTTGTCGAATGCCGCGTGTCGGGCGTTCCGGCAGGTTTGGGTGCGCCTATATATGCGAAAATCGAAAGCCAGATTGCCGATGCGATGATGGGGATCAATGCCGTCAAAGGCGTTGAAATTGGTGACGGGTTCGGCATGGTCGGCCCGCGCGGCGAAGATACGCTTGATCAGATCCGCATTAAAGACGGCAAGCCGCATTTCCTGTCAAATCATATGGGCGGCGTTCTGGGCGGCATTACAACCGGGCAGGATTTAATCGTTCGCGTTGCCTTCAAACCGACCAGTTCAATCCTGATCCCGCAGCAGACAATTACCAAAGACATGACAGAAACCGAAATCGTAACCAAGGGCCGTCATGATCCTTGCGTCGGTCTGCGCGGCACGCCAGTAGTCGAGGCGATGATGGCCTGCGTTTTGGCGGATCAAACCTTGCTTAACAAACACCTCTAGCTTATTGACATATTTGTGTGGCTAGTTATTATGGCATTATGTTTAAAAAGCGATCCAAATTACCACGTAAGATCTCTACCCTGCGTGTTCCCGCCCATTGGTTAGAAGATAAATTTCCCGGACGCCCCGGTCATTACCGTGCAAAATATGTTGCCAGGAAAAAACAAGACTCAAATCGATACGATGTTTTTATAGAATTGTATGTAGAGCATTTTATCCCTAAGTATAAACTGCCATTCACAAAGAACCATCAAGGCGGATATAGCTATAGAGATGTTTTGCAAATTTTCCGGCGCGAAGAAAACAGTTTTCTCAATACGGCATTTAGATATTACAGTTGCCGAAACGACATTTGTTTCAAAACCGAAGATTACACCGATTTAAAAAGTAAGTTTTTGAAAAGTTACAAGCCTAGGTTCAGCCGCAGTCATTTTAGTCGATTTACATTAGGAAATTAATTAACGATTCGCACCGATTCTTTAAAACTAGAATCGAATCGTTTTCATAACCAATAGAATCTTTGATTCAACAGCTTGGTGCAACCCCTTGAAATAAAAGAGTAATAAAATTTTATCGCTTTTTTCTAAAAAAAGACTCGACTCTTACCCCTGATTCAGTGAAGACTCGAGTCGTGAAGAAAACCTTTTCACCCCGATTTGGTTTCTTTGCAAACTTCGCTTCGATGATTGCTTTGCCCCGTGACCTTGTGTTACGGGGCTTTTTTTATGCGGTGTTTTTGCCGTCTTTTTGTTTTTATTTTTCCGCCGCGTGGATCTATACCGATCCTACATTGCATTTTTCTAACCTTCACGTAAACTGGCCCTGTGGGCGGTTCGTGAATCGTTGTTTAGCGGAACGTCTTTCTTTTTAAAGGTCTGGGAAAAACTTTCAACAGGTTTTTTAGACAAAAATCAAAAAAACTTTGTTGACACTACCATGAGGCGAGTTTCGAAAAATGACTAACAACTTAAAGCATTCATCATTCACAAAAAAACTAGGGCGCTATGCATTGCGCTTTTTCACAGCCATTGGCATGATGGTATTTATATCATTCATTTTCGCTTTTGTTACGCTGAACAGAATCGGTCAGGTCGGAAATCCAGAACCTTCAAATCACACCGTTTTAACCTATACGTTTGAAAACAGCCTGCCCGAAGTTTCACCCCCGCCCAGCATTTCCAGCCCGCTTTTATCGTCACCATTATTATTACAGGAATTTATTACAGCGCTAGATGCTGCGGCCGATGACCCGAAAGTCACCGGATTTATTGCACGTATAAAGCCCAACACCATCAGCATTGCCCAAGTGCAGGAATTACGTGCCGCCATCAAACGTTTTCAGGCCAGCGGCAAATTCACCTTTGTCTTTGCACCGGCTTTTGGTGATTTTTCAAACGGTATGAAGGATTATTATCTTGGTAGTGCCTTTGATGAAGTCTGGCTGCAGCCGATTGGTAATGTTTCCATCACGGGGCTCAGCGGCCAGTTACCGTTCTTTAAAGAGACTCTCGATAAATTGGGCATTCATGCGGATATGATGGCGCGCGCCGAATATAAAACAGCTGTAGAGCCTATGACACGCAACACACCGTCAAAAGAAAACGAAGAAATGACCCGCCGGCTTCTATCGGACTTAAATGCGCAAATGGTCGCGGGTATGGCAGATTCGCGTAAACTTTCAAACACAGAAATCGCCACACTGATTGATAACGCACCGCTGACTGACCAGCACTCTCTGGATGCGGGGTTGGTAGACCATTTGGGATATGTTGACGAAATGGTCGATCGGGCGCGCGAGGAAGCCGGCGGCAAAGATGTCGCAAAATTTTGGGAGATTGACCTCTATTATAATTATATGCTCGGCAAAGAGGATGAAGGCCTGGCAGCAAAGCTGGAAGAGCGCCAGAAGTCATTTGATGAGACCGAAGAAACAAAAGACATTCCAGTATCACGTGTGGCTGTCATTTATGCCAGCGGTGCAATTATGGCCGGTGACAGTAACGATGTCATGCTGGCGCCCATTGGCGGCGGCCCGGTCCTGTCCGCTGAAAAAATATCTGCGGCCATGTCACAAGCACGCCGCGATTCCAGAGTAGGCGCAATCGTATTGCGTATTGACAGCCCTGGTGGATCTGCCAGTGCATCTGAAACGATTGCCCGCACCGTCGAGCGGGCACAAAAAGATGGCAAGTCCGTTATTATCTCAATGTCGAGCGCTGCGGCATCTGGCGGATATTGGATATCTGCAAAGGCAGACCACATTTTTGCCCAGCCTGCGACCCTGACGGGTTCCATCGGCGTTCTTGGCGGTAAAATTACCATTGGCGGTCTTCTCGATAAAACCGGTGTAAATATCGCAGAATATAATTTTGGCGATAATGCTGGTTTATGGTCATCAACCGACCGATTTAATGCAGGTGAACGCGCAAAGGTAAGTGCTTTGCTTGACCATACATACGAAGCCTTTCTAAGCCGCGTATCCGAAGGACGTAATATTCCAATAGATAAACTACGCAATGAGCTTGCCGGCGGGCGCGTCTGGACGGGCGAACAAGCATTGGAAATCGGGCTGGTTGACGAAATCGGCGGCCTTCATCAGGCCCTTCATCACGCAAAATCTGTTGTAAACGCAGACAACCCCGAAAGCGTCAAAATTGTAGAGTATCCACCCAAAAAATCACCGCTCGAGGAAATACTCGATATCCTGACAAACGGTGTTGCCATGGATAATCCATTAAAAATCATATTGAAAACATTTCAGGGGTATAGCGCATCGACCAGTGCTTATGCATATCTTCCGGATGTGCGGTAGGCATCATAACCACGGCTGCTGTCTTCATGTGTCCATGTGCGCATCATATGTGACAGCATGATCACATCCAGCTCGTTCAGCGTATCGTTACCCTTCCAGCTGTTCGAACTGAAATTGTAAGCCGTAGACGGTGCCGGTGAAAAGGCGCTGGAGGCCAAATCCATCGTCATCACATTTATCATATCCGGCAAGTTATCTTCAGCACTTGCAAAATGCAGCATTTGTTCGGGCACGTCCTTGATCGGGCTGGTCGGTGCTTGCTGCGGTGTCACCGGCGTGTTCGAAAACTTCTTATCAAAAAAGGCATAAACCTGCTGCAGGCTTTTCGGTGATCCGTTTTTATTATAAAAAACATTTTTATTGGCGCGCGCTGCATCAGGGAATAAACGGTTAGCTGTCTGACCGTCATTGCGATCCATCGCATTGATAAATTTTGCCGCGCTGCCCGCACCCAGAAAATGCGCCAGATACATTTCGGTTGAACCGATATCGCGGCGTGTTTGGGACTCAAGATACCCTTTGTTGTCCTTGGCAAATTCAGCTGCCATCTTGGAGGCGATTTCGGGGTTTTTGCGCAATTCAAGAATCTCGCTTTTCATGGCGCGCGAGCTGACGGATATACTGCCGTTTTTGGAATTAAAGTTGATGTGCTGGCCGTATTGTCCCAAACCGTGTTTGTAACCGTGTTTGGCAACCATTTCCAGCCAGGTCTGTTCGATAAACTGATATAAACCTGTCGCACTGGATGTTTTTGCCTTCACATCGGCATCAAAGTTACTTTCTGCCTGCGCCTGCTCCAGCAAATAGCCGAAATCAACACCTGTTGTGCGGCTGGCATCTTCAATTGCATTAAAGACATCCTTGCCAGCAAGCTGCTGATATTTATTGATTATTTCAGATCCTATGTGGTGCAATGCTGCGGTCATAGACCTCTCTCCCTTCTGCTCAAAGCCCCCCGGCTCTCTATTCCCCATATAATATGCACATACCGTGCCAGTTTTCAGGGGTTAGCGCCTTGGAAGAGGTTTTTTTCTGCTTTTGAAGTTTGAAACGGTCTTGTTGACCCATTTAAGTGTTATAAAGTCGGAGCCCAGATCCCTTTGAACATACTCAGGCGCGGCATTATACATGGCTTGCAGGCCGGCAATATCCTGATCCCAATAAGCATGATTAAAAAACGCCTGATGCCTTTTATAGCCGCAGACCATATCCAGCAGTCTTACACCATCTTCATTTTCTTGCAGAAATGTTTCTGCTTTAAATCTGATCTTCTTTTTTTGATGAAGGGCCTGCAATATATCAGCGCAGTGACGGGATTTCACAATATCTTTCATAGCCTCTTCCCACTGCTGGTTAGCAGACGGCTGATTATTCAGGCCTTCAAGAACTTTTCCGGCAACAGAATCCGCCTGAAATTGCTGTAAAAACAAATCATTATTCAGGGTCTTATATACGGATAGACGCAGTTCGGCTTTGCTGCTCATTGCGTCATAGCATTCCTGCCAATCAACAACTTCAAAGGGAATTTTATATTTGGAAGATATCTGATACAAAACGCCATCTTCATTATATTTAAAAGCAGCGGTTACGGCTTGTCCCAACCCTTCCAGATCGGGCAATTTCAACAACTTATCAACCAGCGTTTTTGATACCGGTTTGCGCTTTATGGCCTGTGGCAGTAATTTACGCGCTACATCGGGGTAGGTATTAATGTCAAATCCGTCCTCGCGATCGACCAAAATACCAAAAACACTCCAGCCTTTTCCGTTTACTTTGTCCTTCAATAATTCGGTTACAAATTTTTTCGAAACGGTTCTCGGGTCTGCATGTGTTGCAACTTCTTGGTAGCACATCAGCGGCACCTGACTGTCCATATTATTTTCAAGATATTCCGTTATCTCGGGATAATTATTCAGCCCCAGATCACTCAGGAAATATGCAATCAGGCTTGTTATATTTGTATTCAGAACGTTTTTAACGTGCTCGCCTTTTCTTTCCAGATGGGGGGCAAAACGCGCATAATGTTTTTTAATAAGTACTTCGTTTTTGAAAGAAATTAGTAGATCGAGAACATCATCCGAACGCGCATCAATCGTTTCAGATAGTACGTCATTCTCCAGTATTTCTTCGATATCCAACAACATCGACAGCGCCGTGTTATCAAGCTTTGAAGGGTTGGAGCCCTTTTTCAACATTAAATCGATCAAAACAGTGCTTTGCCCCGGGCCATTGCGCGACATCCATTTTTCAAGAATATAATCCAGTGAATCCTGATCAAATTCATGAATATCCAGCATCTTTCCAACAATAGCGCTAGCGCGTGTATTCAGGGCAAATTCCATGACATGGACGTGATCATAAAAATCTGTCTTTGAATTTGATGTGCTGGCCGCCAGTTTATTTAAGGTCTTTGATATTGTCTTATCGGCACCCAGATCGCTCCAGACTTTTTCTTGAAGTTCAGCGGCTTGGTCACGATGTGCATATATAATATCAAACAACATCATATTATTATCACGGATCACTTTTTCCAGCGCCGTTTCGTAGTCCAGTTTTTTTAGATGGCGGCTGACAATATATTCAATTGTTTCAGTCTCGGCTTCGGCACATTGAATGGCATACATTGCGTAATTAAAGGAAATATCATCGCCACCATAGGCGATATAAGAGTCCAGGGTTTTGAAATCTTTGTTTTTTACAGCCTGCCCGATTTCAGCCTTGCGGGCCGATTCATCAAGGTTTTGCCACATTTTATATGTGAGATGAGTTTTACGGGCATTATTATTTTCTGACATACCCCATGCATAGCCGATAACATAAGGTTATGTCAATGCGAAACTGCCTGTATGCTATTCACTTTCCAACGTTTTTTGGATTTTACGTGTGATCTCTTCCAGACTGAACGGCTTGCTGATGACCTCGTGCGCCAGAACATCAAGGTTATGAGCGCGTTGGCGTTGATTGGCATAGCCACTCATCATCAGGATTTTCATGTCGGGGTAATCCTTGGCGGCCTTCAAGGCCAAGGCAATCCCATCCAGTTCGGGCATCACAATGTCTGTCAAAAGCAAATCAAACTTCTGTTCTTGCAGTCTTTCAAGAGCCTCTGCCCCATTTGTCGCGGTTATGACCGCATATCCGGCGTAATTCAACGCGCGTTCGACAAAGTCGCGCACACTATCTTCGTCATCCGTGACCAGAATATGTTTTACACCAAGATCTTCACTATCCATCATCATGCCCTAATCAAAAGGTCTGAAATAAATTTTTACATCACCCAGTTTATACTGAACGTCCGTAAAGCCAAGCTTAACTTCGTATTTTTCACCTGGCTCAAGATTAACCTTTGCAACATCGGGGTTCCAGGTTTGCAGCACTTCGCCCGTATCCTTGTCTGTTAAATCGACCCTAACTGGCGGAACCCGCTTGGCGTTGTCCGAAAGATTTATGACTGTGGCCTCGATATATAGCATCTCGCCATTTTTCATGGGACGGATAATCGCAATCCCCTCCTGAATTTTCATGCCCGTCCATGCCGGTTCGCCCTCTATCCCCATTGCTTCATAAAGGCCTGATGTTTGTGGGAATTTCGCGACCATTGTCTGCTGAACCACTAATATGCCGATCAAAGCCAATAGAAAGGTTCCGGCAAATAAAACGATTGCTGTTTGCGCGGACATTTTCTTTTTCGGTTTTTCGTCTGCGATTTCAATGCCCGTTGACGCATCATCTTCGGGCTGCATGGCTTCAGGTACGCTTGAGCGCGCGCCATCATCCTGCTCATCCAGAACGTCAGAAAAGCTCTGCAGCCTGTCTTCAAGGCTTTCAGGCTCATCATCCACAGCATTCGGGTCTGGCTGATACCAAACATGCAGACAGGTTGTACAGCGCACTTTGCGGCCACCAGCCAGCGCCGCTTCCGAAACTTCGAACTGTGTATCGCATTTATCGCAGGTTAAAACCGTCATTTTCCCCAAAATCAAAGATTTTTTCTTTCCACCTGAACAGCAGACCGTTATATTTTAACAGATTGATGTAATAAAGATAGCCCCCAAGGGCTATATAGGTAGGTCCCATAGACAATGTCTTTGATCAGCTTTGAAAATGTCGGTTTGCGTTATTCAACCGGCCCTGAAATCTTAACGGACCTGAGTTTCGACCTTCAGGCCGGGTCATTTCATTTCCTGACAGGGCCCAGTGGTGCGGGTAAAACGACATTGATGCGCCTGCTTTATTTGGGTCAGAAACCGACACGCGGCCAAATCAAAATCATGGGGCGTGATGTTCTGGCTTTGTCATCCAGACAAATGACGCAATTGCGCCGTCAGATCGGTATTGTCTTTCAGGATTTTCGCCTGCTCAATCATTTATCGGCATTTGATAATGTCGCCCTGCCCCTGCGGGCAACCGGCATGAACGAGGCCAAAATCGATAAAACCGTCAAAGAGCTGTTGGATTGGGTAGGTCTTGGGCAATCGATGCATGCCTTGCCGAAAACCCTTTCAGGCGGGGAACAGCAGCGCATCGCAATCGCACGCGCCATTATCAACCGCCCCAAACTGTTGCTGGCAGACGAGCCGACAGGTAACGTTGATAAAACAATCGGTATAAAATTGCTGCGTTTATTTGACGAACTAAACCGTCTTGGCACAACCGTTGTGATCGCGACGCACGATCAAAGCATTCTTGAAAAATTTGACCGCCCCGTTTTACGTCTGGAAAACGGACATGTGCGCCAGTCCGTCGACCTTAGTGGTTTGAAATCCTCGATTTCTTCAGTCGGAGGCAAATCATGAATTTCCCTGAATATAAATACGATCTATCGCTGGAACATGATGGCAGCAATCGTTTCATTGTCTGGATCATCGGCTGTCTGGTTTTTATTGCGACACTCTCCATGTTCTCGGCCCTGGCTTCGCAGAAAATGATTTCCGACTGGCAATCCTATGCCGGCAATCATGCCACAATTGAAATCCCGTTCAGTGTCGAGGCTGAAGATACGGCCCTGAAGGTAACCGAGGCCCTGATCCCGATGCGCGCTGTGGAAGAGGCTGAAATTATCCCGAATGAAGAAATATCCGAACTGGTGATGACCAGCTTGGGTGACAATGGAAAAGACGATTTAAATACGGATTCTTTGCCACTACCTGTTTTGGTTGATATCACCTTGATTGACGGCTTTGACCAGAATGATCAGGATTTAATCCGTGAAAAGCTGCAATCCATCAATGCCGATGCATCGCTGCACATGCATGATGACTGGGCGGGCGATGTTTTGTCCTATGGGGAAATGTTGTACGTCGGCGCACTCACATTATTGATTTTGATGACGGCAATGACGGCTTTGACATTGGTCTGGGTGTTGATGTCGCGTGTAAACATCCATCGCGATGAAATCGAAATTCTGAATATCGTCGGCGCTGATGATGGATATATTGCGCGCCAGTTTCAGCATTTTGCCTTGCGGCGCACATTCGTCGGTACAGTTGCGGGGGTTATAAGTGCCGGGCTTGTCATGGCCTTGATTGACTGGCAACTGGGCCTTTCTGATTTACTGCCTGATTTCAGTTTTGGTGAAATTATCGGCTGGCTTGCCATGCCCGTCGCCCTTTGTATTTTTATCGCCTACGTTACGGCACGCCTGACACTGCGGCGCACACTCGCCAGCTTATAAGGAAGACACATGATTATCTTACGCAATCTGGTATTCAATTTTTTTTATTTTTTGCTGTCTATATTCTGGAGCGTATTTCTAGTTTGGACACTCATCCTGCCGCAAAGCTGGGCGATCAAAATTGTGCATGACACCTATTTCACAACTGTTGCGATTTTGGAAAAATATCTTTTGGGCCTGACTTATAAAATCGAAGGCTGGGAAAATATTCCTCAAAACAGCGGGTTTATTCTGGCGGCCAAACATCAATCCGCCTATGAGACCCTGAAACTGCCTTATCTTTTTGCTGATCTTGCCATCGTTTTAAAGCGCGAGCTGACATGGATCCCCCTGTGGGGATGGTATCCGATTAAAATGGGCATGATCCCGATTGACCGCGGTTCGGCTAAGGTTGCGATTGAATCTATTATCAAAGGATCAAAGCGCATTTTGCATGAAGAGAAAAGACCGCTTCTGATCTTTCCCGAGGGCACCCGCACCACCGTCGGCGAAACCCGCAAATACAAGGCTGGCGTTGGCCGAATTTATGAGGCTAATGATGTACCTGTAATCCCGGTCGCCCTGAACAGCGGTCTGTTCTGGGGGAAGAATAAATTCTGGAAACAGCCGGGATGCGTGACCATAAAATTCCTGCCCCCGATCGAGCCGGGGCTTGAAACAAAAACCTTCATGGATAGACTACAATCCGAAATCGAACAGGAAAGCCTGGCACTTTTGCCAAGCCCTACTGAAAGGCAACTTCAGTAAAACTACGTAATTTACGACTGTGCAGGCGCTCGGCGCCCATTGCGCGCAGTTTTTCCATCGCCAGCATCCCGATCCTAAGATGTTGATCAACCCGTTCGCGATAGAATTTATCAGCCATACCCGGCAGCTTTAACTGACCGTGCAGGGGTTTATCCGACACACACAATAAAGTGCCGTATGGCACGCGGAAACGGAAACCATTTGCCGCAATCGTCGCCGATTCCATATCAAGGGCCACTGCGCGGCACTGACTCAGCTTTGTCACCGGAATGCGCTGGTCTTTTAATTCCCAGTTTCTGTCATTGATTGTCGCAACCGTTCCCGTACGCATGACCTGTTTGAATTCATATTCATCAAGGCCCGTGATTTCCGAGACCGCATTTTGCAGAGCGACCTGAATTTCCGCCAGCGCAGGCAGCGGCACCCAGATCGGCAAATCATCATCAAGAACGCCGTCTTCGCGCACATAGGCGTGCGCCAGAACATAATCGCCCATCGACTGGCTGTTACGTAGACCTGCACAATGGCCCAGCATCATCCAGGCATGCGGACGCAATACGGCAACATGGTCTGTAATCGTCTTCGCATTTGAAGGACCGACGCCGATGTTCACCAGCGTAATACCTGATCCGTCTTCACGTTTCAGGTGATAGGCCGGCATCTGCGGCAAACGTTTGGCTTTTTCGCCTGACTTTTCTGCCGAACCACCACGTTCTGCGCGATGTGTAATGTGATCGCCCGGCTCGACGAATTCGCAATATTCTGAACCGGCATCTTCCATCAATTGACGGCCGAGGCGCACAAATTCATCAACATAAAATTGGTAGTTTGTATACAGAACAAAATTTTGGAAATGCGATGCAGATGTTGCGGTGTAATGTTTTAAGCGTTGCAAACTTAAATCGACCCGCGGCGCATTAAATAATGCGAGTGGCCTGACACCCCCGGGGGCAATATCAAAATCACCATTCGGGACGGAATCATCCATATTCGTCAGATCCGGCAGATCGAAAACATCTTGCAGTGACCTGATCTGGTTTGATGATAAATCAGCCTCCAGATGGAAATGTTCGCCCAGTGCAAAATGCAGGGGGATTGGAACATCGCTGACCCCGACCTCGATTTTTGTGTCATGGTTGCCCAACAGCAAATTGAATTGTTCGCGGTAATAGAAATCGTAAATATCAGGGCGCGTAACAGTCGTGCGGTAAACACCCGTTTTAGACAGGAAACCATATGCACGCCTGCGGTCAGCCTTGGGCTGGTCTTTGATGACGACCTGAACATATGGATAGAAGGCTGATACAGGTGAATATTGCTGTTCTACAGCCGAGAAAACATCAAAACATTCCTGTAAATATTTTGTATTGGCATTATAGATCTGACGGATCCAGTCCAGCGCCTTTTCCGCGTCTTTAAACTGCTTGGTTGTTCTGATCCCCGCCTTCAGCGGTTGTGATTTTGTTTTTAATGCTGGCATCTTGTCTTTTCTTTCTTAAATTCCATTTTTACAAGAATAGCATAAAGAAAAGGTAAATCATCATAATTGATAAACAAATACTTGACATATAAAGATTTAAATGGTAATTTACATATTATTTTAACTTTATGAGGTTTAAGATGTCAGAATCCCAAAGCGATTTGGATAAAATCAAATCCTATACCAAGGAACTAGAGAAAATGCGCAACATGGCCGTTATGGGCAAGGCGTGGGAAGACATAGAACCAATCTTTAACAATTTTAACGACCGTATTAACAGCGAGAACGAAGCCGTTCAGCTTGGCGTTGCTTTGAATGGTCAAAGCATTGCAGAAACCGGCATCAGCCTCTATGGCAAAATGCCGAAATTCGCCTTTAATCTGGTCGCTTCGAAAATGGAGAAATCCATGCCAACAGACCTGACAAATACCAAGAAAAGCATGGATGACGTTTCAAAGGCACTGGGGAAACAAATCTCGCCACGCGTTGCCTTTTATTATAAAGCCGTGCGCCAACTGCCTGACAATGATCCCGGCAACCCCAAGGCGATGTTGAAAGCCATGCGCGATGCCTATAAAATTAAAAAATAAATACAGTGTATAAGGAGTAAGACAATGACCCAATCCAGCGCCGAAAAAATTGAAGCCTACAAACAAGAAGCCGAAACATATGGCAAAATGATGTTTAAAGGTAAAAGCTGGGACGAAGTCGAGCCCCTGTTCCTTGATATGTTCGAACGCATCGATCAAGAGCCTGATGATGTAAAGGCCGGCGTTGCCGAACTGGCTGTCAACCTGATGGATAAAGCAATTGGTATTGTTGGCGGCATGCCGGGCTTTGCCTATAAAATGACATCTGGCCTGATTAAAAAGCGCCTGCCGACTGACATGACGCTAAGCAAAGCAAATATCGACAAAGTCGAATCCTATGCAGGCCGAAATGTCAGCCCGCGCGTTGCCTTTTATTTCAGCGCTATCAAACAATTGCCTGACAATTCGCCGGATAACCCGAAACAGGTTGTTGACCAGATCCGCACCGCCTATAAGCAATTCAAGCGTTAAATCTAGCGATTATATCTATAGAGATAGGTAACATTCCCGATTTCATGCGGCGGATATGTGCGGCCTTTAAAGCTGTAATTCAAAGTGGCCGAAATATTGTGGTCTTTGTTATAAAATATACCACGTGGACGCTGGTCGGTAGAACGCAGCAGCAGGTTTGAAACCTTATTATCTGAAGCCGCCTGAATAATTTCGCTCTTGTCCAAAACCATGCTGGCAATCATGACCGTATCACCGGATTCAAACGGGAAATCCTTGCCGTTCATATTACAAATTTCAACGTTTTTGATATTCATCGCCTCAACCAGACGGCGTGCCAAATCACATGCCCCGCTATCAAAGTCGATCAAACAGAGTTTTTCAAAACTGTTGCTAAAGAATATGCCTGTAAACGGCAGCGCACCACAGCCAATGTGAACAAAACGTTTTCTGTCTGAAAAGCTGCTAATCAATTCGTCCTTTTCAACCTGCGGTAAAAGATCGGCGTAATTAAACATCCAATGTTGTTTAGACCATTTAAAAATATCGCCGCCATCTTCGACATAGGCAATGGCATCTTCGGCATGGGCAGCTTCGTAATAGACATTATAATCGGCCCAGGCGCTCGCAACATCCATCTGGATATCGCTGTCCAGAATGCTCTGGCAAATATCACATTCGTCAACTGAATTGGAAACGGATGTTTTTTCGTACCACGTTTGAAAGGGGTACCTGTCAATTTTCTGAGTCTGTGTCATACACACTATGTATCACACTATGGAAATAACGCAATCCGAAAAATCAACTTTTTGAAAGAATTTTACAACCCCATCAAGGATCGAGCAAAATCGTCGGCTTTGAAGGCGTGAAGGTCATCGACCGTTTCACCTACCCCAATCGCGTGGATAGGCTTTTTATATTTATCCGCCAATGATACAATTACCCCGCCTTTGGCGGTGCCATCCAGTTTCGTGACGATCAGACCGGTGATGTTTGTCGCTTTGTCAAATAATTCAACCTGGCTATGCGCGTTCTGACCTGTCGTCGCATCCAACACCAACAATGTTTGATGCGGCGCATTTTCATCATGTTTTTGAATAACGCGAACAACCTTTTGCAATTCATCCATCAGGTTTGATTTATTCTGCAAACGCCCTGCGGTATCGACCAGCAACACGTCAACGCCGGCCTGTTTTGCAGACTCCATAGCCTTGTATGCCAATGCACCGGCATCTGCGCCGATATCCTTTGCGACAACAGGGCAGCCTGTGCGATCACCCCAGACTTTCAATTGTTCAACAGCTGCCGCGCGAAACGTATCGCCCGCCGCCAGCATAACGGTTTTACCCTCGTCTTTGAAACGTTTGGCCAGCTTGCCGATGGTCGTTGTTTTACCCGTGCCGTTTACACCCGCGAATAAAATCACATGCGGTGATCCCGCGCCGATTTCAAGCGGTTTGGCAACAGGTGCTAGAATTTCTGTAATCCCTTCGGCCAGTGCAACGCGCACTTCTTCGTCTGTGATGTCTTTGCCGAAGCGGTTTTTGGCCAGATCACCTGTCAGGCGCGCGGCCGTTGCAGGACCCAGATCACCAACGATCAGCGCCTCTTCCAGCTCCTCCAGCGTCTCATCATCCAGCTTGCGTTTGGTAATGACGGAGGTAATCGATTCCGTCATTTTGGATGAAGATTTTGCCAAGCCCGATGTCAGTCGTGACAGCCAGCTTTTCTTTTCTTCCTTGGGCTCTTCTTTGATAGGCTCTGGCTCTGGCTCTGGCTCTGGCTCTGGCTCTGGCTCTGGCTCTGGCTCTGGCTCTGGCTCTGGCTCTGCGGCAGCATGTTTCAGGGCTTCTTCAGCGTCAAGCTCTTCTTCGGGCCTTTCCGCTTCAGCCTCTTTGTCTTTGTTCTTATCTTTCTTTTTGAAAAACCAGATCATAAAACTTCTGCCATCATACGTTCGTTATCGTGTGACAGTAATTTTGCCCTGACAAGTTGCCCTTCTGCAAGTTCTTTCTGGAACTTGACGGGCAGGAAGTGCGGCGTATGTCCTGTATTATTTTTCTCGATCAGGACTTCGACCTCGGCCCCGACATATTGATCAAGACGTTTTGCAATTTGTTTTACGCCCAGATCACGCAGGATTGCGGCGCGATCCTTACGCAATTTATGATCCACCTGCGGCATTTTGGCGGCGGGTGTGCCTTCACGTTCCGAGTACGGAAAAACATGTAAATAGGTCAGATCGCATTCTTCAACAATCTTACGGGTGTTTTCGAACATCTCGTCGGTTTCGGTTGGAAAGCCCGCAATAATATCCGCGCCAAAGACAACATCGGGGCGCAATTGACGTGCTTTCGCGCAGACATCAATGACATCCTGACGCAAATGGCGACGTTTCATGCGTTTCAAGATCATGTCATCGCCCGCCTGCAAACTCAGATGCAAATGCGGCATCAAACGCGGTTCGTTTTCAATCAACAGCCACATATCTTCATCAATTTCGACAGGGTCAAGGGACGAGAGACGAAGGCGCGGCAATTCAGGCACCAGCGCCAAAAGGCGACGCATCATCTGGCCCAGCGTCGGCTTGCCCGGCAGATCGGGGCCGTAGGATGTGACATCAACGCCTGTCAAAACAACTTCTTTATAGCCTTGTGAAACCAGTTCGCGCACTTGGGCCACAATTTCCCCAATCGGCACAGATCTGGAATTTCCACGACCGTATGGAATAATGCAGAATGTACAGCGGTGATCACAACCGTTCTGCACTTGAACAAAGGCGCGCGCGTGGCCTTCAAACCCGCTGATCAGATGGCCCGCCGTTTCTGTAACCGCCATAATATCATTCACATTCATGCGGTCTTTTGATGCCGCCCCGCCCCAGCTTTCGGCCTTTAATTTCAGATCGTTGCCGATAATGCGGTCAACCTCTTTCATCTTGCCGAACATATCGGGATTGATCTGCGCCGCGCAGCCCGTGACGATGATTTCCTTGTCCGGATTTTCGCGTCGTGCCTTGCGGATCGCGTGGCGCGCTGCGGCCTCGGCCTGTTTCGTGACAGCGCAGGTATTAAAGATAATCGCATCGCGCATACCCGCATCGCGGGCATGGGTGCGCATGACTTCGGATTCATAGATATTCAGCCGGCACCCGAAGGTCACCAGTTCGACATCCTTGTCTTCCGTCTTATCGATTATGTCTGCCGTCGTTGTCATGGGGTGTTATGTAACACAATTTTAATTTTTAAGCCACATTCTTTCTATCAAAATTGCTGATTATTAGAAATATAGTGGCGAAAGTAGCTAAGAATGTCGGGTAAACTAAAAAATACCAAAAATAAACAGCATTATTTGCAAGCATCTCAAGTTGGTTAATTTCAATGAAACGACCTATCATTTGCATGTACGATACAATACCGAGAAATAAAAAAATATTTTCTAATTTGCTAAGTTGATCTTTAGTAAAAATTTTGAATACCGCCCAGCCGCCTAGAAAACAAAACACAAAAAACGATAAAAAATACAAAACATAGAAATCGAAAGGGAGTCGCCCCTCTAATATGCCCATAAAAAAGGCAATAATGGTTGTAGCTAGTGACATGAAACTGAAAAAAAGAAGTAACGGAACGTAAAAGATGAGAAAAGGCAGAAAGGTTATTATAAATAATAGCTGTTCTGAAAAAGTCTTAAGTATGATGTTTTTTGTTACATTCAAACCTCAACCTCCGCACGGAAGGACAGTTCTGCAGGCCCCGCCATAAATAAATCTCCGCTGGCCTGATCCCATTCGAAATGCAAAACACCGCCATCCAGATGAATATCGCAGGTGCGCGATGCCAAATCCTTGGTCACGGCTGCCGCCATAACAGCTGCCGCACCCGTTCCGCAGGCACCGGTTATGCCCGTTCCGCGTTCCCAAACACGCATGCGGATATTCGCATCATCCATGACTTGCGCGATTTCAACGTTTGTCTTTTCGGGGAAATAGGTATGTTCCTCGATGCGCGGGCCAACGTCCGACAAATCGATATCCTGCACGTTATCGACAAAGAAAACCGCATGCGGGTTGCCGACATTCACAGCCATCGGGTGTTCCAGCGGGCCGTCACAGATATTCAGCGCGGCCGTATCCATTTCGGCAGACAGGGGAATCGATTGCCAATCGAATCTGGGTTTACCCATATTGATTTTATAGACATCACCGTGTTTTTCCGCGGTTGCCAGCCCGACAACCGTTTCAATGACGCATGTGTCTTTGCCCGTCTCGTTACAGATCAGCATCGCAATACAGCGCAGGGCATTGCCGCAGGTCTCGGCAATTGAACCGTTCCGATTACGGATACGCATAAAGACGTCGGCCTTTTCATTTTCGGGCTCCTCGATCAGGACCAATTGGTCAAACCCGATTCCCGTGCGGCGGTCACCCCATTTCTGGATCATGCGGCTGTCAAGGGATACGACCTGATGGCGCGTATCAATGACCATAAAGTCGTTACCAAGACCGTGCATTTTAAGGAAAGAGAGTTTCATTGTGACCTTTATCTTATTTCTCAGCTATTGTCTGGCCTTTGGCCTGATCTATCAAGCAAAAAATCAGTTGCAAAAGCCGTTAACTTTTGCATATACTGTGAACAAATCAAAATCGAAGGGATATTCAAATGAATAAATCAGGTGTCGTAAAGACAGCCGGCGGGCTTATCGTATTAGGTTTAATTGTGATCGTTTTGTCTGTTGCGTTTTTTTCGAACGGACAAGCTGACGAAGTAACCGTTACCGAAAGCGTAACAACGACAACAACTGCAACTGAAATTCCGGCCGAGCCTGTATTGGCTGAAACAGAGGCCGAAGCCGAAGCCGCCATGACAGCGGGCAGCGAAACCGTCGTCATTGAAAGCTCAACAACAATCACAACAATGTCTGATACAGATATCGATGTTGATGCCCTGATGCAGGACCGCGTTTTGGGTAACCCTGATGCCCCTGTTACAGTTGTTGAATATGCGTCAATGACATGCAGTCACTGTGCGAATTTCCACAACGATCACCTGCCAGCCATTAAAAAAGAGCTGATTGAAACAGGCGAAGTTAAGTTTATCTTCCGCGAATTTCCGCTGGATGGTGTGGCCCTGCGCGCATCGATGATGGCGCGCTGCGCACCTGCAGATAAATTCTTTGGCCTTTTGGAAGTCTTATTCGCAAACCAGCGCCGCTGGGTGGGTGCGGATGATCCGATTGATGCCATGACAAAAATGGGTAAGCTGGCCGGTATCAGCGATGCCCGCATGGAAGCGTGCCTAAGCAATAAAGAGCTGGAAACGGCCCTGTTGGAAGGCCGCCAGAATGCGACAAAAACATATGAATTGAACTCGACCCCAAGTTTCGTATTTAACGACGGGGCGCATGTTCAAAGCGGTGTAACGGATGTAGAGGGCTTTAGAAAAATCATCAGCGGCCTTTAATTTACCGCTGATCTGGGGAGGCTAGAGCACATTGGTACAATTTAATAAATTACGTTTGACGGGATTTAAATCTTTTGTCGAGGCAACCGATCTTGAAATCGGTAAAGGCCTAACGGGAATTATCGGCCCGAACGGGTGTGGTAAATCGAATCTGGTCGAGGCACTGCGCTGGGTCATGGGTGAAACCTCCGCAAAACGCATGCGCGGGTCCGGCATGGAAGACGTAATCTTTAACGGAACCGACCGCCGCCCTGCCCGCAACATTGCCGAAGTCACTTTACATCTTGATAATTCAAAACGCGAAGCCCCTGCCGAGCTGAATGATTCGGACGAGCTGGAAATCGTTCGTCGCATCGAACGTGACAAAGGGTCAAGCTATAAGGTCAATGGTAAAAACGTCCGCGCGAAAGATGTTCAGCTTTTATTTGCTGATGTCTCCATTGGGGCGAACTCGCCTGCACTTGTTTCTCAGGGTCGCGTCGCCGATTTGATCAATGCCAAGCCGACACAGCGCCGTTTAATCTTGGAAGAAGCCGCCGGTATTTCAGGTCTTCACGCCCGCCGTCACGAGGCTGAATTAAAACTGCGTGCTGCCGAAACAAACCTGACCCGTGTTGAAGATGTTTTGGGGCAAATGGACGCACAACTGGGCGGATTGAAAAAACAGGCCCGTCAGGCAGCCCGTTATCGCAACATCAGCACAGACATTCAAAAAACAGAAGCATCACTTTTATTCCTGAAGTATCAGGAGGCTGAAACCGCCGCCCTGACCGCACGCGAAGCATTCGATACTGCTGAACAGGTTGTACGCAATTTGACAGTCGTAGTGACAAGCAAAACAGCAGAGCAAACAGACGAAACATCGATCTTACCAGACCTTCGCAAGGCCGAAGCCGAGGCCGCTGCAAAACTTCAGCACCTTCGTATTACATACGGTCAGCTGGAAGCCGAAGAACAGCGTCTGGAAGAAGAAACTGCGCGCACGACATCACAGCTGATGCAAATTAAAACCGATCTGGATCGTGAAAAGCAGCTGGATTCTGAAGCCGTAGAAACCATTTCAAAATTGAAATCGGAATTGGCTGAATTAAATGACGCGCCCGAAGATCATACAGAACAGATGAATGACATCGGCGCCAAACAGGAAACAAAACAGGCTGCCGTCACAAAACTGGAAGAGCGCGTATCCGCTCTGACCGAAGAAAACGCCGACCGCGCCGCACGTCGCCGCACATTGGAAAACCAGATTGAAACGGCCGAGCGTTCGCTGGAGCGCGCACAGGAAAAACTGATTGACCTGAAATCACAAAAAGATGAGTTGCTATCATCAACACCTGAACAGGAAAAGATCGGCAAACTTGAATCGGACGTTGAATCGCAAATTGCGATCTATACAAAATTGCGTGACCAGCGTCAGAAACTGGAAACTGAAAAAGCCGAAGCTGAAGACGCAGTTGAAAATGCCCTTGAAAGCCATCAGTCTGCACAGCAACGTTTCACAAAATTGAATGCCGAGGCGGATACCCTTCGCACATTATTATATGATGACGAGGCTGAAGATTATCCGCCCGTAATAGACTCACTGACTGTTGAAGGCGGCTTTGAAAAAGCACTCGCTGCTGCACTCGGTGATGATTTGCAGGCGGCGCTGAATGAAGATGCGCCGATCCATTGGCATGAATTGCCTGCTTATAGTGATGCGCCTTCTCTACCAAAAGGGGCGAGTCCTCTGCTTGATCTGGTCGATGCGCCCCCTGCCCTGCAACGTTGCCTCTCACTGATTGGCGTTGTTGATACAGGTGATCAGGCGCGCAAACTGATGTCCGATTTGAAACCCGGTCAGTGTCTGGTTACACGTGACGGCGCGGCTGTCCGTTGGGATGGTCTTTCGATCCGCGATGATGCGGTGCTGCCATCGGCGCAACGTCTTGAACAGCGCAACCGCCTGAAAGATATGCAAAGCGATTTGGAAACAGCTGCGATCACATTGAAGAAGACCGAAGAAGAGCTGGAAAAATGCCGCAAAAAACGCGGCGACCTTGACGAGAAAATTCGCGAGGCACGTACTAAGCTGCAGACAGCTGAAAGCGATTTGGAAGAAACCCGCCGCGATCTTGATCAGTTAAAACGCGATACATCAAAAATGACAGAAAGCCTGTCACGCATGTCTGTTGAAATTGAAACAACCGAAAGTGCGATCGATACATATAAAACAGATTTGAAAACCTATCTGGCTGATCTGAAGGCCCTGCCCGAAGATGACAGCGCGCGCGAAAAACTGGTTGAATTGCGCGAAGAGCTAACCGCCGAGCGCAGCACATTACTGGATTTACAGTCCGAGCTGAACCGCATTGTCCGCGAAAAAGAAATGCGCGACAGTCGTATTGCCAACCTTGGCAATGATATTGAAAGCTGGACAGCCCGCCGCGCGCAATCTGAAACACGCGTTGAAGAATTAAACGAACGCATGACAGATGCAGAAAAAAATCTGCAGGCGCTGAACGTCAAGCCAACCGAAATCAAAACGCAAAAAGATACTTTACGTGATCAGATTTCTGATGCGGAAACGGCGCGTGATGTTGCCGCCGATAAATTGGCCGAGGCTGAAGCTGAAAATCGCGAGCATCAGCAAGCCCTGAAAAAAGCAGAAAACGAACTGGCCGACGCGCGTGAAAACCGTGCGCTTGCACAGGCCGGTGTCAGCACAACGAAACAGGCTTTGGAAACGCTTGATTTACAAATCGAAGAGAAATTCGATTGCGCTGCCCACCAGTTATTATCCAAGGTTGAACTGGACGCCGAAAATATCGATGGCAATATTGAAAAACTGCAAAGTCGATTAGATCGCCTGCAACGCGAGCGTGAAAATATGGGCCCTGTGAACCTGCGTGCTGAAGTTGAAAGCCAAGAACTGATCACACAAATGGATACAATGTCCACTGAGCGCGATGATCTGGTGGCCGCAATTACACGCCTTCGTCAAGGCATCAATAAGCTCAACCGCGAAGCGCGCGAGCGTCTGGTTGCAGCATTCGATACGGTAAACAAAAGCTTTGGCGAGCTGTTCAGCCTCTTGTTTGGTGGCGGTCAGGCCTACCTGGAGCTTACCGATGCTGATGATCCGCTGAATTCAGGCCTTGAGATTTATGCACAGCCACCGGGCAAAAAGTGTCAGGTCTTGTCGCTCTTCTCGGGTGGGGAGCAGACATTGACATCGATCGCGCTGATTTTTGCGATGTTCCTGACAAACCCCGCACCGATTTGCGTATTGGACGAGATTGACGCGCCGCTCGATGACAGTAACGTTGATCGCGTATGCACACTACTCGAGAAAATGGCCGCCGAAGGCGATACACGTTTTATCGTCATTACCCACCACCGCATGACAATGGCGCGGATGGATCGCCTGTATGGCGTGACGATGTCCGAACGTGGGGTCTCGCAATTGGTATCTGTTGATATGTCACAACCTGACATGTTTGAAGATGCCATCGCTGCGTAAGGGTCATCACATGCGCTTGCTCTTCTCATTTTTGATTTTACTGGCCGGGATAAGTTTTGCCTTTGCAGAAACTGAAACAATCGTTGATGGCACAGGCACAGAGACATGCGCGATTTCGGGTCAGGTTCTTAAGGTCGAAAAATGGCTGAATGCACACTATGAAGAAACTCCCAGCCAGTTTAATGAAATCTATACCCGTCTTACATTGCTTTTGACTGACGTGCACAGTAACAGCTTTTTCTGTAAAGGCCTTCAGACAGGTCACGAATATACTTATAAATTATGCTCTACCGATAAACCTGAAGTCGGCGATAAAATCATGGCAACCGCAGGCCCCGCTGTCGGCACATCGAAATACGGCTGCTTATTCGACATTCAAAAGATCGAACCTGAACAGAAAAAAACGGAAGATTAATTTTAGACGTTAAAAAGGATTTTCCCTTAGCTTTTAAATATACCGACCGATAACAAAATCTAGCTTAATATTCTAAAATCTAATTCTCTTTAAAAGCATCCATATCCTGCGCATAATGAATTAAAATCGCAAGGCCACCCAACGTCAGTGTCCAAAGCGCTAGATAGAACCACATCGTTTTCTTGGCTTGTTTTTGTTCGTACCAGGTACGCGGACGAATCCCCTTGATCAGAAAGACAACTTTTGCCGACAGGTTGATGCAGACGATATTGACCGATAACAAAATCGCAGCGCCGCCCGCCAATGTATATTGCCCTGCGCCCAGCATAATGCCAACGGCTGTTGCTGGCGGCAGCAACGCAACTGCGACCATCACCCCGACCAGCACGCTAGATACACCTGTTGCCAGTGACAATACGCCCGCCGCCCCTGCGGAGATCGCAAGGATAATACTTTCGTAATTGACATTTGTGCGGCGCATCAAGGCATCTGATGAGAAATCAGTGGGTAAGACGTGGCCAACCAGATATCCAAGTGCAATCACAATCCCGAGGCCAGCAAGGTTTGTATAGACTGATTTCAGCATAAGATCGATGTCGCCCAATGCTGTTGAAAGTGCCAGCGCCAGATTGGGCCCCAGTAAAGGTGCAATCACCATCGCGCCCACTACAACGGCTGTGTCATTACTAATCATACCGATCGCGGCAACAATCGTTGATAGAATAACCAACAAAAAATAGGTCGATGTCATTTCTGTTGAACGGCTGACATCTTCATATAATTCTTCACGGCTAAGGCCTGTGAAATTTGATGTCCGCTTTTTTTCTTCCTGTTCATTACGGGGCCAAACCGCCATGACATCACCAACGATGACGCGAACGTCCAGCTTGCTGTCCATTTCAATGCCGATTGTATTTGCAGGAACCTCTGCCCCCATAAAGGTCTGAATTTTATCCATCATTTTTTGTGTATCGCTGGCCCGCACCAGCAGTTCATGATATACGCGATCATTGTTTTCAAACAAAAGCCATTGGTCGATAATCACCGGATCATTCAGTACTTCTGTAATCTGTTTCTGGTGCTTTTTATTGGCATGAAGCTGGATTGTACGATAACTCATAATAAGGATTCCCAAGGTGTTGGCTTGACGCTCTTGTCAAAATACCATAAATATTAGGCCATGAAACCCATTAAAGACACTGTTAAAAGAAAAATGCCACTCTGGCAGCAAATGCTGTGGGCCATGCTGGCAGGTATTGCCATTGGGCTTGCTTTGTCGCCACACGGCCTGGCTGTTGTCCCTGACAAAACAGCCGCCGCTGTTTCTGACTGGCTGGCTTTGCCCGGTGTATTGTTTCTGGCGCTGATTAAAATGATCGTGATCCCGCTGGTTGTATCATCCATCACGCTTGCCATCACCGAAAGCCGCAGCATGGATGCACTGAAATCAAATGGTCTTTTGATTGGCGGCTATTTTGTGGGTACAACAACTGTTGCGGTCATTATAGGTATAGGTCTGGCTGAATTCATCCAGCCCGGAAATTATATCGACCCGTCCGCCATGCTGACGGAGGAAGCGGTGTCACGACGCGGCAGCATCCCGGATGTTGGCGGTAACGGCTTTAATATTCCCGAATTAATCGCGGGTATTCTGCCGGGAAACCCGCTGAAATCTGCGGTTGATTTTAATATGCTGCATATGGTGATCGCTTCAATATTGGGGGGTATTGCTATATTGGCGCTGCCAAAAAAGAAGACAAAACCTATCACCGATTTATTACAAGCCGTACTGGATATATCGATGCAGATTGTTTTCTGGGCAATGGCAATTGCCCCGCTCGCCGTTTTCGGATTTCTATCCTCGCTTGCTATTCAGGTCGGGCCCGATACTCTGATTGCCCTGTCCGCATATGTCGGAACGGTCCTGTCCGGATTGTTTCTGGTTCTGATTATGTATGGCTCTATTGTTTTCTTTATTGCTGGCCGCAGCCCGCGAGAGTTTTTCAAAGATATTCGCGATGCGCAAATTCTGGCCTTTTCAACATCCAGCTCGGCCGCAACAATGCCGCTCAGTCTGGAAGTTGCCGAACAAAATTTGAAAATCAAACCGGAAGTATCACGCTTTGTCATTCCGTTGGGTACAACCGTCAATATGGATGGCACCGCAATTTACCAAATCATTGCAGGCCTGTTTTTGGCACAGGTTTTCGGCCTCGAACTTGATTTTGCAAAAACAGTTTTATTATCTGTTACAATCGTTGGTGCATCGATTGGATCGCCCGGCAGCCCCGGTGTCGGCCTTGTTATTTTGGCAACGATATTATCAAATATCGGCGTATCACCCGAAGGCATTGCGATGATACTAGCGGTCGACCGACTGCTGGATATGTGCCGCACAACGATAAATGTTACGGGCGATTTAACCGCTAGCGCCGTCATGAATAAATGGATGAAGGTCTAAATATGTTTACAGTTACCGCACTTTATAAATTTGTTTCACTGAAAAACCTTGATGATCTGAAGAGCAAAATTTACCGCGCCTGTGTCGATCATAACATCAAAGGCACCTTGCTATTGGCCCATGAAGGGATCAACGGCACAATCGCCGGAACAGAGAATGACATTCAAAATATCCTGAAGTTTTTAAAGTCTCTGGATGGGCTTGAGAATCTGGAACATAAAGAATCCCACGCCGAAGAGATGCCTTTCTACCGCATGAAGGTACGTCTGAAAAAAGAGATTGTGACAATCGGCATTGCGGATGTTGACCCGAACGATGTTGTCGGCACCTATGTTGATCCGCAGGACTGGAACGATATTATTTCAGACCCCGATGTAATCACAATTGATACCCGTAACGATTACGAGGTTGCGATCGGCACATTTAAAGGCGCCGTTGATCCGAACACAAAAAGCTTCCGCGAATTTCCTGAATACGTTGAAAAAAACCTCGATCCGCAAAAAAATAAAAAAGTCGCGATGTTCTGTACCGGTGGTATACGTTGCGAAAAAGCATCCAGTTACATGAAGAAAATGGGCTTTGAAGAAGTCTATCATTTAAAAGGTGGCATTCTGAAATATCTTGAAAACGTGCCGAAAGAAAACAGCCTGTGGGACGGTGATTGTTTCGTATTCGACCAGCGTGTGTCTGTTAAGCACGGGCTTGAGCTGGGCGACTTTGACCAGTGCCACGCCTGCCGCCGACCGATATCCGAACAGGATAAACAAAATGATTATTACATGGAGGGCGTATCTTGCCTGCATTGTCACGATGAGATGACGGATGATCAGAAAGAACGTTTTGCGGAACGCCAGAAACAGATCGAATTGGCCCGCCAACGCGGCGAAGCGCATATCGGCGCCGCAGATGAAGTCGGAAAAAAGGTTTCTTAATATATGAAGTTTTATAAATCAGCCGATTATCAACCAAATGCAACGCAATTGTACAACATGTTATACAAAGAACTTTCAAAAAATTTGCCTTGGGCTGACATTGAACACATAGGGGCTTCATCTGTTCCTGATGCTATTTCAAAAGGCGACCTTGATGTTCTGGTCCGCGTTTCCGCCAACAATTTCAAAAAAACGATAACCGTCCTAGAGGGGTCTGGGTTTCAAATAAAACAAGATACACATCGCGATCATCAACTCTGCATGTTTGAAAGTGCGAAATTTAAAGACGCTGCGATTCAGTTAATAGAAGAGGGTTCACAATATGAATTTTTTATTACATTTCGCGATAGATTAATCGCGCATAAAAAGCTTTTAAAGTCATATAACAACCTTAAAATGGAATGCGAAGGTATGAGTGAAGATGAATATCGAAAGAGAAAGTCTGAATTCATTAACCGAGTGCTAAATAGAGAATAACGTCATTCCGGCGCAGGCCGGAATCTAGATTAAACTTTGAACTGGATACCGGTTTTCACTGGTATGACAAAAAGGAGTTCAATGCAAAACGAATATCCAACCCTATATAGTTTTCGCCGATGCCCCTATGCTATGCGGGCGCGTATGGCGCTTTATTATTCAGAAATCGCGGTCGAGCTACGTGAAGTAGATCTGAAAAACAAACCGCAGGCGATGCTGGATGTATCCCCTAAGGGAACAGTCCCTGTATTGGTTTTGAATGATGGAACGGTGATCGATGAAAGCCTTGATATTGTCAATTGGGCCGTTAATCAAAACGACCCGAAAGGCTGGCTGGATACGCCGGAAGATGTCCTTGATAAATATATGCACGAAATGGGCGATGTCTTTATTCCGAATTTGAATATGTTTAAATATGCTGATCGCTATGAAGATGCCAAGCCCGATGCCGCCCAGCAGGTCTGCATCAATTATATGGAGCAGATGAACGCAACCCTTGTTAAAAACAGCGGCTATCTGGGCGGGCATAAAATGTCAAAGGCTGATGTAATTGTTTTTCCCTTTATTCGCCAATACCGCATAGCTGATGAGAACGGATTTGATACGATGCGCCTGCCGGCCCTGCACCGCTGGTTTTCGGAATTCTGGCGCAGCGATACCTTTAACAATGTCATGGAGAAATACGAGCCGTGGCAGGATGGTGATGCGCCAATTACATTGGCTCCACCTTTATCTGACGATTACGAATAAAATAAAAATTATTTAGCTGAAGGCTTGGCTGGCTTCAAGCTGTTCGTTTGTTCGATATCTTTGATAATTGATTTTACCTTTTCAGCTTCGGGCGCCATTATAGCCAAGGAGTTAACATCCAAGAAAGTGCCTCTTAAAAGCATAGCCTCGTAGACATCAATAACATTTTCTAAAAATAGTTTGATCTGTTGTTGATCCCTGCCAAAATCCGAAAGTTCCCCTGACTTTTCTCCCTTAATTCTTGGGTGAGGTTCATAGAAATCATCGTACATCTGACTTATTGTTTTAATTTTATGTCGAATACTTTTATGTGCAGATTTCGCATTAAAAAAAGATGACAAGGGCAAAAGAAAGCTGTCATCTTTTGGGTTACACGCCCAAGATCGACTGATTTCCTTCCTCATACAATTGATAGGGACAAAAACCTCCGCTACCGACTGAATCTTTTCGTGTAATTTTTTATCTTCTTCATTCATGAAAAAAAGATTACCACGAATCTAGCGTTATGTCAATTAATCTTACCGCCCGCGTTCGCTTTGGATGCGTTCACGCATGGAGATACTGTCCTGACGGGATATACCCAGCAGCGGGCCCAATTTGCGAATCATATGATCTTCAAATTCGTGAATCTCACCATCCGCCAGAACGATTTGCCACGCAAAATACAAGATGTCCTTGCGCTTTTCATGGTCCAGATCGGCATTAATCACCCGCACAAATTTATGCAAGTCAACCGCGTCGCTGTGCTCTTTCATGCCCTCCTGGATTAGATCTTCGGCCTCACGGTGCTTTAGCGAGAAATGATCTTTCAGAATATCCATCAATTGTTCTTTTTCCGATGGGCCAAAACTGTCGTCAGAGCTGGCGACCTCAACAAGCAGGGCCGCAATCGCTGTTTTTAATTCCTGATCTTTTTCCAAATCTGCCGCATCGATATGGTCTTTATTCAAAAGTGATTTAATTTTGTCCCACATGTTTTATCCAATTCACTATTGTTCAAATATTCCCTACCCTTTAAACTAGGCGGGAAACACAAAAAGGTAAAGGGAGTTCACAATGTTAGCTGAAAAAACAAATCACCATGAAAATTACGATGTAAATGCGCTGTTAAAATCACTGGGCGTTGACCCAAAGCTGGTGACAGGCGGCAGCCTGAAGGTTCACAGCCCGATTGATGGCGGTTTGATCGGAGAAGTGCACGAGGACAGCGAAAAGCAGCTGGATCAAAAAATAAACCGTGCCCACGAGGCCTTTAAAAAATGGCGCGTTACCCCTGCCCCCGTTCGCGGCGAGCTGGTGCGCTTATTGGGTGAAGAACTGCGCAAATCAAAAGATGATCTGGGCCGCTTGGTCACAATCGAAAACGGCAAAATTTATTCCGAAGGCTTGGGCGAAGTTCAGGAAATGATCGATATTTGCGATTTTGCCGTTGGCCTGTCGCGCCAGCTGTATGGTTTGACAATTGCATCGGAACGTCCGGGCCACAAGATGTTTGAAAACTGGCACCCGATTGGCGTTGTCGGTGTGATCAGCGCCTTTAATTTTCCTGTTGCTGTCTGGGCATGGAATTTCGCCCTAGCCATCGTATGCGGTGATCCTGTTGTCTGGAAACCATCTGAAAAAACACCCCTGACGGCCTTAGCTTGTCAGGCGATTTTTGAACGTGCCTTTAAACGTTTTGAAAAAGCCCCTGAAGGTCTGTTAGAGGTGGTGATCGGTGACCGCACAATCGGCGAGAAAATGGTCGAAGATGACCGCCTGCCATTGATCAGCGCCACGGGCTCAACCCGCATGGGACGCGAAGTTGCCCCAATTGTCGCAGGACGTTTCGGCAAATGCATACTGGAGCTTGGTGGAAATAACGCCATGATCCTTGCCCCCAGCGCCGATCTGAAAATGGCGCTGCATGCTACAGTATTTGGTGCCGTCGGTACCGCAGGCCAGCGCTGCACATCACAGCGCCGCCTGATTGCACATGCAGATGTTCACAATGATTTCGTTGCCAAGGTTAAATCAGCCTATGAAACCGTGCGTATCGGGAATCCCCTCGATAGTTCGACGCTGCTTGGCCCGCTGATTGATAAAGAAGCCTTTGACAATATGCAGGCGGCCCTTGATAAGGCACGTAAGGCCGGCGGCACTGTCCATGGCGGCGAACGCGTTTTAACAGACCGTTTCCCAAATGCTTATTATATCACGCCCGCTTTGGTTGAAATGCCGGATCATGCGGAAATATTAAAACACGAAACATTCGCACCGATCATGTACTGTGTGAAATACAATGATTTTGACGAGGCCATCGAAATGCAGAATTCGGTTCCGCAGGGGCTGTCATCATGTATCTTTACAACCGACGTCCGCGAGGCTGAAAAATTCACTAGCCATGCCGGCAGTGATTGCGGCATCGCCAATGTCAATCTTGGTACAAGCGGCGCTGAAATTGGCGGTGCTTTTGGCGGTGAAAAAGAAACCGGCGGCGGGCGCGAATCCGGCTCTGATGCCTGGAAGGCCTATATGCGCCGCAGCACCAATACTGTTAATTATTCATCTGATCTGCCGCTGGCACAGGGTGTTTCATTTGATCTTTAATAAAAAAACGCAACCTTATTTAAAGCCGGTTTTATACCGGCTTTATTTATTTTTTCCCCTTTAATATACCTTTAATCTTTTTAACATAATATACTTTATACAACCTAAGATTGAGAGGTATAATGAAAGAAGAATATAGGTGGATTTTGCGCGAGATAGAATTTTACAGAATGCCATGGTCAGGTCACGACCTGCGGTCAATTCATATCGACATGTCTACCCTAGGATTTCATTCACCTAATAGCGATGATTGCAGACTCTTTGAAGACGAGACGGTCATCTTCAGCGAGATCTATCTTAAGAAGTTTTTATTGCGCCAGATGTAATTCGGATGAAAACAGATCAATCACAAGACGTGACATGCCATTGCGTGGCTTTATATAGCTGTTGTACTTAAGGCTGGCTTTTTCTGTAAAGGCTATATCAAGACGTGTACCGCCGTTTGGAGCCGGCGTTGCTTTGTAAGATTTAACCATTGGCGAAACATTCGACGACCAGCTTTGGTCGGTTGACCATGCCGTATTCGGCAAAATCAAAACCACCCCCATACCATCGGCATTCAATGTTGCCTTATATGGTACCTCGGCTGTCATATCCAGAACCAGACGGGTTTTATCTGTATGCTCGCCGATACGAAGATCTTTAACTATGCTGGCCGCTGTTGCCGTATCGATTGGTGTCGGGGCTGCCAATGGCTGGGTTACAGGTGTCGGCGCCGTTGTGAGTATCGGGGCCTGTGCAGGTGCTGGGGCGAGTGGCGGTACAGCCATAGGTTCAGGCACATTCTGAACGATAATCTGGTCATTCGCGCTGTCAGCTGCGACCAGCGTTTCCAACTGATCCATCAAATCACGCATATCTTCTTCGACCGCGACAAGACGTGTTATGGCTGGCGAAACGATATCAAAATCATCACGCAAGTCTTGAACTTCGCGTTCAAGGCGGTTAAACCGCGCGCCCTGATCGCTGACAGGCTCGGCAAACAGACGTTTTGTATTCAACCCTTTTGGGGCTGATAATGCCTGAAGGGTTTCCATTGAATCTGATTGCGGCGTTACGGTTGAACTGGTTGTGAGTGGAGGGGTAGACGGGCTTTGATCTTTATCAGAGCATGATGTGAGCAGAAGTAAAACGCACAGAATCCCAAGCATAGAAACCCCTTTTCTGTATAAAGAAGGCTTGTTATGCGGGTATGTTTTCTGTATCTGCGTGTTCAGAACGAACGGCATAAATTTAGAACCCCAAAGTACTCACCTTATAACTTTAAGTTATTCAGACGCTTAGGGCAATATAAAATATTAATAATCTACTTACTGAATCGGGAAGGCCTTGTTATCGAACACAACGCCTTTGTATTCGCCATCGCCTTCATAGACAACTTGTATGCGGCCATTCGATAAATTGCTTTCTTCAAGCCTGACAGTCGCTCGCCTATTCTTGTTCTCAGGATAAACGGCAATATTGTTTAAAATTCCAATTTGTCGTGCTTCGCCGCCACTCGGGTGCCAAAACACGCGTATGCGGCCATAAGCACTGTAATCTGAGTCATTATTAATCAAGTCAACAGCAAGTTCCGGCACGGCATTCCCCTTGGCATCCGTATCCGTTTCAAACCGGGGGTTCGTAATTTCTACAGATGGCATTGATTTGCCCTGACGCACAATCACAGGAATTGAAAACCCCAGATTAACCTGCATTAAAATCGCAGCGCCTCTGATTTCACCCGGAACATTTGGCTGGAAATCATCTTGAAGGCGGACAATATTTAAATGGGCACGGTATTCGCCCTCTTTTAAATCAGCAGGACGACGAAGCGACAGTCGTATACGCTGACGGCCTTGTGGCTCCAAGGTGACTTGGCGAGGGCTAAAGCGGATCATATCTTCCGCGCTACGGTTAATGCCATCTTCGTCGATAAATTCATCGACTTGGTCATAGGCCCCGTCATCTTTCATCTTTAACAACTTCCAGTCTAAACGATAGGTCTTCGGGGCATCGGTTGTATTAATCAGCGTAATAACCGTTGACCTGTCACGCCCCTCGAAAACAGCACGCAACGGTGTTATCAAAAGGTCAGCCCTGGCCGTCGCGGCCTCAACCATAACCAAAGCTAATAAAACCAATGTGAAGACTGCAAAACGTTTCATTTTTAATCCTTGTTAGTAGTTTACAGATACCGTCATTAAACCATTATATGTGCTGTCCGGGTAAAATCCCCCGCCGCCTGACGTTGTTAATGTTGCGCCAATTCTAAGGGTAATCTCACCCGCATTGTCTGTTTTGGGGTTGTTCGGCCTGATATTAGGCGTTGAAATCGTAAAACTGTCACCGCCATCCACAGACGTTAAATTGTTAAATGTGATGTTTATAATCAGGTTGGTTTTTGTCGGAAAGCCTGAAACATCAACAATTGCCTCTTGTGGCGGGATAATTGTAACGAATTGAGTATCCTTACTCAGAACCCCAAGCGCCGATATAGACATACTGCGTGGGGCTGAATTATCCGTCAGTGCGAATTCCCCAAATGTCAGTGGTTGTGTAACCGTCACCGCCGCCATCGCGGGCAAAGAAAGTAACAAAAATGCGATTGTTAGAAAAAATCTCATAATAAAAATATAAATTATATGTTTCAGAAGTCCATAAAAGAAAATACCGCCGCAATACAAAGACCGCGACGGCACATTCTTTTTTATATTATATTAGTAGTTCAGCGATACGGTATAGGCACCTGAATACGCGCCATCTTCATATGGAGCCGCTGTCGCGATTGTTGTCAAACGCGCGCCCACACCAACTGTGACAAGACCACCGGCATCAGATGATACGGCACCGACGGCAGGGTCAGATGTAAAGTTGGCTGACGGTACTGTAAAGGTCGGGTTACCACCAGTACATGTACCACATGTCAATGTTACGTCAGCAGTTGGTAGAGTTAGTGTCATAGATACACTCGGCGCAATGCCCGAGCCGTCAAAGATACCACGATCACCCGCTGTAATCTCTGTAATCCTCGCACTACCGGGGTTACCATATGTTGGCGCACCTGTTGTCGGATCGATTGTAATTGTAGAAACGTCCGCTGTATGCGATAGCGCTGTAAATTCACCAAAATCCAACGCCTGTGTTTCCACCCACGTAATTGTGTTTGTTACCTGCGCTGTAATGTTTGTACCTGCATCTTCAGCCTTGGCATCCATCATGCCGAAAACCATACAGGCTGTAATTGCACCAATAGCAGATGCTTTTAATGTTTGTTTCAAGACTTTCATTTTTGTCTCCTCGGTTCTTGAGGTTGTAAATAAAGACCACCATTTTTGAATAAAATAATGGGCCACACTCCTCCAGTATGCCGTGCGACTGGTTAAAACGAAGTTAACGCAAAAAGTTTTTTACAGTTTTTGTGAAAATTTTATTCTATTTTTTTTCTATTAAAATCAGTCGGAAGGCGCTACACTTTAAAGTGAAGTGATCACTTCTTCTATACGTATGACATATATTATTAATTCAAAATTACGCACGTTTAAACGTGCCTGTATCCTTTGCACGGCTTTGGTTTCACTGGGGCTAGGCAATGCGCATGCGCAGCAAAATAGTGATCTGTCCCGGTCTGACCTTATGGGGCTGGCCAAAGAATTTGTCACGCGCATAGGTAGCGGACTTGATCAAGCTGAAGGGCGCAGCCAAGAAATTTTAAATCCGGCTTTAGCAGACGCGAATCGCATTCCGAATGGAGAGGAACTGATTCTACAATTGGTGGCGGGCCCAAAGAAGATCGCACTAAACTTCGATATCATTGCAATCAAACAGTCCTATGGCATGGATGTATTGCTGGAAGATTTTTTTGGTGCCGTTGATTTCCCTATTTTTGTTGATCAGGACGATGGCACCGCCGAAGGCTGGTACATACGCGAAAATCAGATTTTTGCACTTGATATGCCGAACGGTAAAGTTGTGATCAACGGCACTGAATATCCAATAGAAAACGGAGAAGCCTTTGAGCTGGATGGCGATATTTATGCCCAGTCAACCGCGCTTGAAAAATGGTTTAATTTAAAATTTCTTTATAATTACGAGGAACTCAGGGTACAAATTTTATCTGAACAGCCCCTACCAGCCGAAGAGCGCGCTGCCCGCCAGAAAAAAAATGCCGGCATTTACACCAGCCGAAACGATCCAACGCTGCCCTATGAGGAGCTGGAATATAGCGCACTAGGCATTCCCTTTTTCGATGTCAATTTACGCGGCTCATATTTTAAACGCGAAGATTCTGACGCGCGAAAACGTGCATCTTATTCAGTTATAGGTGCAGGGGATGTCGCATACCTGACCGGGCGAGCCTATGTAAGTGGGGACGATGATACGCCAATAAGCACCGTGCGCCTTAGCTTTGAGAAAGATAGCCTTGAGCCTGATTTGCTAGGCCCCCTAAAGGCCAAATATTTTTCCTTTGGAGATATTGACCCGACGCGGTTAGAAATCAGCAGTAATTCACCACAAGAACAAGGGGTGCGTGTTACCAACGCAGATAAAGACAGCTCGAATGGTTTAAACACAACATTTTTTCGCGGTGATGCCCAACCAGGCTGGGATGTTGAGCTTTATCGCGACGATCGCCTACTGGCTAACCAAACGATTGAAGATAACGGTCAATACGAATTTCTTGATATCCCCCTATTTGCCGGGGAAAACAATTTTAGGATTGTATTATATGGCCCACAAGGCGAGATTCGCGAGCGTGTCGAGAGCGTCCCCGTTAATTCGGATACTTTTGCAAACCAAGGCACAACATATGACGTATCTTTAACGCGCGCGAACGAAGTGACCTACGAGGCCGAAGATTTTGAACGCCCACAAGACGGCACGCCTGTCTTAAACGCACGCTTCAACCGTAGCCTTGGAAAAAATATTTCGGGATTTGCCGGACTATCAACGCGTGATGAAGGGGATCAACGCCGCTATTATCTGGAAAGCGGCCTGAATACATATGTCGCAGATACTTTTTTAGATCTGAATTTAGGGTACGAAGCCAGCGAAAGTGAATTTGGAGCAGAGGCCATTGCACGCCGTAATTTCGGCGCACATTCCGCCAGGGCCAGCCTATTCGCTGCAACAGACGGTTTTCAACCCGCCCCACTAGACGAAATTAATCCGACGGTTTTACGGGCAAACCTAAATCTGAATGGGCCAGCAAAAGGCTTTTTCGATTATAATGCGAATTATGCCGCCAACGCCAGATATCAAGAATTTGCGTCCGGGAATTCCGCAACCGATCTGGACGCGACCTATTCAACACGACTTCGTAATTTGATTTTGAATAACTCTTTGTCCTATAGAAACCTTGATAATTTAAACGGCACATCTGACGACACCTTACTTTACACAACAAATTTACGCGGATACTACAAAGGCGGATTTTATCGCCTCGCTTCAAATTATAACATTACACCGGATTCAAGGTTGCAGTCTTTATTCGCCAGTTATAACTATCCATTTACCCGCGACATCAGCGGATTGGCTGAAGTTGAACATTTCGTAGATCCAAGCCGCACAGAACTGACCGGAACCATGAACTGGAAAACGGATCAAGCGACGATTTCACCACGTTTCAGCATCGACACCGACAAAACAATTCAAGCCGCCTTGAATGTGAGATTTGGCGTAGGCTACAACCCCACCACGAACGATGTCGACTTGTTTAATCAACGCCTAACCAACACTGGTGGTGTATCTGCCTCTATTTTTCTGGATGCAAACGGAAACGGAATTTATGACGAAAATGAAGAACTGATAGAGGGTGCGCAGCTGAACGCCGTACAAGCTAGTCGCAAAGCTTTTTCAGACTCGAAGGGGGTCGCCTTCATTCCTGATTTGCCGCAGGGGCGCATCACAGATATTAAGATTGACCGCGAAACACTATATGATCCATTTTATATTTCCAGCAACCCTGGAATATCACTCAGGCCTCGTCCCGGTGTTGTAAAGGAGCTTCAGTTCCCGATTGTGGTGGCTGGAGAGATGGACGGCAACGTAAACTTTATAGAAGACGAAGAACAAAAAACACCGGCGCGTCAGTTTAAAATGAGCCTGATCGCACCATGGGGCGAAGTTATTCAAAGCACATATACAGCGTATGACGGTTTTTATGTTTTCACCGATATTCCGCCCGGCATATATTACCTTGTTACCGACTATAAAATCGCCAAGCGCGCAAACTATCAAATGCCATCGCCTGAACTGCTGGTCTTCAAACCCGACGGCACGACTGTATATGATCAAAACTTCGATCTGGTCGAGGGCACACCGATCAGCTACAGCTTCGATAGCGATATTGAACCGCAAAGCCGAAAGAATCCGAAGGTTTTGCAAAAAATTGGCAAAACATCGGCCAGTATGCGCATCGGCCCTTTTGCGTCGCGCATTGCCGCGGGTGTAAATATGTTGAAACTGAAACGTGCCAAAACCTATATCCGCCAAAGTATAGAAGTTCTGGACCCGCTTGAAAGTTTATCACGTGATCCGGATGATAAGAAATTCTGGATCCGCGCCGAGACGGCCCGCAACAGCATCGAAGATGTCGAACAAGCCTGCCGATCACTCGCGCAGTTTGAAATTCCCTGTCAGGTGAATATATATACACATGCGTATAAACCAGCAGAAACTGCATTAAACGATGAAAATGCGCAGCCCGAAAAAGGATGATGCTGAACAGATGAAGAAATTTGCGACATTATTGACATTAGCCGGCCTGATCATGACCGCCCCTGCCCATGCGAATAGCTATAATCTGGGCTATGATGTATATGCGGGTGGTTTTGAAGCGGTCGAAGCCAACTACCTACTATCGGGCGAGCCAGATGATAATCTGACAGTACAGGTTCAGGCCAAAACGGGCGGTTTTATCGGCAAGCTTTTCCCGTGGAGCGGTCAATACACCACAATCGGGAAATTTGACGGCGATGTCTTTATTCCCGCAAAACATACATCTACCAGTGTCTGGCGCAATAAACCCAAACAAAAAGAACTGGTCTTTGAAGATGGGAAAATCAAAAGCTATATCGAGCGCTATAAAGATGCGGAACGCGAAAAAGATAATTTAAAACCCAATCTAGTCAGCAACGCTGTAGACCTTTTGAGCGCTGTAATGATTGCGGTTAAACAGGTTGAAAATACCGGCGAATGTAATACGGCGGCAACGGCCTTTGATGGTAAAAGAAAATTCAACATCCAGCTGACCAATTCCAAACAAGACCAAATCAATTCACCTGAATATTCAATTTATAACGGCCCTGCACTGAAATGCACCATATCGGTCCTGCCGCTGGAGGGCTTTTCCGAAGACGACCAAGGCAAAGGCTGGATGGCCATTCAGAACCATACGGCCGAGCGCGGCAAATTGCCCGAAATCTGGTTTGCTTCCTTAAAAGAAAAAGGGCCTTTGCTGCCGGTTCGTATGGAAATTAACAGCTCGTATGGGACTGTCGTCGCCCACCTCAGCAAGCTTGATGTGAAGTAAATAGCAATAATCTGCAATATTCTGTGACTTGTTTTATACCTGCGCTTCTTTATTCTTCTTAATATAAAAACAACAGGGGTATATCCATGTCAAAAAAACTTGCCTGTATCATTCTGGCAGCCGGTAGCGGAACGCGCATGAAATCGGACATTCCGAAGCCTATGCATAAAATCGCATCAAAACCTATGGTCATGCATGTAATTGATGCTTGCGCCGCCCTTGAACCTGAAAAGATCGTGACCGTTATCGCCCCGCACATGTCGGAAATGGAAAAGACTGTCGGTGAACACACGGCCATTGCCTATCAGGAAACTGCGAACGGCACAGGCGGTGCTGCTTTGGCGGCAAAACAGGCCCTTTCAGGTTTTGACGGCGACATTCTGATTGTTTTCGGAGATACACCACTGGTACGGGCAGAAACGCTGAAAAATATTGTCGAGCTGAAAAATACGGACAGTAAAACAGGCGTTGTTTTTTCCGGCTTCACCCCCGATGATCCTGCGAAATACGGGCGTATGGCCTTAAACGATGATGGTACACTTTCACGCATCATTGAATTTAAGGATGCCAACGATAACGAGCGCAAAATCAACCTCTGCAATGGCGGTATTGTCTGCGCAAATGGCGCGCATCTGTTTGACTGGCTAGAGAGTGTTGATAATGATAACGCGCAAGCCGAATATTACCTGACGGACCTGCCGCAAATTGCATCGCGCAATGGATACACCAGCCGCGTTTGTGAAATTGATGAAACCGAAACCGCCGGTGTGAATTCCCGCGCCGATCTGGCCCATGTTGAATATATGCTGCAACAAAGGCTGCGCAGCCGCGCAATGGATAAGGGTGTGACACTGATTGCACCCGAATCCGTGACTTTCTGTGCTGATACCGTCATTGAAAAAGATGTCATCATTCATCCGCATGTCGTTTTCGGCCCGAATGTTGTGATTAACAGCGGCGTTGAAATTCATGCCTTCAGCCATATTGAAGGGGCGATCGTACATTCGGGTGCCTCTATCGGGCCATATGCCCGCCTGCGCCCGGGGGCAGATATCGGCCAGAAGGCAAAAGTTGGGAATTTTGTCGAAATCAAAAAAACAAAGCTGGGTGCAGGATCAAAGGCCAGCCATCTCAGCTATCTGGGGGATGCAAATATCGGTAATAACGTGAATATCGGGGCCGGTACAATCACCTGTAATTACGATGGGTATAACAAGTTTGAAACCACAATCGGTGACAATGCGTTTATAGGATCGAACACGGCGCTGGTCGCACCTGTTGTGGTTGGTAAAGGCGCGATTATCGCGGCCGGATCAACCGTAACATCGGATGTAGATGATGAAGCACTAGCATTGGCGCGCGCGCATCAGACACAAAAAGATGGTTGGGCCAAGCGTTTCAAGGATATAAAACAGACAAGAAAAGAAACTGAGGAGAGAGAATAATGTGCGGAATTGTTGGGATTCTTGGAAAAAAAGATGCCGCAGATCAATTGATTGATGGTTTAAAGCGCCTGGAATATCGCGGATACGACAGCGCAGGCATTGCCACCGTGACCAAAAACGGCATAGACCGCCGCCGCGCCGAAGGCAAATTAAAAAACCTTGAAACAGTTGTCGCGAATGACCCTTTACCCGGTCACATCGGCATCGGCCACACACGTTGGGCAACCCATGGCGGCCCGACTGAAGATAACGCCCATCCGCACGCAACAGAATATGTGGCTGTCGTTCATAACGGCATCATTGAAAATTACGCGGAATTAAAGGCCGAGCTACAAGAATCACAGTGCCGCTTTGAATCCGACACCGATACCGAAGTGATCGCCCATCTGGTCACATATTACTTGAAACAGGGCATGTCACCCAAGGATGCGGCCAATACAGCATTCGACCGCCTGGAAGGTGCCTATGCAATTGCCATGATCTTCAATGGCGAAGACAACCTGATTATCGGCGCACGTCAGGGCACACCCCTTGCCGTCGGTTTTGGTGATGGGGAAATGTTTGTGGCCTCAGATTCCTATGCTTTGGCACCACTGACACAAAAGATTTGTTTTCTGGAAGACGGCGATCGCATTGTGGTGAGCCGCGAAGGCGTAAAGATCACAGCCGCCAACGGTAACGAAGTCATCCGCGAAATTCGCCAGACGGCACAAAGCGGCGCGCTAACCGGTAAGGGTAAATACCGACATTTCATGTTAAAGGAAATTTATGAGCAGCCCGCCGTCATCAGCGATACACTGAACAGTTTTGTGAATCCGGCAACAGGTCAGATTACACTGCCGCAAGATGTATTGGATGCTTTGAAAAAAGCGCCGCGTGTGACGATCGTTGCCTGCGGCAGCTCGTACTATGCCGGTATGATGGGGAAATACTGGCTGGAGCAATTCGCACGAATGCCTGTCGAACTCGACATCGCATCCGAATTCAGATATCGCCAGGGGCCAATGCCAAAAGACGGCGTTGCGATCTTTATTTCGCAGTCCGGTGAAACCCTTGATACGCTTGAGGCCTTGCGCTATGCAAAATCACAAGATCAAAAAATCCTTTCGATACTGAATACAATCGAAAGCACCATCGAAAGGGAATCTGATTTTGTTCTACGCACTTTGGCGGGTCCTGAAATCGGTGTGGCTTCGACCAAAGCGACCATCACTCAGCAGGTCGTTCTGGCATGTTTGTCGCTGGCTTTGGCCGTTGAAACAGATAAGCTTTCAAAAACTGATCAGAAAGAATTCACACAAGCCTTGCGCCAATTGCCTGCCCTTGCGTCAAAGGTCTTGAACCATGATAAAGATATCAAACGCATCGCCAAAGACATAGCCGAGGCGCGTGATGTCATTTATCTGGGGCGCGGCACCGCCTATCCCGTTGCACTGGAAGGCGCGCTGAAGTTAAAAGAAATTTCCTACATTCACGCCGAAGGTTACGCCAGCGGTGAAATGAAGCACGGACCCATCGCCCTGATTGATGAAAATGTGCCGATTATTGTCGTGGCCCCGTTTGACAGCCTCTATGAAAAGACTGCCTCAAACGCGCAAGAAGCCATTGCCCGCGGCGGGCAGGTCATGATGATTTCGGATGAAAAAGGCTGTCAGAAAATGAATGAATCGCGCTGGTCACTCGCGCTGCCCAGCGTGCATGATTTCGTTGCACCCATTCTTTACACGATACCCGTGCAGCTGCTGGCCTATCACGCCGCAATTTGTAAAGGCACGGATGTCGATCAACCGCGTAACCTCGCGAAATCCGTCACGGTGGAGTAGCAATGGAATTTTATTGACATATTGCACCCTCGTTGGTATGTTATGGCAAAGGAGATTCTTGTGTTAGATTTAAAAGGTAAATTTCGCCGTGCCAAGGCCAGAATTATTTATAATGATGTCGTGGGATGGCCCGCTGTTCTCGCTGTACCTGGTATAATAGTTGGCGTTCCTTTGGCCTTCACTGTCGATGGTGGCGCGACCCTTATGGCATCAACAGGCGTATTGTTTGGCAGCGGGATGATGCTAAGCAGAGACCAAATGAATGAATGCGAAGAATACGCCAAAAAAGGATACTTCCAGTTCGATGGCAAATCCTATTACACTGGCGAACGCCAGGGGTTAAAACTGATCAAGCTGCAGACAAAAATAGATGGCCTGAAGAAAAGCTTCAATGATGCCAAAACCAATAAAAAGCGTGTAAAAATTGAAAAGAAAATCCAGAAACTGGTCGACCACCAGATCGATATTTTGAAACCGGCAAATATTACAACAGAAAAGCCTGTCCCCCCTCCGCCCGAAAAATTAAAAGAACTGAACATCAAAACATCGTTCAGTAAAAAACCTAAACCGAACTAGAGTTATCAATGCGCAAAGTCGATCAACAATTAATAAATGCCACAGGCGGGCGCCCCGATTTAGAGGGTATTATCAACGCAATTGAAAATGGCGCCAATATTGATGTTCAAAATCCTGAAAATGGCGCAACCTGCCTGATTGAAACATGCTGGTTTGGTCACTTGGACCAGCTTGACTATTTGATCAAAATGGGCGCAAATCCAGATATAAAAGATGCTTCAGGCGATACAGCCTTATCTGCAGCAATACGTCAGGATAATATTCTGGTGGCCCTGAAGCTTTTGGATATACCCGGTATCAACCTTGCGCTTGCGACTTTTGAAAGAAAAACCGTTCTCGATCTTGCTTTGGAAAACGGGCATGCCTTGCTTATTCAAACGATTCAGGAAAAACTATATAGCAAAACAATTGACGGCTTTAAATTTGAAACACCTGACAGTGTATCGCTGGAAAAAACATATCCCAATTCAGATATCGTTTTGAAAGAAGTCTTCGATTTCGCTTCACGTCAGGTTCTGGCTATTATTAACAACGACAGCGACCGGCCATCAGTCACTCAATTCAGCAATATAGATGATAAAAGCCGCCTTGAACGCGCGGCTGATGCCCTTCGTGAATTTACCGACGGAACGTCAAGTTCTGTTGCGCCTGAAAAAAAGCTGCGCCCGAAAGACCTGCGCCCTTCGGTTTTACCACCATCACGTTAAGCCGCCTTGATCAGGCCTTTTTCTTCGAACAGTTCTTTCAATTCGCCTGACTGGAACATTTCGCGCACAATATCGCATCCACCAACAAATTCACCCTTCACATACAACTGTGGAATGGTCGGCCAGTTTGTATATTCCTTGATGCCTTCACGCATTTCCCCATCTTCCAGAACATTGATGTCTTTATATTCAACGCCCATGTAATCCAGAACTTGCACAACAGCGGATGAAAAACCGCACTGGGGAAATTGTGCATTGCCCTTCATAAACAAAACAATGTCATTATTGTTGATTTCATTTTCAATGGTTTCAAAAACAGGGTTTGTCATTTTCTTACTCCTTTATTTCTGTTTGCAATGCCAAGGCATGTAGCTCGCCGCCCATACGGCCTTTCAAGGCGGCATAAACGGTCTGATGTTGTTTAACGCGGTTCATTCCCTTGAATGCAGATGATTTAACCTTTGCCGAATAATGATCGCCGTCACCTGCCAGATCCTCGATTTCAACATCGGCATCGGGTAAGGCATCCAAAATCATATTTTTTATATCTTCTGCCTGCATGGGCATCGGCAAAATCCTTTCATTAATTTTTTATATAGCATTATACTGTTACAATCATATATCATGAATAGAGCTGAAAAAACAGGAGATTGTGATATGGCTAAAGTCGAGATTTATTTCAAAGATTACTGCCCTTATTGCCATAAGGCCTTAGACCTTCTGAAATCAAAAAATATTGAATTTAAAGCCTATGACATCACGCATGATGAAGACGGCCAGGCCGAAATGAAGCGCCGCAATCCGGGCGCTCGCACCGTACCGCAAATCTTTATTGACGATACACCGATTGGTGGCTGTGACGATTTATTTGCCTTGGATAAATCAGGAAAACTTGAAGCCATGCTTGGTAACCAAAAGAATAGCAACACCCCCAAACCAAAATGAATGAACGCACTGAAAATTATGTTTTGGATGTCGTCAGCCAGGAAGAACTTGCCGAAATCCATAGACGCCACGTTATGTTCCTAACGGGTAAACCCGGCGGCGCGCGTGCAGTCATAAAAGATAAAGATTTTTCAGAGTTGAACTTTAACGGTGCACGCTTTGAACAGGCTGACTTCACCGGATGCGTATTCAGAAAATCAAACATGAAAAAGGCCAATTTCAAAAGTGCGACGCTTTTTGGCTGTGATTTTTCACATTGTGATATGCAGGGCAGTGATTTTTCAAAGGCCGATTTGCGCGGAGCGGACATCCAGTTTTCGAACCTGTCACATGCCGATTTTTCAAAAGCTGACCTGCGCGAGGGCGCATCGGTCGTCAAACGCAAAATGAAAAAATCCGGCGAAGAATTCAGTAATGCAAAAGCCGGCCATGTCACATTTACAGGATCGACGCTTTTTAACGTCAATATGCGGGGTATCACTGCCATCCATGCCGACTTTTCCGATGCTATCATGGAAAAGGTCAACCTGGAGGATGCCGATTTACGTGACTGCAGCATGAAAGGCACCAACCTAAAAAGCGCCAATCTGAATAACGCCGATATACGAAATGCGAACTTTTTTGCCGCCAATCTGACTGATACACGTCTGGATAACAGCGAGAAAGGCGGCGCTGAATTTAAACGCACCCTATTGGATGACGAACAGCACGAAGTCTTTGATGAAATCGAACTGTCATTGGATGAATTGGTTGCGAAACATGTGCAATGGGTCGGGTCTGCCGGTAAACACGGTGAACAGATGAATCTGTCCCATTATGATATGCGCAAACTGGGAAGTCTGGCAGAAAAAAAACTGACTGCGATCATGTCCGAAGATACGATTTTTGCCGACATGAACCTTCAGGGTATTGGCCTGCAAAGCGCCCGCCTGTCCGGATCTGATTTTCGCCAGGCCGACATGCGTCATGCGGATTGCCGTGGGGCAAAGATGGATAAATCCATTTTTGTGCGCACCAATCTGCAACATTCAAATTTTGGCCCGCTGGTTTTCAAAGGCCCCGGTGACAGTGAAAAAAGACAACCCTGCAATCTTTCTGATACTGTTTTCCGTTATGCCGATTGCAAAAAAAGTGATTTTCGCTATGCCTCTTTTGCTGGCGCCGATCTGACGCATACAGATTTTACTGACTGCGATTTGCGAAATGCCGACTTTACCGGTGCGAATTTGGACGAAACCATCTTTGTAAACGCGCTGACATCAGGCGCAAAATTCGATAAAGATCCGCAAACTCAAGACGCGTGACAATCATCTGAAAATTGTCTATAGTCTGCCTATGATTATCAGACATTTACCCGAAACATTGATCAACCAGATCGCCGCTGGCGAGGTCATCGAACGCCCTGCTGCAGCCGTTAAAGAAGTCGTCGAAAATGCGATTGATGCCGGCGCAACATCTGTCAGTGTAACATTGCGCGATGGCGGGCGCAGCATGATCCGTGTTGCAGATAACGGCATCGGCATGAGCGCCGACGATTTGAAAGCCTGTATTAACCGTCACGCGACATCCAAACTACCTGACGATGATCTTGTGCATATCGCATCCCTCGGTTTTCGCGGCGAGGCTTTACCGTCCATCGGCGCTGTAAGCCGGCTGGCTATTACAAGCCGCACCGCGGACGGCGATGCGCATAAAATTACAGTCGAGGGCGGTAAAAAATCTGGCGTATCCCCTGCTTCACATGCCAAGGGAACGACCGTTGAAATCGCCGATTTATTTTATGCGACCCCTGCACGCCTAAAGTTTCTAAAAACCCCGCGCACCGAAGCCATGAACGTCAAGGACACACTGACCCGTCTGGCAATGGCCTATCCCGATATTCATTTCGAACTGGTCAACGATGGCAAAACGACTTTAAACCTGCCCGCCAAAACGGGGGATCTGTTCGAGGCGCGCCTCGGCCGTCTGGCCGATGTCATGGGACGTGAATTCTATGAAAACGCATTAAAAATTGATGCCGAGCGCGAAGATGTAAAACTGACCGGTTATGCTGGCCTACCAACATTGAACCGTGGAAACGCGCAGCACCAATATCTTTTTGTAAATGGCCGCCCTGTTAAAGATAAACTACTACACGGCGCTGTACGCGGTGCCTATGCCGATTTTTTGGCCCGTGATCGTCATGCATTGCTGTGCCTATATCTTGAATTGCCACCCGAATATGTTGATGTAAACGTTCATCCTGCAAAATCAGAAGTCCGTTTTCGTGATGCCCAACTGGTACGCGGCCTGATTGTCAGTGCCCTACGCCATTCCCTGAACGAGGCGGGACACCGTGCATCAACAACTGTTGCGCAAGATGCCCTGTCGCGCATGGCACCAAATGCGGCAGGTCAGCAGACAAACATTGAATATATGCAGCCCGGCGATAAATATCCGCACATCAAAGGGATCGAGGGCGATCGCTATTACGGACGCGCCGGCAATCCGATGCCCACCATGTCCCCGTTGACAGGACTGGCCCAAGCTGCCCCTGCCGCACGATATCACGAGGCCGCGCCGCTGGAACACGAAACCCAGCAGAATTTCCCGCTGGGAACAGCCCGTGCACAATTGCACGAAACCTATATCGTCGCACAAACACAGACAGGAATTGTCATTGTCGATCAGCATGCCGCGCACGAACGTCTGGTCTATGAACGTATGAAAGCTGCGATGGCAGAAACAGGTGTCAAACGTCAGGGGTTATTGATTCCCGAAATTGTAGAATTGGAAGATCATGACGTTGACCGTCTTGTTGCACGCAAAACAGAATTTGAAACTCTGGGGCTGATTATTGAACCGTTTGGCGATGGCGCTATTGCCGTTCATGAAATTCCGGCGCTATTAGGCCGCGCAAATGTTCAAAAACTGGTGCGCGATCTGGCAGACGAGCTTGCCGAAATGGATGAGGCGCTGGCTCTTAAGGAAAAGCTGGAAGAGATTTGCGGCACCATGGCGTGTCATGGGTCTGTCCGCGCGGGGCGTCGTTTGAATCTTGATGAAATGAACGCGCTGTTGCGTCAAATGGAAGAAACACCGCATTCAGGCCAATGCAATCATGGCCGCCCGACCTACGTCGAATTAAAGCTGCACGACATCGAAAAACTGTTTGGCAGAAAGTAGATCATGGGCGCTGATTTAATGGTTATGCTTGGCATTCTATTTGCCACCATCATTATTCCGGGGCCGGATATGCTGCTGATTTCAAAATACAGCCTGTCACGCGACCCCAAAGCTGCCCTGTTTTGCAATATCGGTATCAGCATCGGCGTTATCATACATATGGCTCTTGCTCTGATCGGTCTTGCGGCTGTTATGGCAGCCGGCGGATGGGTTTACAAGATATTCAAACTTGCTGGCGCACTCTATGTCATGTATCTAGGGCTTCAGAGTTTTCGGGCCGGAGGCAGCCTTAAAAAAATCGATAAACGTATTAAGCCCGATTACAAGAAAGCCTTTCGTCAGGGACTTTTGACAAATCTGTTGAATGTCAAAGTCATGATTTTCATGCTGGTTATCTTTACACAAGTCATTGATCCTGCATACAGTCTGGCGCAAAAACTGGTTTTTGCAGCCATTTTGGTTACATCAGCCTTTTTGTTTTGGGCAGGTTTTACATTTTTCATCCGCAGGCCCAAAGTTTATAAACACTTGAAAAAATCCGAGCAACATATCAACATGGTATTCGGAGCTTTACTTATATTATTTGGATTATTATTGGCGGTATCACCATGACAGAAACAATTTTACAAACACCTGAATATAAACGCCTTCGCGCGATCTATATTTTGATGATGGCGGGTGTTGCTGCATGCTTTATATCATCGGGCTTTATTTTCGCCCTTGGCGCGCTTTCGATTACGATCGCGGCCTTTATGGCCTATTACGGACGTAAACGCGCGGAAGACCCTGTCTATAAATCGCACTATAACTGGCAAATCCGTATTTTCTGGATCGGAAACCTGATCGCCTTTCCGATTGCCATGGTCTTCAACGCGCTTGCTATGTATTACATGACAGACTTCGGCGAATTGATCACAAACGCGTTGAGCGGCAGCTATGGCATGGATACCGGTCGCATCTATTCGGATATGGTCCGCTTCCAGGACGAACATGTGTGGGAAATCCTGTTGATCAAATGGGCCACTTACGGCCTGGCTGTTGCGTGGTGGATACACCGTTATGCCTACGGCTACCGCCTGCTGGAAAAACACCAGTTGATAGAACTTAAAAAATAACCAGCCCCTACACGGGCTGGAATTTTTTTAAATCATTTCTCTATCGTTTGACGGATAAACTGATCCAATAACCGCACACCGTAACCGGTGGCACCCTTTGGACGGCTGTCCGTTGCTTTCGGCTTCCAGGCCATACCGGCGATATCCAGATGTACCCATTTTTGGCCCTCATCGATAAAGCGGCTGAGGAACGCAGCAGCCGTCGCGCTACCCGCCCATTTATCCATACTGATATTACGCACATCGGCAATGTCTGAATCCATCATCTTGTCCCATTCATCTGTCATCGGCATCGGCCAGACCATATCGCCCACGCCGTGTCCTGCGCATTGCAATTCCTTGACGTCATCTTCGGCGATTTTGGTAAAGGCCCCTGCAAATTCATGGCCCAGCGCGACCAATATCGCACCCGTTAATGTCGCCAGATCAATAATCAGCTCGGGCTTGTAATTCTTTTGCATATAGGTCAGAGCATCGGCCAGGACCAAGCGTCCCTCGGCATCCGTATTCAGAATTTCAATGGTTTGGCCCGACATGGATGTTACAACATCACCCGGACGTGTTGCACGGTCAGACGGCATATTTTCGGCCAGTGCGATCGCCGCAACAACATTGGCTTTGGCCTTGCGTCCTGCCAGCGCCTTCATCGCGCCAACGACAGCACCTGCGCCGCCCATATCCCACTTCATATCCCACATGCCTGCACCGGGTTTCAATGAAATACCGCCTGTATCAAATGTGATTCCCTTACCAACGAAAGCGACGGGTTTTGTTTTCTTAGATTTCGGGGCGCCGTTCCATTCCATGATGACCATGTGTGATTCACGTGCACTGCCCTGCCCGACTGACAGTAAAGACCACATCCCCAGCTTTTGCATTTGCGCTTCATTCAGTATTTTGACTTTTACACCTAATGGCGCCAGTTCGGCCTTAACGCGCTTGGCAAAGCTTTCAGGGTACAGCTCGTTCGCAGGCTCCCAAACCAGATCGCGGGTAAAGAAAACACCCTCGGCAATTTTCTGCATATCGGCAAAATGCTTTTTCGCTGACGCAGTATCCTTCAGAACGAAAGTGATTTCCTTCAATTTCTTTTTATCGTTTTTCTTTTTGTCTTTGGTTTTGTACTTGTCAAAAGAATAAGAATTCAGCAATGCACCCATTGCCATTAGGGCCGCGGCCTTACCCATATCGTGTTTTGCGATCACATCCAGCTCAACAACAGCTTTTTCGCCTTTCAGGTTTTGCACCATCGCACTACCGATTTCCTCAAAAGTCTTGTCGTTCAGATCTTTAACATCGCCTAAACCACCAAGAACAACCGTATCAGCCTGTTTGGATCCGGTATGCGAGTGAAATTTCTTCTTTTTAAATTCAAAATCAACTGCCTTGGCCGAGGCCTTTAATTCCGCGCTGAGTTTTTTATCATCTGCAGCGAATAAGACCAGCGTTTTAACCGTTTTTGGCATTGAAGAAGAAAAAGTAATTTTGAGCATGGATAAGTCCTTTTGTTTCGGGTAATCTCAAGTGTCTTTAAGTATAAGTAAGCGCGATACAAAAGCAATATGGTCATTAACCGCTATATTCTAAAAAATCTGATCGGGGTCTGTTTTTTCGTGACCCTGGTTTTGACGTTGCTCGTCATGTTGACGCAGTCTCTGCGGTTTCTGGAGCTTATCATTGAAACGGGTGCCCCGCCGCTCAGCTTTTTCAAAATGCTGGGGTTGGCTGTCCCCCGCTTTCTGGAAGTCATCTTGCCGCTCTCGATCGTTACAGCTGTCATTTTTATCTATAATAAAATGATTTCAGAAAACGAGTTGATTGTCCTGCGATCATCCGGCGCAACGCAGCGCCAATTGATGATGCCAGCTATTTACATGGCAATGATCGGTTTTCTGCTGATGATCTTTTTGACGATGTGGGGCTCGCCTTTCTCGCATGGCAAGCTTGAATTGCTACGCGGACAGTTAAAAACCCAATATGCAGGATTGCTTTTGCGCGAAGGGGTCTTTAACCCCATCGACAAAGATCTGATGATTTATATGGATGAACGCACATCCAACCGGGATATGAACGGCCTTTTGATACATGATACGCGCGACCCTGATACGCCGCCCGTGACCATCATCGCCGAACGCGGCGAAATCCTGATGCGCGATGATAACCTGACCGAGGTTGTCGTTTATAACGGCACGCGCCAGCATTATCGCACCGAAACGCAAAGCCTTGATATCCTGAATTTCAAGGAATATACGCTAGAAGTTGAAAACGCCCAAAAAGCCCCCGTCACACGTTTAAAACAGGCCGACGAGCGCACAATTTTTGAATTATTGAACCCCACTGATGAACGTGTGAAACGAAACGACCGCCTGATGTATCTGTTGAATGCGGAGCTTCACCGTCGCATCGCAATGCCCTTTTCTATCTTCAGCTTTGTCAGCATCGCGCTCGCCTGCCTGCTGGTGGGATCATTCAACCGACGCGGGCATACCCGCCGTATTATATGGGCTGCTGTGATTGTTATCCTGTTGGAAAGTCTTTTTGTTGCCCTGACGAATTTGATTGAGGACCGCATTTGGGCGATTCCGCTATTATATATCGCGGTGGCAATTCCACTTGCCGCCAGCATTTATATTATATCACCCGCCGGCGAAGCTATGCGTCAGAAAACCGTAAAAAGAAAGGCCGTAAAATGAACAGCCTGTTTTCGACATTACCACGCTATATCAGCCGTAATTTCTTATACCATTTTTTCTTTCTTTTAATTCTGCTTTTATTTGTGGTCTATATCTTTGATTTTATCGAACTTTTAAGACGCGGGGCAGACCATAACGTCGGCCTGACGCAAACCATGGTGCTTGGCCTTTTGAAACTGCCTGAAGTCGGTCAAATTATTCTGCCTTTTGTCGTTTTATTCAGCGCCATGTATACCTTTTGGAAATTAAACCGCACCAGCGAGCTGGCCGTTATGCGGGCAGCCGGGATGTCGGCATTGCAATTCACATACCCTATGATTTTTGTGGCTTTCTGTCTGGGCGTTGCCGCCACAACAGCGATTAACCCTTTATCTGCTATGCTGCTTAATAAATATGAAGTCATGCAAAACAAATTGTTCGAGAAAACAGGCAATCTGGTTGCGGTTTCCGAAAGCGGGCTGTGGCTGCGCCAATCATCCGAAAACGGTTATGCCCTTTTAAATGCAGAAAAACTTGATCCCGCAACATGGCAAGTGCGAAATATTCTGATTTTCGATTTTGATGATAATAATAATTTGAAACATCGGATACAGGCCGAAACTGGAACACTCGAGGCCGGATACTGGCAATTGAATGACGTCAACAGCTTTAAGGACCGCCCGCGCGGAAAAAGCACCGAAACCTTGCGTTTTGATACCAATCTTGTGCCGCAAGACATCATAGATAGTTTTTCCACAGCGCAAGTCGTCTCCTTCTGGAAGCTCAACGAATTTATAGGCACGTTACAAGCTACGGGCTTTTCGACCGAGCGCCTACAGGTTTACTACCAGTCTTTACTGGCAAAACCCTTCTTGTTCGCAGCTATGATCTTTCTGGCTGCAGCTGTTTCCATGCGGCCGACACGCCAAGGGGGCACCGTTGCCCTTGTTATTATTGGTGTTTTCTTGGGATTTCTGATATTTTTCAGTGATTCTGTCTTGCAAGCATTTGGAATATCGCAGAAAATACCTGTATTCCTTGCCGCGTGGACGCCGACAATTGTCAGTATACTTTTGGGTAGTGCTGTGTTATTGCAACAGGAAGATGGTTAACTAAATCGTAAATTTTTATGTCGTAAACTGAGGTGGCATATTTTTGCAAGGGGTAGAGAAATTAAGGAACGTATTATGATTAAGACAAATTTTTTAAACTTTAAGAAGCTATGTATTGTAACTGCTATGTGTTTAAGTTTAACAGCCTGCGCTGGACAAAGCGCTCAGATGGATACAACAAAGGTCATACCTGACCCGTTGGAACCGTTTAACCGTGGTGTGACACAACTGAACAAAGGGCTTGATCTGATTGTTCTGGACCCACTGGCCAAAGGTTATAATGCTGTATTGCCTGAATTTGTCCGCAATGCGATTGGTAATTTCCTGCGCAACTTGCGTGCGCCGCTTTATTTTGCAAATAACCTGCTACAGGGTGATGTTGGCGGTGCCGGTGTCAGTGCCGCGCGTTTTGTTATGAACACGACTGTCGGTCTGGGTGGTTTGTTTGACGTTGCCGAAAAACAGGGCCTAAACCACGAGGAAGAAGATTTCGGTCAGACACTGGCGGTTTGGGGTCTTGGCGATGGTTTCTATCTGGTATGGCCGGTATTGGGACCATCCAGCTTGCGTGACTCTGTCGGTATGGGCGTTGATGCTTTGGCTGACCCTGTCCGCATCATTACCTTTGATGAAGGCGAAGAATGGATATACTACACACGTAACGGTGTAGAAGGCCTGCACAAGAAAGCCGAAGTGGTTGATGTCCTGAGTGATCTGCGTGAAAACTCGCTGGATTACTATTCAGCTATTAAAAGTATTTACGAACAACGTCGTATTGCTTTGATCCGCGATCATTCCTATGATATGTCGACACCGCAAGGAAGTTATGATGAATATGACGACCTTGACAATTACGAACAATAAACGCTTTAAGGAGCACAAAAAATGATTAATGCCAAAGCGCACCACCCACTGCTGGGAGTATCCGTACTGACGGCTTTTGTACTGGCGTTCTTTATCGGCTTTACAGCGCCGGCCTCTGCCGATGCCGCAAAGGCTGAAGGCTTTGTCCAGAAATTGGGCGAAGAAGCGCTTTTCACACTTGAAGCTGCCGATTCAAACGAAGTAGTGATTGCCGATAAAATCCGTTCATGGCTGAACAGCTATTTTGATAAAGATTCAATCGCACGTTTTGCTTTGGGTCGTCACTGGCGCAATGCTACAGACAGCCAGAAAAAGGAATATACCAATATCTTTGAAGATATGATCGTTCTGACCTATTCACAGCGTCTGTCTGAATATTCAGGTGAAAACTTTGAAGTGACCGGCACGACAAAAGTAAACAGCCGCGATACGATGGTTCATAGTAAAATTATTCCGAATGCCACGAACGCACCGAAAACGCGTGTTGACTGGCGTGTACGCAATTCAGATGGCAAGATGCGGATTGTGGATGTAGCTGTTGAAGGTGTCAGCATGAGTGTGACACAGCGCGCTGATTTTGACGCCGTTATTCAGAAAAACGGCGGCGATATTGACGCATTTATTGCAGAGCTGAAAAAGAAAACCGGATAATCCCGAAATATAAGAATTAAAAAAAGCCCGGCTCTTGTCCGGGCTTTTTGTTTTATGATGCTTTTCTAAGCGGCTTATATTTGATGCGTGTTGGTGTATCCGCATCGTCACCTAAACGACGCTTGCGGTCCGCCTCATAATCTTCATAGTTTCCTTCAAACCAGACAACCTGACTGTCTCCTTCAAAGGCCAAAATATGGGTTGCCAGACGGTCAAGGAACCAGCGATCGTGTGAAATCACAACCGCGCATCCGGCAAAGCTTTCCAGTGCCTCTTCCAAGGCTGCCAATGTTTCAGTATCCAGATCGTTTGTCGGCTCATCCAGCAGCAAGAGGTTATGCTCTTTCTTCAGCATTTTTGCCAAGTGAACGCGGTTACGTTCGCCACCAGACAGCATACCGATTTTCTTTTGCTGATCCGGACCACGGAACCCAAAGCTGGAGACATAGCCGCGTGATGCAATTTCTTTTTTACCAATCTGAATCAAGTCATCACCGTCTGAGATTTCTTCCCAAACGTTTTTACCGTCATCAAGGGAATCGCGACTTTGATCGACATAGCCTAACTGAACCGTTTCGCCAATTTCAAGCGATCCGGAATCCGGTTTTTCCTGACCCATAATCATTTTAAACAGGGTTGTCTTGCCCGCACCGTTCGGACCGATAATCCCGACAATTCCACCCGGTGGCAGACGGAAATTCAGGCCCTCAATCAACAGGCGGTCATCAAACCCCTTGTTAAGATTGTCGGCTTCAACGACACGGTTTCCCAGACGTGGCGGCACAGGAATAACAATCTGCGCCGTTCTGGTTTTTTCATGCTTTTGGCTTTCGGCCAGCAATTCTTCGTATGAATTAATACGGGCTTTTGATTTCGCCTGACGCGCTTTGGGGGACTGGCGCACCCATTCCAGTTCACGACTTAAGGTCTTCTGGCGCGCATCCTGTTCGCGGCCCTCTTGCTCCAAACGCTTATGTTTATTTTCAAGATAGGCTGTATAGTTGCCCTCATAAGGGATACCGGTTCCGCGGTCAAGCTCCAGAATCCAGCCTGTCACGTTATCAAGGAAATAACGATCGTGTGTGACCATAACAATTGTACCTGGATATTCATGCAAGTGGCGTTGCAGCCATGCAACAGTTTCGGCATCCAAATGGTTGGTCGGCTCATCCAGTAACAACAAGTCAGGCTTTTCAAGCAACAGTTTACACAGCGCGACGCGGCGTTTCTCACCACCGGATAAATGCGTTACTTTGGAATCACCCGGCGGGCAACGCAGGGCCTCCATCGCCATATTCAAAGTCGTTTCAATGTTCCAGCCGTCTTGGGCCTCGATTTTTTCCTGCAATTCACCTTGGCGGCCTAATAGCGCATCAAAATCAGCATCGGGCTCGGCGAATTGGGCGCTGATATCGTTGTATTCCTGCAACAGGTCAACAATTTCGCCAAGACCTTCCATGATATTTTCTTTAACGGTCTTATCGGGGTTTAACTGCGGTTCCTGCGGCAGATATCCGACACGTGCGCCTTTTGCAGCCCAGGCTTCACCATTAAAATCTTTTTCAATACCCGCCATAATTTTCAGCAGGGTTGATTTACCTGAACCGTTCGGGCCAAGAACACCGATTTTTGCACCCGGAAAAAAGCTGAGGTAAATGTCGCTGAGAACTTTCTTGCCCCCTTGATAGGTTTTTGAAAGATCTTTCATCACATAGACATATTCGTAAGACGCCATCGTATTCTCCATAGACTTTTAACGTTCGCCCCGTTATACCTTAAAATACGGAAAAACCCAAGGAAATAGAAATGAAGATAGATGCGATAATTTTTGACTGTGACGGAGTACTGATCGACAGTGAGAGCATTTTGGAACGTGTCGATATTGCAATATTAAATGACATGGGGCTGTCATTCACCCGCAAAGATTATCACAATGCTTTTTCAGGCGCCACCCACCAGCAAACAATTGATATTATTTCAAAAAGCTATCTCAAAGTTCACGGCAAAGAACTTGACGAAAGCTTTTCAGAAGACCTGAAACAAATGCGCCGCGATGGACTAGAGAAAGAGCTGGAGCAAATGCCCGGCACACTTTCCATGCTTGAAAATATTAAAGTCAAGCTGGCTGTAGCATCAAACACTGCCGATGATATATGGCTTAATAAAAAGCTTTCCGGCGCAGGGATCGGCCATGTATTTGGCGATTACATCTATTCCGCCCAGCACGTAAAAAATGCCAAGCCTGCGCCTGATTTGTTCATTTACGCGGCACAAAAAATTGACGTTGCACCCGAAAATTGTCTGGTTGTTGAAGACAGCCCGCTTGGCGTTCAGGCCGCTGTAACGGCCGGCATGCATGTTGTTGGTTTTACGGGGGCTGCACATCTTGACCATGCGACACACAAAGAAAAATTGATTTCTGTCGGCGCCGATACGGTCGTAGAAAACATGGAAGAGTTGGACCAATATTTTGAAAATATTTTAAATTAAAGAGCTGATATGATGATAGAAAATTTAAAAATAGACGCGATAATTTTTGACTGTGACGGCGTTTTGATTGATAGCGAAGCTTTGCTGGAAAAGGTCGACCTTGCCTATTTTGACAAACTGGGCCTTGGCTTTTCAAAAGACGAATATCATGACAAATTTACCGGCTCGACCTATGCCGATAATCTGCGCGTCATTGCTGAACGCCATATGGAGGTCCATGGCCATCCTGTTCACGATACGGTTGCAGAGGATCTGACAAAGCTACGCACTGAAATGTTAGAAAACGAGTTAAAGGCGATTGAGGGCGCTGTTGAATTTCTTGAAATCCTTTCGCTCAAAAAAGCTGTAGCATCGAACACCACTCAAAATGAATGGCTGGAACGCAAATTGGAGCGCGCAGGATTACGCCATTATTTTGATATTCATGTTTACGCAGCTGAGAATGTTGCGCGCGGCAAGCCGCATCCTGACCTATACCTATTTGCAGCAGAAAAACTTGGCGTAGAACCTGAAAACTGTATGGTTATTGAAGACAGCGCCCGCGGTGTCGAGGCTGGCGTTGCCGCAGGTATGACCGTCGTCGGTTTTTCCGGGTCATCACATCTGAATCATAGCGAGCACGAGAAAAAACTCCTTGCCGGAGGTGCCCAACATGTCTTTGAAAATATGAATGATTTCAGCGCCTTCGTGCAAGATCTAATGGCCGACAAGGCTGCGTAATAAAAAAGAAATCCCCGGCCGGGGCATTTCCAAGCCGGGGATCCTTAGATACGTGATCTCTAACTTTAGCCTAAGCCAAAGCGGTATAAACCTATGAACCTGCCTTTTCGAGGCGGGACCAAATGCCGATCATGCCTTTTGTTGCACGTTCTGTCTTTGACTTAGGCTTTTGTTTATGATCATTCATCTGATCACCTCCTTTCTTAATAGTTGAACATGCGCAACCAACATCTGCGCATAATTGATATAGTGACATATCAAAATGAAAAAAGTCTTTATCGAAAAAAAAATATTGATATTAATCGCCGTAACCGCCACCGCCCGGGGTTTCAATAATGAACAGGTCATCTATGTTCATTTGCGCGTCTGCTGTCGCTGCAAGCTCTTGAGTCTGCCCATCGGCACGCACAATAGAATTCTCACCTGTTTTACCATCACCTCCGCCATGCATGCCATAGGGTGCAACCGTACGGTTATTCGAGAGGATATTGGCAGTCATCGGCTCCAGAAATCTGATTTTGCGAACGACACCATTCCCGCCTTTATATTTACCCGTGCCGCCCGAGCCTTCACGAATCGAAAATTCTTCCAACCGGACGGGAAAGCGCCATTCCAGAATTTCAGGGTCGGTCATGCGTGAATTCGTCATGTGGGTTTGCACAGCATCAGTTCCGCCAAAGCCCTGCCCCGCGCCCGACCCGCCACAAATCGTCTCGTAATATTGATAGCTGTCATTACCGAAGGTAAAGTTATTCATCGTGCCCTGTGATGCCGCCATAACACCCAAAGCACCATAAAGGGCGTTTGTGACCGCCTGCGAGACCTCGACATTACCGGCGACGACCGCGGCAGGCGGCATCGGGTTTAACATCGACCCTTGGGGCAGAATGATTTTAACAGGTTTCAGGCACCCTTCATTCATCGGGATATCATCTTCGACCAGCGTTCTGAAAACATATAAAACGGCCGCGCGGCAGATGGATGATGGCGCGTTAAAGTTATTCGGCTGCTGTTCTGACGTTCCGGTAAAATCGATGATAGCGCTGCGGCTATTGGTATCAATTTTAATATCAACTTTAACTACAGATCCGTTATCAAGCCTTTGTTCAAAGCTGCCATCCTTTAGATGTGTGATTGCGCGCCGCACCTGTTCTTCGGCATTATCCTGCACATAGCCCATATAGCGGTTGACGGTATCAAGTCCGAATTTCTTACACATACTGTGCAGTTCAGTGACGCCTTTTTCATTTGCCGCAATCTGCGCCTGAAGGTCTGCAATATTCTGGTCGATGTTACGTGCCGGATTCGGATTATCTGATAACAAAGCCCGCGTTTCATCTTCCAGAAAACGGCCCTGATCAACCATTTTAAAATTTGTGATCCTGACGCCTTCGTCCTGAATTGTTTTTGAATTCGGCGGCATCGACCCCGCCGATATACCCCCGACATCAGCATGATGCCCGCGCGATGCGACATAGAACAACACATCGGTGCCGCCCTGATCAAAGACAGGTGTCACAACCGTGATGTCGGGTAAATGTGTTCCCCCATCATAAGGGTCATTCAGCATATAGACATCGCCCTTTTTCATCCTGCCGTCATAGGCTGACATGATGGCGCGAATACTTTCGCCCATAGACCCCAGATGCACCGGCATATGCGGCGCGTTTGCAATCAACCCGCCCTTGATGTCAAAAATCGCACAAGAGAAATCAAGCCGTTCTTTGATGTTCACGGAGTAGGCCGTATTTTCCAGAACCGTTCCCATCTGTTCGGCAATTGACATGAAAAGATTGTTAAAGACTTCCAGCATTAGCGGGTCAGCATCCGTGCCAACCGCATGACGTTTCGGTAAGGCCTCTATACGCGTTAAGATCAGATGGTTATATGCATTCACCTCCGCCTGCCAGCCGGGTTCTATCACATTTGTCCCCGTAGCTTCCAGAACCAAAGCCGGCCCCATAATGCGCTGGCCACTTTTAAGATTTTCACGTTCAAAGACAGCTGTCTTGTGATCCGCGCCTGCCATGTAAACCTCTACAATTTCTTGTGGGGCTGGTTTTGATGTGTCGGGCGCTTCTGATTTCTGCTCGGTGCCCTCGCCTGTTTGACCAATCGTTTCAATACTGACAGCTTCGATGATCAGGTCTTTGCCCTGCATAATGAAACCGTATTGGCGCTGATAGGCACCTTCGAAACGGGTTTTCACCTCTTTGGCTGTTCCGATCTCTATGTTCAGGGGCTTGTCACTTCCGGCATAACGGATCATGAGTTTAACGTCATGCTCTATATGTTCGTCTTTAAAGCCCTGATCTTGCAATTGGCTGAAATGCTTTTTCAGCGTTGGCGCAATTTCATTTTGAATATGATCGACTGCGTGTTCGGATAGCGGTTTTTCTGCGGCCCTTTCTGACATTATGCGCGTATCGGCCAGCCCCATACCATAGGCTGATAAAACGCCCGCATGCGGATGGATCATAATTTTTGTCATTCCCAAGGCATCCGCAACCAAACAGGCATGTTGACCGCCCGCGCCGCCAAAACAGTTCATAGTATAGGTGCTGACATCATACCCGCGTTCGACCGATATTTTTTTGATCGCGCGCGCCATGTTCAAAACGGCGATTTCTAAAAAACCTGCCGCGACTTCAGCCGGGGTGCGTTTTGATCCCGTTTCATTTGCGATTTGTTTTGCCAACGTTTCAAATTTTTGTGCGACAATATTCTTATCAAGCGCTTGGTCGGCATCAGGCCCAAAAATATGCGGAAAAAATTCAGGCCTTAATTTCCCCAGCATCACATTACAATCTGTCACTGTCAGCGGACCGCCACGCCGATAGGCCGCAGGTCCGGGGTTTGCGCCCGCCGATTCAGGACCAACGCGATATCGCCCGCCACTGAAATGACAGACAGACCCGCCGCCTGCCGCAACCGTATGGATATTCATCATCGGGGCCCGCAGACGAACACCTGCAACAACGGTTTCGAAACTGCGTTCATATTCACCCGCGTAATGCGTCACATCTGTTGAGGTTCCGCCCATGTCAAAGCCGATCATACGATCAAAGCCTGCCAGTTTTGATGTTTGCGCCGCGCCGACAATGCCGCCTGCGGGGCCTGACAGGATACAGTCACGGCCTTGAAAATCTTCGGCGCGCGTCAGGCCGCCATTTGATTGCATAAACATCAACCGCACATCCCCGACAGCAGTTGTCACCTGATCGACATAGCGCCGCAAAATGGGCGATAGATAGGCATCGACGACAGTCGTATCCCCGCGCCCGACCAATTTCATCAACGGGCTGACCTGATGGCTGATGGATATCTGCGTAAAGCCTATATCGCGTGCAATCTCGCCTGCTTTTTTTTCGTGATCCTGATATCGATACCCATGCATGAAAGCAATCGCACAGCCACGAATACCGCTGTTATATGCCTTTTGTAAATCCGCGCGCAATTTACTTTCATCAATAGGGCGCACGACATCGCCATGTGCCGACATACGTTCATCCGCTTCAATCACATCACAATAGAGCATTTCAGGAAGCTCGATGTTTTGCACAAACAGCTTTGGTCTGTTCTGATATCCAATACGGAGCTGATCACGCAAACCTTTGGTCATGACCAGGACTGTCTTATCACCCTTTCGCTCCAGCAAGGCATTCGTACCGACGGTTGTACCCATTTTGATGGCATCGATTTTTTCAGCCGGAATATCGTCCTGATCAGACACCCCCAGAAAATAACGAATACCTGCAACGGCGGCGTCTTTATATCGCTCCGGATTTTCAGATAGCATTTTATGGGTTTTGATTTCACCCGTGGGTGTTTTGGCGACGATATCTGTAAAGGTGCCGCCACGGTCAATCCAGAATTCCCAGTTTTTTTCTGGCGTGCTCAATTCAGGCTCCGCTCGATCTCGTATAACAGCTGTTCGGCATGGCCGCGTTCCAGCGGATTTGGGGCTGCCTGTAAATAAGCATGCACATCTTCGCGCGCGGCGCTCATCTGCCCTGTCTTGACTTTCAAGATCGCGGCATCAAAAAGCAACCTGTATTCATCAGGATCAAACAGACGCAAAGCCTCGACAACTGTCAACGCATCTTCATATTCCTCGCGTTCGACAAAAGACGTTTTCAGATTATTTTGTAAACGCATAATAATGTCGTGGTCAGCCAGCGGCTGATAATATTCGTGTGACAACTCAGCTGCCTGTCCCGCAATGGCCTTTAAAATTTCGCGCATGTCAGGTGCTTCGACAACACGCCCGCCGCGAAACGGGTCGATAAAAACACTGTCCCCATCATGTTTTAATGCGAATAAAAAATGTCCCGGAAAGTTAAGCCCGTATACATCCCATTCCATTTCACGCGCCAGGTGAAGGTATAATATACCTAATGCAACAGGAAGACCGCGCCTGCGGTCAATTACCGAAATCATATTCGCATTGATGGGATTATTATAATCATCCACATCCCCGTCATACAGGAACTCTTCTGTCATCACATGAACCAGCGTGCGGCGCTTCAGATCAAGAGAATCATAATCCTCCTTTTCAACAGCAATTGCATATTCCTGATGCAGTTTTTCAACCATTTGTTCCATATGAGCCAGATAGTCTGTCAGGTCATGATCGGGGTGAAACAATTTGGCAAAGGCCAGCGACGTAATAAAAATATTCAGCGGGCAATCTTCGGCACGACCCGCTTTCTTTATAAAATCCAACGCCTGCTGTGCGGTATTGATCTGCATTACTGTTTTTCTGTTCCTGTCGGCGGCTGGAGGCCATCGGGCGTTTCGCCGCGCAAACGCACATAACTGACAACATTATTAACGTAGGCAAGGTTACGTGCATGGTCAATCACGCGCTGGCGTTCCTTATCGTCCTGGGCAACGCCCATTAAATAAACGGTACCCTTAACCGTATCGATTGAATAGTTAATCGACTGAACCTGTTTATCAAATGTCAGTTTGGTGCGTAGCTGGCCTGTAATCCATGTATCCTGCACATAGTTTTTAAGAGTTTTGCTGTCTTCAACGCGAATTTCATTGATCACCTGACGCACACCATCGGCCTGCCAGGCCAGGCGGATCGCATCAACACGTAGGTCCGGATCTGACACGGTTCCTGTCACCAGAACGCGCCCTTCTTTAACTGTCATGTCCAGCTTGCGATACATATCGACAGAGTGTTTGAACCAAAGGTCATGAATTTGCAGCCTGATCGCGGCATCAGTTGTCGCGGCTTCAATGCCGCCTTCCTGCGCTGCCGCAATACCAAAGCTTGCGCCGGCCCCCACAGCCGCGCCCAATGGTGTGCAACCAGCTAGTGCGATCGCAATAATACCAGCGTAAATGATTTTTGTTTTTTTCATGGGCCCCTCTTTAAGAAACAAGTGTTGAAAACCTGTAACTAAAATTATAGGCCAGAGGATATGGTTTTTCCAGTCTTCTCGTTACCTGAAAAGTTTTTGGTGGTGGTCTTTAAGTCGCTGATGATAATTTGAGGCAGCCTCGTTGGCTTTTTCTGTCTTGTTTTTACAAACATCCGGCTCTTGCCACCCACAAACCAGTTTACCTTCTTCACGGAATTCACGGCATAGGTTATACGCCTTTTTAAAGGCACCTGCTCTTTCTTCGCCTTTTTCAACAGCAGCTCTTGTAAAAGCTTCCTTTAATGGATCAAAGACAGCTTGTGCTTTCTTTGGAAAATCAACATGTTTGTTTTTCCATGGAAGTATCTTATTTACCAAAGAAACGGCTGTTGCAAGTTCTTCTCGCACGGCGTTTCTATCAATAACAATCGGGATAATTTTTTCTGGATTTGATACGTCAGGCATGTAACCACAATTTTCATACTGCATATCCCACAAAAACAGCCTGTCTTTTTTTAGCCGTTGATTGAATTCATCTTGAAGAGACCCAAGAGGTATAGCCTTGAGATATGTCTTACAAACATCATAACTCAGGATCGGCAGGCCGGGGCATACTTCCATGTCCCAGTCTTCTGTTTCTATCGTCAGCAAAGGTTGTAAAATCGCGTCTGACTTCAGATCTGGGCGTTTTTCTTTAAAGGAGCTTTTATATTCAAACCTTACAACAAGCCCATATTCATTTAAAAACAAAAGTGTGCAGCCTGTACCATTCATAAATTCGCCGTTTTGCGGCAGTGGTAGCATAATGTCTTGCAATTGTTTTTCTACAGAGTTCTGCAATATTAGTCCCTAGCCAATCTACATTTAAACACACAGTAACATTAACAAAATTTTAATATTATGTCAATTAAATTCAGGTGCTCCACATGTTTTTATGATGATTCGGGACCTTGCCGGGTATGACACTGATAACATCAAAGCGCATATCGAAATTATTATAATCCGGATATTCAGATAAAAAGAAACGCGCCGCATTGGCAATGCGTTCTTGAGATTTAAGACTAACAGCTTCCAACGCCCCCGCTTTATCTTTACGGGCTTTAACCTCGATGAAAGCCAACAGATTTTTCTTGCTGGCGATAATATCAATCTCGCCAAAGCGGGTCTTGTACCTTGTTTTTAATATCTTATAACCTTTGACGCGCAGCATCATCGTCGCCAACGTTTCAGCATATAGCCCCTTGGCATAGGCCGTCTTCATCACACGAGTCCATTTTTTGAAAGGATTACAGCGCGGGCGTAAAGTTTTCGTTTCGGCTGACCACTTTCCTTTGCGGCATAGGCCGCGGCATCTTTAACCGACATATTCATGTTGCCCATAGCTTTTGACAAAAGCGTATCTAGCTTTTCACCTGTCCAGGTTTGATCGGATAGCTGCTTTTCATCAATCCCCTCAATCAGGACAACAAATTCACCCTTGAATTTTTTATCTGCCAGAATCTCCAGTATCTCTTCGGTATCCCCACGGATAAATTCCTCGAATTTCTTGGTAAGCTCACGCGCCAGAACAATTTGGCGCTGGCCCATGACAGCTTTGATATCTTTGACAAAAGCCTGCATACGATTTGCCGTTTCATATAATATGATGGTCGCATCCATTTCTTTTAACGTCTGAAGCTTGGCCTGACGTGCGGCAGATTTTGGTGGCAGAAAGCCTGCAAATAAAAAGCGGTCAGTGGCAAGCCCCGCACCCGCCAGTGCCGCCAGGGCGGCTGAGGCTCCGGGGACCGGAAAAATCGAATGTCCCGCGTCAATAACATAGCGGAATAATTTAAAACCCGGATCTGAAACACCCGGCGTACCGGCGTCCGAAACCAATGCTACAGATTGTCCGTCCTCTAGCGCGGCCAAAATATCAGGGCGCTGTTTTTCCCCATTATGGTCATGATACAGCCTTAAAGGCGTTTTAATCGCATAACTTGATAATAATTTGCCCGTAACACGTTTATCTTCGCAATATACATGATCTGCATTCGATAATATATCCAGCGCACGCAGGGTTATATCCCGCATATTGCCAATCGGCGTTGATACAACGTACAATCCGCATGCAAGTTTTTCTTTTTTTAATTCAAATGGCACTTTATTCTATCCTCACCCGTATATACTATTAGCAGTGATGGGAAATTACAAAGGTACAGTGAAAATGAAACATATAAATTTAATACTCGCGATACTTTGCATTGTCTTTTTGACAGCATGTACAGGTAGCGGCCCGATGGGTGATAACTATCGTTCACCTTGGAATATGGCGCAAACATCAGATAATTTGAAACGCGCACAAGCCGAAAACGGAGCACAACAGGTCCAGCCTCAAATCGACTGGCAGGACAGCCGCAACATTCAAAACAACATAGCCGCAGCCCCAGTGCCTGATGTTGAAAAGACAACGACATATTCACAAAACCCTGCCCCCGCTGTTCCGGTGGCCGGTGCAAAGGTGAAAGTTGCCTTGCTTGCTCCATTATCAGGTGACCACCAAGCGATTGGTAATGCCCTTTTAAATGCAGCGCAATTGGCGCTGTTTGATGTCGGCAGCGAGAATTTCGAACTGATTCCACGTGATACCAAAGGGACGCCGGAAGGCGCACAGACAGCAGCACGCACAGCTGTAAATGATGGCGCCAATCTGATTTTGGGCCCGTTGTTCAGTGAATCCGTGACAGCGATTAAACCGATCACACGTTCTGCGAATGTGCCGGTCATTGCCTTCTCAACGGACTGGAATGTAGCTGACCAAAGCGCCTACATTATGGGCTTTTTACCCTTTACACAGGTGGCGCGCGTGACAAACTACGCCATTTCACGTGGGCATAACCGCGTTGCCCTGTTTGCCCCGGAAGGACAATACGGTTCAATGGTGAAACAAACATTGGGTAATGTTTTGTCTGCAAATGGGACATCGATTGCCAAACAGGATATATATCCAGTTACTACAGAGGACCTGCCGGGACGCCTTGCCGTTTTCACAGAGAACGACGCACGCGCCGCCAGCAATTACCAAAACAACACCCTGCCGTTTAACGCCATGATGTTGCCGATCGGCGGACAAGCCGTCAAAACGCTTTCAACCTATTTGGGTCAATACCGTGTTAACACGGATCAGGTGAAACTGCTGGGAACAGGTTTATGGGATGACCCATCACTTGTCAGCGAACCGATGATGCATGGTGCATGGTTTGCAGCGCCCGAGCCACGCCTGCGCAGGAACTTCGAACGCAGCTACCAGAATACCTACGGCAGCATGCCGCCGCGTATCGCCAGTCTTGCCTATGACGGAACCGCCTTGGCCGCCATACTGGCCCAAAGTGCGGGTAATACACCGTCAGATCAGGTCTATACCAGCGAGCGCCTAAGGTCGCCACGCGGCTTTGCCGGCATTGACGGTATCTTCCGCTTCCGTGCAGACGGGCTTGTCGAACGCGGACTTGCCGTTCAGGAAATTACGCGCAGCGGCATCCAGGTTATTGACCCTGCGCCTAAGGCTTTCCTGGCCGGGCAAAAATCATAATCTGAAACATCCGAATATAAAAAGACCGCCAAATCGGCGGTCTTTTTTTTATCTTTTTTTAATTAGGAATTTACAGGTTGGGCGCGCATCGGAAAATGCAGAACTTCACGCGCGTGCAGGGCAACGACGTGATTAATAATTGTACCCAGAATTTCATCGGCAATACTGACATTACAGCAGCTTTCTAGACCACGGAAATCAGGAGCACCATTTGCCTCACAAATTTGATACCCGTCATCATCAAACAGAATATCAACTCCGGCGATGTCCAGATTCAACGCGCGGGCGCTTTCAATCGCCAATTCTTCGATCTCTGGCGTAACCGCAAATTCCTCGACGCTTCCTCCGCGTGAAAAGTTTGCCTTGAAATTACCATCTTTTGATTCGCGTTTCATCGCGGCAACGACTTTGCCATCGATAACGAAAACGCGCAGGTCACGTCCATGGCTGGCTGCTACGAATTCCTGAAAAATGATATGTATGTCAGGGCTGGTTTCATTCAACAGATGCATCAAATCTGTAAAACGGTCGCGATCCTCACACAGGAAAACGCCGTTACCATGTGTACCTACAAGTGTTTTTACAACAACCGGAAAACCGATTTTCTGTTCGACCATATCAATATCAACAGGGAATTTACCCAGCATGGTATTTGGCACCGGCAGGTTATGTTCGGCCAGCATCTGCTGTGAATGCAGCTTGTCTTTAACGGCCTCCAAAGCTTCGGAGCTGTTAAAACAGGGAACGCCCAGACGTTCCAGATGGCGAATCACCGCGAGGGTGAAATAGTTCACATCACCTGAAATACGGGTCAAAACAAAGTCTGGCAATGGCAGGGTGCGCGAATCGATCATGACGCTGTCGCGGTCATCGCAATTGACAATCAGATCGAATTGTTCGGGCTTGTATACAGAAATATTAACGCCATGTTTGCGGCCGGCCTCAATAAAACGGCGTGTTTCATAGGCACCAGGCTGGTGCGATTCAAAATCCCCATCATATAGAATCCAGCATTCCATACTTACCCCTTTTTGTTATTATGGCTATTAACCTTTTATATCAGTAAAGTGACAAAAAATCAATTTTTTCCGATTTCAGATGTATACCCCCTGTGATATAAAGAGGGCATGTCATCCTATAACATACTTTTTATTGGCGATCCCGTTCCGGAATTAAAGCCCGGAAAAGAAACAACGCTTGCATTAATTTTCGAGGCTCAGAACAGAAGATTTCAAGTCGATTATTGCACTGCGAAGGATCTGTGCCTGACGAACGGCCGCGTCATCGGACTTGTGCGCCCGATTACCCTGAATGAAAATCTTGATGATCATATTCATATGGGCGATGAGAGCGCAAAAAACCTCGAGCGCTATGACATTATTGTCCTGCGCTCAAACCCCGACGGCTATAAACGTATGAACACATCCTATATTCTGGATGCCCTGGCCGATAAAGTCTTTATAACGAATGATCCGCGCGGCATCCGTGAATTGCACGGAAAATATTTCATCAGTAATTTTCCCGATTTTATCGTGCCATACGCGATTGTTGAAAGCGCCGGTCACCTGGAACATTTTTTAAAAAACCATTCCGATGTCATTATTAAACCTGTGAATGGCTTTGGCGGAAATGGTGTAAAACGGCTTAAGTCAAAGCCGCAAGATATTCAGCAATATTTTGAAGATACATATAAAGAATATGGCGAGAGCCCTTTTATCGTACAAGAATACATCAAAGACGCTGTAAAAGGTGATAAACGTATCATTATGTTCGGGGGCGAGCCTATTTGTTCAATCCTGCGGGTGCCGCAGTGCGAGAACTCCTTGGCAAATGTGACACAGGGTGCAACGGTCGAGGCGAGTGAGCTTACATTGCGCGAACAAGCCCTTTGCCGCGAACTGGGCCCCATCATGAAAGATTACGGTCTTTTCTTTGTTGGAATTGATATGCTGGGCGACTATATGACGGAATTGAATGTTATCTCAGTTGGGACGATTGTTCCAGCGAATACATTATATAATATAAAATTGGAAGAAACATTCTGGGACAAGCTGCTGGACGAATATGAGCATTTCAAAAAATCTGCATAAAATCAGATCCGATGTCGGACAAGACATCGAGATCATTGCCGTCAGTAAAAAGCAACCCGCAAACCGTATTCTGGAGGCTTTAGATGCTGGTCAAAAGATATATGGTGAAAACCGTGTTCAGGATGCCTTTAAAATCTGGCCTGATCTTAAAAAGACCTACCCCGATACAAAGTTACATTTAATCGGACCACTGCAATCAAACAAGACAGCAGATGCCGTCGCACTATTCGACGTCATTCAAACGCTTGATCGAAAAAAAATCATTGATGCCTGTGCTGGCGAAGAACAAAGACAGGGGCGTACACTTGAATATTATATTCAGGTCAATACTGGCGAAGAAGATCAAAAATCCGGAATTTTGCCCCGTGATCTAAAAGATTTATACGAATACGGCCGCAAATTGGGCCTGAATATTACAGGCCTGATGTGTATTCCGCCAATAGATGAGGCCCCATCCCTTCACTTTGCCCTTCTTCGCAAACTTACGAATCAATTAGGGCTTAAAAAACTGAGTATGGGCATGAGCGGGGATTATATGACGGCCGTTAAATTCGGCACGACATCCGTGCGTATTGGCACTGCAATCTTTGGTATACGCCCGTAAATGATAGATTTCGAGCTCTCTAAATTAACAAAATCGTAATATTTCGTTAAATTTTTATGAAAAAAGCCTTGACTATTTTTTCGTGTTATGTAATATATATGCAAGGTTTGAATTTAACTGAACAACGTATATGGAGAATACACATGAGCAAAATTATCGGTATCGACCTAGGAACAACTAACTCTGCGGTTTCAGTATATGACCCGCTGACAAAAAACTGGAAGATTCTGGAGAATCAGGAAGGCGAACGCACAACCCCATCTATCATTGCATATAAAGATGGAAAAGTGATGGTTGGTAAAAATGCTAAAAACCAGGCTGTCACAAACGCCAAAAACACTGTTTATGCTGTTAAGCGCCTGATCGGCCGCACAATCGACGATCCTGAAGTTCAAAAAATGATGAAAACAGCTCCCTACAAAATTGTCAAAGCTGACAACACGGAAGCGGCTTGGGTCGAAATTGACGGTCAAAAAAAATCACCTGAGGAAATCAGCGCAGAAATTCTGAAAAAACTGAAAGCTGCTGCAGAAACAAAACTGGGCGAGCCGGTTACAGAAGCTGTAATTACAGTTCCTGCCTACTTTAACGATGCACAGCGTAAAGCGACGAAAGATGCGGGACGTATTGCAGGTCTGGATGTTAAACGTATTGTCAACGAGCCGACAGCGGCGGCCCTTGCTTTTGGTCTGAACACACAAAAAGATCAGAACATTATCGTTTACGATCTGGGCGGTGGTACGTTTGACGTATCTGTATTGGAAATTATGGACCTTGATGGCGAAACATCATTCGAAGTTATGGCCGCCAACGGTGATACATTCCTGGGCGGTGAAGATTTTGATCGTGCCATTATTGACCATATCCTTTCATCATACAAAGATCAGTCTGGTGTCGACCTTACAGTATCTGACGATGCAAAAGGTTACGGAGATGCCGCACGTGAAGCTGCTATGCAACGCATCAAACAGGCTGCGGAAGAAGCTAAAAAAGAGCTGTCCTCTATGGAAAGCGCCAGCATCAACATTCCATACATCGCTGTATTTGATGGTCAGCCACAAAACATCATGATGGACATGAGCCGTGCAGAATTGGAAGGTCTGGTTAAAGGTCTGATCGAACGTTCGAAAGAGCCTTGCTTGAAAGCCTTGGCTGACGCCGGACTTTCTATGTCTGACATTAACGAAGTTGTTATGGTTGGTGGTATGACACGTATGCCGGCTGTTAAAGAATTCGTTAAAGGCGTGTTCGGAAAAGAACCAAACTGCAGCGTTAACCCTGACGAAGTGGTTGCGGCCGGTGCCTCTGTTCAAGGTGGTGTATTATCCGGTGAAGTTGGTAACATCGCCCTGATGGACGTTATTCCACTGTCATTGGCCGTTCGTATTAACGGCGGTGAAGCAGAGCGTGTTGTTGAAAAACAAAGCACAATTCCATGCTCAATCACACACCCGCATACATTCTCGACCAGCCAAGACGGTCAGAAAAGCGTACGTATCCGCCTGTTCCAAGGTGAAAGCAAAAGCTGTGATGATCCAAGTATGCAGGAATTGGGCGAACTACAAATGGAAGTTCCACCAGCAAAAGCCGGTGAGATTGAAATCGAAGTTACGGTTAACATCAACGCCGATGGTTTGATTACGCTGACAGCGCAAGATAACAAAACAAAGAGACCGTTTACAGCTGAAATCAAGACACCAGGTGGTCTGTCAGAAGAAGAAATCGCAAAACGCGTACAAATGGCCGAAGCCACACGCGAAAAAGTTGAAGCAGAAATTGCAAACGCAAATGCTGCAGCCTCTGCCGAAGCGGTTCTAAAAGAAGCTGAAGAGACCAAAGAAAAAGACTGGTACAAAGATGCAACTGAAGAAGCCCGTACAGCCTTCAACACTGCTGCTGAAAACCTGAAAACAGCTGTTGAAAGCAACGATAACAGCAACATGGCTAAACTGATGGAAGACTTCAGAAACGCTGAAATGGGTCTGACACAGTCAACCCTGCCAGAAACAACAGAAGCTAACGACGATGCACCATCCGACGAAAACTCTACGGAAGATGCACCTAAGAAAGCACCAAGCCCTAACAAGCCTGGTATGTAAAAAAACATAGGTAGCAAATTCCGGGCAGTTTATTTGCAACAACGAATTTGCGAGGAATTTAAGAATTCTCCCTAAACGAAGATGTCCGTCTGAATTTCAGGCGGACATTCTTTTATGGCCTTTTTTTTAAGCCTCGGGGGGTATGGCATTAAAATTATAGTTTATTTTTGGTGCGAATTCGCGAAACTGCTCGACTGTAAAACGCACCGCTGCAGCCCCTTTGTGGCCGCCACCGTTGATTCCGTGCTCTGCGCCCATTTCCTCAGCAATCATACTGACATCAATATGCCCGTCACTGCGAAGGCTCAGCTTGACGGTTTTATGATCATGGAAATGCCAGACCATACCCATTTTATGTTCATGCGGACATCGGGCCAAAAGCTTGGGCGAAAATTCATGACCCATATCATTAATGCTAGCACGCGCAAAAGGAACTTCAAAACAGCCTGACGCCGTTTCTAATATAGTCAGATTCACAAAATCGACATCTTTTAAGACCTGCTCGACTTGTTCCAAATAAGCGTTTCGAGGGTCCCGTCCACGATGTTCAAAAACGCTGATATCCTGAACGCCGACAAGCTCGTTTATTAATGGCATCATCTGTGCGAGCGGCTTACCCATATCCAGAGATGATAAATAGGATGAAACCAGATAGAACTGGTCAGGCGTATCAAAGCGCTCGGGCTTATAAAGATCAATGCGTTCGACCATTTCTATAAATAAAGGGCGCGCCGCACCATTCGAAAATTCATCAAAGGCGATACCCGCCCCTGACCTGTTCATATCAAAATAGATGTGACATTTCGGGTGATCTAAAAACGGTTGCAAATCTTTTTGCGCGGAAACATGATGGTCAAAAATTTCAACGCCTTTGACCTTATCAATAATATTTTCCAGGACCTGTGTACGGGGTGCGAAATCAACGAAGACAGCAATAGTTTCAGGGGTCACGTGATCCAGAATTTTTACCTGTGTTTGTTCGTATGCCGCGTGATCGACTCCGATATATTCGGCATTATCTCCCCACTTTTGATAGGCGGCCCAAGCGGCTGTCGTGCCGTCAAGACAGGGGTGATGGTAAAAAACTGTACGGGGCTGATTCATTTATGCCGCCGATGACAAGTTGTTTGATGCGATATAATCCGCCGCTACGCGCAAGCGACGAACCGATTCTTCATGTCCCAAGATGTGCATGACCTCGGACAGTCCGGGGCTCTGCATACGCCCGGTCAATGCCAAGCGAATAACAGGACCAAATTTTCCGAATTTTAATTCCATTTCTTCGACTGTATCATGCAGCATTTTTTCTAGGGCCTCGATTTCGAAAGCTTCGATCTTTTCAACCTTATCTGCAACGGTGCCAAGGATATTTTCAGAGATATCTGTTTTGAAAAACTTCTCGACGCCTTTTTCTTCGTAATCTTCCGGCAGCGCGTAAAAATATGATAGCGCATCGGAAAAATCGCTTAACAGATTGCAGCGATCACTCACGAGCGCCGCCGCTTCCGAAAGCCATGGCACGGATGATTTATATCCGTCCTCTTCAATAAATGGTGTGATACGCTTGACCAGTTCGTCATCAGATAAATTGCGCAGATGCCAGCTGTTGATATGCATAAATTTATCTTCATCAAAATTTGCATTTGATTTGCTGAGACGATCAAGAGAGAAGCCTTTGATCATTTCATCAAGACTGAGAAGCTCGTTTTCATCGGGGGCCGTCCAACCCAACAGAGCGATATAATTCGCAATCGCTTCGGGTAGATATCCCAAATCACGGCGCGCTGTTACACTGACCGGCGTGCGCGGGTCAGCATCTGTATCGCGCTTGCTCATCTTTTTACCGCCTTTCAAAATCAGCGGCAGATGCAAAAATTTCGGCGGCTCGAACCCCCAGGCCTTATACAGCAAAATTTGTTTTGCCGCATTCCCCAGATGTTCAACACCGCGGATGACATTCGTGATTTCCATCAAGGCGTCATCAATGGTTACCACAAAATTATACAGGAACTGAACAGGCTCGCCCGCTGGACCGGGGCGCGAGATCGCAAAATCGCCAATCTGCTCGTTGGCAAAACGGCATTCATCGCCGCCCATCAACATATCATTTACAACGGTGTCGCCGTCTAAAGGTGTTTTGAAACGCCAGACGTGTGGCACGCCTGCTTTGATTTTCTCTTCGCGTTCCGCCTTTGGCATATCGCGCGCGGCGCGGTTATAAACAGCCGGTCTCTTTTCGGCCATGGCCTTTTGGCGCATGTCTTCCAGCTCTTCCATCGTCTCAAAAGCAGGATAGACCATATCGGCATCGATCAGTTTTTGAAAATATTCCTGATAGATATCACCGCGTTTGCTTTGGAATACAGGCTCTGCATCCCAATCCATTCCGACCAGTTTCATCGATTCCAAAATCTGATCAACCGAAGCATCAACATGGCGCGCCTGATCGGTATCCTCAACACGAATAACAAATTCACCCCCATTTGCACGGGCATAGAGCCAGTTATACAAAGCTGTACGCAATCCCCCAAGATGAAGAAAACCTGTCGGCGATGGCGCATAGCGGGTACGGATTTTTGAATCGGTCATTGATAAAGCCTTTCTGTTAAGGCAGTTTTATCAAATTTGCCGCATTTGATCTATAAAAATCAACTATCGGGGTGTGATCGCCCGCCGACATATCGCCGCGGATCCAGTTTACCAACGCGGGCTTCGGCCCTTGGAACCGGGACAAACCACGCCTTGGTTGTTTTCGGAACCTTACGGCCTGTGAACAATCTGAAGACCGAGAATGAAAAGGCCACCAGCGATGCACATGCTGTAAACAATACAAGACCAGGGTCTTCAAAATATTCAATGAAGACGGTGGCAATTAATGGGCCAATCATCGCACCTAAAGCATGAACCGTTAAAAGACCGCCACTGGCTTTGACAACCTGGTTCGGCTTTAAAAAGTCATTGGCGTGTGCCAAAAACAGCGAATGCAAAGTGCTATTGATACCGCCGAATAAAAAGGCACCTGCCAAAAACAGAATGAATAATTTCATCGATCCATCTGGTGTTAAAGCATAAAGGTACAGCGAGACAATTGTTGAAATAAACAACATCACGACAATCACGCTGCGGCGTTTGATTTTGTCTGAAAGATAACCGATCGGCCATTGTAATATCAGACCCCCCAAATATTGAAAGGCAATAAACCAACCGACGCGCGCATCGGTCATTCCAATGTTGCTGAGATATATCGGCGCCAATCCCCAGAAAGACCCGTTAATCAAACCCGTGGTAAAAACGCCCGTGGTCGCAAGATAGGATGTTTGGAACAATTGTTTTAGCGTAAAGTTTTCAGACTTGCGCATTCTGGGTTGGGGCGTACGACTGCCCGCCACAGGGATCAGCGAGAAAGACAATAAAACCGATGCAACTGCAAAAAGAATATATGACTGCGGCGATGCCAAAAGCATAAAGCCCTGACTGGCGGCAAGGCCCAGGTAGACTGTAATCATATAAAAAGACAGGATCTGTCCGCGCTCTTCATTTTTTGAAATCAGGTTTAGCCAGCTTTCCATCACCATATAAATCGCGGCCATACAGGCACCATAAACCAGACGCACAAAAATCCACGTCACCGGATCAACCCGCAATACCAGTAAAAGTGTCAGGGCCGATGCCAAGGATGCGAAAATAGCAAAACATCTGATATGTCCGACGCGCGGCACAAGTTTTCCGCATGCGTATGTGCCCAGAACGAAACCAAAGAAGTAACTGGAGGTCATTAGACCGATAACAAAGTCGGAATAATTTTCAGCATTCGCGCGCAAACCGATAACGGTATTTAACAGGCCGTGACCGACACACATAATCGCCGCACTGATCAAGAGTGCCATGATCGATTGCAAACGGTTCAATACATAGTTTTTAGGATTAAGCTCCACCGCCGAATCTCCTTCTTTATTATTACACACCTCAGCCGACTGCTTAACATATAAAGGCGACACATAGCAAGACGGATTTATTCAAAAATCCAGAAATAAGCGTAGGCAATAATCACGGCGGGCACGGCACTGTAAAGCGTCGCCAAAAGCGCTGCTTTCGGTGCCAAGGCGATTGCCGGAAACAGCGCATCACCATCATTGCTGATCGCATTTCCAAGCTGTGCGGAGAATGGAACAATCCCATTTATATAAAGCGTCGTGACGATTATTTGCGGTCCACACCCTGGAATAAAGCCGATCAGCACACCTGTCAACGGCATCAGCCACGCAACCGATGAGAATATATTTTCAAGCTGGATATCAAAAACCTCGACCGTTAGGTCGTAAAGGAAAAAGGCCAGAATAACCCAGATAATAATAAAGGCGGTTTCATCAGTTGTGCGGCGCACAAGATTTGTTTTCGACGTTTCCACTGCATAATTAACCAGCGGATTCTGATCTTTCAGTAAAACCCATACGATCAAAAGAAAAAATATTCCGATGCCCCCGATGATATCCTGAACTTCGTGGGGAACATCAAATCTGAAGGCCATTAACATACCGGCGATCACACCAGGGAACATAATAATGAATGTCAGAAACCTAATAATATCACGGGTATGCTGTGATGGCACCTTGACGGTCTTCGAATGATACACCTCTTTAGGTTTTATTTTAACCTTCATAAAGTCACGTCCATGCAGACGGTCAACAATGATTCCCGTAATAATCGCAGCGACAACCGAAACGGCCATCACCACCAAAGCCATCAAAGGTTTTTTCGCCAAAAGCAAAAAGGCGGCATCCCCCATTGTCGCAATCAGAACAGCGACCACAGACCCGAAACTGATGTATCCATTCACATACTGGGTCAGGACAATAATTGCGCCGCCGCACCCGGGCATTGCCCCCAACAATGACGATATCCAGACCTGCGCCCTTGGATGGGCCCGATTATATTTGCCCAGATCGAAATTGAAAATATTTTCAGCGCCATAGATAAGGATCAGGGTCAGGGCGACAAAGACAGCAACAGTCAGATAGGATTCCACCAGAACATGAAAAACTATCCCGCCGATATCAGATGGCACAACACATGAAATCAATATCACGGCCACGATGAATGCCTTGGCCCACACGGTATTTAAAAATGCGGGAAAATGTGAATGGTTGTGAACAGCCGCCATTTGAATGGTATCTCTTGTTGAATTGACATATCGATATCATGGGAATAAAAAAAAGTCCATGTATAAAGACATTTGTGCTATAGCACTATCATGAATCTGATCATAAAAAAATGCGCTTCGCCCCATATTACATTTTGGGTGCTGATCTATATGATGCTGCTTTTAATTTTTGGCACAATTGCCCAAAAATATATCGGGCTGTATGGCGCACTTGATAAATATTTTTACAGCTGGATCTTATGGGCCGGGTATATGCCCCTACCCGGCGGCCTCAGCGTGATGTCCGTATTTTTCCTGAATTTGCTGGCACGCTTTCTGGGATACAGCGTCTGGACACGCGAGAAAGCCGGTATTCATCTGGCCCATGCGGGCGTGATCCTGCTGTTGATTGGCGGCATTATATCTGGCATCAGCCGCACTGATACTGTATTACCGATGATCAAAGATGAATTGCGCGGTTATACGCAAAGCTATGACGACGCCGCATTGACCGTATATAAAAACGGATTACGTATCAAACAATTCAACCTGAACAAGGTTTCAGATAATCAAAACCTGAGCCATGCCGAATTACCCTTTAATCTTCAGGTTTTAAATAAATGCATAAATTGCAAAATCACTTTTGATAAAAAAAGCGGCGGTATGAATTTGGTTGATATACCCTCTGAAAAAGATCGGGAACAAAACCTGTCAGGTCTGACATTTAAAATTGATTTAAGCGATAGTGAAGAAACGCAAAAATATCTTTCATTTTTATTCTTCCCAAAACCTCCCACAATTAAAATTGATGGCGACGAATATATTTTCACAACCGAGCGGGTATACAGCCTCCTGCCGTTCGACATTAAACTTGAAAGTTTCAACATTGAATATTATCCGGGCACATCAACGGCGAAATCTTATCAATCGGACGTACAAATTTTTGATGACGGCCATTCCGTGCCTGCCAGCATCACAATGAACGAACCGCTGACGTATAAGAACTATCGCTTTTATCAATCCGCATACGAAACCAACAACCGCGGGGAATACGTCAGCATCTTGGCTGTTGTTTATAACAAGGGGCGCATTTTCCCCTATCTTGCCGGTCTGATTACAGCGCTTGGCTTGGCTCTGCATATTCTGAATATTTTAAAGGGACGCCTTTCACAATCTGCCGTAAAATTCGGATGCTTGCTTATTCTTATGATATCGGCAAGCAGCCCCGCCCTTGCATCCGACATTAAAATCGGCACTGATTTTAAAACACTACCCGTTTTACACGAAGGCCGCATAAAACCGATCGACAGTTTCGCACGTTTGCAATTGAAAAAACTCAGCGGATCCGAGGCGCCTTTTGCAGAGGCCCCATCCGCAACACTTGCCCGTCTTATTTTCAATCCATACGATGCTGTACGCCTAAACGTTTTTGAAATTAAAAATAAATCCGTCCTGTCCGCTTTCGGAATAGCAAAACGAAAAGACAACCTTTATTCGTACAGTCAGCTTGTTAACGGTCTTGAAAAAACACGTAAGGAATTTATTGATATTTTACAGGATCAAAACCTGAAGCCTGACGCCTATCAATCCGCGCTGACTGATATTCACAACAAGGCGTTGTACTTTTTACAATTGGTGCGCAGCTTTTCATTCGCCATGCCACTTGAAGGCAGCGACAGCGATGCCATTTTGGATTATCGTGAATTACAAAAGAACACCATTCTTCTGAGAAACGCACTTGAAGCCATACGTGATGAAAAAGGCGATGATATAGACGCATATAGCGCGCGCGAAAAAGAAACCGCTTATATGAATTATCAACTTGATACTTTGGAGCAGACAGGTAAAAATAATCTCCTTCTACGCGTCATTCCATCATCCGACCCGCGCGAGAAATTCACAACACCATGGCAAGTTTTAACAGGTGGCAAAGGCCGCCCCGATTCCGGTGAATATATCCAAAATTGGATACGTCTGATGGTCGCCTATCAGGCCCAGAACCAGCATATATGGAACCGCGCCGTTATCGATCTGAAAACAAATTACGACGATCAAAAAACATCACCCGTCCTAAAGGCCGAATATTTTTACAATCTGTTTAACCCTGTTTTGATTTCAATTATTCTGGTTTTCGCTGGGGCAATTACAGCTACTTTTCTTACTGTGCAGAAAATTAATTCCGGCCACAAAGCGCTGTTTTTTACATCTGTTCTGCCTTCCCTGATTTTAGGCGCAACAATTTTATTCAGAACATTTGTTCTGGGACGTCCACCTGTCGGGACTTTATATGAATCAATTTTATTTGTCAGTTTCATCCTGTGTATGGCTGGTAGTTTATGGGCTTTTATCCGCCAACGTATAAACATCCTGCCCCCTGTTTTTATACTCTCCGGATTTTTATTATTGCTCGCAAAATCGATTGATGGCGATCAAGACAACATGCAAGTCATGGAGGCCGTATTAAATACAAACTTTTGGCTGTCGACACATGTTTTGATCATCACCGCAGGGTATGCATGGTGTCTTTTGACATCCGTAATTGCACATTTGGAATTATATAAACCGAACAAAAAAAATAAAAAAACAACACTGCATCTTCATGCAATTGTCTCGCTGTTTTTGATTTCACTTGGGACCATTTTGGGTGGCATATGGGCCGATATGTCGTGGGGCCGTTTTTGGGGATGGGATCCGAAAGAAAACGGAGCACTTTTAATCGCCCTATGGCTGATATGGGCTCTACATAGCCGCGCGAGCAAACACCTAAGCCAGCGTGGCTTCGAAACCGCGCTTGCTTTTTTATCCGTAATCATCATGCTTTCATGGTTTGGGGTAAATCTTTTGAATGTAGGATTGCACAGCTATGGTTTTGTCAGCGGTCTTGCGGCGGCATTATTTGCATTTATTATCTTTGAAATGACTTTGATCGGCGGACTGGTATGGCGTTTAAAAAAATAGCAAAAAATTTAATTATTCTAACCTTATTAATCATTGCCGTTATTGCCACCGGTATTTTTTTCAATCGCAACGCGGTAAATCAAAATCAAACCTCCGAAATCAAGGTCCCCTTGGAAATTAATCTTCTAGACCCACAACCCTTGCCCGAAATTAATTGGACAACAACTGAAGGGAATATTTTTTCGATACCTAAAAACCATTTCACCCTTATCAATTTCTGGGCAAGCTGGTGTGCGCCATGTGTCATCGAATTTCCCGAGCTGATAAAATTTGCAAAAGAGAACCCCGAATTCAATTTGCTGTTCGTCTCAAATGACCTGCATAAAAATGACATTGGAAAATTTGTTTCTTCTCTACCAGAGCGATCGCGTAAAGGTTTAATAAACTCCGAAAATATTTTTATGCTGTGGGATAATAAAGGTGAGATCACACGAGATATTTTTCAAACATATAAGCTGCCGGAAACATATATTTTGGACGATCGTCAACAAATCGTTGCAAAGATCAACGGGGTATTAAGTCAGGATGCCTATAGCTATCTCCGGGGCCTATAATTTGACCATTGCGCCGGTTTGTGCGAACAGGATCAATCGTATATTCACCGTTACGTTCCGTGCATGCGCGACGTCCGGATAAACATTCAAATTGGACAGAAATATTTTCCGCGCGTCTGTTCACGACACTTAAATCAACATCTTTGTATATATTATTGGCACCGTCATACGTCATATAAGCAAGGCGGTATTCTTCAGAATTTCTGCCATAAACAGCCGCATAATGTTCGATTTGCATATGGTTCATGATTTGCTGATAGCTAAAGCTGACTTCAAAGCGGCTGGGTGTTTCATCCAACGTCTCAAAAAGACTTCTGCCGTCAGGCATCGGAACTGATGTTCTGATGTCTTCGAGTGTTAAAGCCGCCTTGCCGTTGTCGCGCCTGATTCTGTTTGTCTGATATTTATAAAGATATGATCTGATTGTCGATCGCGTATAAAAATTTAGCCATGACCGATTGACGATATTTGCATCCCAATGCGCCTTGGCAGCAGCCGTCAGCGCAACACCATGATTTTGGCTATCCGCGTATCGGCTTTGGTATCCCTCGGCCAAAAGCGTCGAACGTCTATCGTTACGTGATATGTGATCCCAGATTGTATTATAACCATAGAGGCTGAGGTCATAGGCCGTCACATATTCTGTTGTTTTGGCTGCAGCTTCGCGCAATAAAATTGTTTGATGCAGTTCATAAGGCGACCAGCTTTGGTTGATATGCAGCAAGTTTTCTTGATCTTGTCTGGCATGTGCAAACTCGTGAAAAAGATACGATAGCTTGCGGGCGGTCGGCTCGTCCCCGTTTGATAGTGAGATCGATTTTCTATCATTATGCCACAAGGCTCCGGCGCCATTATCCAAGGCCATAACACAAATATTATAATCGGCATAATAGGCGTTATGATAGAGACCGGAAGATAAATAAGTATTATACGATGATATCTCGCGGAATTCGTTCAGGATATCACGTATCTGTTGCGGTTGCTTTTCGGCATCGTGATCCAGCTGAAAACAAGTATCATTTATAGGCGAAAACCCTTCTACTACACCAGCTGTGGCCGGCACAGGTGCTGCCATAACGGCACAAGGAAGCGCCGCACACGCAACTTTCGTAAAGATCTTTTTTAAAGATGTGGTTTTTTTCAACAATTTCCCCTGATAATTTGAAACAATCTATTACGTTTTCATAAAGGTTACAAGTTTTATTTTAAACCTGTTTTTCTATCCCGATTCTGCGTATATTTAAGGCATGAATAGAATCTTTCTTTTTGTCTTTTTGCTGATTTTATCCTGCCATTCTGCAATGGCACAATTTCCCCTCGACCGGAAAATTGAAAACTACGTTAAAATTGAATTGCAGACAAACCGCAGCGCCGCCGTTCCGGGCGAAAGTTTTACACTTGCCGTCATTCAAAACATACCCGAAGGCTGGCATACCTATTGGAAAAACCCCGGCGATTCAGGGGCTGAAACGCGTTTTGAATTTGACCTGCCGGAAGGCTTTGAGATAACAGACATTAAATGGCCAACACCCGAGCGCATCCCATACGATATTTTGATGAATTTCGGCTATGAGGATCAGGCCGTATTTCTGGTCGACATCAAGGTGCCCGATCAAATCGATGCCTACCATGTAAAACTGGCGCTGGATTCGTTCTGGCTGGTTTGTAAAGACATCTGCATTCCCGAAGATCAGCGCGTCGAAATTATGCTTCCCGTAAAGAGCAGCGCAAAAGCGGAAAACGATAGTCTGTTTGAAAAGGCACAGTTAAAACTGCCCATTCGAAAAAACGTAAATGCCTCATATAAAGAAACCGAAGATAACTTTATACTCAGCGTCCCGCGTCAGGATTTTTCAGATGATCGCCTGGTCGCTTTTTTCCCTGAAGACTACGGACTGATTGAAAATGCACCTGATCAAACAATTGTGACAACACGCGACAAAATTGTCTTATCTGCCCCGCGCGGCACACGTGATTTATCGGACATCGGCAACAGCGATTTTGTGCTTGTTTCTGACGGCGGCTCTTATCAGATTACTGCAATGGCATCCGAGCCTGTCACAGCGCTTCCGACACCGCCGCCACAGGATAATAATAACAGCAGCGGGTTTTTATATCATGTCTTGTTGGCGCTTTTCGGCGGAATCATACTGAACCTGATGCCCTGTGTTTTTCCTGTTCTGTCACTTAAGGCTTTGTCGGTAGTCAAGCTGAAAGACCAAGACAAAAAAGATACACTTATGCATGGCGTCTTCTACACGTCAGGTATCCTGATCAGTTTCGCCGCCTTCGGTGGGTTTATTCTGGCCTTGCGCGAAACCGGAACAGCACTTGGTTGGGGCTTTCATCTGCAAAACCCGGTTATGATTTTATTCCTGTCCTATCTGATGTTTGCGATTGGTCTGAACCTTTTGGGTTTATACACAATTGCAGGACGTTTTATGAATTGGGGACAAGGCCTTGGCAATAACAAAACCAAAACAGGCAGTTTTTTCACAGGCGTTTTGGCAGCCCTGGTCGCAACACCCTGCACGGCACCTTTTATGGCGGCGGCAGTCGGATATGCGACGATTCAACCCGCTCTACAATCTATGATAATATTCCTGATGGTTGGTTTAGGTTTGGCCCTACCCTACCTACTGCTGACGATTTCACCGACGCTACAAAAAATTCTACCACGTCCGGGCGCCTGGATGGAAACATTCAAAAAGATTTTGGCTGTGCCGATGTTCCTGACAACAATCTGGTTGCTATGGGTTCTGGTTCAGCAGGCGGGAACTGGTGCATTATATTTTGCAGTTATCGGCATCGCCATACTGGCAATCATCCTGTGGCAAAAACGTTTTTCTGTGATGATGTTTGGCATTCTTGTTTTAATTTTAACAATGCCCATGCTACCGGTTTCAAAAAATGACACACCGTTATCCAGCAACTCTTGGGATGCAGATAGATTGCAGATGATTCTGGACAAAGATCAACCTGTCTTTGTGAACATGACGGCATCATGGTGTATCACCTGCAAGATTAATGAAAAAACGACTTTGGCAACCGATGAAATCAAGTCTCTGTTTGATAAAGAAAACATTGTCTATCTTGTCGGCGACTGGACAAACGAGGATGATGCCATCACGCAATATCTTTTATTTTTTAATCGCAATGGCGTACCTCTCTACGTTTTTTATCCGGCGCCCACGGCTGGATCTGAACGTCCCGAGCCGATTGTCCTGCCACAAATTCTGACACCAACGATTGTCAAAAATGCCGTTACACGATAATTACGATGTTGTTATTCTGGGCGCAGGTGCCGCCGGCCTGATGTGCGCGATTGAATCCGGCAAACACGGGCGCAAGACTTTGCTGCTGGATCACGCGAAAAAACCTGCAGAGAAAATCCGCATCTCGGGCGGCGGGCGATGCAACTTTACAAATTTGAACGCACGCCCCGAATGCTTTCTGTCACAAAATCCGCATTTTTGTAAATCGGCATTAAAGCAATATACCCAGCATGATTTTATAAAGCTGGTCGAGCAATATAACATCCCCTATCACGAGAAAACATTGGGGCAGTTATTTTGTGATACATCCGCAAAAGACATTATCAATATGCTTTTGGATGAATGTAAAAAAGCAAGTGTCGATTTATTTTTGGAAACAAAAATTTTGAATGTCTCGAAAGATAATTCATATACGGTTGAAACCACACGCGGCACCGTACAATGCGATGCGTTGGTCGTCGCGACGGGCGGGCCATCCATTCCTAAGATGGGCGCGACATCTTTCGCCTATGATCTTGCACGTCAATTTGATCTTAAAATTATTGAACCACGCGCGGCACTGGTTCCGCTGACATTTGAAATGCCCCAACTTGAATTTTATAAATCTCTTGCCGGTGTGGCATTAGATGCCCATATTAAATTTGATAAGACCGCTTTTGATGAAGCGATTTTATTCACACACCGTGGCCTTAGCGGACCTGCCGTTTTGCAAATTTCATCCTATTGGGATCATCAAAGCGCAATCCATTTTGACATGTCACCGGATAGAAATATCTATGAATTTTTGACGCTACAAAAAGATAAAAATCCGAAAAAGAATATCGACAATATTTTATCTTTAGCGATCCCGTCGCGCCTTGCCGACAAGCTTTGCGAAACGCATAAGCTTTCCGGAAATATTGCCGAAATCCCGAACAGCTCCTTAAAAGAATTGGCCGACGCTATCAATAACTGCCTGATTACGCCTGATGGGACAGAAGGGTATCGCACCGCAGAGGTCACATTGGGCGGGATTGATACAAACGAGATATCATCAAAAACCATGGAATCTAAAAAACACCACGGGCTTTATTTTATCGGTGAATGCGTTGATGTCACCGGCTGGCTGGGTGGGTATAATTTTCAATGGGCATGGTCATCCGGCTTTGTTGCCGGACAAAATGTCTAAGCTGCTTTCACCAAGAAATGCGGGTTCAGGAAATTGATATCTTTTTTGCCGTACAGCATTTCACGTCCATCAAGCTCGGTCAGTTGCCCGCCGGCTGCATTAACAATCGCATGCCCTGCCGCAATATCCCATTCACATGTCGGGGCCAAACGCGGATAGATATCTGCCTGACCTGATGCAACCTGACATATTTTTAATGAACTGCCGCGAAAGGCGGTATTAGCAATTTTGCGGCCATCCAGAAATTTTGCCAAAGCCTCTTTATTGCTGTGGCTACGGCTGGCGACAACAGTCAGACCCTCCTCCGGTACAGCGCGCACAGATATCTCACGGCGCTCGTCCTTAATCGTCAGGTCGGCACCACCATTTTCAAAACCGCTATAAAGCTCGTCAACAACTGGGGCATAGATAACCCCGAAAACAGGCTTAAAGTTTTTCATCAGGGCGATGTTGACGGTGAACTCACCTGTACGGTTCACGAATTCCTTGGTGCCATCCAGCGGATCAACCAGCCAGAAATCCCCCTTTGAAATATCGGGCACGTTGCCGGCCGCAACAGATTCTTCTGCAACAATCGGCAAACCCACATCCAAGGCACGCAGCCCATCCAGAATCAATATTTCGGCTTCCTGATCTGCAACCGTCACGGGCGATCCATCACCTTTGCGCATGACGTCTGTCCCATCTGTATAGTGCTGCATTTCCAGCGCACCGGCACGAAGAGCGATTTCCTTAACAGGGGCCAGCAAGTTTTTATAGTCCATATTGATTCCTTTCATTTGCCTTTATCCTAAACTAGAATAACAAAAAAAGGAACCAATGCCGCACCGATACATATAGTATTAAAAGGAGATTTTTATGCGCATTCTACTGACACTTGCTTTTACCATTTTATTTACCGCCAGCGCTATGGCCGGTGCGCCGATATCATATAATGATGGCGAAACCGAACTGCAAGGTTACGTTTCTGCCCCGACAGAAAACGCGGGCACGACCCCGATCGTTATGATCGTGCATCAATGGAAGGGCCTGGGTGATTACGAGAAAAAGCGTGCTGATATGTTGGCCGATCAAGGTTATGTCGCATTTGCGATCGATATGTACGGCAAAGATATCCGCCCCGAGACTACGGACGAGGCAAAAACACAATCATCAAAATATAAAGGCAACCCCGATCTGGCGCGTAGCCGTCTGAATGCAGCCCTTGCCACTGCCAGAACTCTTGAGCTGGGCAGCCCCGATGATATCGCAATTATAGGATACTGTTTTGGCGGTACAATGGCGCTGAAGCTGGCGCGCACAGGCGCGGACATCGACGGTGCCGTCAGTTTTCATGGCGGTTTAAACACAGATAAACCTGCCGAAAAAGACAGCATTAAAGCTGAAATCGAAGTGCATCACGGCGCGGCAGATCCGCATGTTCCGCCTGAACAGGTTGATGCCTTCATGCGTGAAATGGAAGATTCGGGAACAGACTTTGCCTTTTATGCCTATGATGGCGCAGTGCATGCCTTTACTGAAAAACATGCCGGTAATGATCCATCTACAGGCGCGGCCTATGATGCCAATGCCGATCAGAAATCCTGGGCACGCACCCTTGATTTTCTAAAACGTAAATTTGCTGAATAGGCAGCATGTCACGCATATCATCCATATTGGTCCTGCTGATATTTATCGTCGTTTTTCCATCGACCTATTTTCTTTACCACAGCAGCAAAGACGGCGCTGTCGAGGAAATTATCGCGGCATCACAAAGTGATGATGTTAACGCGATGGCAGAACGGTTCGACTGGGAATCTGTTCGCCAGAATCTGAAAGATAAAATCACTGCCCAGAAGCGGACCATGGGAAATTACGGCACGCTGATTGGCCCTGACATTTCAAAAGTTGACGAAATTGTTGATTATTATCTAAAGCCGGAGAATATAGAAATCGCCTATATCTATCACGATATTCTGTTTCCTGAAGTCACAGAAGAACAATTCATACGTAACATTGCCTATGCCCCGCCGTTCGGGTTTTCGATATTGATGGGATACCCGAAAGATGCGCCATCGACACAATCAGTTGACCCATTATTACAGGAAGAACTTGAAGCACGGTTCATTTTCAGGCTTGATGGCCTGACCTGGAAAGTAAAAGAAATCAATATCCCGATTTTCATGATTCCAACGCGCACATATTCGCAGCCAGCTCTACAGCATTTTAAACAACGTGCAGGTGCCTATTAAAGCGCCTTGATTTTATCGCGGGTATTTTCCTGTGTCAGACCTATATTCTTTTCAACATAGTCTGTGATCTGCTCGACGCATTCCTCAATCGAATATTTCATTGTATCGACGACCAGCTCGGGTTTATCCGGTGCTTCGTATGGGGATGACACACCCGTAAAGTTCGGGATTTCGCCTGTACGTGCTTTTTTATATAACCCTTTTGGATCGCGCGATTCACATGTTGCGACATCTGCTTTGATGTAAACTTCATGGAAATCACCATCTTTGCAGGTTTGACGTGCGCGCGTGCGGTCAGCACGATATGGCGAAATAAAGGCGGTTAAACAGACCAAACCTGCATCCGCATTCAGGGCCGCGACTTCACCAACGCGGCGGATATTTTCCGCGCGGTCTTCAGGTTTAAACCCCAGATCGGCATTCAAACCTTTGCGCACATTATCGCCATCCAGAACGTATGTCTGATAGCCTTTTGTAAACAGCGCGCGTTCGACCCGCATCGCCAAGGTTGATTTACCCGCACCTGACAGACCCGTAAACCAGATCACAGACCCGCGGTGGCCATTTCGGTTCATGCGTTCTTGCGCTGTCAGCAGATGGTCAACCTCGTAAAGGTTATCCGCACCTGTTGGCAAGGCGTTACGTTGATCAGGATATCCGCGCATGTGAATGATACCGCCGCCGACCGTATCAAAACCGTCCAACAAAACGCAGCGTCCTGTTGACGGGTTTTCTGTATAAGGGTCCAGCGCCAGCATCTCGCGCGAACGTAATGTAATTTCCGCCATATCGTTGCGTTTGATTTCAGTCTTCTTGTCATGCTGCAGGGTTTCTGTATTCACGACATGATCAATCGATTGCACACGCACCTTGGCGGATCGTGTCCCCAGTTTCAGGGTATAGCTTTTGCCTTCTTTTAAGGCCGTATCAGACAGCCAGAAAATATTGGCGCGAAAAACGTTCGTCAGCATCGGCGCTTTTTCAACGTGGCTGCCAATGTCCCCACGTTCAACAAAGATGCGCTGGTCCAATGTAATCCCGACGATATCCCCGGCGCGCGCGTCAACCTGCGGCGGGTCTTGTTCGGGCCAATTTTCAATTGATGTTACAGTGGCTGATCGATTGGCTGGCGAGAACATCAGCGTATCACCAACACGCAAACGTCCGGCCTCGATGCGGCCGACCAGAATGCGTTCGCCTTCCGTTTTATAAACATCCTGAATTGGGAAACGCAACGGGCGCGCGACAGGGCGCGGCTGTAATACGAAACGATCCAGCGTTTTCAAAAGGCTTTGACCTTCGTACCAATCCATATTTTCAGACATACTGGCAATACCATCACCATGGCGCGCCGAAATCGGTACAATCGCCATAGGCGAAAGGCCAAGGCCAGAAAGATATTCTGTGACTTCGTTGCTGACATCGTTAAAACGGCCGGCATCATGATCAACCAGATCCATTTTGTTCACAACAACGACAATTTGTTTTAATCCCAGCAGGTGAAGCAAATAAGCGTGACGGCGTGTCTGTTCTTTCAAACCTTCCGCCGCATCTACAACCAAAACGGCTGCATCGGCAGCGGCCGCACCGCTGATCATGTTTTTCAAAAACTCGCGATGGCCCGGCGCATCAATAATTACATAGTCGCGTTTTTCGGTTTTGAACCAGATGCGGGTTGTATCAATGGTCACCGCCTGGTCACGTTCGGCCTGAAAAGCATCCAGCACAAAGGACCATTCCAGTGGCATATTACGTTTTTCCGACACCGCCTTTAATTCTTCGTATTTGCCCTCGGGCAGGCTGTCCGTGTCATACAAAAGACGACCGATCAATGTTGACTTTCCGTGATCGACATGGCCGACAACAACAATATTCATCTGTTCTTTATTCATCTTCAATTCCGTATTTATGCTTACATATATCCACTGCGGCGCAGGCGTTCGAAACTGTCTTCGGTTTCATTATCCATGGCGCGGCCTGAACGCTCGGTGACTCTGGTTGTTTTCAATTCTTCGATAATTTCATCGATGGTTGACGCATTGCTATCAACCGGAAAGGTAATATTTTTTTCGCCCAGCGAGCGGTAACGCTTTCCATCACGCGCAAAATAAAGCGGCACGCACGGAATGTTTTCGCGCTTAGTATATTCCCAGATATCAAGTTCGGTCCATTGCAACAACGGGTGAATACGAACATGTGTATCATCGTCAAATTCGGTTTTATACTGGTCCCACAATTCGGGCGGTTGATCTTTATAATCCCATGACCCGTCAAAGCTGCGGGGTGAAAAAACACGTTCCTTGGCACGCATTGATTGTTCGTCACGGCGAATTCCCAGTATCAGGCCCTGATGACGTGTTTTATCAATAAAGTTTTTCAGTCCTTCGGTTTTGCGGGCGGCGGCACGCGTTGCGGGCGGCAGGGTTTTATCCATATCTTCTTCAGGTGGACAGTCCTCAATGATCAGCTCGAAATTCCATTCTTTTCGCAGCCAATCACGGAACTCGTAAACCTCGGGTAATTCCTGATGCGTTTCCAACTGGATCATAGGGAATGGAATGCGTCCGAAAAACGCTTTACGCACCAGCCATAAAAGCGCGGTTGAATCCTTGCCAATCGACCATAACATGCCAAGTTTTTCAATTTTATTATAGGCTTCGCGCAAGATATATATCGATTGCGCCTCTAGTTGATCCAATTTTTCAGACATATAACTTATCCAATTTATTTAAGTGTTATGAAGTGATAACAATCTTTGCCCCGACTGACAAGACAGACAGTCATTTTTTTGACAAAAAAGAAAAGCGTGCAAAGCACGCTTTCTCAAGGCTACGGCTGTAAGATTACAACCCCTGTTTGTTTATTTCGGTTTGTAGGCCGGTCTGTCTGTTTTCGGCGCAGGCTTTTTGATCTGCTGGTCATCATTAACCGCAACCGATCGTCCCGCACTGTTTCCAAAATCAAAGATCGCTTTGTGACCGGTGATCGTCTTATCTTCCTGATCGAATTTAAAGCCAACACCTTTACCACTGTTGCTTTGACCAAAGCCTGTCAGATTCACATCTTTGACATCTTGCAACGTAATTTGCGTAACCAAAGCTTTCAGATCTTTCTTCGGAAGTTTTCTCAGCTCTTTCATCGATGTGCCCTGCATAACGCGGTAAGCAGCATTTTCAATAGCAAGCTCGATCAGGTTACGAACCGTACGTCCGTTACCGAAGTCTTTTTCATTACCTGATTTTTCAGCCAAAATCTTTTTAAGCGCTTCGGCCTTGGCATCCGGCGCGAAAGTCACATCCATGTTTTTAGACATGAAATCGATGATGTCGCCCAATTCCTGTTCAGAGAAATCATCAAAGTGAACATAGTTCTGGAAACGGCTTTTCAGGCCAGGGTTCGCGTTGATGAATTTTTTCATCGGTTCTGTGTAACCTGCCACAATGATCACAAGATCATCACGGTTGTTTTCCATTTCAGCCACAAGCTGGTCAACAACCTGTTTACCAAAGTCTTTTTCACTGCCGTCCACGATCAGCGAGTAGGCTTCGTCAATGAACAAAACGCCGCCTTTGGCGCTTTCAATAACCTTCTGTGTCTTTTCTTCAGACTGGCCGATAAAGCCTGCAACGAGGTCCTTACGGGTAACTTCAACACAGTGACCTTTTTTCAAAAGGCCCATCGCTTTAAGCATTTTACCGTATTCACGGGCTACAGTTGTTTTACCTGTCCCAGGGTTACCGTCAAAAACCATATGCAAAGATGGTGCGTGAACATCGTCCTTGCCCAAAACTTCTTTTTTTAACTTACCCATTTGGGTCAGCGCGATTTGACGCTTCAGCTTAGTTTTAACTTCATCAAGGCCTATCAGCTTGTTGATGTCTTCCATCGCCTTTTTCAGTTCGGCATCGTTTTCTTCATCTTCATTGTCATTTGTTTTGACAGGCTGCGCTGCCAGCCCCGCACGCACCAGATCGCCTGGATGCTTTTTAACAGCCACGTTCGGCATTGTGCCTTTGTCAAATTCGTCGCTTGACGGCCAATCCAGCGTATAGACCGGAACGGTGCGCTGGTCTTCTGTGCCCAGTTCAAAATAATAGGCTGTTGTACCATAAACAGATTTACGCGCCTTACCGTTTGGAACGACCTCGCCAAGTTCTTTAATGCTTTGAATTGACTTGCTGTCTGCAGACATCAATGCTGCGTACAGAACCCCTGTTTTTACATCAACCAGATATTTTGTTTTATTTGGACTTGGCATGTAATTCCCCTTTACGTAAGTATATTTCCCCTAATCGCCAAAACACGAAAGAAAATTTTTCTTTTATGTTATTTAATGACATTTTAGTGCGACAGAAAAATACTGTCTAGACAAAAAAGGCAAAAACGGCAAAATGATGCCCCTTTTAAGCGGGTTATGTCAGATAGGGCATGAATCTCTTTTCATAAGCGCTGTTCACTTGCTTTTAATGAATTAAAACTGCTATAAAAAACTGTTAATTTAATCTTGATTCTGTGGAAAACCCTATGCCAATCGACAGCATGTTCATCTTATATATATGTGCAGCAGCCGCTGTCGGTTTTTGCATAGGCGCATTAATCGGTAAAAGCCGCTCTGTTAAAAAAGAAGCCGAACTAGAACATAGTAAAAGCGCGCTTGAGAACCTCGGTACCGAGCTGACTGATTTACGCGTACGCCTTGAAAGCCTGCAGAGTGAAAAAGCCAGCCTAACCACCGCGCTGGAGCACGAGCGCAAAAACATGGCCGAAAAGCTGAAGCTGTTGGAAGAGTCCAAAGAGCAAATGGGCCATATGTTCAAATCGCTCAGTCAGGATGTCATGGCATCAAACCGTGAAAGTTTCTTATCTTTAGCCCAAGAACGTTTGAAACAGTTTCAGGACGGCGCACAGAATGATTTGGAAAAACGCCATAAAGCTATCAAGGACCTTGTCGATCCAGTCAATAAGTCCCTTGAAAACATGGACAAGAAAATTTTGGATCTTGAAAAGGCGCGTGAAGGCGCATATGGCGAGCTGCGCGAACATCTGACTGCGATGAAAACCGATCAGGATAAATTGCGCTATGAAACCGCATCCCTGGTTCAGGCACTGCGTTCGCCCTCCACCCGTGGCCAATGGGGTGAATTGCAGTTAAAACGCACGCTCGAAATGGCCGGTATGGTTGAAGGTATCCATTATAAGCAGCAGGCCGTCACCGAAAGCGGCACCCGCCCTGACGTTATCGTTTTCCTGCCTGGTGGCCAAAATATTGTGATTGATGCCAAGGCCCCGATCGAGGCCTATTTGGATGCCTTGAAAGAAAACAACAGCGAAGAAGAGCGTGAAACGCAAATGAAGCGACACGCACGACATGTCCGTGACCATTTCCAAAAGCTGGGCACGAAAAAATACTGGGCGCAATTTGACAGCCCTGAATTCGTGCTAATGTTCTTGCCGGGTGAAAGCTATTTCAGTGCTGCGCTGGAACACGACCCATCATTGATAGAGGCCGGCGTTGACAACCGCGTTATACCAGCAACCCCGACAACATTGATTGCTATGCTGCGCGCCATTGCCTATGGCTGGCGGCAAGAAGCATTGGCCGAAAATGCCAAGGAAATTTCAGATTTGGGGCGCGAATTATATAAACGCCTGTCCGTTTTCGGCGGTCATATGGCGGATATAGGTAAAGGTATTGACCGCGCCATGAGCTCTTATAACAAAGCCGTTGGCTCGCTGGAGCGCAATGTCCTGTCTGCCGCGCGCAAGTTTGAAGACCTTGAAACCACACCGGAAAAGGCCGAATTGCCGGACCTTAAAACTCTGGAGGAGTCTCCGCGTCGCCTGACAGCACCTGAATTTGACGAGGATGATACGAAAAAGCCCAAGAAGGCGAAATCTTGACATCTGCAGATAAAATCCATATTTGATTAATAACTCTTTGATAAGGTTAAAGAATGAAAAAATACGACATCGTTTTAGCACCCGACCCGATTTTAAAAACGAAATGCGATCCCATCGAACGCATTGACGATGAAATGCGTGTGCTGATGGATGATATGCTGCATACAATGTATGATGCGGAAGGTATCGGCCTTGCCGCCCCGCAAATCGCGATTAACAAACGCCTTCTGGTTTTGGATGTTGACCAAGGCAAGGACGGGGAACGCGGCAAACCTATGGTTTTCGCCAACCCAGAGATTGTTTGGTCTTCTGAAGAGCCCAATATATATAACGAGGGCTGCCTATCTATTCCAACCCATTATGCCGAAATCGAACGCCCGAAAATCGTGCGCGTTAGATATCTGGATTATGATGGTAAACAACAGGAAATAGAGGCCGACGGCCTTTTGGCCACATGCCTTCAGCATGAAATCGACCATCTGGACGGGATATTATTTATCGATTACCTGTCGAACCTAAAGCGTAATATCATTATCAAAAAAATGAAAAAGATGAAGAAGAATGTTCAGGCGCTTTAATTTCTATTGATACCCCCCCTAAAATAACAGTAAAAAATTTGACATAATGTTGATGTTATGCTATTCTGGTTCTTATGAATGGGGATCAAAATAAAAAACCAGATAACACACCACGCGGCCAAGCGCTGCGCCTTGTTGACGAACTTCGCGAAATTGTGAAACATCCCGGCGCTATTCTCGAATCTGATATTTTGGCTTTTGATGCCTTTTACGAACGCCTTGAAGCGCAACCCGAACCGGTGCGCTTTTTGTTCGCTTTTGAACTTCAACATCGCATGAATAACGATATTCAGGCCTTTCAGCAAGCAGATAAAAAACAACTGGGGCTAATGTCTATGGGACTGCCACAGGACATACAATTTTATAAGCGGAATGCCGAATTTATTCGCAAAACACTAGCCAGTGACGAAAGCTTTCGCATCCAATTTGCACGCAAAGCCATGCGCAATCTACCCGACAAACACATCTTGAATCCTGTCGAATTGACTAAAATATTCAGCTCTGAAAAATGTCCCGATTATATTCGCGCCAGTAATGTTTCAGACCCCGTTTCAAAATCCCCATAACTGTGATATCCTTATTCCGTTAACCATTATCGGAAGATCTATGAACTATTGGACCAACAGTCGTAAAGCACAGCGATACATTAGCCGTGCCAGTCATATCAGCTCGCTGGTAATGATGGATTTACGACCGATGGATCTGGCGCTGCAGGACTATAAGGACTTGCTGGAAGAACTGGAACAGGAAAGCGAATCCGTCCAGTTGTTATTCGCCCTGATGGTACAGGACCGCACTGATATCGCGATTAAAATTTATTACCAGATGAGCCGAAAATCAGAAGATTTGATGATCGAACTGCTGCCGGCCAATCTGACAATGACCGCATTGTGCTATAAGAAAACGCAGGAAAAACTGGGGCCGCTGACCAACAGCCGCATCCAATATCTGGCCCGCGAATTTAATAAATTACCTATCGAACATCCCGATAACCCGCGCAAAACTTTTCAAATTTATAAGAACGCATTCAAACGATAAATCGCATTATCCCTATCCTGTTTTTCTTGACGGACAAATCCGTGAATTGATAAAGTCAGGTTATTCATAAATCGAAAGGAATATAAAATGTCAAATGCAGACAAAAAAGCAAAATCCTATTTAAATAAAGGCATGATCTTGGCGACGAAATATACAACAGGCCTGATATCCGAAGAAAAGGCCGTTGAAAAATCAAAGGCGATTCTGGATGCTCTCGAGCAAGAAACACCCGAGGTTCAAAAAGCCTATAGCCGTATGTATCAGGATGTGTTCACCAAACAGATTGAAAAAGTTGAAAAGCTTCCGGCATTTCTGGAAGGTGTCATGAAAAAACGTCTGATCAAAGATGTTAGTCCTGCAAAACGTCAGTTTAACTTTATTGCAAATGCTCTGGGCAGCGACACTGACCCGCGCTTAAAAGCCCTGAGCGATGAATTCAACAAGATGCCTGACCGCGACGATAAAAACGCTGATCGTCAATTCGCGGCTATGAAGAAAATTGCCAAGATGGGCAAATAAGATAATTGAGATTTCATATTAACAATGATAAAAGGGCGTATGGATAAATCTGTACGCTCTTCTTATTTACGTGTCGTCTATATGGGCACGCCCGATTTCGCAGTTCCGGCACTAAAAATGTTGGCCGACAGCGACCATGACGTTATTTGTGTTTACACACAGCCGCCTCGCCCCGCAGGCCGTGGTCAAAAGCTATCGAAATCTGCGGTTCATAAAGCTGCCGACGATTTGGGCATTCCCGTCAAACACCCGACATCTTTAAAAAAAGAAGATGCTCAAAAGGAATTCAGCACGCTTAACGCCGATATAGCCGTTGTCGCCGCCTATGGCCTGATATTGCCCAAAGCTGTTTTAGAGGCGCCGAAATTCGGCTGTATTAACATTCATGCATCGTTGTTACCGCGCTGGCGGGGGGCGGCGCCCATCCAACGCGCGATTTTGGCAGGTGACACTGAAACCGGCATTTGCATCATGCAGATGGACCAGGGACTTGATACAGGCGATATTCTGGCGCGTCAAACGGTTGCCATTACCGATAAAACAACGGCACAAACACTGCATGACGCACTCGCAGAGACAGGAGCAAAAATGACAAAAGAAACAGTAGATAAAATTGGCAACGGCAAAAAACCTGAAGCTGAAGCGCAAACAGAAGATGGTATGACCTATGCCAAAATGCTGAGCCGCGAAGACGGTAAAATCGATTGGCGCGCATCCGCAAGCCATATTGAACGGCAAATCCGCGCCTTGACGCCTTGGCCGGGGGTCTGGTGCATGGCCGATGGGCAACGCCTGAAAATTCACGCGGCCGAAGTTGCAAAAGGCAGCGGCCAACCTGGTATGATCTTGAACAAGGACATGACTGTGGGCTGTGGCAGCGGCGCGATTAAACTGACATCTGTTCAGCCGGAAGGCAAAAAACCGATGGACGGGCTGTCTTTTTTGAACGGCTCTAAATTGAACGTCGGGGACGTTCTGTCTTGATCCGTTGGAAGCTGACAATCGAATATGATGGCACCCCCTTTATGGGCTGGCAGCGCCAAGGTCACGGGGATTCCGTTCAACAAACCTTGGAAGATGCCTATAGTAAAATGACAGGCGAAAAAGACCTGCGTTTACATGTCTGCGGGCGTACTGATGCAGGCGTGCATGCCGTCGGGCAAGTCGCACATATTGATTTAGCCGAAAGATATACTGAAAAAGAAGTCCGCGACGGCCCGAATTATCATGTTGGCGAATGGCCAGTTGCCGTTTTGAATGCCGAGCGCGTATCAGATGATTTTCACGCCCGTTTTAACACGCAAAAACGCTATTACAGATATCGCCTGACCTGTAATCATCCGACCGAACCGCAATTGGATGCATGGCGCAGCTGGCATGTTAAAAACGATCTGGATATTGATGCGATGCGCGAAGGTGCGAAACACCTGCTGGGTCATCACGATTTCTCCAGCTTTCGCGCCAGCCACTGTCAGGGAAAAAGCCCCATTAAGACCCTTGATACGATTGAAATTACCGAATTTACCGACCCGCTGCGCCCCGGCCGCCAGATCATGATTGACGTCAGCGCAAAATCCTTTCTGCACCATCAGGTGCGTAATATTACAGGGACGCTAAAGGAAGTCGGCGAAGGCAAACGCGCCCCCGAAGACGTGAAAACGATCCTTGAAGCCTGCGACCGCTGTCAGGCCGGCATTACCGCCCCCGCGCACGGATTATATTTTGTAAAGGCCGAATATTAAGCAATATAGACTTTATTAAGCTTTGCCTGTAAAAATGGTGGCTGGTTAAAATTATTAAAGAGATTCTTTTGACACATAAAATACTAGTCCTGAACGGCCCGAACCTGAATATGCTGGGCATGCGCGAGCCGGAGATCTATTGGCGCGACAGCCTTGCCGATATCGAGGACCTTTGCACGAAAACCGCCAAATCCCTTAAAATGGATGTTGAATGCCTTCAAACAAATTACGAAGGCGAAATGGTGACCCTGATTCAAAAAGCGCACGATCAATACAACGGTATTATTTTGAATGCTGCCGCCTACACCCATACGTCGGTTGCCCTACATGATGCGGTCAAACTTTGCGGTCTTCCCGTCATTGAAGTGCACCTGTCCAACATATATTCGCGCGAGGAATTCCGCCATAAATCGTACATTTCACCCCTGGCAAAAGGAGTGCTTTGCGGTTTTGGAATTATGGGGTATAGTCTAGCCCTGCAAGCAATGAAAAACGAATTAAATGCCGGAGAGAAAGACAATGGCTAAAAAGCTTAAAATTGACCTTGAAGAAATCCGTAAACTGGCCGAACTGGTTCAGGAAACGGATCTGAATGAAATTGAAATCGAGGAAGATGACCTTCGCATCCGCGTATCACGTGGTGGTCAGGTCGTTCAAACCGTTGCCGCACCGGTTGCACCGGCCCCTGTGGCCGCAAATGCACCCGCAGCTGCTGCACCTGCCGAGGCCGCATCAGCCGGCGGTTATGATGACAGTCATCCGGGCGCTGTAAAATCCCCGATGGTTGGTACTGTTTATCTTCAGCCTGAACCGGGTGCGGATTCTTTCGTATCCGTTGGCGACAAGGTTTCTGCCGGTGATACTCTGATGATTATCGAGGCGATGAAGGTTATGAACCCGATCAAAGCACCGAATTCCGGTACGGTCAAAGCCATTCTGGTTGATGATACCAGCCCTGTTGAGTTTGACGAGCCACTGATCGTTATTGAATAACTCCCCTGACAAGGCAGATATACCATGTTTAAAAAAATCCTGATTGCCAACCGCGGCGAGATTGCCCTTCGTATTCACCGCGCCTGTAAAGAACGCGACATTCAAACTGTTGTTGTCCATTCCAAAGCTGACGAAAATGCGATGGCTGTAAAACTGGCTGATGAAAGCGTTTGCATCGGCCCTGCAGCCAGCAAAGACAGCTATTTGAATATTCCCGCTATTTTAACAGCGGCTGCGATTACAAATGTTGATGCCATTCACCCCGGAATCGGATTTTTGTCTGAAAACGCCGAATTCGCCCGTATGGTGGAAGAACATGGCTTTACTTTTATCGGCCCGTCCCCGAAACACATCGAACAAATGGGTGACAAGGCTGTTGCCAAGAAAACAGTCAAAGAATTGGGCCTGCCTGTTATTGAAGGATCGCCGGACATCGTTCCGACCCTGGAAGAAGGCCAAAAGATATCGAAAGAGATCGGCTTTCCGGTCCTGATTAAAGCTGTTGCCGGCGGCGGCGGTAAAGGTATGAAAATCGCCTATACAGCCGCAGAATTTGATAACGCCTTTAAAATGGCGCGTGCCGAAGCGAAGGCCGCCTTTGGAAACGGCGATGTCTATATTGAAAAATATCTGGGTAACCCCCGCCATATCGAAGTACAGGTTATCGGCGACACTCATGGGAATGCGATTCATCTGGGTGAACGCGATTGTTCGATCCAGCGCAGCCACCAGAAGGTCTTGGAGGAAGCCCCATCCCCCGCCCTCAGCGAAAAAGAACGCAAATATATCGGCGAGCTATCTGCTGAAGTCGTTCGTAAAATGGGATACCGCGGCGTTGGTACAATCGAATATCTTTACGAAGACGGTAAATTCTATTTCCTTGAAATGAATACCCGCCTGCAGGTCGAACACCCGATCACCGAAATCATCACAGGTATTGATCTGGTGCGCGAACAGCTGCATGTCGCCGCCGGAAACCCGCTGACCTTTAAACAGGAAGACATCACCTTTAAGGGCTGGGCATTTGAATGCCGCGTTAATGCCGAACACCCCGAAACATTTATTCCGTCACCCGGTAAAATCACCAAATTCCACCCGCCAGGCGGTTTGGGTGTGCGGGTTGATAGTGCGATTTACGAAGGCTATTCCATTCCACCATATTACGATAGCTTGATTGCCAAGCTGATTATTCGCGGCGCGACGCGCAACGAATGTCTTCGCCGTTTAAACCGCGCGCTGTCCGAATTTGTAGTCGAAGGCGTGAATACGACCCTGCCGCTTCATAACCGCATTTTGCATGAGGAAGAATTCCGTTCAGGCGATTACAACATCCACTGGCTGGAACGCAAATTGGGCCTGAAACCAGACCCGAATGCAAAAAAAGACAAAGATTCCGAAGCCGCCTGAATTCTTTAGGTTGTAATTCTTTTCGCGCCATCTACTATTAGATTGTGATTTACATCAATGTGGAACATTCGAACAATTTTTAGGAGATTTTCATGAAAAAACTTATATCTGCCGCACTCGGCGCCGCACTACTGATCGCACCGTTATCGAATGCAAAAGCCGAGGCTGTTGAATACGAATTTGATACGGTTCACAGCCAGATTATTTTCTTTGTCGACCATCTTGGCTTTGCCAAATCAGAAGGTGAGTTTCTGCATTTTGACGGCGGATTTACGTTTGACCCTGAAAATGTCGAAGCATCAAGCGTAGATGTCACGATTGATACATCCAGTATCAGTCTGGACGACGAAAAATGGGATGCACACATGAAGAACGCTGATTTCTTTGATGTCGAAAAATACCCGACCATGACTTTCAAAAGCACAGGCATTGAAAAAACAAGCGAAAACACAGGCAAATTGACCGGTGATCTGACGATGTTGGGCCAAACACATCCTGTCACTTTGGATGTTAAAATGAACAAAGTCGGCACACACCCACGCAGCGGTAACCAGCACGCCGGTTTTTCCGCGACCGGAACATTAAACCGTTCACAGTGGGGGATGGAATACGGCCTGCCTATGGTTGGCGACGAAGTTGAAATGCGCATCGAAGTCGAAGCCAGCAAAAAGACAGAAATGAACCCGTAATGGCATTGAAGAATACTAAAGCAGCCTATGGCAGCGGCGCCAAGTTTTTTCACTGGCTGATTGCCTTGTTTATAATCGGCATGCTTGCCATGGGTTTTATTATGCATGAAATGGATGCTAGCCCCCTGAAATTCAAGGTATATAACTGGCACAAATCCATTGGCTTTCTGGTGATCTGGCTGGTGGCCTTGCGCCTGGCCTGGCGTCTATTTAATGCACAACCCGATATGCTGAGCAAAAAAGCATGGGAAGTGCGCCTCGCCAAAGTCACGCACTTTCTGTTGTATGCCGGGATTTTTCTGATGCCGATGTCAGGTTGGTTGATGTCTTCGGCGGATACATACCCTGACCCGCTGGTCTATGGTATTGACCTGCCGCAAATTATCGAGCCTGATAAGGGTATCAAAAGCCTTTTCAGCGCCATTCATTTTTACACCGCATGGTCTTTAGTTGGTTTGATATCACTTCATTTTGCGGGGGCTTTAAAGCACCATTTCGTAGAAAAGGATAGAACCCTGCTGCGAATGCTACCTTTTACGAAGGACTGAAATGAAAAAACTTCTCTTGTTATCTGCCCTGTTATTGCCTTTTTCTGCCAATGCAGAAACATTTGAATGGCAACCCCGCTACGACCAGAGCACGATCACTTTCACAAGCACTGAAAATGGTAATGCACACGAAACACGCGTGGGCGAATTTGAAGCTGATATTCAATTTTCTGCCAATGACCTTGAAAACAGCAATGTCATGGTCAATATTCCGGTAAAAGCTTTTAAACGTGATGATAGTGAAGCCTTGCAGACGATGCAGGAGGGGCAGTTCTTTGATGCCAAAAACTATCCTGACATCACATACCGCGCCGATCATTTTGAACATGTTAAAGACAACGAATACATCGCGCATGGGTATCTGAAAATAAAGGATATAGAAAATCCGCTCGACCTGCCCTTTACCCTTGATATCACAGATGATACGGCGGATATGACATCACAAGTCACAGTTTTACGCCTACCCTATCAGGTCGGAAAGGGCAGTTGGGCAGACACTAATTTCATCGCAAATGAAGTCACTGTCGACATCCATCTGGTTGCAGACAGGAAAACCCCATAAAATCACGCCTTTGTGCGTTTTCTTTTGCATTTTGATAAAAATTGGCTAGACTCGATGTCATGAGGACTTTATATCACCTTTGGTTGCACCCGGGATCTCGCAAGGTGCGCGTCGCGCTTGCGGAAAAGGGCCTCGATTTTGAGCTGAAGATAGAAAAAATCTGGGAAAGACGTACGGAATTCTTAAGTCTAAACCCCGCAGGTGACGTGCCGGTTTTGATCGAGCCCGAAGGCACCGTATTGACCGATTCCAGTGTCATTTGCGAATATCTTGATGAAGTTTACGATTCCAGCAGCCTTTTGGGCAAAGACCCGCTGCAACGCGCTGAAACACGCCGTCTGGTATCCTGGTTCGAGCAAAAATTTAATGCTGAGGTGACCGAAAACCTTGTCGGCGAGAAAATGATGAAACGTTTTTATCGCCAGGGTGAACCACATGGCCCGTCGATCCGCGCCGGTCACGCGAATATTCATTACCACCTTGATTACATCGAATTTTTGACTGAACGCCGCCGCTGGGTTGCGGGCGAGTTTTTCTCGTTGGCTGACATCACAGCCGCTGCCCACCTTTCGGCTATCGACTATATCGGGGATGTGCCGTGGAAAGACCATAAAGGTGCCGCCGCATGGTATAACCGCGTCAAGGCGCGTAAAAGCTTCCAGCCATTACTAAATGATGTCATTCCGGGCTTTACCCCTTCTGAAACATATGCTGTTTCACAATAGCAGGGGCTCAGATGTCAGATACAACGCCCGCCCCAAAACCGATAAGCCCAAAAGAAAAAGATAAGCATCTTTTTTGTTTCGGATACGGTTATGTTGCCGAGGCCTTGGCCGAACACCTCCGACTTTTCGGATGGAAAATATCAGGAACCACGACTGATCCGCAGAAAGCTGTTAAGATGGCTGAAAACGGGATTAAGTCTTATGTCTTCGATCCGAATATGTCACTTTGCGATCCTTTTGGTGCGTTGAATGATGTGACACATTTATTGATTTCCATACCGCCAGCATCCTACGGTGATGTCGTTTTGGATATGCATGAAGAAGACATCGAACAAATGAAAAATCTGGAGTGGATCGGGTATCTGTCTTCGACAGCCGTCTATGGCAACCAGAACGGCGGCAAGGTTGATGAAAGCTTTCTGCCCGCACCCAGCAGCCAGCGTGGCAGTCTACGTTTGAAAAGCGAACAGCAATGGCAGCAGTTTTTCAATGACACCAGAATGCCTTTGAACATTTTCAGACTGGCTGGAATATACGGGCCGGGTCGCAGCGCCCTTGATGCCGTACGCGCCGGAAATTCACGCCGCATCGATAAGCCGGGTCATGCCTTTAACCGTATTCATCTTGACGATATCGTGCAGGTTTTGATTGCCTCGATCAATACCCCCAAGAAAAACGAAATCTACAATCTGGCAGATGATTGTGCCGCGCCCAGTCACGAGGTTATTGCCTATGCTTGTACTATTCTGGGTATGGATGTGCCGCCGCTGATCCCGTTTGAAAGCGTTGAAATGGCGCCGATCGTGCGCAGTTTTTATGCGGATAATAAGCGCGTTAAAAATGACAAAATCAAAAAAGATCTGGGCATAACCCTGCTGCATCCTGATTACAAATCAGGCCTGAACGCCTGCTTTGATGCGGAACGTGAAGTCATGGAAATGACTGAAGATTTATAAAGATAATAGATTATCCATTCAGCGCGAATTGATCACTGTCCGTATCTTGAACGGCTTTGTCGCCTGCTGCGCTTTTATCAAGGTGCATCGGCAGATAAACGCTGACCTCGGTGCCCTGCCCGACCTTACTGGAAATATGAATTTCGCCCTGATGCAGCTTGATCAGGTCTTTGGTAATGGCAAGACCTAAACCTGAACCTTCGTGCGGACGCGTCAGGGCCGATGCCACCTGTTCAAAAGGTAAGGTCACCAGTGGAATTTTTGCCTTGGGTATGCCAACGCCCGTATCTCTGACAACAAGTGTCACACTCTCATCGCCGCGGCGCGCACAGATAATTTCAACCTGCCCGCCTGCCGGTGTAAATTTAACGGCATTTGACATCAGGTTCAGTAGAACCTGCATCACAGCCCTGCGGTCTGCAACAATGTGAATATCGTCCGGTACTGCATCTGCAATCAGACGGACATCGGATTCGTGGGCGCGACCCTCCATCATATGGACGACCAAACGAATGATTTTGGCAAGGTTGATATCTTCAAATTCCAAATCATATTTACCGAATTCAATTTTCGACATGTCCAGAATATCATTGATCAGGTCCAAAAGATGTTCGCCGCTTTCACGGATACCGCCAATGTAATCCAGATATTTGGCATTCCCCACTGGGCCCAATAGTTGGCGCTGCATCATCTCGGAAAAGCCGATAATGGCATTCAATGGCGTGCGTAACTCATGGCTCATGTTGGCCAAAAAACGTGTTTTGGACGCATAGGCTGTCTCGGCCGCTTCTTTGGCCTCGCGCAATTGTTTCTCATGCAGCGTGCGTTCGGTAATATCCTGAAAGATTCCAAAGACCTTATCGACCATGCCTGTTTTTTCATTGGTGTGACAACGGCTTTCACAGCGTATAAAGCGCCCTTCGCCCGCTGCATCTTTAATTTCAAATTCCAGCGTGAAATCTTTTCCATCCAGAATGGCTTTTTCGAAAAAGGATTTCAGCTTACCTTTATTTTCGCAAGCCATCAGGGCGTGGATATTTGCAAAGCTGGGCTTGAAGCTGTTGTGATCCACATCGAAAATTGTATATAGCTGCTGCGACCAGTCCATTTCACGGGCGCCGACTTCCCAGCTCCAGTGGCCCATACGTCCGATTTTTTGCGCCTTGACCAATTGCGATTCACGCGCATCCAACTGAATTTCCTGATCGCGGATATCTGTTACATCGCGACCGACGATATAGATATAATCACCCGCAGATTTCAAAACCCATTCAATCCATTTGACCTGACCGTCTTTACACAGACTGCGGCATTCGAAATCGACAGAAACTTCTTTTTCGCCATTCGCCTCGACAATTGTTTTTATTTTATGTTCCAGACACGCGCGATCTTCGGGGTGGATCAATTGGCTGAATGGAAACTTTCTAAGCTCCTGATCAGGGAAACCCAAAACCCTGTTAAAAGCATAATTCACGCGTACAAATGATCCTTCACGGCGGTACACCCCGAACAGTTCATTTGACATGTTGATGAAATGGCGCAGTTCGCTTTCTTCGATATGGATATTATCAATTTTTGGTGATTTCTGCTTTTCACGGCCAGGCAAGTGCCCCATGGCATCGACCTGTTCCAGATACAGGTTCGACCCTTCTTTAAAGTCATCGTGGATAAAGGTTGTAGGCTCCTTATCAAACCACAGAACTTTATAAGTCTGATTTTCACGGCCCAGCGTATCAACGCGTACAGTTACAAGATATGGATCACGGTCTTTACGCTCGATGACAGCATTAAAAAAACCGTTTTTCATGTTCTTCACGGCTATTTCGCTACCGTTCTCTTCAAAAAATCGTGCCACGCCACCAAGGTTTTTATCAACCATGTCTGTGCGCGCACGCCCGCATGCCCATGTCAGCGCAGGGCTGACAAAAAGAATCTTGCCCGCGCTATCTGTTATACAGCGCAGTATTTCGTTATCTTTATCTATATGTTGTACAAGACGCGATTGCGGCATGTGACTCCCCAAATTCAGCCTAGTATATCATGTAGGATGAATCCGTGAAAGTTCAAATGTACACTGACCTGCCAAGTTCTTCATATCTACAGAAAATTAAGTAAAAACAATTGACTCGATTTATGTAATATGGTAAGTGATTATATCAACTAAAGAAAAGGATTCGAAATATGTTACCAAAGCTTCTTATGATGGCATGGAAAGCCAAAGATTACGCAACACGATACGGACCGATTTTGCCGCATATGAACAATGGTCGCGCAACTGCTGTTTTTCTGGGCAACAGCCTGAAAGATCTGAAAAACACCTGGGAAAACGAAGATGCAGGTACATTTTTCACAGTTTATGAAAGTGTTGAAAAAGCTGTCGAGGTAAAAGTCTTCACAGCGCTGACCGCATATAACCTTGATCTGGATACAAAGGGCAAGAATGCCGCACAGGTCTTACAGGAAATTGTTGACCACTTTAAAGCTAAAAACGATTTGGGCGCTGTCCGTAATATCGAAGCAACAATGGCATGGACCCAAGAATTCATCGCGCGCGAAGATGTGCAACAGATCTTCAACGAAGCCAAGGTTGAAATTCCCGCATTCAATGTCATGAAGCCCTTGGAATGGCCGAAGTTTGCACAGAAAACAATCGAAAGCATTGGCGGCGAAGCGAGCCGTATCCACAAATTGATGAAGGCTGCCAAGAAGAAACCTGGCAATGACAACGATAAAAAAGGCCCTGGTAATCAACCGCCAAAAATGTAAGGGATAATAAAGTGTCAAAGCTTAACAATTCAAAACGCGCCATTGGTGATTTCTTTGGCAGCGGCTATACCGCCATCGGTGGAATTGCACTGATGGCAATGGCCGGGGCTTTGGCACCGAACACCCCTTTCTTCTATGACGAAGGCCCCGCAATTGAACAGGGCTTGAATGAGGCGGCAGTTCAAACGGTTCAAAAGGATATTCAGGAAATTAATAGCCTGACGCATGCCTATAACGCCCTCAGCACCGACTATTACGCCAATATATACGGCGACGGCGGTACACGCGATGCGGCCAAAGCGGAAATGGATCGACTAGAGCAACAAATTACACGTCACGAATATAAAATCGCCGCAAACCTCTATTTAAACCCGAACCTGAAGGAAGATGATTTTGAAGACCTAACGGATAGCCTGAATGCAAATGACATTACGGCCTCCATAATCTTGCAGGGCGGCGAAGAACATCAATTATTCCAGACGGACTCTGAATATTACAAAAGCTGTCAGATCGAAACGAAAGTCGGCTATGACAACGCCTTTGACCGCATTTTGGAAACCGACCGCTGCATCGAGAAAGAAAATGTGAATGACCTTAATAAACACTTAGGCGGCGGATTTGGCGGCGGCCTTTCCGGTCTTCTTCTGATGGTTTTATTGGGCAGCGCAACATATGAATGGTCACGTCTGCCCCGTCAGAAAAAACCATCCCCGCCAACGCCAAATTAATAAAAAGGATTTATTGATGACTAAAATTCACAATACAAAACGTGCAGTTGGCAAAGCGCTGAACAACCCGCTCGCTTTCTTTGGCAGTCTTGCTCTGATGGCAACAGGCGGTGTTATGTTGCCGAACACGCCCCTGTTTTATGACGCCGGCCCGGAAGTTGAAGAAACAGCCAATTTGGCCGCTGTTAATGCCGTGCAGGATGAAATTGCAGTATTGTCAGATATCAAAAAACAATATAATCAGGCCAGTAACAATTATTATACAAATCTTTATGGTGATACGGCGCAACGCGATGCTGCACGCGCAGAAGCGGAAAGCCTGAAAGATCAAATGTCGCGTCAGGGTCTGCGCATTGCAACTAATCTTTATCTGAACCCGAACTTTACCGAAGATGATTTTGAAAATCTGTCCGAACAACTGACAGATACGGGTGTTCCGATTTCGATCGCCATGACCAGCGGTAACGATTACGAATTGTTCCAGAACGATACAGAATTTTATAAAAGCTGTCAGGTTAAAACGCACATGAACTTTGACGACAGCCCATTGAGCCAAGTTTGGGAAACGGACAAATGCATCGATGAAGCAAATGGTGCCGAAACGCCGCTTAATATAATCAGTTTTGTCGGTTCGGTTATTGGCGGCTTTATATTTCTCTTGTTTTTAGAAGCGAATGCCATAGGCCCATGGGCGCGCCTTGAAAAGAAAATTAAACCATCTGCAAAACCAGGGAATTAAAAAAATGAGCAATTTAAAACGTAAGACAGGTAAGCTTTTAAACTCCAACCTTTTATCAGGAGCCCTTATTCTTGGCCTGCCCGCCTTGGTCGTTCCAAACGCGGTTGACCTTTTTCAACAGCAACCTGAAGTCGTTTCCGAAGAAAAACGTCAGGATGCGCTTGAGCGCATTAATAGTGATTTTGACCGTTTCACATCCCTGCAGCAAGAATTTCAGATGGCGAATGCGGCCGTGACCGAAGCGCAATTATATGGCGATACAGACCTGTTAAACGCGAACGAGCAAGCATTGGAAAACCTGCCGCAACAGATGGACAATGTAAATGTTCGAATTCTTAAAAATATGTATCTAAACCCCTATATCACAGGTGAGGATCTGGAAGAATTCATGGCGCGGGCCGGCGAGCTTAGTATCAAAACCGCCATCCGTGAAGATGGTGAGCGTTATCAATTCAAAACAACCTATGTCAGCGCACGAGATAGTGACGGCAACGTTAGAGACTATGATACAGTTGACCCTGAGTTTTATCAAAGCTGCCGTGTGGATGCGGAAAAAGTAACCTATGATAATATCGTTGCAAAGGCCGAAGCGGTTCACGACTGTATGGGTGACCGCAATGACAGCGGCACGAACGCTACTTTTATTTTCATCCTTGCGCTCGGACTTTTCTTCTTGCGGGGGATGTCGGATTACACGATTCAAAATTGGGCCAGACTACCCAAACCTGAAAAGAATAAAAAACCAACCCCGAATTAAGGTTTAAACACCCAGCTCGGCAATCTGAAGACGGCGGATTTCATCGCGCAGGCGTGCGGCCTCTTCAAATTCAAGATTGCCGGCCGCATCCTTCATCTGTTTTTCCAGATCCTTGATATGAGTTTTCAAGTCTTTACCGATCAACGCGCCTTCTTTCTCACCCGTTGCAACGGTGACACGATCACCTTTTTCAAAGACAGATTCCAGAATATCTGAAATTTTCTTTTTCACAGATTCAGGTGTAATCCCGTGTTCGGCATTATAAAGCTGTTGTTTTTCACGGCGACGGGATGTCTCCTCGATTGCGGCCTCCAAACTCTTTGTCATTTTATCAGCATAGCAAATAGCCTTACCATCAACGTTACGCGCTGCACGTCCGATTGTCTGAATCAGGGATGTACGTGATCTAAGGTACCCTTCCTTGTCCGCATCTAATATTGCAACCAACGCACATTCGGGAATGTCCAGCCCCTCGCGCAGCAGGTTAATACCGATCAGGACATCAAAGACGCCCAAACGCAAATCGCGCATAATTTCAATGCGCTCCAGCGTGTCGACATCAGAATGGATATACCGCACGCGGATGCCGTTTTCATTCATATATTCTGTCAGGTCTTCAGACATTTTTTTTGTCAGGGTTGTGATCAACGCACGATATCCCTGTTTGATAACTTCCTGACATTCGGCGATTACATCATCAACCTGATTTTTAACGGGCCGAATAATAACAGGCGGGTCAGTCAAGCCTGTCGGGCGAACAACCTGCTCGGCAAAGCTGCCGCCGGTTTGCTCCAATTCCCAATCACCGGGGGTGGCCGAAACATAAACCGTTTGCGGGCGAAGATTATCCCATTCTTCAAATTTCAGCGGCCGGTTATCCATACAGGCCGGCAGGCGGAAACCATATTCGGACAGGTTTGATTTTCTGGATCTGTCACCCTTATACATCGCCCTTAATTGCGGCACCATCACGTGGCTTTCATCCAGAATAAGCAATGCATCATCCGGAATATATTCAAACAATGTCGGCGGCGGCGCCCCCGGTGGGCGACCTGTCAGATATCTTGAATAGTTTTCGATACCGTTACAGATACCCGTTGCCTCCAGCATTTCAATATCAAACTGCGTGCGTTGATCTATGCGCTGGGCTTCGACCAGTTTTCCGGCCTGCTCGAATTCCTTGATCCGGACCTTCAAATCTTCTTTGATTTGGTTGATGGCTGTTCGCATGGTGGGCTTATCAGTTACATAGTGCGAATTCGCGTAAACAACGACTTTTTTCAGCTTACGCAGTTTTTCACCCGTTAGCGGGTCGAATTCGTGAATTTCCTCGATCTCGTCACCAAACATCGAAAAACGCCACGCTTTATCATCCAAGTGGGCGGGAAACAGCTCGACCGTATCGCCCCGGACACGAAAAGCCCCGCGTTTAAAATCGATATCGTTGCGCTTATATTGCAGTTCGATAAAAGCATGGATCAGATCGCCGCGGTTAAATCGCTGACCTTCCTCGATCTTCAGGGTCATTTCCTGATAGGTGTCAACCGAACCGATACCGTAAATGCAGGACACCGAAGCTACGATTATAGTATCACGCCGCTCAAGAACAGCGCGCGTTGCAGCGTGTCGCATGCGGTCAATCTGCTCGTTAATCGATGAATCCTTGTCAATGTAGGTGTCGGTTTTCGGCACATAGGCTTCGGGCTGATAATAATCGTAATAGGATACAAAATATTCTACAGCATTATTGGGAAAGAATTCCTTCATTTCACCATACAGCTGGGCTGCCAGCGTTTTATTCGGCGCCAGAATTAATGCCGGACGTCCGGTCTCTTTAATGACATGTGCCATTGTAAAGGTTTTACCCGACCCCGTAACACCCAGCAAAACCTGATCGGTTTCACCGTTATTCACGCCTTCTACCAGTTGTTTGATCGCGGTCGGCTGATCGCCCGCGGGCGTGAACTCGGTAACAAGGTCAAATTCTACTTTTTCGTCTTGCATGGAAACGCCTTAAATAATGCCAAAGTTACTGCGGGCGCGGCGATGAAGTGATCATGCTGGGGCGATGATGCCAGATCATTCAAAACGATTTCCGATACCTGCTGTATAGAATATTGTGCGGGAATGCAAAAAGTCACGGGGGTTGTAAAATCCATAGAACGCATCATATTATGCATGTCGATCACACCGGCGATATAGGTCTCACAGAACATGGGTAAGTTTACCTTTGCGTTCTCACCCTGATTTCTGCACATCGAGAGCAGGTCTATACTGCGCATGTAGGATGTGCGCTGCGCCTCGGCCGGCACCGCGATCAACATGACAAGAATAAAAATCAGAACACGCACAGTATATAACCTTTTTTTAATACTGCGCATGATATAAGATTTTTGCAGAACGTTCAAAATTAAAGGATAGATTTATGCGTAAAATTTTAATCACAGGCTTCATTTTAAGCTTTTTTATTGCCTCTTCCGCCTTTGCGCAGACATTCACCCCCGAAGGCGCCGAAAACATTAAAGCCGAGATTGATAAATGGCTCGAGCTTCAAGTCAAATTGATGGAAATGTCATCATATGACGAGGAAACGGAAATCAGAACCTTTAATCCCGTCACGCTTGAAGGGGATACAACCGTCAGCGCGGCTGATGGATATTACGAGGCGAAATTACCTTTTATAACATTCGCAATGAGTGATGAACGCCGCATCGAAATCGGACAAATCGCAATAAATATTGTACCTGAAGATGATAACCCTGCCCTTTGGAACATGACAATGGCGATGCCGAAAAACATGCCTGTCATCAATCAGGTAGGTCAAAGCGTCGGTGCAATAAACATTGGCGGACAGCGTTTCAAAGGACGTCTGGATACCGATCGCGACATCTTTTTGCAATATGAAATGGCCTATCAGGATATTCAGGGCGAAGAGACCGATAACGGCATCAAAAGCATGTTGAAAATCAAGAGCCTGAACGCACAGCAAGACCTGCGTTCGATGGTGGACAACCCTGACCTTTACAACGGGCCGATCACGTTTGAAGCCACAGGCATTGAAGGATCGCAAGGCGGCAAAGACGGCATCAAGGTCAGCATCGCAAAAATTGACGGTGCAACCGTTTATGCGCAAATCCCCCTGTTCAATGCCGAAGAATTTCAGAACAAGATATTACAATATAATGATAATACATCGGAAATGGCTGAACATGATCTGATCAAAACGATATTCGAAACTTTTGCCTTTTTGCCAGATAACGCCAAATCCCATTTTTCGATGCATGATGTATATGTCATCAGTGATGATGAAGATGGTGAAACCGGTATGTCTGCAGAATTGGTTAACTTCGGCAGCTTTGGTAGCGGATTAAAATCAGACGATGCAAATATCGGGATGGGATACGAGATTTCAGGCCTGGCCTTTACTAATATGGCGGCAGAATATGCGCCATACTTGCCATATCTGTCACAGTTAAATGCCGAAGTCACCAACCTGCCGCTCGTCAGCGCACTGGATTTGATTAAAATCGGCACAACCGGTGCCCTTGATACTTCGCAGGATCTAACAGACGAACAGCGCACTAAAATGATGGAAAGCACATTCAGCATGATTGCGCCTCTTTTTGCAAAACACGCAACAACGATAACCATTAAGGACACCCGTACGGTTGCTCCGGAATTTGCATTGACGCTGGCGGGAGATGTGAAAGCATCAGGCGCGTCGCCACGTGGGTTTGTCGGCGAAATCGTTATGCAGGTCAAGGGATTTGACAAGGCTGTGAGCGCACTACGCGAAACCATGCAAAAGAACGAAGAAAGCCGTTTGTTCCTGCAACAGGTTGTTATGGGTCTGACCATGGCACAAAGCATCGGTCAATTGGACGATACGCAAACCACCCGAATTTACAGGTTTGAATTCAAAGAAACCGGTGACATTTTTGTGAATGGCACCAATTTTGGCGGTTTCATGGGCTCAATGGCGCATTAATAGTCTCTATGAAATCATGTTGGTGGAACATCTGTAAAGCCGACAGCTTTTGATTATATTTCGCCGCAATTATTCTACGTCTGCGGCTTTACCTATTTCCTTAGCACCGAAAATCTTGATTTTTCGTTAAATATATGTTACCATAATATTAACAGCTTAAAAATCAAAGGACGTATATTTATGCAGCGCACACCGTTATGGGATCAGACATTTGATGGTATTTTGGCCTATATTCAGGCCGAACGCCCCGAGGGTCAGGGGCTGCAAATTTTTCATGCCCAGAATAACGGAAGCGACCTTATTAAGACCCAGTCCGAGCAAGAAATCTGGGACATGTTTTCTGCGGCCTTTACAGCTTTAAAAGCAGACCCTCGCAGTGATCTGTGCGGCGATCTGAATATCGCCTTAAGGGCCCTGTCCCTGCGCAGCACCAATCTGGGTAAGACCCTAAATATGCAGCCTGTTTTTGCTGAAATGAGTAACGCCACAAAAGAACCGGAAACTATTGACGATCGTTACGCCTTTTCACAAATTGACAAAATGATGAGCGAAGCCCTACGCGATTTTAATCACGGCAAACGCGACATGATTGATGCTGTAAACCAGACGCGCCGCCGCGATATGGGGATTGAAACGACATCTTCAGCCCTGCAAACAATATTTCAAAAGGCAAAATCAGTGCCCGAGCCCGTTGGAACAGACATCCATCGCGAGATGGCGTTCAAACTAAAAGAATTGGTTGCTGCATATCGCAAGGTTCATGGCGATATTATGATCCAGATTGAAAAAGCATCCCCCTATACCCTCAATCATGGGCGTGATAAAATGGCGGGACTGGCCAACCGCAAGCCTGCAGCCGATAAAAAGACCAAGGGCGGTATTATTCTGCCCTAATAATATAAGACAATACCGCGTTCAGGCACAGCATCCCGCGCGGTGTCGCTTTCAAAATCTTGTTATCGGAAATTAACAACCCTTCATCGACAAGAGTTTTGATTTTGTTTTCATCCGCCACATCCGAAACAGCGCAGCCTGTTTCTGCATAAAACTGCTGTAAATCGAGGCCCGCTGTCAGACGCAGGCCCATCATTAGCGCTTCCTCGCCCATCGCTTTTTTATCCAGCGCCTCGAAAGGGTGCGCGCCATGGCCGTTTTCAAGCGCGAGATCGCGCCAGATTTCGGGCCCCCTGTGTGCGCGCGTCGCATGTCTTTTACCGTCAATATTGATGCGCCCGTGCGCGCCCGCCCCGATGCCTGCATACTGCCCGTATCGCCAGTAAATCATATTATGGCGCGATTCCTGACCGACAGCGGCATGATTTGATGTCTCATAAGCCGGCAGCCCTGCCGCCCCCATAATGTCCTGCGTTATATTATAAAAATCGACGGCGTCATCTTCTTCGGGGATTGTCAAATCACCACGTTGGAAACGGGTGTGAAACGCTGTCCCCGGTTCGATCGTCAACTGATAGAGGGACACATGCCCATCCGCATATTTGAGCGCGCGGGACAATTCATGCTCCCAGTCTTTCAGACTCTGGCCTTCACGGGCATAGATCAAATCAAAACTATAGCGGTCAAAAACATCGCGGGCGGTGTCGATGGCTTTCAAGGCTTCATCCGCACTATGCTCACGGCCCAGAGCCTTTAAATCATTGTCATTTAAAGACTGCACACCGATTGAAACACGGTTTATACCCGCCGCCCTGAAACCTTGAAATTTTTCGCGCTCGATAGAGGTCGGGTTTGCCTCCAGCGTGATTTCAATATCATTTTTGATTTTCCAATTTTTCTGAATGGTATTGATAATTTCATCTGCTGTATCAACAGGCATCAGTGATGGCGTGCCGCCCCCGAAAAATATCGATGATACCGGCAAATGATTTGTCAGCTGGGCATAGAATTCAAGCTCGCGGATATAGGCTGCCTTAAAAGCATCCTGGTCAACCGTTTCACGGACGTGCGAATTAAAATCACAATAGGGGCATTTTGAAAGACAAAACGGCCAATGCACATAGATGCCGAATTGATGATCTAGCGAAAGCATTTATCCAGAATTTTCTCGATCGCATTGCGGCGGTGACTGATCGCGCCTTTTTCATCGCCATTCATTTCACCAAAGGTCTTTTGCTGACCGTCCGGCAAAAACATCGGATCATATCCGAAACCTTCCGGACCGCGCGGCGGCCATATGACTTGGCCGTGGGCATAGCCCTCAACTGTTTCAACGTGCCCGTCAGGCCAGCAGAGGGCAATGGCGCAGACGAACTTGGCCTTGCGGTTATCCTGCCCCGCCAGTTTTTGATGAATCAAAGCCATCGCTTTCAGAAAATCGCGGTTACCATCGGCATCTTGTGCCCAGCGGGCAGAATAGATACCGGGATCCCCATTCAGTGCATCCACAGATAAGCCACTATCATCTGCCAGACAGATCTGGCCACAGGCCTCGGCCGCGGCCTTTGCTTTTAAAACGGCGTTACCGATATAGGTTGTCTCGGTTTCTTCAGGCTCGGGCAGGTTATAATCATCCGCACTTTTCAACTCAATGCCCAGCGGCGCCAGATATTCGCGTAGCTCGCGCATTTTGCCCTTGTTATGCGTGGCAACGACCAGCGTTTTGCCTTCAAATTTACGCGGCTTTTGCATTCGCTTGCTCCAGAACGTCATTTTGCATGTCTGTTAACTCCTTAGTGCCTTTCAAAGCCAGTTTCATCAGATCATTGAAATGGTCCTGATCAAATGCGAATTCTTCGGCGGTCGCCTGAATTTCGACAATTTTGCCACTGCCTGTCAGGACAAAATTGGCATCTGCTTCGGCCGTTGAATCTTCGGCATAATCCAGATCAAGTACGGGTGTCCCATTGTAGATGCCACATGAAATTGCAGAAACACTATCAACAATCGGGTTTTCTTTTAGAACGCCCAGATCCAGCATATTCTGTATCGCTTGCTTCAGGGCAACATATGCACCCGTAATTGATGCTGTGCGCGTTCCGCCATCAGCCTGTATGACATCGCAATCCAGAATGATCTGGAATTCACCCAGCTTTTCCAGATCGACGACTGCGCGCAAAGCACGTCCGATCAGGCGTTGAATTTCCTGTGTGCGGCCCGATTGCTTACCACGGGCGGCTTCGCGGCCCATGCGTTCACCTGTCGAACGTGGCAGCATGCCGTATTCGGCTGTCACCCAACCGCGGCCCTGGCCCTTCAGCCATGGCGGTACACGATCTTCAACACTGGCAGTACATAAAACATGGGTATCGCCGCATTTTACAAGACAGCAACCTTCGGCATGTTTGGTGTAATTCAGCTCGAACGTGATATCACGCAATTGATCCTGTTTTCTGCCGGATGGACGCATTTTTATTCTCCTCATAATTTAATATTTATGTTCGCCCCAGACTAACGAAGACAATGCCGTTTGTCGAGCATAAGAAAACGGGGCACATGCCCCGTTTTAAATAGAAATTTCATAAAAGCTACGGTCTGCGGCCATGTCTGCCGGCACGGCGTGGGGCAGATGTGCTTTGGGTTTGCTGTGGCGCATCCGCTCCGTAAGGCTCGCTGCGTGCATTTTCAAGCATCTCGGCCAGATCATCATTACCGCTTTCACGCAAGGCATCTAGGATCAAATCTTTGATATCCGTATCGATCAAAACCAGCTCTTGCTTTAATGGCTCTGGTGCAACTTCTTGCTGCTGTTCTGGCTGTTCAGTTGGTGTGTCCTGATCCGCTGATTTACGGGCTGCTCTTGAAAATTTGCTTTTGCCGCCACCGCGACGTGCACCCATCATGCGATCTTCGGGGGTCATTGGTGCTGTACCGCCGTTACCACGCAAAACGCCGCGCTGTTCTTCTGTTGATTTGCTACGCGAATATCCGGATGTATCGACACCGCCGTTGCCTTCGGATTTTCTGGCTTTTTCGATCGCAGCCCAGCCGCCATCATTATCGTATTTTTTCTTTAACTTTTCATCGCCCAGAACATCATAGGCTTCAACAGCAGCTTTATAGATTTCTTCTGCTTCTTGGTTACCCGGGTTTTTATCAGGGTGATTACGAGATGTCAGAATCTTATAGGCTTTTTTGATTGCTTTTTCGTCAGCATTCTTATCAACACCCAAAACCTCGTATGCACATTTCTTAGCCATGTTATTGTCCTTATTGATTTGATTCGCTTATCTGACTATAGTTTTAACAAATAATTTTCATAACGTCAAGTTAATTTTACAGAATAATCGGGCTTTTCCCGATCAAGATCTATATAATCCGGGCTATAGTCTTGCCCTTTTTGATGCCATGTTTTATTAAAGTGCCTATGGAAAAACTGAATTCCCGTGCCGAGCACATTTTGGGATTGATCATCGACAGCTATATTAAAACCGGATCCCCCGTCGGTTCGAAAACACTTGCGGCAGATAAAACCCTGAACCTGTCATCAGCGTCCATACGTAATGTGATGTCGGATCTGGAAAAAAGCGGCCTGCTGTACGCCCCCCATACGTCATCCGGACGCCTGCCGACAGAAAACGGGCTCAGTATATTTGTAAAAAACATGCTGGAGGTCAACAGCCTCAGCAAAAAAGAACAGGACAACATTCGCAAAAGCATTGAATTTCATGCATCAGACTCTGTAAATACAACACTGGAGCATACATCACGGCTGATTTCCGGCTTATCTGCCTGTGCCGGCCTTGTGGTCGCACCAAAGATGGACAGGGATATTAAAGAGGTCGAATTCCTTAAACTTTCAAATAACCGCGTACTGGCGATATTGGTTTATCGGGATGGGCAAATTGAAAACAGACTTATCGATGTGAACAGTCCCGTTTCTGAATCTGTACTGCGCAGCGCAGGAAATTACATCAACAGCCTTTTGGCCGGACACAGTCTGAACGACATCCAAAATACATTAAATGACCATATAAAACAGAACCAGGGACAATTGGATGATTTGACGGCAACCTTGATTAAGGCGGGGGTGTCTGTTCTAACGCCAGATGACACGGCCGAAAATATGATCATTCGTGGTCAGGCGCATTTACTGGATAACGTCAACATTTCCGAAGATATCGAACGCCTGCAACATCTATTTACAGCGTTGGAAGAAAAAAATACCCTGCAGACAATTTTATCATCTGTTAAAAAAGCGCAAGGCGTACAAATATATATAGGGTCAGAAAACAGCCTGTTTGAACATAGCGGATGTTCATTGATCATTTCCCCCTATAAAGACAGCGAACAAAAGCTGATCGGCGCCATCGGCGTTATCGGACCCACCCGCCTGAATTACCGGCGCGTCATACCGATCATAAATTACACATCGGAAATCATTACAGAATATATCAAGTAGGCGCTTTTATTCTTGACATAGATCTCTCCCCTTGCTATAAATATGGAAATTAAAATTCACTATTTGGAGCGAATCATGAGAAGACGTGGAAGAGGTAAATCCCCCTTTGGTAACAGCCAGCCGGTAAATCCAGAGGATATTCTTAAGCATAAAGATAAAGAAATCGAGCAAGAGGCCGAAAAAAAGGCCGAGGAAATTCTTAACCAAAAAGGTGAGACGGATAAGTCTGCAGACACCCCTTCTGACGACACGCCAAAACTGGACCGTGACGCATTGGCCGCCGAATATAAAGAGAAAATCGACCAATTGAATGAACTGCTGGAAAAGAACGCAGAATCAAAGACTATAATCAATGCAAAACGTGCCGCATACGAAGCAGCAGGGGCAAAAACCCAGGCTGAAAAAGCCCGCCTGGAGCATGAGTTAAAACAAAAAACACACGAACAACTGACAGGCTTTGTGAAAGAACTGGAAGATGTGAAAGTCGCCCTTGGTGATATCGTATCGGACCTGCAGTCGTTGGACAATGCCAGCGAAATTCAGGGTTTTATTCAGGGATTGAGTATGACCGGAAATGGTTTGGAAAGCATTTTGAATCAAGGCAAAGATGCCACCGCTCCGCAGGCAATAGAGCCATCAACCCAAAATATCGAAACGACGGTTGATAGCGTATCTGTAGACTTGCGTGACGCTGGCGATGTCGAGAATATGGATGCTGTTGTATTGACGACAGAAATCAAAAACCTGGATCAGGATATCAAAGCGGCCCAGAGCGTTTCCGAAACCAACGCCCAAAAAGTTGCCCAGCTTGAAAAACTGATTGGCGGCCTGAATATCGAACGCGATCTGGATATGCTGCGTACAGAATACGGACAAAAAGAAAAAATGATCCTGAAAAAAGTGGCAAAGAAGACTATTCAAACAGTTGCTGATAATCTGGAAAGATCCGCGAAAGTTTTACCACAACAACAAGATAAGCTGGGTACAATTTTTAATTCGGTTGCCGAAAGACTGCAAAAGGCTGAAACCGAACTGCAAGATGCCTTCAAAAAATATGGCATCGAAAAAGTTGAAACCAAAATCGGTAGCATCAGCGATCCATCCATTCACGAACAAATTGCCGGGGTACCAATGCCGGGTAAGGAAGATGGTGAAATTCTGGATGTCACGGAAAACGGTTATACATTGAACGGTGCAAGCCTTCGTACGCCAAAGGTTGTTGTTGCCAACAATAGTTAAAAAAGCTTTAAAATCAGCCCCTTAAACACCTAGACTTTTGAAAGTCAGGTTGCTAGAATAACTTGAGTATGGTATAATATATTATGTATACTGAAGTGGTGTGGCAGCCTTCATTTTTTGGGGTTTGATGGGCTTTTTACAAAGATTATACAAGGAATCGGGTAGTGTTGTAACGGTCATGATGGGCGGTATCGCGCTGTTGGCTGCCATCAGTTTCACATCCTATCAATTTATTTCCGGCCCGCTTTCAATCACAGCCAAGGTTACCCAAAATAATGCCGTAAAGGCCCAACAGGACATGATCGGGCGTCGCATCATTATTGACGCAACCGCTGATACCGTTGTGGGCGACTGTGACCTTGATGGATATATCGAACCCCAAACATGGTATGATGCAAGCGGTGACCCCGCCCCGACAAATGCCGGCTGGATTCCCAACCGTCAGGTTGAAACCAAAGACCCATGGGGTATGGAATATGGTTATTGTGTCTGGGATTTAGGGACAAATATCCCGCCAAGCGGCGAACCAAAATATTATTTTGTGTCAACGACAACTGAAAACAACACCTGCGCTTTAAAAGACAATAATACATTATGGTGCTGGGGGACAGAGAACTTTGGTCAATTCGGTGACGGCGGCGCGGAAACGGATTCAACATCCGTTCCGGCGCAATCAGACCCCAGCAGTTGGGAGATGATCGGCCGCGGTTATTCACGTACATATTGCGGGATCAAAACCGACGCCAGTGCCTGGTGTTGGGGCGGTGGCACACAGGGCGAACTTGGAAATGGTGCGTCTGTTAATTCGGCAAGCCCCGTAGAAGTATCCGGTAGTTACACGTGGGTACAGGTTGCCGCGGGTAATCAATTTGCCTGCGGAATTCAAACTGACGGCTCGGGCTGGTGTTGGGGACGTGGACGTCAAAGGGGAGATGGTGTAAGCGACCCTGCAGCCGTAAACACTCCACAATCTTTGGATGACGGCGGGGCAACATGGAAGAAAATCAGCGCAGGTAGTGCGCATGCCTGTGGTATTAAAGATGACGATGAAATTTATTGTTGGGGAACAAACGCTGTTGGACGTAACGGTAACGGCACAAACACAGGTTACCAGTATTCACCTGGCGTTATTTCTGAATCCGGTCCATGGATAGATGTTTCAGCCGGCGGACAAACCACCTGCGCCGTTAAAACAGACGGGTCTCTATGGTGTTGGGGTAAGGGGCAAAGCGGATCATTGGCTGATGGGGTGGGTGGTGACCACGAAGAATGGGATCCGATTCCCGCTGACGATCCCGACACTTGGCTTTCAGTGGAGGTCGGCGCCAGTAATGGCTGCGGCGTGAAATCAGACGGAACAGGTTGGTGTTGGGGACTAAATGCGAATGGTATTGTCGGTGACGGTACGAGCAATAATCGTACCAGTCCCGTAGAAATAGATGGATCATACAATTGGAAATATGTCACAATTGGTCAGTCACATGCCTGCGGCGTACAAGATGACAGTTCAGTTTGGTGCTGGGGCCGTGAAACAGGCGGGCAGCTTGGTAACGGATCCGACTCAACCACTGTACAATATTCGCCTGTGCAGCTTGCGAGTTTTTCCGCCCCGGGTGTCGGCTGTTCAGACCCGTATCTGGACGGACCCGACATATCACATTGCAGCGATGATTTCACCGCATGCATGACGCCTGATACAATCCTCGAACCCTATACGGGGCTTGATGACACCCCCCATGCTGATCAGCCTGCCACCTTCAAAATGAAGGTGAAATTGCCAAACCCGCTGGTAGAAAGCTTTATCGTTGAAACAGGCAATTACGGCAACGGCATGGCAATATGGCTTGAATCTGATAACGAGCTGAAATTTGCCGTCGGTAACGGCGTTGGTCACATTACAACAACCAGCACAGTTGGTATCGGCGTTGACATGACCGGCCGTGATGGCGATATCATTGAGATTGTCGCCGCCGTTGATCCTGTTAACGGTCTTGCTGCACTGTATATTGATGGCGCACACGTCGCACAGGGCGCCACAACAGATGGTAGCGGCCTAAAAGATGATCAGTGGTCTGCGCCGACGCCGGACATGGAATACGGCATCGGCGGCGGTGGACGTAATCCGCTAAACAACGGTATAATTTCGCTGTCTGAAACAAACGGCGTCTTGTTGTCCGACCTGACGATATACGGTAACGAACTGCCACCAAGCTTTCCAAACCCGCCGCCACCGGTCGAAGATATTGACGACACTGTTATCGCTGTTATTTCGGCGGGACCTGACCGCACATTTTCAACGACATGCAGCGATTATGTCGATGCCGATACTGACGTGATCTCAAGCGGTGGTGATGACATTGTTAAGCGCTATTCCTATGGTGAAGCATCGGTCATCGGCGCATCTTTGTGGAATTTAAAGGCGGGTGACACTACAACGGCGGAAACAGATAAAGACGTCATGCTGGGCGATGTACTGGAATTTGACACCGGTAACGGCCTGATACAGGCCAGTGTTTTTAATACCAGTGGCCTGACAAGCGCAAACGGCGGCGTGATGTTAGGTAACGAAGAACGCGTACAACTTTGTGATGCAACAGACAACGAAGCGACCATGCGTTATAATGCGACCGAAAACAGCCTTGAAGTCTGTACAGGCGCTGGCGGGTGGGTAAACATCAGCGGAACAAAATCATGGCCTCTTCTAGCCCCGGATGGCAGCGCAGGTGCACCAAGCTATTCTTTCACCAACGCAACAGATGCAGGGCTCTACTATGACGGCAGTTCCGTTATCTTTAAGGGTGCCGCGACAAACACAGCCATCGTAAAAAGAAAAGACAGCTTTATTCACGTTTCAGACACCATGATCGAAATTGAATCTGACGGCACACTCAGCTGGTACAGCTATGGCAGTGATAATATTGCGCTTGATAACGGCGGGGATGATTTCCGCATCGTTAGCGAGGGCGGTGTCCAGATCGGAGATACTACAGCCACTTGCAACGCCACGCTGGACGGCACTCTTAAATTTTTAACTTCCGGCAGTAAATTCCAGTTTTGTAATGGCACTGATTGGGTCGACTTGATCCTACCGCAAGTGACCTCCGCATTTAAAACAATCGGCCATGATTATCCAAACTCCTGCGGTATATGGATTGATGACGGACAAGCTTATTGCTGGGGCGGCAACGCCTATAATGGTGCCCTTGGAGATGGGCAAAGTAATACCCAGCTTGTTCCGTCTGCCATCTCCGATAGCGCAACATACATCAACATCGGCAAAGGCTATTCCAATGCATGCGCCGTTAAAGATGACGGAACAGCTATTTGTTGGGGTGAAAACGGATATGGCCAAAATGGTAAAGGCTCTATTGGCGGAAATGACACGACACCGGTTTCTGTAACGGGCAGCTATACATGGCTTGGTATAAACGCAGGGGAATATCATGCTTGTGGTATTCAGTCTGACGATACGGGTTGGTGCTGGGGGCGTGGTGCAAACGGTCGATTGGGTAACGCAGGTACAGCCAACCAGGGCAGTCCCGTTGAAATATCCGGAAGCTATTCTTGGGCCGCCCTTTCTGCAGGAGACGAACACACCTGCGGCATCCAAACCGATGGTACGGCATGGTGCTGGGGTAATGGCTCTAACGGGCGCTTAGGTGATGGTTCATCTACACAACAAACAAGTCCGATTGAGGTTTCAGGCAGTGATACATGGGTTGCCATTGCTGCAGGGGCGGATTCAACCTGCGGCATCAAGGATGATTACTCACTATGGTGCTGGGGTAATAACAGTAATCAGCAATTAGGTGACGGAACAACGACTGCAAGAAGTACGCCCGTTGCCGTCACCGGCGGTGGCGAATGGCTGGATGTCAGCGTAGGTCGCTCCGGCCAGGCCTGCGGTATCAAGACAGATAACACACTTTGGTGTTGGGGTTACGGTGTATATGAAAGCGGCGGGACGCCCAGCTGGTACACAAAGACGGCCCCTTATGAAATTCAAAGCGGAACAAGCTGGAAAGAAGTCGCGGCGGGCGGATATAGTGTCTGCGCAACCAAAACCGATAATACCCACTGGTGCTGGGGTGAAGGGCAAGCCGGTAAACTGGGTAACAACGACACAAACGATACCTTCCTGCCTGTTGAAGTTTCATATGATCGCAGTGCTTTGACAACGATGTATGCATTCGTAACCGTAGACACTAAAAACGGTTGGGGTCTGGGCGCAGATGGCTTCCATAGCCATTGCCGCGGTAATGCGATTTATTGGGGGCTACCCGGTACTTACAAAGCCTGGATCTCCGACTCGGGTTTCTCACCTGCCACTGATTTCTTCCAATCGTCTGTGCCGTACGTACTGCCGGGCAGCGGAACCAAAATTGCTGATAACTGGGCTGATTTAACAGACGGCACGCTTGATAACGCCTTTGACCGTGATGGCGGCGGTAATCTTGTCAATACAGCGCCATACAATGTTTACACCTCAACTGACTCTGCTGGTGTTTCTTTGGGGGCTAACAACTGTGGTGACTGGACACAAACCGGTAACGGTGGCGTGGGTGATTATAGAAATACAGATACAACGTGGTCGAACAACACAACACTCAGCTGTGGTACAGGCGCAAGAATTTACTGTTTCCAGCAATAGGAATATATGATGAAAAACTGGTTTAAAAAATTTAGGTCATCGGAAAAAGGGAACGTCTTTACATTCCTGCTGGGCGGGATATCAATTGTCGGTATCCTCAGTTTCGGCGGATATCAATTAATATCAGGACCGTTATCCTCGGCCTCAACTGTCAGTCAGACCAATATTGCTAAAAACCAGTTGCTGGCCGTATCACAAATCATAATCGTCGATGCGACAAACCAGATCGGTGGCGGGGATTGTGATTCTGACGGTTATATCGAACCCCGTGCATTTCGCACAGCCACTGGCGACGCACCAACAAACGGCGGATCAATTCCATCGCAAACGGGCGCACCGACCCTGGACCCATGGGGACAGGAATTTGGTTATTGCGCATGGGATGTCGGAAACACAACAGGGCATGCCGGATGCGGCGGCGCAGGTGCAAATCGCCTGGATGGCAGCAATGACCCTTTGGGTGGCAAGGGGATGACATCCCTTGCCTTTGCGATTATTTCATCAGGTGCTGACAAAACCTTCGAGACAACTTGTAACGCCTATGTTGATGAAAGCACCGACCTGATCACAACAGGTGGCGATGACATTGTTAAAACCTTCAGTTATCAGGAGGCTGCATCAGCCCGGTCAGGTCTTTGGACGTTAATGCAGGGCGTGAACGACACAGCCTACACTGACAAAAAGATTGAAGTTGGAACCGATATCGCGATTGATACATCCGTCGGGAATGTTCAGTCTGCAAGTCTTGATTTGACAGGAAAACTGATTGCCGGAGGCGGCCTGCAGCTGGGTGACCAGACGACGATTACATCCTGCGGAGCATCAGATGCCGGAACATTACGTTATAATACAACCACTGACGAGGTTCAATTCTGTGACGGGGCCGGAAACTGGCCGTCATCACATCTGACTGTCGCCTGGCCGATGCTGGCGCCTGACGGAACCGCCGGAGACAAAAGTTATTCCTTTACAAATATCAACGAGGGACAAGCCGGTATCTTTCTGGATGGCGGAAACGACCTTACGCTTGATAATGGATTTTCGGATGAAACGCATCTTGTTGGTGAAACCAGTAGAATTGATCTTGGCCGCACCTTTATAAATGTGGAAGGTCAGGGCACAGTGACCATGACATCCGGAGACGAGAAAATCACCTTCGGCCGCGACGACGGTGTCAGCACAGATTTTCGAATAGCTTCAGACGGAGGGTTGCAACTGAGTAGCACCTCTATTTTATGCAGTGCCGCAACAGAGGGGACATTACAGTATATAATATCGCAGAAAGTTTATGCATTTTGTGACGGAACAAACTGGCTGAATATATCAACTGGTGAAGTAGTCGAATTGTACATGACCGTTTTTGTAACCTCTACAACCTATAGCGGAAATCTAGGTGGAATTTCTGGTGCGGACGCAAAGTGTCAAGCCGTAGCAGATGCCCAAGGAATTGCCAAAACTTTTAAAGCCTGGGTTGCTGACAGTACGGATTCCCCTTCCACAACATTCACACAATCAGCTTTCCCCTATAAGCTGGTTGACGGTACAGTTGTTGCCGATAATTGGGCGGATCTAGTAGATGGATCGATAGATAATGAAATTAATCTCGACGAGTCTGGAAGCACGGTTACAAGCAAAGTCTGGGGCGGTGTCACCACTTCGGGCGGAGCAGCGGGCGCACGTTGTAACGACTGGGTCAGCGGATCTTCCGGCGACTTTGGGCGATACGGTAACACAGCATCAACTGTAAACTGGACGGACGATGGCTTCTCGGAAACCTGTGACCAGGTGTACCCTCTTTATTGCTTTGAACAATAACGGATATAAAATGGATATTTGGAACAGATATATAAAACAGGATAAAGGCAGTGCCGTCACCGTTATGATGGGCGGGGTCGCTGTTTTGGCGATGTTAAGTTTCGGGGCCTACCAATTAATGTCGGGGCCGTTGACATCCATGTCAAAAGTCACACAGAACAACCTGGTCAAGGACAGCGTAATGGGCATTGCCGCAATATCCGTTATGGATGCTGCGGGCCTTGGCGATTGCGACTCCGATGGTTTTGTTGAACCGCGCGAATGGCGTACGACAACAGGTGATGCGCCGGTTAACGGCGGATTGATACCAACCGATTTCGGTATCAACGTCAAAGACCCATGGAATATCGATTACGGATATTGCGTGTGGGATATGGGCGTACAATTTGATCAGGCTGCTTGCGGCGGGGCCGGTGCGAACCGCCTGGATGGCGCTGATACTATTACGGGTGAATACCAGACCCTGACTGTTATGGCGATTATTTCAGCCGGGCCGAACCGCGTTTTTGATACGACATGTGATGATTACACCGACACGACAACAGATGTGATCACAAATACGGGCGATGATGTCATCAAACGCTTTTCTTACGGCGAGGCATCGACCGCGACTTCGTCCCTGTGGGACCTGAAAGTCAACGACCCGGAAACGGCAGAAATAGAAAAGAACCTTGATATCGGTAGCGATATTAATTTTGATTATACAACAGGCGCGATTGATGCCTTGGCCCTATCCACATACGATAAAATGATTGCAGATGGAGGTATAAAACTGGCCGACGAAGGTACGGTGACAAGCTGTACATCAATGAGCGTCGGCACGCTGCGCTATCATTCGACTTTGAAGAAAATTCAATATTGTAATAACGACGGCACCTGGCACAGCTCTGACGAATATTCGTGGCCTCAATTTGCTGATATCGGCAGCGCAGCAGCACCCAGTTACAGTTTTGCAAACAGCACCGGATCAGGGCTGTACGTTGATGCATCCGAAAATGTGGTCTTGATATCATCAACCGGAAAATCCGTAAAGGTTGTCGGTGACAACAGCAGCCTTACGATTAACGACACGGCGATTGATTTTACATCGAACGGCACAATTAATGTCGACACCCCGAATGAAAACAAAATTGATTTTTCAAACGGCGATACTGATTTCCGTTTAAAGTCTGTTGGGGGCATTCAGATTGCGGATACGACCGCAACATGTGATGGTACCAGTATAGGCGCAATGAAATACGTGTCAGCTGACAAACAGTTCGAATACTGTGATGGCACAGGTTGGCAAGAACTCGGCGCTGCGGGCTCCATTCCAGCTGCAACAGAAAAATTAGTTTTTGTTACATCCGGAACATGGGACGGCAATTTAGGCGGAATATCCGGTTCTGATGCGAAATGCCAATCTGCCGCGACAACAGCGGGCCTTACAGGTACTTTTAAAGCCTGGGTTTCTGACGGCACTGACTCACCCAGTACAACGTTCACCCAGGCAAGTGTTTCATACAAACTTGTAAACGGTACAACCATTGCGGATGACTGGGCTGATTTAATTGATGGCACTATACAAAACGCGATTACCATCGACGAAAACAGTGCTACACCAGGGGCCCCAACCTCCGTATGGACAGGCACAAATACAGATGGTAGTTCAAATACCGACCATTGTAGCATGTGGGCATCAACAGCTGGCAGTGGCCTTGGGGGCCTTATGAGCGCCACAACCTCTCAGTGGACAAACAGAACACCCCTTTCCTGTACAGTTACAGCGCGCTTGTACTGTTTCGAACAATAAACAAAAAAAACTTGAAATCTGGCCGAAAAACGCCCATTTTGCTATGAATAGGATTATACAGCAGGAGCGTTATAGACCATGAGCACTGAAAACAACCGCCCTTTCGAAAACGAAGATGAATTGCCCGAAGATTTTGGGCTTGATGAAAATGTCGAACACATGGCTGCAGAAGACATGCCCGAAGATTTTGAAGCACAAGACACCGACCATGATGGGGCGTATGCAGCACTCGCAGCTGAAATTGAAAGTCTGAAGGCCGAAAATGCCGATTTAAAAGACCGCCTGTTGCGCGCTGTGGCCGAGGCTGACAACGTGCGTAAACGCAGCGAAAAAGAACGCGGCGATACCGCAAAATTTGCCGTATCGAATTTTGCCCGCCACCTGGTTGGCGTTGCTGATAATCTTCGCCGCGCGATTGACGCCGTGCCGGAAGAACGCCGCGCTGAAAACGAGCTGATCAAAAGCATGATGGAGGGGGTTGAAGCGACAGAACGTGAAATGCTGCGCGCCTTTGAAGCTGCCGGCATCAAGCCAATCGACGCGCTGGATCAGCCCTTTAACCCGAATTTCCACGAAGTTATGTTCGAAGCTGAAATGCCGGATAAACCTGCCGGAACTGTTTTTCAGGTGCTGGAAACCGGATATATGATCCATGACCGTTTGCTGCGCCCTGCCCGTGTCGGCGTAACCAAAGGCGGCCCAAAAGTTCAGGACAAAAAAATAGACGAGGAAATCTAAAAGATACCTCGCCTAAGTTCTAACTAAGGAAACAAATGAAAACACTTAAATCTTAAACCCCTGCAATCTTACTCTGGGGCCAAGGTGTTCTCTGTATTCAGGGCAAAAGCCCCAAAGTGGAAAAACCTTTTATCTGAATACAATTATATACTGGCATAAATTACTCGATTCGTCAAGAAATTGGTATAAAAAAACTAATTTTTATCCATTTTTGAAACATTGTTATAATTTTCGCATCTATATCTGTGGCATCTTGACCCGCAGGCCATCTTTGCGCACTCTCAGGATATGAATATGTCGATAAAATCCCAGCCTGATGATCATGGCCGTTTTGGAATATACGGTGGCCGTTTTGTGCCCGAAACTTTGATGCCTCTGATACTCGAGGTTGAAAAGGCCTATAACGCCGCCAAAAACGATGATGACTTCAAGGCCGAATTTGACCAACTTTTAAAACATTATGTCGGCCGCCCCAGCCCGCTGTATCATGCAAAGCGCGTCAGTGAAGATCTGGGCCTGAACCTTTATTTCAAAAGGGACGAGCTGAACCACACGGGCGCGCATAAAATCAACAATTGTCTGGGGCAGGTTTTGCTGGCAAAACGTATGGGTAAAACCCGTATTATTGCCGAAACCGGCGCAGGCCAGCACGGCGTTGCCACGGCAACCGTGTGTGCCCTTTTTAACCTGCCTTGCATCGTTTTTATGGGCGAAACAGATGTTAAACGCCAATCGCCAAATGTCTTTCGTATGCGCCTTTTGGGGGCTGAAGTCCGTTCGGTAACATCCGGAACAGGAACACTGAAAGATGCGATGAACGAGGCGCTGCGTGATTGGGTATCAAATGTTGATGATACATTCTATGTCATTGGTACCGCGGCCGGGCCACATCCCTACCCTGAGATGGTGCGTGACTTTCAATCGATCATCGGGGAAGAATTAAAACCTCAATCCCAAGAATTGGCTGGCCGTCAACCTGATGCTCTTGTCGCCTGTATTGGCGGCGGATCAAACGCCATTGGCCTATTTTATCCGTTTCTGGATGACAAAAACGTCACAATGTACGGTGTCGAGGCTGCAGGCCGCGGCATAGAAACAGGCGAACATGCAGCATCATTAAATGGTGGTAAACCGGGCGTTTTGCATGGCAACCGTACGTATTTGCTGCAAAGCGAAACCGGACAGATCAAAGATGCGCATTCAATTTCAGCAGGCCTTGATTATCCGGGCATTGGGCCCGAGCACTCATTCTTACACGATCAAAAACGCGTCAATTACGTCAGCGCGACAGATGATGATGCCCTGACAGCCTTTCAGTACTGCGCACGGATGGAAGGCATTCTGCCTGCCCTTGAACCGTCACATGCCCTGGGCTGGATCATGCAAAACCGCGAGATGCTTAAGAAACATGAGATGATTGTGATGAATATGTGCGGACGTGGCGACAAAGACATCTTTACTGTGGCTGATGCCTTAAACATGGATATTTCGTCATGAGTCGTCTTGATCAAACATTTGCGTCCTTAAAACAGAGCGATAAAAAAGCGCTGATTCCTTTTGTTATGGCGGCGGACCCCGACCTTGAGGCAACGTCACGTATATTGCCTGCCTTGGTAGAAGGCGGGGCAGATATCATCGAAATCGGCATGCCTTTTTCAGACCCCGTTGCAGACGGGCCGACCATTCAGGCCGCAGGCCTTCGTGCGCTGAAACATGATCCATCACTGGATGATATATTCAACCTGGTTCAAAAATTCCGCTCTGAAAATGCGGATACACCGATTATCTTGATGGGATATTACAACCCTGTCTATCAATATGGTGTTGAAAATTTCTGCACAAATGCTGTTGCAGCAGGCGTTGACGGGGTCATTCTGGTTGATCTGCCGCCCGAGGAAGAAGACGAATTTACGCCCCATACACAAAAATCCGGTCTCAGCCTTATCAAATTGATTACACCCACCAGCGATGCGGCCCGCATCGAAACCATACTTCGTAATGCCAGCGGATTTGTTTATTACGTCGCCGTTGCCGGTATTACAGGCGATAAATCGGCGCAATATGATCAGGTCGGACAAGCTGTCGAGAAAATCCGCCGTCAGACTGATCTGCCGGTTGCCGTCGGTTTTGGTATCAAAAGCCGCGAGGATGTCGTCACCGTCCAGAAATTTGCAGATGCTGCCGTTGTCGGCTCGGCCCTAATAAAATATATGCAAGATCAGGGCGCATCGGCAAACAGCGCAAAGGCTTTTCTTTCAAAGCTGGCTGGTTTATAATCCAATCCGAAAATAACGATGAGGTTCCTATGAACTGGATTACAAATATTGTCCGCCCGAAAATTCGTGCCTTGGTAAAATCCAAGGATGTTCCGGATAACATGTGGCAAAAATGCCCCGAATGCGATGCGATGCTGTTCCACCGCGATTTGGATAAAAATATGAACGTCTGTTATCACTGCGACTATCATCTGAAACTGGATGTCGACAGCCGCATGAAAACCCTTTTTGACAAGGGTAAATATACAACCGCAGAATTGCCAAAAACCGCGAATGATCCTTTAAAGTTCAAAGACCGTAAGAAATACAGCGACCGTTTAAAAGAACATCGCGCTAAAACAGGACGTGATGATGCTATCGTTGTGGCACATGGCCCGATGGGTGGGCAGACCGTTGTTGTTGCCGCCTTCGATTTCAAATTTCAGGGCGGGTCAATGGGTAGCGCTGTCGGTGACGGCATCTTAACGGCCGCGCGCATCGCGGTGCAGCAAAATGCCCCGCTGCTGGTTATTCCGGCTTCAGGTGGCGCGCGCATGCAGGAAGGCGCGTTATCTTTGATGCAAATGCCCCGCACGACGATTGCTGTCGAACAAGTTAAAGAAGCAGGCCTGCCTTATGTTGTCTTGCTGACCGACCCGACAACGGGCGGCGTCAGCGCCTCTTTTGCGATGCTGGGTGATATCCAGATGGCGGAACCGGGCGCACAAATCGGCTTTGCCGGTCGCCGCGTGATCGAGGAAACCATCCGCGAGCAATTGCCCGACGGTTTCCAGACAGCTGAATATCTGCAAGATCACGGCATGGTTGATATGGTCGTTCACCGCAAAGATTTGCGTGACACATTGATCCGCATTTTCGGCATGTTGATGAAAACCGAAATCAAGAAAACGGCTAAGTCGGAGGCCCCTGCCAAAGACGATATCGTAGTTGAAGAAAAAAAATAATCCGCTGTATTAAAGTTTCTTAACAAGGGAGTTTAATATGAAGAACATTACACCTGCAGAATTCATGTGCCATTCCAGCAGCTGCTGTCCGGCCGTATACGAAACCTAAAAAGACACATACGTTATTGTCGGTAAAAAACTGAGCGCCGAAGCGATGGCTATGGTTGCAGGCCGCGTTGCTAATGACGAATATGTCATCGAAGTCAAAAAAGGCATGATTGATAAGCTTTAAGATCGATTAAATAGAATGTAAAAAACCCCGACCGTTCCGGCCGGGGATTTTTTTGACAGGGTTGGAGAAATGTTCGTCTGTCGTGTGTGTGCCCTTATTTTATAGTGTGTATATTGCCCTTTTAAATTAGTCCTTTTGATTTAGCCTCTTTGCTTGTCCTGTTAAATTGCCTCATCCCATGTGTGTTTTTATGTGTGGTTTTAAACTCTTTTGTGCCCTATTCGTTTAAATCACCCTATAATTCTAGATTACATAAAAACTATTAAAAATTTATTTAAAATTTTATATAAATTTTATTTTAAATGTTTGTATATATTTAAGTGGTTGATTATAAAGGATAATAAAGAAATTAAAAAAGGTTAGGGGTACGGGGAAAAACAGGTCTTTTCCCTGTTTTTTCTGAAATCGAAAAGGCCTTTTGCAGCGATTCCAGACTCCGGGATTCGTTTTGCACGAATATAAAATATCCATCCAGACCGTTCGAATCCAGAACTTCAAGATCCTGTTCAACATCTGCGATAACAGATAAAGCAAGGTTAGCAGCATGAATGCATGCCATTTCCTCGGCCGCGCTGCAGCATGTGCTCTGGGATATAACGCTGTTAAGCGATTGGCGCAGGATTGCCTCAGCCGAGCGAACGAGGTCTATATCATCCGGCGTACCATGTATTTCCTGTGACGCGCTATTAATCCAGGTCATTTTTCCCTCTGCATCCAGAACGGGCGATGATTTTTTAAACAGCTTTGCCAGAAACTTCATTTTAATTCTCCTAACCCTTTCAATTTAAACGGAAATGGGGTTTATGTCAATATTGAGCATCTTGCTTTTAACCCAGTTCTTCCTTAAGAATAAGATATGTCACCACAGGATAACCTATTCGATCTGATTGATAACCCGCCGCCTGAAAAGGATGATGCGGGCCCGAAAGCAAACGCGCCCGAGGAATATTCGGTATCTGAAATCAGCCAAAAATTAAAACGTACCGTAGAGGATAATTTCGGTTATGTCCGCGTCCGCGGGGAATTGTCGCGTGTGACCGTTGCAAAATCGGGGCATATATATACCAGTTTGAAAGATGATCAAGCGGTTCTGGATGCCATTTGTTGGCGCGGCACCGCCGGCAATCTATCAGTCAGACCCGAAGAAGGCCTTGATGTCGTGGTTACGGGCCGCCTGACGACCTATCCCGGGCGATCAAACTATCAGATGATTATCGAAACGATGGAGCTGGCAGGTGAAGGCGCATTGCTAAAAATGCTGGAAGAACGCCGCAAAAAACTGGCTGCCGAAGGGCTATTTGATGATGCCCGCAAAAAATCAATCCCGTTTCTACCGAATGTTATCGGTGTGATTACTTCCCCCACCGGGGCTGTTATTCGCGATATTATGCACCGTTTAAACGATCGGTTTCCACGTACCGTCTATTTATGGCCCGCCATGGTTCAGGGCGATCAGGCCGCATCACAGGTCATTGCCGGTATCAAAGGTTTTAACAGCTTGCCCGTCGGCTCGTCGCATCGACCCGATGTCCTGATTGTTGCCCGCGGCGGCGGATCGTTGGAAGACCTGATGCCGTTTAATGACGAGGCACTGGTCCGCGCCATTGCCGCCAGCGATATTCCTGTGATTTCGGCTGTCGGTCATGAAACAGATACCTCGCTTTCCGATTATGTTGCTGACTTGCGCGCCCCAACCCCCACAGGAGCCGCCGAAAAAGCCGTTCCTGTTCGGCGCGATTTAATCACCGCCATCAAACAAATCGATATGCGCCTGATTTCAGGTACACAGCGTATTTTGCGTGAACAATCCAATCGTCTGTCAGGTCTTGCGCGCGGATTGGTCCACCCGAAAACCCAATTGGAAAATAAATCACAAAAACTCGATAGCCTGTCAGGGCGACTAGATGCGGCCCTGCGCCAGAATATCTCGGTCCAGCGTCAAAAGCTGACCGGAACGGCGGCCCGTCTCAGCCTGAATGGTTATAAACAGCGCCTAAAGCACCAATCCGAAAGCCTGAGTCTGTTGAAAAAGCGTCTGTCCGCCAGCAGCCATCACATCACAAAAGATGCGCACAAAAATCTGTCTTCCCTGTCTTCCCTTTTGGAAACTCTATCATTCCAGCGTACGCTTGACCGCGGATATGCGATTATCAAAGATGAAAACGACAAATTGGTCACATCGACGCAGTCGATGCAGCAAGGCCATAATGTTTCGATTCAGATGAAAGATGGCCAGCGCACAGCTGAAATTAGAGATTAAAATCAGTGCTTTATTTATCCACAGATTTATGTCATGCTTTTTAGGTAAAGTAATTCTGCTTTACTCAAAAAGGGGAGAAATATGAAAGCAATAATTGGATGGTTAATGGGGCTTCCGCTGCTGTTGATCATTATTCTCTTGGTTTTGCTGTAAAAGCCAAACCGTCTTAACAAAAATAAAATCATCAAAGTAAAGTAAAGGAAACACAAATGAATCAAATTATCTATCTCGTTGGCCTGGTTGTTGTCGTTCTGGCAATTCTGTCATTCCTTGGTCTAGCATAAGGAGTAGCGACACATGGCTGTAAAGAAAAAGAAAACAACTGCGAAAAGAAAAACCGCAGTTAAAACTGTAAGCTCTGCAGGCGTTGCGCCGCATGTTCACAACAGTTTTGAATGGGGCGTAATTTTGGCCGGTACAATGGTTGCACTGGCCCTATCAATGGTTTTAATACAATTCGGTGCTTTGGTCGGCTTTAATTCTGGCGAGGCCCTGCGTAATGCCGAAGATATGATTACCCCGTGGGGCCTTGTTGCCGTTGCAATATGGTTCCTTTGGATTCAGGTCTTTTCATCAGGCATCGGCGGATACCTTGCCGGCTGGCTGCGTACACCGCACGGTGTCAGCCTCAGCAAGCACCAGCGCGAAATGCGTGACGGCTTTCACGGTTTGACCGTATGGGCCACCAGCACAGTTGCTGTTTTCACAGCGATGGGCGTCATGTCTATGTTCGTTGCCGAAGTTGACACATCAACAGCGGCAGAGGTCGTAGATGCCGCCGTTCAAAATGCCGAAACAAACGCAACCATCCTGTTTGCTTTTGCCGCAGGCGCAACATCACTGGTCAGTGCCGTTGTCGCATGGTGGGCCGCTACAAAAGGTGGCGAGCACCGTGATGGAAACACCAATTTCAGTAAAGAGCTTTCTTTCTAATAAGAAAGTTTGGTTAAGAAATTAAGAAGCCCCGGCCCTGTGTCGGGGCTTTTTTATGCGGCATCTTTTTTGGATTTTTTGGCCAGCAGCGGTTTCAAGTACTGCCCTGTATATGATTTATCGACCTTAACAACATCTTCGGGTGTGCCTTCGGCAATAACCATACCGCCTTTATGCCCACCTTCGGGGCCGATATCGACAATCCAGTCAGCGGTTTTGATAACTTCAAGGTTATGTTCGATCACAACGACAGTATTACCTTTAGCGACCAGCGAATGCAAAACTTCGAGAAGTTTGCGCACATCTTCAAAATGCAAACCCGTTGTCGGCTCATCCAGAATATAAAGGGTACGTCCGGTTGAACGTTTTGCCAGTTCCTTTGAAAGCTTAATGCGCTGCGCCTCACCACCCGACAGGGTTGTCGCACGCTGACCGATCTGCATATAAGACAAGCCAACCTTTTTCAGCGTTTCCATTTTATCGCGAATTGATGGCACGGCTTTGAAAAACTCTGCCCCCTCCTCGACCGACATATCCAGAACATCGGCAATCGATTTGCCTTTATATTTAATTTCCAACGTTTCGCGATTATAGCGCTTACCTTTACAGGCTTCGCATTCCACAAAGACATCCGGCAGGAAATGCATTTCGATTTTAATGACGCCGTCACCCTGACAGGTCTCACAGCGCCCGCCTTTAACGTTGAACGAGAAACGCCCCGGGTTATAGCCACGTGCTTTCGCCTCGGGCAGGCCGGCATACCACTCACGGATCGGGGTAAAAGCCCCCGTATACGTCGCAGGGTTTGATCGTGGCGTGCGTCCAATGGGTGATTGGTCGATATCAATCACCTTATCCAGAAACGACAAACCTGTAATAGCATCATGCTCGCCTGCGTGATGGCGTGCCTTCATCAATGTTTTCGATGCCTGTTTAAACAATGTATCAATTGTCAGCGATGATTTTCCGCTGCCCGATACCCCGGTAATACAGGTAAATGTGCCAACCGGAATTTTAACATCAACATTTTTCAGGTTGTTCGTGCGTGCGCCCTTTACCTCGATATATTGTTTATCGTTTTTCTTTTTCGATGTTTTAATCGGTTTTGCATCACGACGTTTCGTTGGTACGGGTACTTCTTTTCGCCCCGTTAAATAATCAGCTGTGATGGAATTTTTTGATTTCATGACCTCTTCAGGTGTGCCCTCGGCCACGATCTTACCACCGTGAATACCCGCCCCAGGTCCAATATCAATCAGGTAATCTGCGGTGCGAATTGCATCTTCGTCATGTTCAACCACAATCACGGAGTTACCCAAATCACGCAGCCTTGCCAATGTTTCAAGCAGGCGATTATTGTCGCGCTGGTGCAAGCCGATTGATGGTTCATCCAATACATACAAAACACCTGTCAGACCAGATCCGATTTGGGATGCCAAACGAATGCGCTGGCTTTCCCCACCCGATAATGTGCCGGAAGTGCGTGACAGCGTCAGATAATCAAGACCAACGTTCATCAGAAAGGTTAGACGCTCGTTGATTTCTTTTAATATACGGTAGGCGATTTCATTTTCTTTAGCGGTCAGTTTTTCATCAAGATTGCTGAACCACTCACAGGCGGCCTCGATCGACATTTCCGATATCTGCCCGATATGACATTCGTTTATTTTAACAGCCAAAGCTTCGGGTTTTAAACGATAGCCGTCACAGGCCTCGCAATCCTGATTGGATTGATAGCGCGCCAAATCATCGCGAATGCGGTTTGAATCTGTTTCAAAGAAGCGACGCTGCAGGTTCGGGATTACGCCCTCGAATGCGCGTTTGACCTGATAGTCCATATTATCGCTGGAATAGGTCATGGTGATTTCTTCACCATCAGACCCATACAGAATAATATTCCTGTGCTTTTCATCCAGATCAGCCCAGGCGACATTCATTTTAAACTTATAGTGTTTCGCGAGGCTCTCGAGGGCCTGAATATAATAAGGCGATGACCACGGCGAAATGGCACCCGCCAACAACGACAGTTTTTCGTTCGGCACCACAATTTCAGGATCGAAATAAAGCGTTGACCCGATTCCGTCACATGACGGGCAAGCCCCGTGCGGGTTATTGAATGAAAAAAGCCGTGGTTCGATTTCAGCGATCGTAAAGCCTGAAACGGGGCAGGCAAATTTGGCCGAGAACACGGTTTCTTCCTTGTTGTCTGCATTTTCGACAACCAGTAAACCGTCTGATAATTCAAGTGCGGTTTCAACAGAATCCGCCAGACGATTCCCCAGATCATCGCGGATGACCAAACGGTCGACAACAACGGAAATGTCATGCTTTATCTTTTTATCGAGGTCCGGGGTTTCATCAAGGTCATAGACTTCACCGTCAATTTTAACACGCTGAAATCCTTTTTTCTTTAACTCGGCCAGGTCTTTTTTATATTCACCCTTACGTCCGCGCACGATCGGCGCCATGATATAAAGGCGCGCGCCTTCGCCCATCTCAAGAATTTTATCAACCATTTCACTGGCCGTTTGCGATGTAATCGGCAACCCCGTTTCAGGTGAATAAGGAATGCCGACCCGCGCCCACAACAGGCGCATATAATCATGAATTTCCGTGACCGTACCCACGGTCGATCTGGGGTTTTTAGATGTCGTTTTCTGTTCAATTGAAATTGCGGGTGACAATCCTTCGATGCTGTCAACGTCAGGCTTTTGCATCAGCTCCAGAAACTGGCGGGCATAGGCGGAAAGACTTTCGACATAGCGGCGTTGCCCCTCCGCATAAATCGTATCAAAGGCCAGCGATGATTTACCACTGCCGGACAAGCCCGTCACCACAACCAATTGGTCGCGCGGGATATCAACGCTGATGTCTTTTAAATTGTGTTCACGGGCACCCTGAACACGAATAAACTTATTATCTGTCATGCTTTAAGTATATAGACTATTTTTCGGGGGTTTCAAATGATTCAACGCGCGACCAAAACATGATAGTATGTGTAACCATATGTTCCACCACCTCTGTAGCATCCGCTCAGTTGCCCCTGAAAGGCCGTTTCCTGATTGCCAATTTGTTCTGATAAGGCCGTTGCATCTAGAGACCAGTAATTAAAATTCGTTAGGTCTCGCCCCCCCGGCACGCCAATTGCGTTGTATCTTTCATCTGCATCTGCAACAGTGATCGACAAACCCAATGCACGATTTATGGCATCACAAACTTCGCGCTCCAAGCGTATAACACCCAATACCAAATCTTGAGATGTCGTGCCCACACTGACAACATCTGCGCGCGCAACAAACGGGTGCCCATGGTGCGGGTGCGATGAGGAAAAAGCCGTAGTCAGTGGAATCACAATATCTTCAAAAGTAATGTCAGGTACATTGCCGCCATTGCTTTGAAAAATACGACAATTATTACTGGTACAGTTGGGATTATCGAACCATGGATTAGGGACAGTCGCCCCCCAACGACTAAACACATCAGACCCGAAATCAATTTCAGTAATATCATAACCGCCGATAACCCGTATTTTAGTAAATTCAGCCTCGACCTGTGCGAAATACTGCATTAATCGCGAAGCCTGAAGGCTAGCCTGTTCTTTATCCACCGAACTGCTGCCACGACTGGAATTCGTGATCGCATAGGATAAAGCCGCAAACAACGCTACGGCGATCAATATTAAAAATAGAGCGTTTCCTTTTTGAGACTTCATTTTTCAATTCTATAACACAAATATGGCGAAAATAAGGCTTTATCCGGATTGGGGATTGTTTTTTGCCGATTCTCGCCGTATGATCAGCCCATTCATAGTATTATAAGGAGTTGTCAAATGGCTGGAAGTGTCAATAAAGTAATTATCGTTGGAAACCTTGGGCGTGACCCGGAAGTACGCGCCATGCAAACTGGATCGCGCGTTTGTAACCTTTCAATTGCAACAGGCGAAAGCTGGAAAGATAAAGCAACGGGCGAGCGCCGCGAAAAAACAGAATGGCACCGTGTTGTAATCTTCAACGAAGCGCTGGTCGGCATTGCCGAACGCTACCTGCGTAAAGGATCAAAGGTTTATATCGAAGGCCAGCTTGAAACACGTAAATGGCAGGATCAGGCCACAGGTCAGGATAAATACACAACCGAAGTTGTTTTGCGCCCATACCGCGGCGAACTTACAATGCTGGATGGCCGCAGCGAAGGCGGCAGCAGCTATGGTGGACCGTCAAATGATTCAGGAATGGATCAGTCATACGGCGGTGGCCAACAACAGGCTGCAGCTGGTGGTTCGGCCCCATCAATGGATGATTTCGAAGACGAAATACCATTCTAATTAAGATGAATTCTGAATTAAAACCCGTCTGAATGGCGGGTTTTTTTATGCGGGTGACTTGGCCTTGGAATCTTTACCGAGTTTTTGCTCGATCAGTTTTTCAGCCTCGGCTGTCGATACGCCATAGCGCATTTTGATGCGGGCAACCAGTTTGTTATGATCCGCCTCGATCAGGGCCATATCCTCGTGGGTTAATGCACCCCAGATTTCCATCAAGTCGGCGCACATTTCTTCCCAGCCGCCTTCGATGCGGTACATGGTACTTTTAATCGGATTAAATTCGAAAGCCATTTACAGTCCTTTTATGGCCGGTTTGGGCGGCGCTTTGGTTTTTAGACGCGTTTCTTCGCGCAAATCTAACACACTAACGCCTTTCATCTGCGCAAGGTTCAATCTTTCCATGAATTTTTCTTTGGGCATATCAAACCAGAAGCCTTGGTGAGTTGTAACCCTTTTATTCTTTAACTTAAGATACCCCCACCCTTTTTTAGAACGGCTATGATCTCCCCAATTCCATTCGACATCGCTAGTTAAAAAAGAGCACACAACACGTTGTTCGGGTCTTTCTTCTGCAAAAGCAAAGAGGTGGACCTCAACAGGTTTATTTTCGATTTTCTGTGGTTTGTCCTGACGCTCAAAGTTGCGCACAAAATCAGATGATGACATCAATTCAACGTGCGGCGCCAATTTATATACCATCGGCCCCGTTACTAAGGTCATATCCTTTTTGCCAACTGTCGAACATAAGATATCCGTCAGGCTTTCATGTGACATCTGAACCGGTATTTGCATGCCTTGCGGGGTTATCAGGGCGGAATATTCATCATCCAGTTCAATCGCTGTCAATCCTTCAACAGCTAGCGCAGCTTTGACAAACCTTGGTTCGCCATCGGGCGTATGAACTGGCAGATTAACAACCAGCATATCGCGCTGCGATGACTGCAAGGGGCTACCTTTTCCGCCTTTTGAGACTGTATTGAATTTTATCGCTTTGGAATCGCTCATATCATAAAAATCTACTTAGCATTCATCTGCCGATATTCACACAATTATCGACCTTCAGCAGGTTAACAAATTTTTATTATTATGTCAATTTATTTTGAGCTTTTTCCAACGACGGTGGATCCAAAGCCATTGAGCGGGATCTTCCCTGATCCAGTCTTCAAACATTTTATGGAGTTGCAATAACATCTGATAGGCTTTTTCGTCGCGGGTGCCCGCTTCGGGAATGTTCAAAGCGGGATAAATCGTGACTTCAAACTCCGCCCCATTCAATCGGCGGATACGTGCAGGATGCACTGGCACACCCAGGCGAATACCCATCTGCACCGCCGCGGGAGCTGTCATAGCATCATGTCCGAAAAACGGCACGGCAACACCTTCGTTAAACTTTTGGTCTATTAAAACGCCAAGTGCACCGCCGGACTTTAAAACGGACATCATCTGGCGCGCGCCCTCTACCGTTTTCGAGATTGCAGAAACGGCACCGGCCCGCCTGCGGCTATAACGCAGCAAACCATCAACATAAATGTTGTTAGGCGGTCGATAAACCAGATTCAAACCCAAACCATATGAGGCAGCGCTGGCTGCATAAACTTCCCAATTGGCAAAATGGCCGCCAACCATGATGGTCGGATTTTCTGTCGCCGACTTCAGGTGTTCTTCGCCATAAACGGCTATGCGGCTCGAAAGCTTTGACAGATGTGGATATTCGGCAAAAACACGCCCAAGGTTTTCCCACATATCCTTTATAATTTCACGGCGCTCGGACACCGATAATTCGGGCATAGCGAATTTCAAATTACGATCAGCTTTACGCGATGCCGCAAAACGCGGAAATAACGTACGGGCAATTTTACCACCTAAATTCGAGGCTGTTTCAACAGGCATCAATGCAAAAAAACCATAAAGAATGAATATGCCCAAGGCCTCGCCAAGGTAACGGATGCGTGTCAATAGCGGAATCTTTCGCTCATATGAAATCGAGGCCATATCAGGCCCCCCCGCCGTATAAAATAAAATCACGCACGTTATCCGGCGCCGAAAATTGAATGCCGATCGGGGCGGCGAGCACCCCGGCTTTAAATTCTTCTGGTAGGCGAACAAAATCTTTTTCTGTTGTCACAATTTTATTTCCGTTGGCTACCTTAATAATTTTTTCTATATCATCCGCGCCATAGGAATGGTGGTCAGGGAAGGCAATCCTGTTCGAAAGTTCCACTCCTTCATCCTTCAACATATCAAAAAACTTGTCCGGCAAACCAATACCTGCAAAGGCCGTTACTTTTTCACCTTTCAGACCTAATATAATTTCACGATCGGGTTCAATATTTGCATAGAAAAAAGGCATATCGTTTTTAAGTTTTCTGATTTTTTTCTCAAGACCTGTTTCATCCGCGCCGACGATAATAACACCATCACACTGTCCAAGCGCCGACTTGACTGACTGTCTCAAGGGGCCTGCCGGTATCAAATGCCCGTTTCCAATTCCGGATTGACCATTAAAAACCATAAGACTGCGGTCTTTTGTAATCGCAGGGTTCTGGAATCCGTCATCCATCAGGATAATATCTGCATGTTTTTCAATTTGCGGAACCGCCTTAATGCGTTTTTTTGACACCCAAATATCTTTACCTTTTCGCGCAATCATCAGGGCCTCGTCCCCGACATCACGGACACTGTGCTGTGCAATATTCACTTTATGGGGCTGATGCAGATTCCCGCCATATCCACGGCTTAAAATCGCAGGTCTTCTTTGCGCAGCCGCCAATAAATCATATATAGCCAGAACAACAGGTGTCTTGCCGGCACCACCCGCTGTCACGTTGCCGATGCAGACTATTCTGGCGTCCGATTTATAATGGCCGCGCAGTTTTCTGAATAAATAGTGCAGCTTTTGTCCAACAAAATACAAAAGTGAGAACGGTAAAAGCAGCAGGCTGTAAAAGCTTGTCTTTGCGCTGTACCAAAACGAAGGGGTTTTTATCATTTTTGCCCCTTATGTTGTAGCGCGCCTTCAAGCCAGGGACCAATTACACCCCACAAATTCGACAAAGCTTTTGACTTATCTTGCGTCAATTTTAATGCTGCTGCCTGTAACGCCTGCTTATTCCCTTTATCATTCAGGAAAAGATCCAGAGTTTTGCCAAGCTCCTCGTCGTCGCTCAACGGCAGGGCAGCGCCTGCGGTTTCAAAATCGTGGCATATCAGTTTGAAATTAAACATATGCGGGCCATAGACCACCGCATTACCGAACTGTGCAGGTTCAATCGGATTATGACCGCCATGTGCTACAAAGCTGCCGCCAATAACCGTCGTATCGATTACATCAAAAAACAATCCCATTTCACCCAAAGTATCTGCGACATAGATATCAACATCACCCGAGATAATCTGGTTTTGACTGCGCCGCGCCGATTTTAATCCAGCAGAGGTTATCAGATTTTGAATATCGGCACCGCGTGCAGGATGCCTTGGGATAATGACTGTTAACAAATCGGGGTTTTTCGTTCTTAATTTTTGATGAAGTTTAATTGCGATGTCTTCTTCACCAGGGTGCGTGCTGGCATATTGCCAAATTTTACGCCCACCGATACTGGATATCAGAGTTTCTTTTTTATCCGCATCAACCGGAAGCTTGGCTGACGCATACTTTAAATTATCCACAACGCGAACATCATCATGTCCGAACGCATCCAACCTTTTCTTTTCGTCATCGCTTTGCGTCAGACACATATCAAAGCCATTTAAAAGCCCCCTGAGCCAGCCCGGCGCAAATAAAAACCATCGCTTAAAGGACTTTTGTCCCATTCTGGCATTTAAAAGAATGGCCGGTATTTCGCGGCGCTTAATGGCGCGCAGCATATTCGGCCAAAAGTCGGATTCCAGCCAGATAACAGCTGACGGGCACCAGTGATCCAGAAATTTATTCACCCAGTCCGGATGATCAACGGGAATAAATTGATGAAAAGCATTTCCAGACAGACGTTTTTCCATTAAGCCTGCTGACGTCACTGTACCTGTTGTCACCAGAATGTGAACATCAGGCATTTCGGTCTGGATTTTTTCGATAAGCGGCAGGGCTGATAAAGACTCTCCAACACTCGCACCATGAAACCATATAAGGTTACCGTCCGGACGCAGCCTGCCAGCCATACCCATTCGCTCGCCCAGACGTTCGGCATCTTCTTTGCCTTTTTTCATACGTGCGTTCAGAACACGAAAAAAGACCGGGCGCATGACAGCCGTCAAAGAATGATATAAAGATGCAAACATTTCCTACACTATCTGTTATACTGGTTAATAGTTATAAAGAAAAATGCCGATGGGATAAAGAAAGAACCATGTCAGACCGTAAAGAACTTGAAGACCAGATATTGGCAGAAATGCGAAAAATCAAAAGCCGTATAGGTGAGGACAAAAACGAAGAAAGTGACACTGTCCCCTATGATAAGGAAGCCGCCAGAACGGTTATACAGAAATTCCTGTCCATGCATCCCGAAAAAGAGCGCTTTCTGAAGGACTTAAAAGATAAAATGGACGTCTAAAGGAGGCGCGTTAAGGCGAACGTATCGCGTCGATCACCTGACCTAGTGTAGGATTAGAACCCAACGATGGTACAGGTGCAAAAAGCAGCCCCGGTGTTGAAAGGTTCTGACGGTTCTGGTTCATCTTATCAAAGATTCCGGAATTCGCAGCAATCTGCGCCAAAGCGGCGGCACCCAGACTAGCTGGCAAATTCTGACGTGTTAGCAAGCTATCCTGAGGAATAAAGCTATATCCGACATCAAGACCTTGCCCCGTAATGAAGTTGTCCCAGGTTTGCTGCATAGTATCGCAATTCATATTTTGCCCCATCAAACCGCTGATAACCGAGCTTAACCCCGGAATACCGGATGTTAAACCACCGACAAGATTCGAGAATGTTGATGTCAAAGTCGCCCCGATTGTCGCCGTTAGACCGCCAACAAGATTTGATAGAAGGTTGTTCAGCATGGGATCAACAACACTTGCCACCTGACTCATTAATGTTGTCGTTGTGCCCGGACCATATGGCCCGTTTAAAAATGTGCCAAGGCCGATGGATACGGCAGGGTTAAAAGGATTGCTGGAGGTTGGACCTGTATCAGAGAATATTGCACCGGCCTTTGAAGATGACATCAGCGCCTGATCACCACATGTTAAGGCATGCACTGAAGAGGGAGGATTGATAATTTCCTTTGCTGGAATAGCCTGCTCGGCCGCATAACCATAGCCCCCATCCAACATATACCCCCAATATTCGGGCATGCAGCCATCCAGTGGCGCAGCGTTTGGATCTGTCGTCACCTGAAACGCCATAGAGCTCTTTGGCACGGCCACGACAAGTACCGATAAAAATAAGAAGAATAAGAAGAATCTTGCTTTGATCATGGCGCAAACCCTATAACACCTAATATACATGTAAATGGATCAGCTGTATTTCCACCGCATGCATTAACACTCGGCGCTGCCAACGGTGCAGGAATATTATCAACAGCCTGTTGAAGGCTTTGGAATATAGGAGCTGCAGCCTGAAGACCGCGCATGAAAGTAGTATTGCCGCCACCATTCATGCCCAGCCCCATCATAAAACCTGTGGAACCCAGTTGAATGTTACCATTAATGCCTTGTACTGTATCCGCATCAAAAAGATCCTGTTGCATTGAACAATTAAAAGACCCACCTGACATCCCGCCACCAAAAAGGCCGCCCAACAAACTGCTTAGAACAGTCGTTACGATCTGGCCAAAATCAGGGTCCTTACCAATAGAGGTCATAAAATTCATATTGAGCAGATTCTGCATCGGCTGCAAAACAACTGGTGTCATCTGGTCCACGAAAGGGCCCGAGAAAAAAGCACCCTCCTGCGCATCAACCCGTGCTGCCTGATCAAAACAGGACGTCGCCAGAACACTGTCAGGTTGCTTATGAACTTCCTCGTGTATTGCAACGCCGACCGCCGCATCGGCTTGGCGCTTTAATTGTGCCGCTTCATATTGTTCATCACCACAGCCCGGTGTCGTAGTCTGGGATTGGGCATGTGCAGTCGTGCTCAGCCCTACAATAAAGATAATAGCGATAAACGCTTTGAAAAAAACACGCATGCTCAAGCCCTCAATAGTGCGTAAAACTCTCCTTATCTTTTATTTTAACAATATTTTTGCTAATTGTCTCTTAATATGGGACAGAAAAAACCCGTTTTTTTGAAAGAAAAGGTTAAAAATGCGTATTGTTGGTGGAAAATACCGCGGTCTGAGACTTGCGACACCAAAAGATGATCGGATTCGCCCGACTTCGGATCGTGTCCGCGAATCACTTTTTAATATCCTGGGACATATGGATGGCTTTATATTTGATGGCGCAAGCGTGTTTGATGCCTTTTGCGGCACGGGCGCCCTTGGGATCGAGGCCTTGTCGCGCGGCGCGCATTCATGCATCTTCGCGGACACCAGCAAAACATCACTGGATTTATGCCGCAAAAATTGCGCGCGTGTAGAGGATGAAACCAGCCTTATTTTTATTAATGCCAATGCAGAAAAAGCCGCCGCATCGGATAAAATTGCTGAAAACAGCCTCTCTTTGATCTTTCTGGACCCGCCCTATGGGAAAGGTTTGGCCGCGCCCGTGTTGGAGAAACTTCATAGTTGCCAAAAACTGGCTGAGGATTGCATCATCGTAATAGAAATGTCGAAAAAACAGCCCGAAAATAGCCTGCATACACCATTTCATCTGTTACAAGAACGAGCCTATGGCACAACAGTGATCCGCATCTACCAATATCGTAAAAAATAGATTATTCTGTTTTGAAAAATATGGGGTATTTTCATGAAAGACACCAAAGACTATAAAATTGCAACCAAACTGGCTCATCTATCCAGCAGACCCGAAGAATATAACGGTCTGGTAAATACACCCGTCCACCGGGCTTCGACCATTATCATCAAAGACTTTGACGGTTTTCAGAATTGTTTTCAGGCCCCTTATCGCTATGGCCGTGAGGGCACACCCAGTTCAAAAGCATTCGAACAAGCTGTCGCCACGCTGGATAATGCCTATAACGCGATTGCCACATCATCGGGTCTGGCCGCCATTATTTCCGTTTTAAATGCCTACGCCCGCCCCGGAAAAACCTTACTATTGCCGGATAATTTTTACGGTTTTTCACGCGGATATTGTCAGGAAACTCTGGCTGAATTCGGGGTAAATTGTAAATATTATACCCCGATGATCGATGAAGAAGACCTGCGCGCTATGATTGATGACAGTGTCAGCCTGATCTATCTGGAATCTCCGGGCTCGCTGACTTACGAAGTTCAGGACATCGGCATGTTTGTAAAAGTCGCGCAAGAATTTAACATTCCAACGGCCTGCGATAACAGCTGGGCTACGCCTGTAAATTTTAAACCGCTGGATCACGGCATCGATATTTCCATCATCTCTGCGACAAAATATATCAGCGGACATTCGGATGCCATGCTGGGAGTAGTTTCGTGCAAGGACAAAGAGACATACGAACGTGTTTTAAAAACCGTCCGCCAAAGCGGGAATTGCCCCGGATCGGAAGAGGTTTACTTTGGCCTACGCGGTCTGCGTACATTGGATGTGCGCCTTGCGCGGCATGCCGAGGCTGGCTTAAAACTGGCCAGATGGCTTCAGTCCCATGATGCCGTCAAGACCGTTCTGCATCCCGCCCTTGAAGGGTCGGCCGGACATGAGAACTGGAAGAAATATTTCGACGGCGCATCAGGTGTTTTTGCCGTTGTCCTGCACGAAATGGATTGCAAAAAAATTGAAAAATTCTTGAACAACCTCAACATATTTCAGATGGGCTTCAGCTGGGGGGGATATGAATCTTTAATTTTCCCCGAACAACTTTCAGACTGGCGCATCAGCAAACCATGGGATGGTGACGGCTATTTAATGCGCGTACATGCGGGCCTTGAAAATATGGACGATCTTCAGGCTGACCTTGAGCAAGCTCTCAATTTTCTGAAATAAAAAACGGCCCCGCCTGTTGTGGATTCAGAACGGGGCCGCCATATTCGGACAGGAGAGAGGGAAGAATATATGACGTCTAGACGTCGTCTCCCTTGATTAACAGTTTGAGCAGGTTGGTTCCTGTCCGAGTGCTGTGTCTCTTCACCCTAGCAAATGCCTGAATATCGATTCCCGTTCCAAAAAATTTTGAATATTTTAAACAAAAATTGACGACTCGTGGCCTATGCTGGCATAGAGTTATAAAAGGATTTCCAAATGAACTATCTGCAAACTGATGACCTGGCTGCTTGCTTTGAAATCAGAAAAAAAGTTTTTATTAACGAGCAAAAAGTACCAAAAAATTTGGAAATTGACGGGCTTGACGAAGACTGTCTGCAGTATCTGGCTATGGACGGCGAAACCCCTGTTGCAACCTGCCGTTTGCGCATAATTGAAAATATCGCCAAAATCGAACGTGTCGCTGTATTAAAAAATTATCGTGGTCGCGGCATCGGACGCGACCTGATGCAGCATGTTATAAAGGAATCTGTTGAAAACCCGGCAATAAAACGGATAAAATTAGGCGCACAGATTTCGGCCGCCGAATTTTATACGCGATTAGGTTTTGAGAAAATTGGCGAACATTACATGGACGCAGGAATAGAACATATAGATATGATTAAGGACGCATCATGACATCACTTTTGGACAATATAACCGTTGAAATGGCCAATAATGCCAAAGCCTGGCCGTTTCAGGAAGCCAAAGCCCTGCTGAAACGCCTGCGCGGCGAAGTTCCTGAAAAAGGATATGTTTTGTTTGAAACGGGTTATGGCCCATCAGGCCTGCCGCATATCGGCACATTCGGTGAAGTCTGCCGTACTTCTATGGTACGTAAAGCATTCGAAATGCTGGCCCCTGAAATCCCGACCAAGATGTTCTGTTTTTCCGATGACATGGATGGCCTGCGCAAAGTTCCTGATAATGTCCCGAACAAAGACATGATGGAAAAGCATCTGAACAAACAGCTTTCCAAAATTCCTGATCCTTTTTCGGATAAATATCCCAGCTTTGCAGCTCACAACAACAAACGTCTGCGCGATTTTCTGGATTCATTCGGTTTTGAATATGAATTCATTTCATCAACTGAATATTACGAAGGTGGAAAGTTTGATGATGCGCTGATCCGCGTTTTGGAAACCTATGATGACATTATGAACGTCATGCTACCGACCCTGGGTGAAGAACGCCGCAAAACATACAGCCCGATCCTTCCTGTATCCCCCACAAACGGCCATGTTCTTCAGGTGCCGATGAAACAAATCAATGCATCAAAAGGAACTGTCGTCTTCGAAGATGTGGATGGAAAAGACATCGAACTTGACATCCGTGGCGGCAATGCAAAACTGCAGTGGAAACCTGACTGGGCCATGCGTTGGTATGCTTTACAGGTCGACTATGAAATGTCGGGCAAAGACTTGATTGAATCTGTCAAAGTTGCGAACCAAATCACTAAAATTCTGGGCGGTCGCCCGCCTGCCGGCTTTAATTACGAACTGTTTTTGGATGACAAAGGTCAGAAGATTTCTAAATCAAAAGGAAACGGCCTTGCCGTTGAAGAGTGGCTGCGTTATGCGCCGAATGAAAGCATTTCATTATTCATGTATCAAAAACCGAAAACAGCCAAACGTCTTTATTTCGATGTAATTCCAAAGGCTGTTGATGAATATATTCATTTCGCATCCCGCCTGCCGACTGAGGAGCCTGAAAAACAAATTGAAAACCCGGCTTTTCACATCCATGCCGGAAACCTGCCTGACGTAAATGATACGGGCATCAGCTATAACCTGCTGTTGAATCTGGCGTCTGCCGCGAATGCGATGGATAAAAATGTCTTATGGGGCTTTATCAATCGCTATGCGCCTGATTTATCGCCTGAAAACGCTCCATTTTTGGACCATTTGACACAATACGCGGTCAATTACTATCAGGACTTTGTGAAACCTGAAAAAACATACCGAAAACCAACAGATATTGAACGTAAGGCGCTGACTGATTTGCTGGCACGCCTTGAACCGCTGGATGAAAAAGCAGATGCAGAAGCCATTCAGACCGAAATCTATACCATAGGGCGCGAATATTATCCTGAAAACCAGCGGGAATGGTTTAAGGCCATGTATGAAACCCTTTTGGGGCAAAGCCAAGGACCCCGTATGGGTTCATTTATCGAGCTTTACGGCCTTCAAAATATGATTGATTTAATCCGCGAAGTGCTGGATGGAAAATTAAAGGCCGCGATCTAGAAAAACCCAAGATTATCAAAGTTTTGCTTGACTTTTAGAGCGAAAAAATATATTATTATGTAAAAAATGGGGGCTTAATGAAGCTTTTGCAAAAATTCAATCGGGAAACTATCCGCCGTGTCGGGCTTGCCTTGACACCGCTTTCCGCATTTGCACTTTCCGCATCAACATACAGCGATCCCAATGCTTTTGATGCGCCGTCTGTTGAACAGGTAGTTGAAAAATCTGGCGGTTTGCTTACAGACGAGCAGGCCCTGCAGCGTATTGAAGATGCACGTCAGCGCCATGATGCCGGTTTTAATAATTACCTTGTGACGCGGGAAGACCCCTCTGAATATTACCGCGACTGTTTTCAAATGGACTATTCCGCCGATCAGGTGCCAAGCGCATCACGAGTCTATTATCGCAACATTGGTCCGCTTCTGAATCAAAGGGGCTATATCGCCACCGCAATACGGGAACAAGCTATTCGCGCAGACATTTTCATGTGTCTCGATGCTGAAAATATGCCTGCAGATCGAATGGGAGGCTGGAAAAATAATTCCGATGGGATCGTGACTTTTAATGATCAGGCGCGTTATCATTCGCAAATGCTGTCTGCAACAGTGCATGAAATTTTTCATTCTATTCAGGATGATAATAATGTCAGTTTTTATCCCACCCATATGTCACTGGAGGACGCGCAAATATGGCGCCTGTCCTTCGAGGCCGCCGCAAAAACGCTAGATACTCTGTATATCTTTGAAAGTAATTTGGAAGCCCCGGGCACAATCGAAGTCACGGCATCTTATCGTACTTTATACAAACTTATTGAGAGTGAATACGAAGAGGCCCGCTCTGATGGGGTTTCACACCAAAGAGCTTTGGAACGCGCAGGGCACTTGGGTTGGGAAAGTTTATTCACTAATCAATACTGGCTTGATTACTACAACACAACAGTTATTAAAAACTTTATCATCAATTATCAAGAAGGGCGCCTGGACGAACCTGAAAACGGGCAATACACCGTCGAAGATGCGCGTCTTACGGGACAGCTTAATGACGAGTTTAACTTCCTACGTAATTTGGAAACCTTGCCCGAACAGGAAAACCGTTTTGGTACGAACCGCGACATACGGCAAATATTTCAGGTTTTGAAAATCAGAAGAATTGAACAAGTATACGGCCGGAACAATCATATGTATCGTGGTCAACTATATATTGCCGTTTCTGAAAGAAACCCATATCTGGGGGTTGATCTCAATGAAATTGATACGACGCAGGGTAATGCCAATTTAATTCAACAGTTTAAAAAGCTTGTGCCGAAAAACACACGACAGCAGACGAGGCCTTCTGTCTAACAATCTTCGCAATCCTCATCTATTGTTTCGAATTCCAGGGTAGAATGATGGATATCAAAATTTTCTTCCAGCAGCGATTTCAGTTTTTTCTTGAGCACTACAATTGTAGATAAGTCTTTAACTTGCACATGCGCCTCCAGCGCTGTTTTGTTTTCGTCAATTTGCCAGATGTGAATATGATGGACATCATTAACGCCTTCGATTGACTCCATCGCATTTTCTATATCTTTCATCTCCAGCCCTTTGGGCGCCCCCTCCATAAGCAGGTGGATGACTTCAGGCATGGCTTTGAACCCATGATAAAGGACATATCCCGCGATAATCACAGTCATGATCGTGTCGGCAAGGACCCAACCTTTCCAGATAATTAAAAGGCCGGCAACGATAACCCCAACCGATGCCAGCGCATCTGTAACATTGTGCAAAAAGGCCGCGCGCATGTTCATGCTGGTTTTTGATTGCCTATATGTCAGAAAAGCCGTGTAAACATCCACGATCAGGGCAATGCCCGCAATAATAACAACCATCCATCCTGTAATCGGTTCTGGCACGAAAAAACGGCGAATGGCCTCGCCCATCAGATAGACACCAATCGCAACCAGTGTTGTCAGATTAATCAATGCGGCAATCGTTTCAGCACGTTTATAGCCGAATGTCTTTTGTTCATCCGCAGGTTTCCGCCCGATCCGGATGGCGACAACTGCAATAAAAAGGGATGCAGCATCGCTAAGGTTATGGAGCGCATCGGCGACCAGTGATAGACTGCCCGATGCCAGCCCCCCGACCACTTGTGCCACGGTCAATCCGACATTCGCAAAAATAGCCTTCATCAGGGCTTTTTCGCTCATTGACGATGTGTCATGATGGTGGCAATGTGAATGTGATCCGTGTGGCATTTCGCCATTATAATTTCAGGACCATAGGAATGAAAGTAAAAAGACATTTTTCAGATTCAGAAATCGAAAAACTCGACCAGGCCTCAGACATATTTGTCGAGATTGGTAAATCGATCGGTATTTTAAATTCGATTAACTGGGGCAGTGACGTTGCCGACAGGTTTTTTGCCAAAGGGGCAAAAGAATATCCCGACCCCACATATGATCCTGTCGAAACCGAAAAAGTATGGGGCCTGCTTGATCGTGCCAAAGCCCTTATCAGTGGCGAAAGCGAGGTCCATGACTGGTTGCGCCGAATACATTATTCCTTTGCCGAGGCCACGCGATTAATCGAAACACGCGGCACGACCGAATTTTTTGAGCACTCAAAAAACATTTACGGCACACCATCTTCACTGTTTCTAGATGATAAAACATCAGCCCTGCAATTGGCGCAATCTTTGGATGGCCAGTTTGATCTTTTTTGCATGCGCAGCCTTGCGGGTGATCACCATGGCCTCAGTTTTACCGCCGAAGAAGTGCGCGATTTCATGTTGCCCAAAATTAAAGAACATTTTGGCGATGATGCACCCGTCATTGAAATATCTGACGAGATTTCAGCCAAGGCGTTGGCAACAACAAATATTATCAAGCTACGCAAAGATGCCCCCTTCAGCGATCTGGATGCCCCGCAATTATTATTGCACGAGGCCCATGTCCATATCGCAACAACATTAAACGGGCGGGCACATAAACGATTCAAGGTCTTGGGCACAGCGCATGCGCTAACAACAAAAACACAGGAAGGCATATGCGTTTTTTCTGAAATGATCGGCGGGGCGATTGACCCGTTTCGCATGCGCCGTCTAACCAACCGCGTTCTGGCCGTGCAAATGGCAATTGACGGGGCTGACTTTCTGGACGTTTATCACAATTTTTATCGCGAGCGTTCAAAATCGGACCGCGAGGCCTATGAAAACACACGCCGAATTTTCCGTGGCGGTTCATTAAAGGGCGGCGCCCCTTTCACAAAAGATGCGATCTACCTGGAAGGATTGGCCCGCGTGCATAACTATCTGCGGGTTTCGATTCCGACAGGTCAGTTGCATTACCCGAATTACCTGTTCTACGGCAAGTTGGATCTGGATGACATTCCGGCCCTGAAAATGCTGGATGAACAGCAACTGTTGACCTTCCCGAAATACCGACCGCCATGGATCGAAGACATGCGGTTTCTGGCAACCATCATCAGCTATCAAAGCTTTCTTGAAAAAATGGATCTGAACGCTGTGCGCGAGGCCTATAAAGACGTGCTTACTTAACCCCGTATGCGACCAGCGTATCGGCAATTTTCTTGAATGATGTGATATTCGCACCCTTGCGGTAATTATAAACGCCCTCTTTGTTACGTTCGATATGCTCGATAGAACGTTTATGAATGTCTTTCATGATTTCCCGCAGTTCCTGATCCACGCGTTGCAAAGGCCATGATCGCATTTCCGCATTCTGTGTGCGCTCGAGGCCCGAAACGGCAACACCGCCGGCGTTCGCTGCCTTTGCCGGGCCATAAATCACACCGGCCTTCATCACAATATCCTGCGCCTTTGCGGTAAGGGGCATGTTTGCCCCTTCTGCGATTGCCAGGACGCCATTTTTAACCAGTTTTTTGGCTTCTTTGTCATCAACTTCGTTCTGTGTCGCACAGGGAAGCGCGATATCGCATTCGATATCCCACGGCTCGGCCCCTGATTTATATTCACCAGCGGTGCCTTTGAAATCTTTCAGCGCGCCGTGATTTTGCGTTTTGATAACTTTGATCTCTTTCAAATCCTTATCACTTAAACCGTCTTTGAAATACAACAGGCCCTTTGAATCAGATAGGCATAGAACCTTTGCATCCTCCGCAATGGCTTTTTCGGCGGCATGCAGCGCAACATTACCTGCGCCTGAAATAATCACACGTTTGCCCTTCAATTTCTGATCATGCGCGTTCAGCATTTCTTCCAGAAAATATATACAGCCGTAGCCTGTTGCCTCGGTACGCCCGCAGCTGCCGCCAAAGTTCGGGCCTTTACCAGTGATAACGCCCTGAAACTGGTTTTCAACCTTCAGATAATGGCCGAACATATAACCGATTTCGCGCGTACCGACATTGATATCGCCCGCAGGCACATCAATATTCGGGCCGATATGGCGATGTAATTCCTCCATAAAAGCATGACAAAATCGCATGACTTCAAGGTCGGATTTCCCCTTGGGGTCAAAATCCGACCCGCCCTTGCCACCGCCCATCGGCATACCGGTCAGGGCATTTTTGAAACATTGTTCGAACCCCAAAAATTTCAGGATACTTTCGTTAACTGAAGGGTGAAAGCGCAAGCCCCCTTTATAGGCACCGATCGCATTATTGAATTGGACACGCCAGCCCCTGTTGACCTGCACATTTCCGCTGTCATCCACCCAAGTTACACGAAACTGAATGATACGATCCGGTTCGATCATGCGTTCTGCGATTGCAAATCGCTCGTAAATTTCATGATCGGTATAAAAGTCATGGATATCTTCGAAGACCTCCTGAACAGCCTGATGAAATTCGGGCTGATTTTTATGAAAGTTTTCCAACTGTTTTTTGACAACATCGAGCATAAGTACGTTTCCTGTTTTTGTGCGTTATATAGGTTATGATTTCCTGTTTTTATCCATCCAATGCGCCGCATAACCGCATATAGGTACGATATCATAGCCCTTCTGTTCGGCATAGCCGACAATTTCGCCCATTAATTTCCCTGCGGCTCCTGTCCCGCGCAGGGCAGGCGGTGCCTCGACAAAATCAATGTAAATTGTATCATCCTTTAATCGGTAATTTGCAATGGCTGTATGGCCACTTTCTTCTAGTTCAAAGCGGCTTTTATCTGTATTGTTGCTGAAATCACTCATGATCTATCCTTTCATATATGCGACCAACGCATATAAATAATATTTGATCCGAAAGTATTTGGAAAGTTAAGCGACAGAGGCCTCTTGATTTAAAAGAGCGTCGACAGATTGTAAAAGAAGGTCCTTTGAAAACGGCTTTTCAAGCACCGTCGAAACATATGTTTTTGCAACGGCTAGAACTTCTTGATAGCTCGCCGTGTGACCGCCGCCGGAGATCGCAATAACCGGAATGCTCTTTTCGCTATTGTCTTTGATATAGCGGATCAGATCAATGCCATCGCTGTGCGGCATCAGGATATCGGTGATAACCAGATCAAAGGGAATTTGCTTCAAAATCTCGATGGCTTCTTCACCGTTCTCGGCCATCGCAACCGTGTGATTTTGGCTTTCGAGGGCAAATTTAATTGCCATGCGGATATTTTCGACATCATCAACAACCAGAATTTCAGCCATGAATACCCCTTATCCGATCATATCTGCAGCAACTTCAACCTTTGAGGACGTCGCCTCGCGCAGAGCACTGCGTAAATAGGCCGCCACAAAAACCCTGAGCGCTGAAGAAAGCGATGTGTCAGGGTGTTTACGGTCGTTTACCATGGTATATAGGTCTGTCAGAGAAATAGCCTCCAGTTCGGCGATCTCACGGAACATATGCCAGAACTCCGGCTCCATACGAACGGTTGTGTTTTTTTCACCGACACGAATATTTCTTTTTTCAAGCTGATTCAGGGCAATGTGGATAAGCGACTGTGATAATACTGTTGGATAATATTTCATATCTGTCTGCCCCAAGTTAAAAAATACACTCTATAAGTGTATAAAAAAAATATTAAAGATAAGTTATCTCCAATGCAACATAACTATCGTATTTTGCAGTTTGAATTGCCTTATCCGTTAATTCAACATTGTTTTGCAGGGTGTCACCTGTTGAGGCCAAAACTTTTTGTTTTACAAGATTGTGCCCGCATTCCTGCGCTTGCACGGGTGTGTAGCTTTTAATCGTTTCAATTTCCATGTACTGAATTTCACAACTTAAAACTGCGGTTTCGCCGGGGACGCCTTTAATCTTCACTTCTGTATTTTTGAAATAGGTCTGCGCTTTAAGGTCTATGTTATCAAAATCAGGCATAAAGAACGCATCATGTTTGAATTCTACAGATGCCGCCGGTACGAACTTTGCGTAAACATCGACTACAGTACCTCCGCTTGCCGTGCCTCCGACAACTGCGGAAGATATATTGCCGTTGTATGGCACTTTTGCAGCGGCCTGAATATCGGCTTCGTAATCATAAGTAATCTGATTTTCATTTAATACTTGCTTGTAATCGTTTGCCATTGACGGGGACGTCATCAACAGCGGCAGCGCAAGTAATATGTGGAAAATTTTATAATTCATTGTGTCCCGTCTTTCATTTCATAGATCGGGCCCGTCCCGCGAAGGCACGGGCCCATACACTATTATATGAGAAAACTTTTAAATGGTTCCGTGATTACTGGTAAATCACAACAACTTCAATGTTGTCACCACTTGTGTTCGCTGTGCTGTACGCACCGCCGCCAAATCCGGCAGATGCGGTGTTACCATCAAGAACACCACCCAATTTCAAGGTATCATTTGTTCCGGCTGACAATGCGAATGTCATCGCGGCACTACCTGTACCCGCGCAAGCTGATGGCGAGCCCAGGTTGTCAATTGTACCCACCGAAATGTTATTAACCTGAATTGATTCGGAACCCGCAGCATCTGTCAAAGTTGCTGTAGTATCACACTGTACTTCGATGGTCAGGCCATCTGTACCTGTTTGAATGTCAACGCTACCCGCAGTACCAGTCGCAGCACCTGTAAAGTTACCCGCTGATGTCAGGTTACCTGAAAGGTCCATTGTTACAGTGTCACCCGCTCCCGGTGTACCCGAATAGTCAACCTGTCCAAAGGCCATATCAACTTCACCACCTAGTGTAATGGCTTCGCGAAAGGAAGCTGTAGCCTCAATCGTTGTTGATGCCGCCATAACTGTCATAGGCAATGCCAGCGCAATCGCGGCCAGGCCCAGTGTTTTTTTATTAAAAATTTTCATTGAACGTCTCCTCATATATAGTATTTCTTGTTTGATACCGTTCCTACCAAAATAAGTACAATAGTACCTATACCTTCATACTACATGAGAACTGTTTAAAAAACGTTAATTTGACTCAACCCTTGAAAAAATAAGGGAATAAAAGCCATTTATCAGGGGTGCGCGCGGCTGAAACGCCGGTTTTTGCGCCAATACCATGGCACTCTGCGCATTAGACCCCCCGCCATTTGTGCCGGATATCAGCATATCGCCTGTAATGGTATCACCCAGCGGCTCTATGCCCATTGGCGAAACCTCGAAATCACCGTCAAAAATTTCAATAGCATCATAACTTAGCTGGAAAGGCTCGCTTGTCATTGTTCGCCCGCCTGTCACCTGAACCAGGGCTTGCGATTTTGGGAAATAAATACGGTACGTGCCGACAGGAACAGATGTGAAAGAATAAAAGCCGTCAAATTCCGAATAGCTTTCCTGATAGACATCGCCGTTTTCATCCAGCAGATAGAGGACTACACCGGCTAGCCCCTCCATTCCGCCCGTAGCAGGATCACTTACATATATACTGCCGCTGATTTCACCCAGCTTATTCAGGGCAAAATCTATTGGCCCGCCAATACCGCGTTTACCATAGACGTTAACTTCTTCCTTATCTGCAACCAGATAAATATCAGGATAACTTTCCGGTTCAACCCTGACGCGGTTTACAACAGCCGGCGTCAAACCTTGTAGAGTTGCAACTCCGCTTTCATCAACGGTTCCGCGCTTACCCGATAAAAGGTTTCGGAATTCAAGGCCTTCAATAACCTTTTCGCCGTCGTCATACATATCGTTCTGGTTTTCATCCAGATATGGGCGCACCAAAAGCACCCCTGTATTCAGATCACTGGTATCCCCCGTCATTTTATAGTTGCCCTGTAGGGATTGCGGAATGAAGTTATAAGATAACGTCAGACCGGCGCGGTAGTTTTCCTCGGTCGAGGCAGAACCCGATACCCCCAGACGGAATTTGTCGAACTTAACATCAATACCGGCCTGAAGGGTTGTTTCGCGATCACCTATAAAGTTACTGCTGAGAAGACCGTTAAATGTAAAACGGTCATTCAAGCGGCTTTGCAATTGTAAATCGGCGCTGGTGAATTCTGCTGGATTTTTAAGACCATAATTCAATCTAGCCCTGAAATTCCCAAGCGGAATACGACGGCGCGCTGTTAGACTACCTGTTATCTGCGGATCGGCATTTTCCTGAACTTCATATTCAATATCGTTCGTAAAGTTTGTTTCGAATATCTGCCCCGAAAGGGTGTTGCTGTAGGTTCGCGTGGTCTGTCCCGAGTCAAACTTTTGATCCCGCACACCAAAACTGATGTTACCCTGCGGGATCAGTTTCAGCGAAAACTGTTTGGATAAACTGGCAAATGTATCGCGTTCGGTGGTTCGAACGCCCGGCTCGTATCCGTTATGAATGACCTGACCCGCGTTCCAGTATAGGTCCTTGGTAATATTACCGGTGGCCTCAAAATTAAAAGATCTTGCACTGTCGTCTGTCTGGAACATATTGAACTGGGCATATGTACTGCCAACAGTTCCGCGGACACCCGCACCGGCACCGCGGATCATGGTGCTGCCGATTGGGCCCTGGTAAAACCCGCCGTTCACAGAAAAGTTTTCCGAAATGCCGTAATCCCCCTGGAATGAAACAGTGCCCGACGTCTTGTCCGTGGGGTCGCGGCGCGGGTCAATCAGGGGGGTCGAGGATTCCAGCAATGTAACATCATAAATAAATTCGCCCTTATCGACCATATTCTGGCCCAGATAAAAACGCTCGTAGCGCTCCTCCCGCTCCCCGTTCGGCCCATAAAGGACAATCTGGAACTGGTTAAAACCGCGGCGCAGGGGCAAGGCATCGAATTCATAGCGGCCATCCGCATCAATCGTGTCAAATTCCAGTAAACGCCCGTCCTGATAAACTTCTACATCCCAATCTACGGGGCCAAAGCCTTCGACCGTAAAGTCGTTCGGGCTGCGTACAAAATTCAACGGGGCGTTGGTCACGGCAAAGCCGCGTCCGCGCTGAAAATTATTTGCCAGCGTCAGACCATTACCGCTGACATCCCCCAGTTCGAACTGGCTGGCCTGAAGCGGTCCCAGCATTTTCGATTGATAGTCTTCTTTTTCGAACGTTACATTCAAGCTGCTAAATTCGTTAAAAGTTTCGGAGTTGGTTGTAAAGCTGCCATTCACGCGCAGGTTCATACCCAGAAAATCACCTTGGCTTTGCACACTTGTTGTTGAATTATTTTGAAAGGCCCCCGACATGCTGAGCGCATTTAGGCTGTGGGTAACCTGCACACTGGGAAATGAATATTTACGATAGGGCAGACGAATGATGTCGCCTTCCAGGTATCGGCCGGGCTGGTTACTCTGGCGCGATGCCTGCTGCCATTTTGCGCGACGCTTGGCCAGAACCTGAAACGGTAGGTCTTCTTCGGCTTCAAGATACAGCCTTAGATCATTAAAGCTGAGATCGGCGGTAACAGGAAAAACATTTTCGAAAAACGCTTCACTGACAAAGATATCATCGAAATGGTTTTCAACACTACCGGTGACAATTTCAATTTGCTCGCCTTTATAGGTCATTTGTCGATAAGGCGGCTTCAATACGAAACTGTTTTCTTCGGCGATGAACCAGCCGTTTGCCTCGCCGGTGCCGGGATTAACATCAATAGGGAATTGCATCAATTCGGTCAAAACGCCCAGCGGCAGCCATAGACGGCTTTCATCATCAACATAAATGATAATTCCGGCATCAAGAATACTGTCTTCGTCGACAACCACCTCGACGATCAAAAGCTGTTCTTCGGGACGCTCGACGTACTCGACTTCATCCGGGGCGGTTGTGTCAGTCACAACATTGTCCGATGCCCCCTGCACCACCGCGTTATCTTCGGGCACAAAAATCTGCAGATCCTCCAGATCTTCATCTTCCTCGTACTCCTCGGCAAAGGCGGCCTCATAGGCAGCATTTTCATCAAATTCATCCTCAGCGGGTTGATTGGCCTCGTCGCTGTTTTCAATCGTCCCAAGATCCATCCCCATTTGCGCATATTGCCCCACGCTGACAGCAGAAAATTGATACGACGATGTGCTTGTAATATGTCCAGATTTTGAATGTAGAAATCCTGCATGCGCCCAGACCGTCACCGCGATCAAAAGCCCAATAGCAAAATACAATACTGATGGCACCGTATTCGTGGCAGAACGCCACTTGGTGCACAAAGATAAAGGACGCAAGATGTGTTCACACTCTCAAGGTTCTTCTTCCCAAGATTATACGTTATTTACGGGGGATTAGCAAAGAATGCATAACCTTAAATACAAATAAACCGCCGCAAAAATACGGCGGTTTTAAAGAGTTTTGCTAATATTTTAGTATGTCAGGTTTTTATTTTGTAAAACTTTCAGTTCCGGCTGGCCTTCTACGGCCTGTGAAACGCGGACTTCTATTCGATCGCCCGCTCTCAGAGAAGCGGCAGCCGGTGCATTCATTTCAATCATCTTGCTGACTTGTGAAACCTCGCGGTACATACGCACCCATTGACCGGGCATCAAAGGCTGTCTTTGGCCATCGGCGCCAATACGATCTGCTGTCACGTAACGTGCAGCTTCGGCATTTCCCTGACGTTGCATAGAAATTGCCAGAACAGGACCCGAAGGGTTTTTCAAAATCTGCGCATCAACCATCTGCATATCAGCCTGAATTGTACCCTGCTGAACAACAACCGGAACAGCCAAACCGTACAGGGTTTTAATTTCAAAGCTGGCTTTGCCGCTGTTCTGATTTCCAGTCAGTAATTGGTCAGGTGATTTATTTTGGACCGGAATTTCACGGAACAGCATATGACTATGATAATCACCATCTGTCAGATCGCCCGGACGGCGAACCATAACACGGATAATCTGGCGCTCGCCCGGCTTTAGGGTGAAACGCTTTGGTACGAAACGTAGCATGCGTTTGGCCGAATAATCGAAAGTATCAACGCGCTGGGTGATACCCTGTTCAGTCATTGTTTGATCAATTACAGAAATATCATAGCGGCGTTCCACATTCGAACGATTACTGACTGTCAAAGTCTGAATTTTCTCGGACGGGTCAATAACAACCCGGCTGGGCGAAACATAGAGGATGCTTCCCTGATCCTGCGCCATAAGGTTTGAAAAGCCCGCGACAGCAAAAACCGCCAGAGCCATAAAGAATATAAAACTGTATTTTAACTTGTGCATTATGAATTTCCCAAGACTTAGATTGCTGTGACTACAATAGTTATACTTGAGCCACCGGCATTTGCACTCGAATAGTTACCCGCACCCGACAGAGGACCTGCCGCATTGATACGACCCCCAACGTATATAGTACGATTATTTACAGTGCCTGAAAAGGTAAAAGTTCCGGAAGATGTTCCGATGCCCTGGCAAGGCGTCCCACTCCCAAAACTTGTGCGACTTGCCGACCCCACGACAAATTCAATGTCGGAAACCATTAAAGTATCGCCCGTGGAGTTTGTCATTGTAGCCGTCGCACTGCAAGCAATAGTTGCCTGGGTAGAATTGGTTAAACTCACAAGCGTTGCACCGGATGTACCAAGCCCCGCCCCGGTAAAACCACCAGAATAAGATACATTTCCGTCTGTTCCGACAGACGCATTTCCCGCACCAGAGTATTCAATAAGACCAAAATCCATGTCGACGTTATTGCTTAGAATAACGCTCGGCAAACCAAGTACTATCTGGGGTAGCGCTAAAAGGCATGCAAAAAAAACGGCAACTATTCGACTTTTGTTTTGAATTTTCATCTTTCAGGGTGATATTTATTAATTTATAAGAATACAATATGAACATATTTTTTAAAAACAATCCAAGAATTTCTTATCTTCTAATTTTTTTGGGCGGCATTTTAACGCTTTTTGCTTATCCACCTTTTTTTATTTTTCCGATTTCGATCATTTCATACGGATTATTCCTAAGATTTTTGCTGGCGAATGACGATATTTACAAATCCATAAAAATGTCTTCGGCTTTCTGGGGTGGATTTTACATTGTCCATTTCTATTGGTTTTACCTGTTGTCCTACCACTATATCGATACTTCAAACGCATTCCTCGGTCACAATCTTCGCACACTCTACATTCATACAGCTAGTCTCGCTTTTTATTTACTATCTGTCCTGCCCAGCTTCACCCTCAGCGTCACCGCCTGTGTGATTGCGGCAAGCGCTTGCCGTAAAGCTGATGTCATATGGCAACCTTTCATACTTGCCACGGCAATTTTCATCAGTGAGGTCTTGCGCGGCCTGCCTTATGAATACGGCTCACCTTGGGCCTTAAGCGGATATACAATCTCTCATAGCCATACACTTATACAGTTGGCTGACACACCGCTTATGATCTATGGCCTTGGGTTTCTCGTGCTCCTTTTTTGCAGTTGCTTTATTTCCTTTAGAAAACAATATATGTATCTTGCCGTATTCATTGCGATTACTTCTTTTACCTTTGGCTATGCAAAGCTACAGACCGTTCAAAGCAATCAACATGCTTATCGGAATATTACCTTGCGACTGGTTCAAACAAACACCCCGCTTGAAACCAGCGAGAATATCGCAGCCCATCGAAGGAAGGTTGCCGATCACATTGCATTCAGCAATGATCCCGGGACTGCAAAGATTGATTTGGTTCTTTGGGCAGAAAGCACCTTACCCGCGATAACTAGCTTGAACGCACCGCTGTTGCGCCATATTCGCGAAAATATACCCGCTAAAACCATTGCCGGCGGGCTGATTTTTGACCAAAAACAGAATGCTTATCAAAACGCCACCATGCTGATTGACCCGAATAACAAAACCGGCATTTCTACAAAAAAAATTCTGGTCCCCTATGCCGAATATAACCCCTTTGACTTCATCAAGGGTAGTCGCGAAATATTCGGTCAACGCCCCCATTTCATACGCGGGGCATTTTCTGGTCTTAATATAAACAATTTAAAAATCGCGCCCTTGAATTGTTACGAGATGCTTTTCCCGAAACAGATCCACAATTTTGCTAAGCAAAACGACTTGATCACCATACTGGCAAACGATGCATGGTTTAAAAAATATGCCCCTCATATGATTGAATATAACAGCTACATCGCACGCATGCGTGCAGTTGAAAACCGAAAACCCGTTATAAGACTTGCCAATTATGGAGAGGCCGCAATCATCGACAGATCAGGTGCTTTCAAACTAAAAAAGCATTCAGACTTCCCGGATGTTATTGATTATAAGCTTGATTTTTAAACACCCCGTGATTTCATTTGTTCATCTTTTAAAAACTATGGCTATGATATTATAAGCAATAGACGGGAAAACTTTGATGAATAGAACACGCTGGAATAATCTTATTTTGATAAATGGGCTGCTTTGCATTGTGCTGGCCATAACCGTGATGGCCGGCTGGCAGACAGAAAATCAGATTCTGGTTCAGATTCATAAATCTTTTGCTCCGATGCAGTTCAACACCGCACTGGCCTTTTTGTTTTCGGGGCTTGCATTGATCTGCGTCTATAAAGGCCGTCGCGACTGCTCGCAGGTGGCAGGCGTTATTGTGGCCTTCATCGGTTTTTCAAGTCTTTTGCAATATGTCTTTCACATTGATCTTCACATTGACCATATTTTCACTGATCATACGATCACAACAAAAACGTCCCACCCGGGGCGCATGGCACCTAATACAGCCATATGCTTTACCCTGACCGGCCTTGCTTTTATTCTGCGGCCTTTTAACCGTCATGTTTTTATAGGGTTTGCTGTCGTTGTGCTTTTATTCAGCTTTTTATCCTTGATCGGCTATATCTTTCACACTGAAAACCTCTATGGCTGGGGGAACCTGACGCGCATGGCCATTCACACGGCAATCGGCTTTTCACTGGTGGGGACCGGTATGCTGGCAGGCGCCTATGTGAACGCGCCCAACAGTCGCTTTGATATGTGGAGCATGACACCTTTTACCCTTGCCACCCTGGTCTTTGTTATGACTTTTTTCTTTTGGCACAACATGGAAGAGGCCCGCGAAGCCCGCATCAATATGCAGTTCAAAACCCTAACCGAGGAAACAAACGATGCGCTGTTGGAAAGATATACACTATACGAGCAAAGCCTCAGAAGCGGGCTTGCTCTTTTTTACGCCTCCCAATCGGTAGAACGCGGCGAATGGCATGACTTTGTAAAAGCCTTGCGCGTCGACGAAAATTTACCCGGTATCAATGGGATCGGGTATATCGACTACGTTACCGAAGAAAATCTCGATAGCTACTTACAACAAACGCGCGCTGATGATGCGCCGGAATTTAAAAACCACCCTGAAACGGATTTTGACGATAAATTTATCATCAATTATATCGAACCCGTATTCCGCAATAAGGAGGCTGTCGGACTTGATATCGGCTTTGAAGCAAACCGGCGTGCGGCGGCAGAACGTGCGCGCGATACAGGTCAGGCATCACTGACAAAAAAAATTCAGCTGGTGCAGGACAACAAAAAACAGCCGGGATTTTTATTACTTATCCCCGTATACGAAGGTAAAAACACGCCGCAAAACGAACAGGAAAGACGCGAGCAAATTCTGGGTTGGGTCTACGCCCCCTTTATGGGCTCGAATTTTATGACCGACCTGACAAATGTCAGTAACGAGCGTCTTTCTTTTGCTGTTTTTGACGGCAAGGGAACAGATGAAAAGAATATTATTTACAGCTCGCCCAAATATACGGAAACAGCTGACTATATGCTTCAGTCAACCCTGTCAATTGCCGGTCAAACCTGGACGATCGCATGGGCCTCTACAAGTAAAATGGTTGCATCCATTGATGACAATGCGCCGACCCTTTTGGCGATATTCGGCCTACTCTTTTCTATATTGGTCTATTTTGCCTTCAGCCGCATCATGCACAGCCGTGAAACCATTGCCAAAGAAGTCGAAAAACAAACCCGTGAAGTGCGGAAAAACAGAAAAATTCTGGAACAGACCAACCAGGAACTTATCCGCTCGAACAAGGAGCTTGAGCGGTTTGCCTATATCGCATCTCATGACCTGCAAGAACCCCTCAGGAAAATCGGTGGGTTTACAGATCGTCTCAATCAGAAAATCGGCGATGATCTTGATGAACAAACGCAGGTCTATATGAATTTCATTCTGGATGGTGTCGAGCGTATGCGGAATCTGATTCAGGGCTTGTTGGCCTATTCCCGCATCACGACCGAAGACGTCAAAGTCGAAAAGCTGGATGCGAATGAAATTGTTGCTTTGGCGGTCGATAACCTCAGCGAGCGTGTAAAAGATACGAAGGCTACAGTTCAGTTTCAGGATTTGCCGGTTGTATCCTATGACAAGATCATGCTGACCCAGTTGTTCCAAAACCTTATCGGGAACGCCATGAAATACAAAAGCGACAGAGACCCCATGATCGAGATTTCAGCCACTGATAAGGGCGAAGTCTGGGAATTCGCCGTTAAAGATAACGGTATGGGCATGGAGGAAAAATATTTTGACCGGATCTTCACCATGTTCCAGCGCTTGCACCGCAAAGAGGACATCCCCGGAACAGGTATCGGTCTATCCCTTTGTCAGAAAATTGTTGAACGTTATGGCGGGCGTATCTATCTCACATCAACACCGGATATCGGATCGACCTTTTACTTTACGGTCGTGAAATAAAGGGTAAAGCCCGTGAAAAATATAAATACAAATGCCGATAAAGACGCCCTGAACCTGAAACGGGCGTATATCCTGGCTTTGGCGCTGATTTTCACGGTGGCTTGCTTTAAGTATTTTTTCATGGCCCAACTGATTCAACAGCAAGAAGATGACGCATCAGTGATCAACATTAGCGGTCGACAGCGCATGTTAAGTCAGCGCATTGCCCTTTTCAGCCTCGAGAACATGCAAAACAAATCCGATCAGGCGCGTCTTTCAACGGCATCTGACCTGACGGATACAGTTAATGAGTTTGAGCGCAATCACATGGCCTTGATAGACGGCAACACATCGTTGAATATCCCGCGATTGAACAATCCGGAGATACAAGCCGTTTATTTCGATGACCCGAAACAGCTTGATCGCAGGGTCAAAGCCTATATTAACAATGCACGTCAAATCACCCTGCAAAACGCCAACAGCGAAAGTTTGCGATATATATTGCAGGAGGGGCCGAACGCGCTTTTGAATGACCTTAACACCGTCGTTGTCTTGCATGAACAGGCGGCCCGCAAGAAAACACAAGAGACACTGAAAATACAAGGGGTGTTCCTGCTTCTCACCACTTTGGTGCTGCTGCTTGAAGCCTTGCTTCTTTTCCGTCCATTGGTCAATCGTATCCGCGAATACGTTCAAGAGCTGGAAGAACGTCAAAACATCATCAAACAGCAGAACAAGGAATTGGAGCATTTCACCTATATTGCGTCGCATAATTTACGTGAACCTCTCAGGAAAATAACAAGCTTTTCACAAAAATTGTCTGAAAACATACCCGCCAAAAATAAGAAAGATGTAGAAACCTGCCTTGATTTTATTATCGCGGGGGCAGCGCAAATGCGTGATCTGGTCGATGGATTACAAGCATACGCGACGGTTTTATCTACGCACAAGAATGACATGAGAGACATTTCGGCTGATGACGCCGTAAAGCTTGCTATGGAACGTCAAAAATCGCTTATTAGCGAATCAGGGGGCGATATCCTTTATAATGATCTCCCCATACTTTTTTATAACCCCGCATTGCTAACGCAGCTGTTCGAAATTCTGATCAACAATGCGGTTCGGTACAGTGGCGAAGACACCCCGAAGATCGAGATACTCGCCACTAAGGAGGAAGATTTTTACCGTTTCGAAGTCAGGGACAACGGAATTGGGATCGCCGAAAACCATCTGGATAAGGTGTTTACAATGTTTCAGCGCCTTCATAGAAAAGAGGAAATCCCCGGTATCGGGGCGGGCCTGAGTGTCGCGCGCAGAATTGTCGAATTTCATGGCGGGCATATTTGGGTGACATCCACCCCCGGAGACGGCAGCTCCTTCTTTTTTACAGTCCCAACAACCTGATCATTTAGCTTAATACTTTCGTATAGGATATATTTTGTAAAGGATTTCAGTGTATAATATTAAATAGAGAAATGTGCGAACTGAATACAGACATGGGGCTCTTGTATGATTAACGTCTTGATGGTGGACGATGACGCCGGCGATACGCTGATGGCGAAAGAGGCGCTGGAGGGGGCTGACCTACCACTTACACTTCACATCACACACGACGGTCTTGATGCCGTTTCTTTTCTGCAAAACGAGGCCCCTTACGAATCCGCCCCAAAACCCGATTTTATTCTACTCGATTTAAACATGCCGCGCATGACCGGTCATGAGTTTCTGGACTGGCTGAAAAGTCAGGATAACCTTCGCTCCATTCCCGTGATTATTTTAACCACATCCGATTCAGCACAGGACATAGAAGCCTGCTATAACAAAAATGCAAATTGCTATATCACCAAGCCTGTTGATTTGGAAGACTTTACAAAAATTATAATCGACACACACCGCTTCTGGGCCAATACAGCCAAACTGCCAAGGAGAAAATAAAAAAAAAGAGACCAATATGGATGGCATAAATATAACAAAAACAACCATATCCGTATTACTTATCGAGGATGACGACAGTGATGCCTACATCCTGATGGAGGACCTGAAATCGGATGCCCGCGACCTATACAACATTGTATGGGAAACGCATATGGACGCAGCTTTGGAGACCCTAGAAAAAGGGAGCTTCGACATCATTTTATCAGACCTTAGTCTGCCGGATTCGCACGGGCCGGAAACATATAAAAAGCTGATCGAACATACGGAATTGCCTTTGATCGTTTTAACCGGTGACGAAAACGACCGTGTATCTTTGCAGGCGCTGGAAGAAGGCGTTCAGGATTACATCGTAAAAAGCAAATTGCAAAAACATGACGTTCCCAATGCGATAAAATATGCCATTCAGCGCCACAAAATCAACCAGTCGATCCGTCAGGCTAATCGATTAAAGTCTGAATTTCTGGCCAACATGAGCCATGAAATCCGCACGCCTTTGAACGGCATTATCGGCGCCGTTGAACTATTGAAAAAAACAAACATGTCACCCGAACAGTTAAAATATCTGGATATTGTACAATATTCGGGCGATACCCTTTTGGTTCTGATTAATGACATTCTGGACCTTTCAAAAATTGAAGCCGGCGAGCTTAAAATAGCGCCCGAGACGATTGACCTCCGCGAGTTTTTTGACCGCGTCCAAAGCTCTTTCCTGCCCAAAGCACGCGAGAAAAACATTGAAATTACGGTACAATATTCAGGCGACCTGCCTGCTGCCATCCATATCGACCCTATTCGTCTGAACCAGATTCTGGTCAACCTTGTCGGGAATGCCGTAAAATTTGTTGATAAAGGTCTTATCGCACTTCACATCGAAGAAAAACACAAAACAGAAACCGACATAACCATGCGTGTAAGCGTTCAGGATACGGGCATCGGCATTCCGCGCGATAAAATCGATACCGTTTTTGATAAATTTGCACAGGTTGATTCCTCGACAACGAAACAATACGGCGGTACGGGGCTGGGCCTTGCTATTACGCGCAAGCTTGTCGAAATGATGGGCGGCTATATCGGCCTTGAAAGTGAAGTTGGCGTCGGTACAACATTCTGGTTTGAAATTACATGCCCCATCATGAAAAATAGCGACCATTCCGAGATCATTAAAAAACTTCAGGGGTGCGACGACCTGCGTATCCTGATAATTGATGATATTGAAGTCAGCTGCGAATATACAAAATCTGTAATGGATAAATTGGAAGTTGATTACAGCACCTCAAACAGTCAGGGTGCGATCGACACGTTAAATGCGGCGATTAAAAACGGTAAACCATATAATATGCTGCTGGTCGATAACGAACTGCACAGCGAAAACGGTGTAAAATATATAGAAAACCTGCGTGCCACACCCGAATATCAACAAGCGCATATGGTATTGATCGCCAAATTGGGATCATTGCCCGCAAAAACGGGAAATTTCAATATGAATGCCTATGATGCGCACATCTATAAACCTATTAATACGTCAGATATCGGAAAGCTGATTTACAACCTGTATAAAAAAGAAGTGAGCGCGCCGCCTAAAAATCAGAAGTCTAGTATGATGCCATTAAAAGCACATGTCCTGCTGGTTGAAAATGAAACCATCAATCAAATCGTTGCAACCGACATGCTGGAGGGCTTAGGATGTACTGTTGATGTCGCAGAAAACGGGCAAATCGCGGTCGATAAAATCAAAGCAAAATCCGATTACGATCTTATTTTGATGGATTGTATGATGCCCGTAATGGACGGGTTCGAAGCCACAGAAAAAATCAGAAATTGTGAAAAGAATGATAACCTGCCGCGTCAGAAAATTGTGGCGATGACCGCAAATGCAATGGCCGGCGAGAAAGAAAAATGTCTGAAAGTCGGCATGGATGACTATCTATCCAAACCCGTGAAAGAACAGGAGCTCTATATCACGCTCAGCCGCTACATTTAATCAGATATCATATTCGATTTTAAAAGTAATACAGCGTTTTGCATGTTCCAATAGTTTATTTTTGCGTATTGGTTTTGCAAGAAAACCGCTTGCGCCAAAGGCCAGAGTTTTCAAAACATTATCAACGCTAGCATCGGAACTGCCAAGAATGATGTAAGCATCCGGATCAAAATCTATAACTGTTTCTGTAATTTCAAATCCATTACGCCCGGGCATGTGAATATCGATAAATATGATGTCCGGATTAAAGGCCTTTATGTTGTCCAATATATCGGGACTCTCGTCAAAATCCAGAACCTCTGCATAGGGTGCAAAACCCGATTTTATAACCTTGCGAACAAAAAGGTCATCATCAATAATTAAAACCTTATTGGCATCACGCTGCATGCGCTCCAGATACATTTCGTTTTCATGCGGCGCGCTCTGCCTAAGGTGCAGTTCGGAAAACTTCTTCAGCTTGTCGATTGTGATCCGTTCTGATGATAACTGGGCCTCATATCCGCCCAGATCTTTCTCAATCCTGCGTATAGCCGCAGCGTGATTTTGTCCACCGAATGTACGCATAAAACAGACAATTTTATAATCAGATATTTTTACAATCATACCTGAATCTTTTTGATATTTTGCAAGTAGATGGTCTGCAAGCTTTTGAAGCATATCCGCATCACGGCGATACATTCTAAAAGACATCATCTCCCAATCGCGCAAACCGGCCTCTATGGTTTGAAAAACTGCTTGTGCATCCTGGCGCTGTTCTACATCAAAAATAAACATCTGTTTACTCCAGATAATCCTGTGCTTTCAAATAACCCTCTACATTTGAAAACTCTTTTTCAATTTCTGCAAATATTTTCTTTCGGTTTTCGCTCGACATTTTTTTGTCAATTATCTGGGCCTTCTGGCACAAGGCAGACAATTGGTTTGCACCGATAAAAGCGCTGCTTCCTTTCAGCTTATGGGCAGCCTCGGTAAAAATATCGTGATTTTCCGGATCCGTATTCTCTTTAAGAATATTAATATCCAAACTACCCGTATGATAAAAGGACTGCACCAACTTACGTTCAAATTCAAAATCACCATTCGAATATTCCTTTAAAAGCGAAAAATCAATGACGTTTTGATCAAGATCAGAATCGCCGGTTGACAAATTTCCAATCTCTTCAAATTCAAACCAATTTTTTAAAACGGATACAAACTGCCTTTCGTCGATGGGTTTGCTAAGATATAGATCCATACCGGCTTCTGTACACAATTGACGCGTTGCATCCATTGCGTCCGCCGTCACCGCAACGATTGGCACGTAACTGCCGCTTTGCTTTTCCAGTTTACGAATCTTTTCCGTCACCTCAAAACCATTCATTTCGGGCATGTGACAATCCATTAAAATCAGATCCCATTTTTCCTTTTTGTAAGCGGACAAAGCCTTGCCACCATCTTCTGCAAAAGCGAAATAACCGCAATTTAATTTCTGCATCAATTTATCCATATATAGGCGGTTTAAATCGTGATCTTCGGCAATTAAAATTCTGGCATCATTAAAGTTCTTTTTCTGCTTCGGTGATGAATCCAAAGAAAAATCTTTTTCTTCCGACTCGAAGTTAACAAGCCCTTCCGCCCGCTGAAAGGGAATGGATAAAATGAAGACTGACCCGATACCCAGTTCGCTGTGAACACGAATATCACCACCCATTTTATCAACCAACAGTTTCGTAATATTCAGCCCCAGACCTGTTCCCTGAAACTTCCTGTTTGACGTTGTCTCAGCCTGTGTGAATTTGTCAAAGATTGTCGGAAGCTTATCTGCCGGGATACCAATGCCGGTGTCTTTTATTTCGCATATGAATTTTTTTGTTTGCGTTGAAACGTCATGCTCCCTGAAGACAATATTGACGTCAATCAAGCCGTCCTCGGTATATTTTATCGCGTTGCCGATCAAATTAACCATGATTTGCCGGAAACGGAATGAATCGCCCATGACACTTACGTGTGCATATTCGGAAAAATTATTTTTGAAGTCCAGTTTCTTTTGCTGCGCCAAAGGCGATAATTGCGCCCACACAGAATAAAGAACCTCGGCAACATTGAAGGACCCGTCTTCAAGTTCGATTGCACCGGCTTCAATTTTTGAAATATCAAGAACGTCATTAACAATGCCCAAAAGTGAATTTGATGCACTCTTAATTACCTTCAGGTCTTTTCTGATATCGTTTGAAACTTTCTGGTTATCGATCAGGATGTTGGTCAGACCCAATATACTATTCAGCGGAGTACGCAATTCATGGCTCATATTTGCCAGAAACTCATCTTTTGCCTTATTGGCGCGTTCAGCGATAAGTTTTTGTTCTTTATACTCGATTGTCCGGCTTTCAATCTCTACCTCAAGGCTTCTTTTCATGCGCTGCAGTTCGTCATTCGCTTTTTTACGTTCTGTAATGTCAGTGTGTACACCCGACATGCGCTGTGGGCGCCCATCCCCATCCCAGTTTGTTACTTTTCCGTTTGATAAAACCCAAATCCAGTTACCATTTTTATGCTGCATACGAAAACTGATTTTATAATCACGGCCCGTATCAAAATGTTCACTGATAGCCTGCGTGCATTTTTTAAAATCATCCGGATGGCAGAGGTTTTCAAAAGTCTCGAAAGTTGCCGGCAATTCACCCGGAAAATAACCCAGCATTGTATACCACTCATCATTAAAGAAAGTTTCGTTCGTAATCGGGTTCCAATCCCATAAGCCAATCCGCGCCGCACGTGTCGTTAAAAGATAGCGTTTTTCGTTTTCTTCCAGACGGTCGCGCATTTCCAGCAATTCTTCTTCGGATTTTTGTTTTTCAAGCAATTTAAGCCTGAAAGCCTCGAGCGAATGCATCATTTCGGATATTTCATCGCGGCCCTCCGCGTTGATCTCCTGTTCTAACCTGCCGCTTGATAGCTGTTCAATATTTTTTGAAAGGGCGACAAGGCGCCGTAGGATTTTAGGTTCGACATATAGAAACACGATCCCAAATGCGATGACGACGCACATAAAAACCAGGCCCGTGTAATATTTTGTGGCCTCTAATGTAACTTCTCTTAAACTTTGGGCTGATGCTTTCTGGCCCTGCTGATTGGAGTGGGATGCCATTTCAACCAGTTCTTCCTGCGAGAAAACAGCAATATTTTGAAAGTGCAGGAAAATGATAGAAATAAGCAGCGAAACAGCAATAATACCGCAGAAACTAAGCACGATGCGGGTACTGATTTTGGACGTAAATTTGTGAAAACGCTCCATGCCTATATTCTGACGGATAAAGATTAATAGATGGTTTTTATTCTATAGTTTTAAAAACTACCGAAAAGGCCGTTGCCCGCTGAATTTGCCGTAAAACGATCCCCCAACGAGAAGACCCCCAACACGGCAACATGGGATCTTGCTGCAACCCCCATCATTGAATTAGCGATTTGCTGTTGAGTTCGCGAGGCAATGCTATTCGCGCTTTCTTCATTTACATCCGCAAGCGTTAACTTATCTGCACCTTCAAGGTTGTTATTTATGATTTCACTGATGAAATCGTTGCGATTGTTCAATACACCGATTTTATTGGACATTTGTGAAGACAGGATTCTGATTTGGTCTTTGGCGCTGCGTATTGCGGCCAGTGTTGCTTCGGTATCGGACTCGTTTTCATAGGTTGTGGTATCCAGATACAGGCCGCGCGATGACGTATCAGCCCCCTGCACATTTTGTGAAGATGATCCGTCTTTGTTGAAATTTGTTTTCAGCGTATCTGAGTTTAAAAGATTAATCCCGCGATATCCTGCATCAAGCACAAGTTCATCAATTTGCTGCAACAAGGCCTGATAATCATTATATAGAGTTATATCGGAATCTGTAACCTGAACCGCATTCGAATGCGCTTCCAGCTCGGTTTGGTCAAGGGCCGTATTATACAAGGCGACATCCGAAATACGGCCGTTAAAATAAAATCCGTTTCCGCCGGCCGGCCCATCGTGGAAATAGGTCGCATTATTCATCCAACCAATACCAATAGCGCCCGTATGTGGCGACAATGGCCTATTGACACTGCCTGTGCCCATAAGCTCACCATTCAGGTATCCACGAAATTCGCCCTGCGAGTCACTGAAGACCGCCGCGACATGATATGTTTCACCGGCCTGAATGTCCTCACTGATATTAAAGGGACCGAAATCTCCGGCATCTCTTGTATTTGCATATACGCGTCCATTATCAATATAAATGCTGAGCGAGTTGGTGCCGCCACCCTCCTCCCAAAGAATTTGGCGGGAATTGACGTCATCCGCCGTAAAGACCAGCTCGACGGTTCTCTCAGGAACGTTACCTGTATTGATCAATGCACTATTCGGTACGCTTATACGGTCATTATTTCCGTCGAAATAGGCCGAATTGGTACTGCCGAATGTATAAAGCGGGTCTGCCCCTAATGTCACCCCACCCTGGTAATTTGAGTTTAAGGCCGCACCACCAGAGCCAAGGTTAACCGCTGAGCCGCCGGATGTTTCATCAAGCGGAAGATATAAAGCAGGATTAGCATCAAGAATTTGTGCGCGGATGCTTTGCGATGGTACGAAAGCCCGTTCGTCCAGCGCCTGCTGTGTCAGGGTTTCGGCCATCTCAAGAAGTGTACTGATGCCGTCTAATCCGTTTTGTGCTGCTTTTATAGTGGAGATGCTCTGCCCGATGTTATTCAACAGAAGTCCGAGGTCACTTGCTGTATTGGAGAGGCCTTGGGCGGCGAAGAAAGAACGGGAATCATCAAGTGCGCTATTGACCTTCCGCCCCGTTCCTAACCGAACCGAGCTTTGATCGAATAGCACTGTCGAATTCTGCAAGCTGATCAGGCTCGCGCGTAATGTCGAACTCATTATTCCTGTCAATGTTCTATCCTCTATTCATCAGATATTCTACCTGACCTTATTCCCATTTTATCATGCGAGTCGTAAAGAAAGTCTTTACAGGTGGTGCTGCTTTCTTGACCTCCGTTTGGCATCTGATACCATAGAGGCACAATAACTATAGGAATTTGAACATGGATTTTCTGGAACCCTTACTCGAACAGCTTGATGACATGATGGTTGGCTTTATGAAGCTTTTACCACTAATGGGTATCGCCGTACTGGCCTTGATCATCACATGGATCGCATCAAAAATCGTGCGAACCATCCTGACCAAGGTTCTGGACAAAGCCCACATTCGCCCGTCTTTAAGAACACTGGCGCTGACAATGGCGAAAATCGCCGTCTGGACAATCGGTATATTGATTTCCGCTGCGATTGTATTCCCGAGCCTGACCCCTGCCAAAATTCTGGCAGCACTGGGCCTTGGGTCAATTGCGATTGGTTTCGCCTTTCAGGACATATTCGAAAACTTCCTGGCAGGTGTCATGATCATGCTGCGCCGCACGATGCGCATTGGTGATTTCATCGAATGTGAAGGTGTGGAGGGCAAAATTGAACAAATCAATATCCGCGACACCTATATCCGCCAGACTGACAATCAGCTGGTCTTAATGCCAAACAGCAAGCTTTTTAAAAACGAAGTTTATGTTCGCACCGAACAGGAAATCCGTCGCTACCAGATTGTTTGTGGTGTTGCTTACGATGTCAATCTGGCCGAGGCAAAATCTGTCATTGATGCCGCTGTAAAATCTGTCGATCTGGTCAATAAAGATAAGCCCGTTCAGGTTTTCGCCAGTGAATTTAATTCCTCCAGCGTTGACTTTACAATCCGCTGGTGGGCCAAATCAAAACCCGTCGACAAAATGGAAAGTCAGGATGCAGTGATCATGGCTGTTAAAAAAGCTCTGGATGATGCAGGTATAGAAATTCCATTCCCTTATATCACCCATACGTTCAAAGAAAAACTCGACGTTCAGGTTGAAGGGGATAACGATAATAAAAAGAAAGCAGATAAAAAAAGCTTAAAATGAATCTGTACCTATCGTCACCTGCGTATGAAACCGGTTTTTATGACACTGGTGACGGACACAATTTATATTATGAACGTCACGGCAATCCCGACGGGGCAAAAGCAGTCTACCTGCACGGCGGGCCGGGTGCGGGTTGTGGATTTTACGAACAACGCCTGTTTGATCCCGATTATTTTGATCTTCTGATTTTTGATCAGCGCGGTGCGGGAAAAAGCACACCGCACGGCAAAATAGAAAACAACAGCATTGATCATCTGGTCCAAGACCTCGAAGATATGCGCGAACACTTCGGCATAAAAAAATGGTCCGTTTGCGGCGGGTCGTGGGGATCAGCTCTATCCATGTTCTATGCTGCAAAATATCCCGATGCTGTCGAACGCATGATCCTAAGGGGTGTTTTTTTTGGCGATAAAAAAGGTGCCGATTATATTAACGGAGAAAATGGCAATGCAACTGAAAATGCAAACGCTTATTTTGACATCTATAAAAATCTGATTCCAACTGCCGAGCGTGAAAAAGGCTTAGGCGCGGCCTATGCCGAAAGAGTTTTAAGAGGGCAGTCGCAAACAGCCATAGAAGCCGCCAAACGTTTCATCATATGGAACACATCAATCGATTGTCTTGAGCATCCGGCAAAAGAAATAGAGGCTATAGAGAAAGACCCTAAAAGCGTGCTTCCTCTCAGCCGTATCTGGTATCATTTTTGCGAAAATCAGTTTGATGATAAAAACCGCGAATATCTTTTAAAAATCATGGGCAGGCTTGAAATTCCGGTCCATATCATTCATGGTCGACAGGATTATATCTGCCCCGCACAAAATGCAAAAGATTTACACGCCGTCTGCCAACACAGTGATCTTGAAATCCTGGAGCAATGCGGGCACTCACAAAAAGAGCCGCCCCTCATTGAAGCTTTTATAAAAATCACCAAAGCATGGAGAGGCTAGACCTAGTCTTTATTTTTTCTTGGCCTTCGGCGCCGGTTTTTTCTTTGTTTGCGGGGTGCTGTATTTTACGCGCAGGCTCATATCATATCCCAGATCCTGCCATCGCTTTACAGCAACAGCACATTCATCTGCACGTTCGCGCACCTTTTCGTAGCGCGCTGTCTTACCGCCGTGCCCTGCACCCATATCCATTTTCATGACAAATGGGCCGCCTTTGGCAATATCACGCAATCGCAGAACCCATTTCGCGGGCTCCCAATATGTTACGCGCGGATCAGTCAGGCCTGCCTTAACGTAGACCATCGGATATTCCACACCTTTGATATTATCGTACGGAGAATAAGACTGAATCAGTTTATAAAATTCTTCACTTTTTACCGGGTTACCCCATTCTTCCCATTCACCAGGCGTTAAAGGCAAGCTTTCATCCAAGATTGTATTCAGAACATCCACAAATGGGACCTGTGCGACAACAGTGCGATAGAGATCAGGACGTGCATTCATAACGGCACCCATCAACATACCACCCGCAGACCCACCGGCCATCGATACTTCACCTGTTTTACCCCAGCCTTTTTCAATCAAGGCTTCGGTTACGTCAATAAAATCGGTGAAAGTGTTCATCTTCGTTTCTTTTTTGCCGGCAAAATGCCAGTTTTCACCTTTGAATCCGCCGCCGCGTACGTGCGCGATTGCAAAGATAGCACCACGATCTGCAAAGGATACAGCGCTGGACCAGAAACCGGGGTCAATTGAATGTCCGTAACTGCCGTAGCCATATACATGCAAAGGTGAAGACCCATCTGCCTTCGTTGATTTGTGACGCAGTATTGTCACCGGAACTTTCTCCCCATCGCGCGCATCAATCTCGAAACGCTCGATCACATATTGGCTGGGATCATGGCCATTCGGCAATTGCTCCTGTTTCAGCAGCTTCTTATCTCCCGTCCTAAGATCAACCTCAAAAACAGAACCCGGATTGGCCATTGTATCGTAATAAGCGCGTATTTTGTCTGTATCGTACTCGTACCCTGCCCCGGCGCTTAGCTCGTAGGCTGCAGCATCCGCGATTTTCAGCTCGCGCACATTCCCTTTAAAATCATCAACGATCACTTTTTGAAGTGCGTTTTCACGTTCAAGGCGCACCATATAATCCTTACACATGATGATATCTTCCAGCGTTACGTCATCACGGTGTGCCAGATATTCAACCCATTTATCATCGGCAAAATCGTTAATCGGCGCTGTCATTATTTTGTATTCTGTCGCGCCATCTTTATTTGTATGAATATAAAACTTATCGCCGTGATCTTCGATGGAATATTTCACTCCCTTTTCTTCCGGGCGAAATACGACTGGTTTCGGATCTTTATCGTTACTCTCAAAAAACAGCTCTTCATTTGTTTCTGAATCACCGCGGTATATTGTTATATATCGCTTTGAACGGGTTTTGCTGATCCCCATATGATACGTAATATTTGTTTCCTCAAATATTGTTTTGTCCTGTTCCGGCTTGTCCCCAAGATTGTGCATCTTTACGAATTTACCCCGATGGTTATCATCCAGCTCGGTATAAAAAATTGTTTTACTGTCTTCTGACCAGACAACGCCGCCCGAAGTATGCGGAATCACAGCAGGCAAATCCTTACCGGTCTCGAGGTCACGGATACGAATTTCAAAATATTCCGACCCGTTCGTATCGACGGCATAGGCAATATATTTATGGTCCGGGCTATGTGACAAGGCCGCCAGTTTGTAAAAATCGTGACCCGCCGCTTCTTTTTCCTTATCAAAGTAAACTTCGGTTTTATCTGTTGCGATATGGCGGCGCTTATAAAGCGGATAATCCCCACCCTTTTCATACTCGAACCAATATTCGTATGGGCCGTGTTTGGCAGGGATACTTGAATCATCTTCGATAATACGACCAACATATTCATCGCCAATTTGCTCGGTCAGTTTCGCACAAGATTTTAAAAAATCTTCGGAATATGCATTTTCGGCATCAAGATGCTTGCGGATATCTTCCCGCACTTTTTTCGGCTTTTTAAGGTCGAATTTTGGATCGCGCAATTCATGATATTCATCAATTCGGGTATCGCCAAACCTTGTATCTTGATGCGTTCCTTTTGGAAACTGTGGTGGCTTCACTTTAGGTGTTCCTTTTTTCTTTTTGAATATTCTCTTGACCATATGCCCTCTCCCGATTTTTCAAAAATCAGAATATCATTTTTATATTAACAATATTTGAAAGCCCTATTTATTGTACCGCTTCGCCAGCTTTCCAATGCTTAACCCCTGCACGATAATAGAGAACATCACGATACAATAGGTGACAAGCAGTAAGAAATCACGTAACTCTCCCGACGGTAGCGATAATACCAAGGCAACGGATATGCCCCCGCGCAATCCACCCCATGTCAGGATATTGATTGCCCCGGGGCTGAATGTGCGGATTTTTTTCAGCGCTGTTACAGGAATAAAAACAGCGGTATAACGCACCATTAGCAATGCCGGTATCATGATCAAACCTGCCATCAACGCTGATTGATCAAAAGGTATAATTAACAGCTCGAAACCGATCAATAAGAACAGAATGGCATTTAAGAATTCATCCACCAATTCCCAAAAGTTATCGAGGTTTTCTTTGGTATGTTCTGACATCGCAAGGCTGCGCCCGATATTACCCACCAGCAAGCCCGCTACAACCATAGCGATCGGGCCGGACATATGAAGGAATGTCGCCAGTTCGTACCCCCCCATAACCAGCGCCAGGGTCAGCAGGATTTCAACCTGGTAATTATCAACGCTGCGGAGCATCAAAAAGGCCCCATATCCCATGACCAGACCTAAAATCGCACCGCCTACAGCTTCTTCAACGAACAGCAGCGCCACTTCGGAAGCTGTGGTATCACCCTTTGTGATAATACCAAGGATGGCGACAAAAACGACAACAGCGATGCCGTCATTAAAAAGGGATTCACCGACAACTTTAATTTCAAGGCTTTTAGGTACACCCGCCTTTTTCAAAATTGCCATGACAGCGATTGGATCTGTTGGCGATATCAGCGCGCCAAATAGAAGGGCTTCAATAAAACGGATATCAAATCCCAATAGTGGAAAGACTTTATATGCTATGTAACCGATTAAAAATGTTGAAAACAATGTTCCGAAAAAAGCCAGCGTTGAAACAATATATTTTTGTTCGCTGAGTTTATTCAAATCGACATGCAAGGCACCTGCAAATAATAAAAAGCTAAGCATGCCGTGCAGTAAAGCCTCTGAAAAATCAATGGTTTGAAGTAAATTCTGGGCAGCCGGTAAAACATCAAAACCAAAAGTCGGCATGAATAATATAATTGTAGAAAACACCAACGCAATCATCATAATGCCAATGGTTGTCGGCAATTTTATAAATCTATAATTGATATAGGCGAATAACGCACAGAATGTGACAAGAATACTGATAATTGTGATGATGCTCATGATTGTTTCCGAAGTCTTGGTTTATCTTCAGATTAATCATAAGGGCTTTATAACCAGACGCCAATAAAAATCAGGCTGCGCGCTTGCCCATCATATATAAACTGCGCGCAATATTTGCACATTTGTGGCAAACAATCGCTGTCCTAAAAGATTTTATTGACGGGTGCTTCTCGCATTCTTCTGCACATTTCTCACAAATTTCAACCCCGTTACTCAAGGCAGCCATCATGGAAATATTATGGTCATCATTGTTAACAATCAACCGGCATGCATTTGCAGCCTCAATCGAAAGGTCTGATAAATCGTGCATATCGTCATTGGCGAATTCTTTCGCGCTTTTATTCGCATTCTCGATAAGCTCGTGACAGCAAGAGAAAAGGTCCGATAAATTATACATATCCCAACTCGTATATAGTTTATTTATAAAATACACTATACGTACGTTACGATAACCTTAGAGTTCCCGGGCTAATTCTGATATTCGCGAGGATTGAAAGCATCCTGCAATGCGTCGCCCAGCATATTGAAAGCAATAACCGTGATAAAAATCGCAAGGCCGGGATATACGGCCAACGCGGGGTTATCCCAAATCAGGTCCTGCGCATTTGTCAGCATGTTGCCCCAACTGGGGACCGGCGGTTGGATGCCAAGACCCAGAAAGCTAAGAACCGATTCCAGCAAAATTACATTCCCGATTGAAAGGGTTGTCGCAACGATCAAAGGGGCTGTCACATTCGGCAACACATGACGCAACAGGATACGCCAGCGCCGCACACCCAAGGCATAGGCGGCGGTTATGTACGTATTCTCCAGTACACTAAGGGTTGAGGCCCGCACCAATCGAGCGACTGTCGTCCATCCAAAAAGGGCTAGAATGAGGACAATACGGATCAAACTGATATATTCAGATGACAGCGCTTGATCGGACAGCCCCAGCTTTGATAAATCAACCGCGGCAAGAATAATCAGCAGCGGCAGTAACGGCAAAGCAATCACACCATCGGTCATACGCATAAGTATTGTATCTGTTATGCCGCGTCCCATACCCGCGACAAGTCCGATAACCGTTCCGATCACAGCGGCGGTCAGGGCTGTCACCATCCCAACAATCAGGGATATCTGCCCGCCATATAGCAAACGCACAAAAACGTCACGGCCCAGTTCGTCCGTGCCCAGCCAATGCTTCAAAGATGGCGTGGCAAAGCGTCCATAGATATCAACCTCTGTCGCCGATACCTTTAAAATTGATTCAAAAATCGGCGCTGCGAATGACAGGACTGCCAGGGCAGATAAAACAAAAAGCATCCATCTTGCCGTTTTATTGAGGCGTTTTTGTATCATTCTTTACCCTCCGCAATTTTTACACGGGGGTCTATGATGCTGTAGGACAAATCCGCCAAAAGGTTGCCGATCAAAATCATAATTGTGACGACAAGCAGCGACAAAATCGCAAGATTATAATCGTTGCCCAAAATAGCATCAAAAATCAGCTTCCCCATTCCGGGCCTTGCAAAAATCGTCTCGACGATCAGCGCGCCGCCGAACAGCGTTCCGAAATCAAGGGAGAGTACGGTGACAACGGGTGCCAACGCCGGACGCAAAGCATGACGTAGAATAACACGGCGCTCGCTGCACCCCTTTGCCCGTGCTGTCCTGATAAAATCACCTTGAAAGCTTTCTATCATCGACGCACGCAGATATCGGGTATAGGCCGCAACCGATGTCATCGCCAGGGTCAGGACCGGCAAAATCATAAATTTTATATGCACCCATAATGATGCGTCATCCAAAGCAAAGCCACCAGCCGGCAACCACATCAGCGTCACGGCAAAAAAACTGATCAACAGCAAAGCCAGCCAGAATGATGGAATAGAGATACCGGCAAAACAAAATCCGTTGATCAGGCGATCAGACAGACTGTCTTTTTTATATGCGGCATATATTCCTGCCGGAAGGGCCACCAGCAAAGCCAGCAAGAGCGCTGATACCATCAGCACGAAAGTATTTAAAAGACGCGGCCAGATCAGATCGAATACGGGCTGCGAGAATAAACGGCTATAACCAAAGTCCCCTGTCATGGCTGCAGCCAACCAGTGGCCATAACGTGTAACAAGGGGCTGATCCAAGCCATATATCGCCCGAAGACGTGCAGCATCTTCGGCTGTTGCTTCAGGGTTTGCTGCCAACATAATATCAATGGGGTCACCCGGCATCAAACCGATCAGGATATAGCAGACAAATGACATTGCCAGTAAAACAAAAAGCGCCTGTATAAACCTTTTGAAAAGATAGAGTGTCATTCGTTGTCACCCTCGATATGCGCCTGCGCCGCAGTGCGCAATAAAAGCCGTATTGCGGGCCAATCCGCGCGCGGGGAGATGTTTACGTTTTTGACACGCTCCAGATCACCAACATATTTGCAGAAATACCGCGGTGAGTTTTCAGGCGGATGGGCGGCATCCCAGTCCAAAACCCTTTGCAGATATGCCTTTGTTTCGGGCGGTGTTAAGGCTGCAATTTCTTGCTGAAGACCTGCGCCTGTATACATGAGCGCAAAAAACTTTGATATATCACCAGAGGCGTCATGTTGACAACGCACAGCATCATAACGTAGACGAAAACGAGCCAGCATCGTCCAAAAAATGGCCTCGTCGATATTTCCTGCTTTATAATAGCGATTAGCCACCGTAAAAAAATATGTAGCGTGAAATTCCGCGCTTTGGTCTTGCAGCTTCTCTGTGATTTGCCCGATATCTTGTGGTGGGTATTTTGTCAGGAGCTCTGTGAGTAAAAGTTGTTCTTCGTCATAACTTAGCGCCTCGGCTGCTTTGTCAATATTTTCAATTTTAAAGTCGCCACCATGATAGCGCAGTTGGATCCATGTCCATGCACTTTGCGCACCAACGGTAGTGTAAACAAATAAAAGCAGGTAGATAAAAAACATAAAAATACCGCGCAGGAGTTTAACCTCCCACATATTTTTATAATCTATCTTTCCGTCTTCGCGGCGCGGCAATAGGCTCATTTTTGAATACTCCAGTTTTCAATCCAAAAGGGGGTCGGATATTGATGGCCCGTCGGCACAATCCCTTGTAACCAATTCGGCAAGACAAAAACTTCCGATCTGAAAAACAACGGCAATGCCGGCAGATCTTCCGCATAAAGGTTTTGCAATTCAAACCACAGATCACGGTTTTTATTCTCTTCACAGACAACCTCAAGATCATCCAGAATCTGATCCATGCGCCCGTTTTTATATCCCGGGTAATTCTGCCCCGAATAATTATTATCCTCGGACGGGATCATTGTTGAATGCAAAGTCGTGCGCGGAATATTCCGCGGCGGTGACATCCAGGCATACATTGTCGTATCCTCGAATTTTCGCTCGCGGGTTGTTTGACCGAACAAAACGCGCGGTGCCTGGTTTTGAATACGGCTATCAACACCAATTTTTTTCCAGTCAGACTGGATCGCCTGCTGCACCAGTTCGCGGGCCTTGTTACCCGCAGTTGTCATTTGCACAACTGTCAGTTTTTTGCCGTCTTTATTATAACGATATCCATCTTCTGCCAAACGCCACCCGGATTTTTCCAATAATTCTGAAGCGCCCGCTATATCATAATCATAGCGTTTCACATTTTGATCATAAATACTATCCAGCGGGTTTATGCTGCTATCTGCAACCGGCTGTTTGCCATCAAAAAGGAAATTACTGATGCCTGAACGATTAATACCCATCAAAAGGGCGCGCCGTACATTTATATCTTTCAAATCAGGGTTATCGTGGTTGATGTCAATATGTTCGTAAATCAAACCCGGTTTATAAATAATATTATATTGCCCGGGGCGTGTTTTTTTGACGCGCCGTTCAAACGACAATGCCTGATCGAGCGTCAGGCCCAGTTCACCCGCAATCATATCAATTTGTCCCGAAAGCAACTGCGCTGTCAGCGCACCTGAATTTTCGATGACTGTTATCTTTACAGTATCAAAGGCGGGCGCCTCCCCCCACCACGTCGGATTTCGGGTTAATGTAAAGCCCTGTCCGGGCTTAACCTCGCTGATTTTATAGGGGCCATAATATAGACCGCCCGTCAAAGGCGCACTATCGAAGTGGTTTGTATTTTTGTATGATGCCGGATCAGCGTTAAAAACCTCTTCCTCCAGATGTTTGGGCAGAATACTGAAATCATTGATGGCGGCAAAATCGCAGGTTTCTTTGTCGAATGTAATTTCAAAATTTTTATTATCTATCTTTTTTATGTCGATAATGTCTTCTGCATAAAGTTCAAAATTCGAAATACCGACTTGCTCGTTCCGCCCGACCTGCAAGGAAAAGATAATATCATCTGTCGTTAATGGTACGCCATCGCCCCACATCGCATCAGGCTGAAGCGTATAACGCGCACGAATTGTTTTTGTACCATCTTCCAACGTGATTTTTTTCGCGCGTCCATTTTCGAAACTGGGCAATTCCGTGCAGAGCATGCAGACAGGCTGCCAGTCCGCGTTGTGAATGGTCAGCGGCCTGCGCACCATTGCGTTTACGTATGTCTTGGCCAACATGGAATCAATCATCGGATGCAAAGTTGACGGATATTGCGTGACACCAATTCTAAGCGTTTGTTCTGCCGCAGCTGTGCGCGGCAAAAACAAAAATAGACAAATTATGAAGACGGCCAATTTTTTCATTGTTATAGTGTAATGGAGTTTGAAAATTTAGCAAAAGATCAATCATGCAAAAAATTAACCTCAATGATTTTGTTGAAATAACGGAAAATTCCGCATCCGTACCTGTTAAAATAGATCTGGTCTATACCATGGGGGATCATCCAGACAATATTTTCAAAACCGCGATTTACAAACCAGATGCCAGATTATGGGCCCAGCGTGATTTATTTGACATCACCATGCGGGCCGCTGAAATCTGCTACAGAAACAGCGGATATTATTTTGAAATTAAGGACTGCCTGCGCCCGATCGAAGCACAGGAAAAAATGAACAATACAGATATCGTCCGCGCCAACCCGCATTGGGTCGGTGAAATGCTGGCCCGCGCAGGTGAAGGCGGACACCCCCGCGGTATGGCCATAGATATTGTCCTGATCGATAAAAACGGTGATCTGGTTGATATGGGCACATCTTTTGATTATTTCAGTGAAGACCCTGAGACGAACCCCTCCGCCCGTCACTATAAAGACTTTCCTGATCACATTTTGCAAAACCGTATGTATCTGGAAGATGCAATGCTGCAAGCCGCAAAAGAGCAGGCACGTGAATTAGTTGCCCTGCCGCAAGAATGGTGGGATTTTCGCCTTCCATCCTCGTACAGTAATCAATTTGCGCCGCTTTCCGACAATGAACTGCCGGATCATATGAAACTGGTTTTACAGTAAAAAAAATCTATATCCATGGATGACGTTAACCGGTTAAAAACCATTTTGGGATAAACTGGTTAAATACACAGTGTCTAAACTATATATCTTGAAAGGAGCCATATTCATGAGCTTTGATAATCGACTACGTTCACTTGAAGATCGCCACCACGAATTAGAGGATAGAATTCATGCCGAAGTGCTGAAACCTTCAATGGACGTTGACAGAATTAAAGAGATGAAAAGGGAAAAACTCAAAATTCGGGATGAAATGGAATCGCTACGCAGGCGCGTGGCCTAGAAATTCAGGAATACGCTGGAAACTTGCGGTAAAAGTTTCATGTCTTCTCTATCAAAAATAAAAAGCCCGGCTTAGCGGCCGGGCTTTTTTTCATTCTGTTGAGCCGTATTACTTTTGGCTCTGGAATTTTGCAGCTTCTGCTGCCAATGCTTCCATACCGGCATCCATCGGCGCTTCGCTTTCTTTTGGCTGCGCGGCTTCAATGGTGCTTTCGGCCATAGGCTCTGTTCCGTCAACTGTTGACGACGGCTCTTTATATGTTCCTGCTTTTTTCTGTGCTTTTTCGACAATCGCGTTCAGTTCGGTTTGTGAACACAGGCCCAAAGTTACAGGGTCTTTTGGTTTAATGTTCTGTGCATTCGCATGCGTACGATCGCGTACAGCATTAATCGTATTCTTTGTTGTTCCGACCAGCTTGACGATTTGCGCGTCCGTCAATTCAGGGTGGTTTTTAAGCAGGAATGCAATCGCATCCGGCTTGTCGCCACGCTTTGAAATCGGCGTATATTTTGGACCTTTCGAACGTTTCTTCGGCTTTGGCAAGTCGTTCTTTTTGATGATCAGTCGTGCGCCTGTATCTTCTTCGCAGCGTTTGATTTCTTCAGCTGTCAGCTCGTTAAATGTAATCGGGTTTGATCCCTGAATACGGCTGCCGACATCACCATCGGCCAACGCTTGGACTTCCAGCGCGTGCAAACCGCAAAATTCAGCGATCTGGTCAAATGTCAAAACTGTGTTATCTATCAGCCATACAGCTGTTGCTTTCGGCATAAGTGGATGTGTCTGGGACATGTTTTTCTCCTTAAAATCTAAACAGGTTTTGCTTTGCGGCCATCGTCTCTCAGACGGCCCCGGATCAATGAATATTCAATATGACCGGAAAATTAGGCCTAATATGGCACAAAGCTAGGCCAGTGACAAGACTATTTTACCCATATGGCCGCCACCTATCATATATTGCTGCGCCTCTTCAGCCTGATCAAAGGGGAAGCTTTTATCAATAATCGGCCTAATTTGGCCGGCTTCAATTGCGGGCCAGATATTTTCACGCATGGCTTTCGCAATTTCGCCCTTTTCATCCGCGCTGCGGGCACGCAGGGTTGACCCTGTCAGCGTCAGCCTTTTGCGCATGACGCGGAATATTTCAACCTCTCCCACCTTACCGTTTAAAGATGCAATCGACACCAATCGTCCAAATGGCGACAACAAACGTACATTTTTAGCGTAATAATCTCCGCCGACCATGTCCAGAATGACGTCTATTTTTTCGTCTTTTAAAACGTCTTCAAAATCATTTTTTTTATAATTAACGGCTATATCTGCACCCAGATCTTTACAAAATTGACATTTTTCATCTGTACCCGCTGTCGTTAAAACACGGCAATCAAAATATTTAGCAATCTGAATCGCTGCACTGCCAATGCCCGAACTGCCGCCATGCACCAGCAAGGTCTCACCTTTTTGTAATTTGCCGCTGTCAAACAAGTTCGTCCAGACCGTGAAAAATGTTTCGGGAATGGCTGCCGCCTCGACCATTGAAAGACCATTTGGAATTGGCAAAACCTGCTGAATGGGCACGGCCGCATATTCGGCATATCCGCCACCGGCCAATAAGGCCAGAACCTTATCGCCTTTTTTAAAATTGCCCGCAGGCTCCATAATTTCGCCCGCAACTTCCAGACCCGGTATATCCGTCACACCTTCGGGCGGCGGATAGGCCCCCATGCGCTGAAAAATATCGGGGCGGTTAATACCTGCAGCATGCACCTTGATCAGAACCTCCCCATCTTGGGGGGCAGGCACCGGCCTGTCCGTCATTTTCAGCGTTTCATTTACAATTTCAAAGGCTTTCATTACACTACTCCTGATATTTTGATGGAGTATAACATGATTCATGAAGATGACATTGACAGAAAAACCGGTAAGCCCCAACCCCGCAATCTGACCGATATGTCAGTGTTCGAGCTGACCGAATATAAAGACGATCTGATGGCGGAGATGGCCCGCGTTGATGGCGAAATTCAAAAGAAAAGCGCCCATAAAAACGCCGTAGATGCCCTATTTAAACCGAAAGATGAATGATGCGACTTGGACTTGATATCGGCGGCACCAAAATCGAAATCATTGCCCTGTCCGATCGGGGTGAAGAAATCTATCGCGAACGCCTGCCGACCCCACAGCATGATTACAATGAATTTTTGAAAACGGCCGTTACACTCGTCAAAAATGCTGAGGAAAAAACGGGACAAACCGGCACAGTCGGTATGGGTATTCCAGGTGCGATATCCACCAAAACCAATCTGGTAAAATGCGCAAACCGTGCCTATATGAACGGCCAGAATATGAAGCGCGATTTCGAACGCCTACTGGATCGCGACGTTCGCATCAGCAATGATGCCAATTGTCTTGCCGTTTCTGAGGCAACTGACGGCGCGGGCGCAGGACAAGATATGGTCTTGGCGATCATTCTGGGTACAGGATGCGGCGCAGGTCTGGCCTTTAAAGGGCAGGCCTATGACGGGCGCAATCAGGTCGCCGGTGAAATCGGACACGTCAGCCTGCCATGGATGAAAAAGGAAGAGCGCGAGGAATCCGATATTTGTTATTGCGGGCACAAAGGCTGTATAGAAACATGGGTTTCGGGCACCGGGTTTGCGCGTGACTATCAACGTCATACAGGCGTCACCTTGAAAGGGGAGGAGATCATCGAACGCGCCGAACAGGGCGAAGATGCGGCCCTAAAAAATCTGGAGCGCTACGAGAACCGCCTTGCCCGCGTTTGCGCGCATATGATCAATATCATTGACCCCGGCGTGATTGTTTTTGCGGGCGGCATGTCAAACAATCGCCGTTTATACGAAAATATTCCGTCACAAATGAAACGCTATGTCTATGGCAATGAATGTGACACGCCCATTGTCCCCGCAAAACATGGGGATTCCAGCGGTGTTCGTGGTGCGGCCTGGTTATGGCCGCTGGAAAAATAGGCTAGCTTCTATTAAAATTTGTTCGGTGCTGCACAACCGGTGCAAACCGCTTTGACATTTCCTGGCGGCGTTCTTCAAAACCAATAGATTTTATGCGTTCTATTTCATCCATATAGGTCTGTTTAATTTCTTGAAATTTCAGATCGTTCGGAATTTCCCGCTCCATTCTTTCCATTTTATCTGACCAGCTCGGGGAATATGAATTGGAATAGCCATTATCATGGGCGGCCATTTCGACGTAAAGCGCCTCGAATGCATCGTAATTTTTATGCTCAAAAGCAGTCAGCAGCGCGTCCCTTAGATCATCACTGCGAAAACCCGGTGCCCCATACAATTGCTTTGGAAAAGCCGCTTTGATACCTGTCACATCATTATTTTGCGCTGCCACTACCAAGGGATGAACATATGTGTCATTCGGATCCCGCCGATCTTCGCTTTTGGCACCGAAAAGTGCAAAAACCGCCCTGAGAGCGCCGAAAACCATGTTTGTTTTATCTTTTTCAATCATGACACCATTCTAGAACAAAACCCTTAATTTTATGTATATCGAACAAAAAAAATCCCCGCCATCAGCGGGGACCTTCATTGAATAGCATTAAATTTACGCCGCAGCCATCGATCGCAAAACGTAATGCAGAATACCGCCGTGCTTGTAATATTCCAGCTCGTCCAGCGTATCAATACGACACTGCACCTCGGTTTCCTTTGATGTGCCATCGGCATAATAAATAACCAGCGTCAGATCGCAAAGCGGCTTGATGCTGTCGATGCCTTTGATGTCAAAGCTTTCGCTGCCATCAATGCCGAGGCTTTCACGGGTTTCCCCGTTTTTGAATACCAGCGGTAATACGCCCATTCCGACCAAGTTTGATCTGTGAATACGCTCGAAACTTTCGGCGATTACGGCCTTAACACCTAGCAAAACGGTACCTTTGGCGGCCCAGTCGCGGCTGGAGCCTGTACCATATTCTTTACCGGCCACAACAATCAACGGCACGTTATCATTCACGTATTTCATCGCTGCATCATAAATAGGCATTGTCGTTTCGGTCGGTACATATTTTGTGACGCCGCCTTCGGTGCCCGGTACCATTTCGTTTTTAATGCGGATATTCGCAAATGTACCGCGCATCATGACTTCATGGTTACCACGGCGCGAACCATAAGAGTTAAAATCACGTGCCCCGACCTGATGGCTTTGCAGATATGATCCCGCAGGGCTGTCGCCCTTGATCGCACCGGCAGGTGAAATATGGTCGGTTGTCACAGAATCTCCCAATACCGCAAGCGCCTTAGCACCCGTAATATCAGACGGGTTTTCGATATCCATTGTCATGCCTGTGAAATACGGCGGGTTTTGCACATAGGTCGATGTCATATCCCATTCGTATGTCTGTCCGCCCGATGTTTTCACATTCTGCCATTCTTTTGGCCCTTCAAAGACATTTGAATAGCGCGATTTGAATTGTTCAGGCGTTACAGCCTTTTCAACCATATCGCGGATTTCGGCATTTGATGGCCAGATATCTTTCATATAGACATCGTTGCCGTCTTTATCCTGTCCGATCGGGTCATTATACAAATCAATCTGCATCGATCCTGCCAGCGCATAGGCTACAACCAATGGCGGTGATGCCAGATAATTTGCCTTCACATTCTGGTGAATGCGGCCTTCAAAGTTACGGTTACCGGACAATACGCCGCAAACCGTCAGATCGTTTGCTTTAACGGCATCTTCGATCGGCGCTGCAAGCGGCCCCGAGTTTCCGATACATGTCGTACAGCCATAACCGACAAGGTTAAAGCCCAGTGCATCCAGATCATCCTGCAAGCCTGCTTTTTCCAAATAATCGGTGACAACCTGTGATCCGGGTGCCAGTGATGTTTTAACCCAAGGCTTAACCTGCAAACCTTTGGCAAGCGCATTGCGCGCAACCAGACCGGCTGCAATCATAACGCTTGGGTTTGATGTATTTGTACAGCTGGTAATCGCCGCGATCACAACATCGCCCATTGTCAGGTCGTAATCTTCACCTGAAACCGCGCCTTTTTTATTCAGGTCAGCGCCCAATGTATCGACATGCGCCTTAAAGGATTGTGCCGCATCCGACAGTAAAATTTTATCCTGCGGGCGTTTCGGACCTGAAATTGTTGGAACAACCGTGCCCATATCCAGTGACAATGTATCTGTAAAGACGGGCTCGACCGAATCATCGCGCCACATGCCCTGCTCTTTCGCATAGGCCTCGACCAGTTTGACGCGCTTTTCGTCACGGCCTGTAAAGCGAAGGTAGCGCAATGTCTCATCATCAATCGGGAAGAAACCACAGGTCGCGCCATATTCAGGCGCCATATTTGAAATTGTCGCACGATCCGCCAGAGACAACGTACCCAATCCCTCGCCATAGAATTCAACGAATTTACCCACAACACCACGTGTACGCAGCATGTTTGTCACGGTCAGAACCAGATCGGTCGCTGTTGCGCCTTCAGGCATTTTGCCTGTCAGTTTAAAGCCGACAACTTCAGGAATTAACATGGAAATCGGCTGACCCAGCATCGCGGCTTCAGCCTCGATACCGCCAACGCCCCAGCCCAGAACGGCCAAACCATTCACCATAGTTGTGTGCGAATCTGTCCCAACCAATGTATCAGGATAGGCAACCTTGCTGCCTTTGACGTTTTCATCGTCTTCAACCCAGACGGTTTGTGCCAGATATTCCAGATTTACCTGATGGCAAATACCTGTGCCCGGTGGCACAACGCGGAAATTGTTAAATGCGCTTTGACCCCATTTCAAGAAAGAATAGCGCTCGCCGTTACGTTCGAATTCACGTTCAACGTTTGTCTGGAACGATGACGGGTTACCGAAACTATCAACCATGACCGAATGGTCAATAACCAGATCAACGGCTGATTTCGGGTTAATTTGCTCGGCCTTACCTTTCAGAGATACCATCGCATCACGCATCGCGGCCAAATCGACAACGGCAGGAACGCCTGTAAAGTCCTGCATCAGCACACGCGCCGGGCGATATGCGATTTCGCGCGGGTTCTTTTTATCTTTCAGCCATTGGCCCATCGCCTTAACATCATCGGTTGTAACGGTCTTGCCGTCTTCGAAACGCAGCAGGTTTTCAAGCAAAACTTTCAGCGAATATGGTAGGCGTGATAAATCGCCGCAGGCCTCTTCTGCCGCCTTCAAGCTGAAGTAATCGTAAGATTCGCCCTCTACGGCCAGGGTTTTGCGGGTTTTCAGGCTGTCGTGTCCAGTATGTGTCATGATTCTTTTTCCTTTTATTAAATTCTCGGCTTTAGTCTAGTGATATATAAGAAAATCTCAAGAATCAAAAAAATCACATTTTCGCCACATTTCGATCATATTTTGAACATATTGTCGCGCTATTCTAAAAATATAGGCAGAGCGGTTATATTCCCTCTACAGCTTTTAGCTCCCGTACCTGCCTTGTGGCCGCGGTATAGAAATACGGCGAATATAGAGAAAAAGAATATATAGAGAAGACACGTATGTCGCAGCAAAACGGCCCGTCTCTTGGCACTTCCCCCTCGCCAAAGACGGGCTTTTTTCTATTGCGCTGAATCCTTTAAAACCTCGCGCGCGCAAAGCATCCCCGGTAATCCGGAGACCCCGCCGCCAGGGTGCGCACCTGCGCCGCACAGATACAGGTCCTTGACCGGGGTACGGTAATCTGCAAATTTCGCTGCCGGACGATACGAGAACATCTGATTTAACTGCATTGCGCCATGGTGCAAATCACCACCCGTAAAGCCGTATGTTTTCTCGAGGTCTTGCGGTGTGATAACCTGATGATGTAAAACCGCATTTCTGAAATTCGGTGCATAATGACTGATCACGTCAAAGACGTCCTCCACCGCTTCATCCCTTATTGTCGGCCATGTCAGCTCATCTGGCAGATTTTTATTAAAGTGCTGGCATAAAAGACTTGCAACATAATGGCCGTCAGGCGCCAGCGTTTTGTCCGCAATCGAATGAATGACCATTGAAATAATCGGTTTACGTGCAAAGCCGCGTATGCGTCCGTCATGAAAGGCGCGCTCGGCATAATTTAATGACGGGCAAATATTAATTGGACGGTTATAGAATTCCGGCTTGATATTCTGACTGGTCAAGGATGTAAATTCGGGCAATTCCGACAATGCCAGATTGATTTTAAGACTGCCGGAGGAATATTTATATTTTCTCATACGCTTTAAAAAGCCTGACGGCAGATGCTCGGCTTTTAAAAGATCGTTGAACAAGATATAGGGCGTACAATTCGCTATAACGCGCTTGGCTTTAATAAATTCACCGTTTTCAAGTTTGATCCCGTATGTCAGACCCGATCGGTTTTTGTTATCACTAATATCGGTGACAACCTCCTCGACACGCGCATCTGTTTGAATTTCAACACCTTGCGCTTTGGCCGATTCGGCCAAGGCCTGACCCAGATTGCCCATACCGCCTTTAACCTGCATGGATTTACCGTTCAAATCGCTTAAATGCGATAAAAGGGCAAAAGCGCTCCCCGCTGAATAGGGATGAACAAAGTTACCGATTACACCGAATGCCGCGTAAAAGCCCTTAACCTCTTCGCTTTCAAACCATAGATCCAGATAATCACCTAAAGACATTGTCATGATATTCATGATTTTCTCTTTTTGCGCGACGCTCAAGCGTCGAAATTTCTGCCCTGTCTTGAAAAACTCCATAATTTCGCCGATTCCACCACGATAATTCGGCGGGCGATCTTGGCGAAAGCGCTGTAAAACCTGATAACATTCCTGTATTTCCTGTCGAAAAGACAGATGTGCATCCGCATCGCGTGTTGAAAATTTGCTGATTTGCGCGTGCGTTTCTTTATGATCGTCCGTAATTATCAGATGACGCCCTTCGGGCAAAAGGCTGATAGCACCTGATTTTTGTTTAATCAGTTCCAGCCCGAAGTCTTTCAGCTTTAATTCTTCAATAATCTGCGCAGGCATTTGCCCAAGGCTGTAGGCTAAGGTCGAGCCGTGGTACCCTTCGGCGATTTCTTCGGTCACGCATGCACCGCCGATGACAGGGCGCATTTCAAAAACTTTGACCGACAGGCCTGCACGCGCCATATAGTTAGCACAGACAAGACCATTATGCCCCCCGCCAATTATTACCGCATCATATTCTTTCATTCGGCTTGCCCTTCTTTTTTTAAGCATAAAAAACAGGCCGCCTGATGGCAAGCGGCCTGTTGATCTAATCTGGTTTTATTTTATGCGGCCGGTTTATCCGGTTTCGCTGCGGCCTTAGGCTTGTTGTCATTTGCTTTTGTTTTAACAGCAACAACCTTGGCATTAAAGTTTTCGCCCAGATCTTCAATTTTGATCTTAAACGGACCTTTTTTATTTTGTTCGACCAGCATTTCGCGTTTGGCGATCATCCAGTCAGCCAGTTTCGATGTCATATGTTCAACCATCGCGCGTTCCAATGGACGGGCACCATATTGTTTATCATAGCCTTTTTCACGCAGAACATCTCTGACCTTGTCTGTCACTTCAAATTCAGCATTTGTAAGTTGCAGGCCATTGGCATCGTGACGCAGGCTGTCTTGAACCTTCTTCAAACGGATATCCACAATCGTGTTAAAGGCTGATTTTGAAAGCGCGTTATAAGGTACAACCCCATCCAAACGGTTCACAAATTCAGGCTTAAAGTGACGTTTGATGGCACCCATTGCAATTTCCTTGATCTTGGCGCGTGTCACAGCCATTTCCTTAGCCTCAATTTCAGCATCAGACGCAGAGTCATTTGCCGCAGCCGCAGAACCGAACTTCATACCTGTTGAAGGGCCTGAAAGCATGCTTTGCATTTGCTCGGCACCCAGGTTTGATGTCATCAAAATAATGGTGTTGCGGAAATCAACTTGCTTACCTTTGTTATCTTTGACTTCACCGTCATCGAAAATAGACAAGAATGTTTTCCAAACATCAGGGTGTGCTTTTTCTGCTTCATCCAGCAGAATAACGCTGAATGGCTTTTTGCGCACAGGACCTGTCAACTGGCCTTCCTCATCGTGACCAACGAAGCCCGGAGGCGCTCCAAGCAAGCGTGAAGCTGTGTGCTTTTCGCTGTATTCGTTCATATCCAGACGGATAACGTTTGCTTTATCACCGGTTAACAGTTCTGCCAAACGCTTGGCTGTTTCCGTTTTACCGACACCTGTCGGACCTGGCATCAAAAATACACCGCGTGGCGCATCTTCTTTGGTCAAACCCATACGGGCTGTACGCAGGTTCGCTGCCAATTCTTCCAGAGCTTCATCCTGACCGATAACCGCGGCTTTAAGGTTTTCTTCCAGTTTCGCATATTTTTCAAAGTCAGATTGGTTCAGGAATTCTTCCTTCAAACCGCTGGCTTTAGAAATCGCGCTGACGATATGTTTTTGTTCAACAGCTGTTTTGCCTTCAGATCGGGCAATCGCCATTGCATCATCAATAACAGAAATGCCTTTATCAGGTTGTTGGAAATTCGGCATGAAGCGGTTAGTCATACGCATGACGTATTCGCAATCCTCTGTCGACATCCCTTGTTCCAACCAGTGGTAATCTGCCATCTGCTCTTGAACTTTTTCAATAATTTCAAGCGCTTCTTCGTTAATCGGCTCTTCAATTGTGTAGGGAGCAAAACGACGGACCAAGGCCTTGTCTTTTTCAATGTGCTTAACGTATTCATCATAAGTTGTCGCACCAATACATGTGACGCTGCCTTCTGACAGGAACGGCTTCATGATCTCACCGGCGCCTTTGGCACCCATGGCTGAACCCGCTGTCAAAGCATTGTGGATTTCATCAATACACAGGACGATTTTCTGACCGTTGATGTAACCACCGCGCTCTTCCAAACCATCCAGGATCGGCATCAGGCGTTTTTCGAATTCACCGCGGAACTGTGTTCCGGCCGTCATCGCCTGCAGGTTTAATGTGATAACGCGTGCATCTTTCAGCTCAGCCTCGGCATTACCATTTACAATATCTTGGGCAATCGCCTTAAATATTTCGGTTTTACCGACACCGGCTTCACCCAGCAGCATAACGCTGGCGCGGCCTTTGCGCAGCAATAGTTGGCGAACATCGCGGCGTTCTTTTTCACGGCCGATTGTCGGATCCAATTCACCCATTCTGGCACGTGCTGTCAAATCTGTACCGTATTCTTTCAGCATTCTTTCCAGAACCGAATCAGGTGTCGAATATGTGCGGCCCATTGGTTGACGCATTTCGCCAGCGCGGCGGCGACGTGGTGGATCGGCCGGATCAACCGGTGTCACCGGCTTAGGCGCAGGTTTGTTCCCAATAGGTTGGGTCGGACCACCTAATATGTCTTTAATAAAGTCATCAAGCAGACCACCTGTGCCATTCGGGTTTGGCTGTGTCTGATTCGGGTTAGGACGTGTGCTGCCACCGTCATGCTGACGTGCGATCTTAGCTGTCGCTGTCGTGTGTTGCGCCGGCAATGGTGTCGCCGGGTTAATTCCATCGACTTCGTAGCTTTCTACAGCGATTTCACCTTTCTGATTTACAAGGCGCCCTGCCTCGACCTTTAATTTAATTTTGTAAACGGGTCTGGCTTCGACCGTCTTGCCGTTTTCTTCCCGCTCCATCGTAGCATCATCGATGGCAACAATACGCCCGGTTCCCAGAGCGTTTTGAAGGTCCATGCCCATAAGTGGACCAAAAGCACGTACTGAGGTCAGCTTGTCACCATTAAAACTTAGGCGGTATTGAACCTTGTACTTTTGATCAAAGGCATAACGAGTGGTTTGAGAATCGGCCATTTACATGTCCTCCATGGCTTATTAATTTTTTATTAAGATTGCTTATGCAAACTAGCAAGAAAGAATCGTCTTGGCAAGGAAAAAAACATAAAAGCTGATGGTTTTGAAATAAAATTACCCGGACTCTTATCTTTTAATTTTAAGGACTTATAAAAAAAGACCGGTCATAAGACCGGCCTTTAATCTGTACTCGAAAAATCTGTCCTTAGGCTTCTTTAGCCAATGGATGATTTTCTTTAACTGTATCCTGTTTCTGCTCTTCCAGGATTTGGGTGTAGATTTGCGTTGTCGCAATATCCGCGTGACCCAGCATCTTTTGAACAGAGCGCAGATCCGCACCGTGTTTCAACAGGTGTGTTGCAAACGCGTGACGCAGAACGTGCGGGCTGACTTTGCCTTCAGGCATGTCGGCGTTGCGGGCCAGCTCTTTCAGAAGCTGTGCGAAACGCTGACGTGTCAGGTGACCAGACTGTGATGTACGTGATGGGAACAACCATGCGTTCTCTTCAACTTTCTGACCTGGAGCCAGGAAGCGCTTGCGTACATCGCAATATTGTTTAAGTGCCTTGCGGGCTGGCTCGGACATCGGAGCGATACGCTCGCGGCCGCCTTTTCCTTTTACTTTCAGGAAACGGCTGTCTTGACCGATTGCCGACATTGGCAAACCAACCAGTTCAGAAACACGAAGACCTGTCGCATACAAGATTTCCAGTAGAGCCACCAAACGGATCGCTTCCGGACCACCTGGTTCGCCAGCAACTTTGATCAATGTACTAACTTCGTCTTCTGTCAAAACTTTTGGCAATGTGCGTGTTTGTTTCGGGCTTTCGATAGATGATGTAGGATCATCTGATCTTTTACCTTCTGTAAGAAGGAAACCGTAAAACTGACGTAAAGCCGAGATACGACGTGCGATTGTACGTACGGCTGTCTTATCGCCTTTGTTCTTCGCGTGGTTGCGTTCAGCCAGCTCTTCCAGGTAATCTTCAATATCACCTGTTGTTGCTGTTTCAAGCTGTGTGCCATCTTCCTTTAGAAACTCGTTAAAGTCACGAATATCACGTTCGTATGCATCGCGTGTATTCTTGGCAGCGCCGCGTTCAGCGGTCAGCATATCTAAAAAGGCCACAAGGATTTCCGGTAAAGGATCTCTCTTCATCTTTGGACGACCTGGACGTGCCATTTGTTTTCTCCTTAATTTTTAATTCTGACTGATTCTGCTTAAAGAATCGTGTCACTCCAACTTTAGTTAATGACATAAAGCACGATAAACCGAAAAAAATCAAGAGAAAATATGAAAAAAAACCTTCGTTCTTATTTTTCCCTTACATAAGGAGGTTTTAACAAACTTCCTTAACACGGTTTAGGTGATTTCTGTCACCTTTTGCGGAGAAGATTTTGGTATATGACATCTTTTTAAATACGGCCAGCCTTGAAAAACAAGGGTTTATCGGGTGGCCGTGTCAAAAAAGCGCTCATTATCAATCGCCTGCTCCACGGTGCGCTCGGGGATATTCAAATCCGTCTGCGCAATGAAAATAAATCCGGCAATGCCTAGAAATATAAAAGATAAAATTGTAATTCCAAAAATCTTCATATTCCTGTTTTACCTAAGTCGAAAAATATTTCAATAATCTTTTTCGTTTTTTCCGACTTTGTAACTTTCATCTATACCTATATTACATAATCCTATAATCAAGTCAAGCATTTTTTTCATAAAACCTTAACTCCTGTTAAATTTTTCTTTACATCAGCGCGCTGGCGGTAAAAATAGGTAGGAAATATAAAGTGAGATTATGGACTATAAAAACAAACATATCGTTCTGGTCGGCCTGATGGGGGCCGGTAAAACCAGCGCAGGCCGGCAATTGGCTAGCCTATTGAAACGTCCCTTTTACGATACGGACCTAGAGGCCGAATATTCTGCCGGGCTTCGTATAAGTGATATTTTTGAAATATACGGCGAGCCGACCTTTCGCGAATTAGAAGAAAAAGTTGTCTTACGCGTTCTAAAAGAAAACGAGCCCAGCGTGATTGCGACAGGCGGCGGCGCCTATATGTCGGAGAAATCACAAAAGAATATCGCCAAACACGGCATATCGGTGTGGCTGAATGCGTCACTGGATATCCTGATGGACAGGATTGTCACAACAGCACACCGCCCGATTTTACAGCAGGGCGACCGCCGTGAAACATTAAAGGCCCTGATTGAAAAACGCTATCCTATATATGCGCGCGCTGACGTACATATTAATGTCGACAAAGGGTCGGCCACGACCATGGCACGGCGGATTCGCAAAAAACTGGAAGAGGCATCGTGACCGATAAAACCGTTAACGTCGATTTGGGTGCACGATCCTATGTTATAGATATCCATAGCGGCAGCATGAAAGACCTGCAAGGCAAGCTGGACCGATATGTCGGGGCCGAGAAATATTTCATCATTACGGATAAGAATGTCGGCGCACTTTATCTTTCACAATTAGAAAAAAGTTTAAGCAGCCCGTATGAGGTCTATCAGATAGACCCCGGCGAGGCCTCGAAAAAAATCGAAACATATAACAATATATGTACATATATTATCCAGAACGGTGTTACGCGAAAAGCGGCTGTCATTGCATTAGGCGGCGGTGTTGTAGGTGATTTGGCGGGCTTTGTGGCAGCAACAATTTTACGTGGCATTAAATATGTGCAGATTCCCACCAGCCTATTGGCGCAGGTTGACAGCTCTGTCGGCGGCAAGACAGGCATAAACAGCCCGCTTGGCAAAAACCTGATCGGCAGTTTTTATCAGCCATCTCTAGTCTATACCGATATCACAACCCTAAAGACCTTGCCCCAGCGTCATATTCTGGCGGGCTATGCGGAGATTTTGAAATATGCGCTGATTGATGATACCGGCTTTTTTGAATGGCTGGATGAACATGCCGGCGGTCTATTGGCAGGTGATCCAGATGTCTTAAGCGAGGCCATCGCAGTCAGTTGCCGCAAGAAAGCTGATGTCGTCGCCCGCGACGAGCAGGAAGGCAATATTCGCGCCCTGCTAAATCTGGGGCATACATTCGGCCACGCGCTGGAGGCGATTGCCGGATATGATGATTCGCTGCTGCATGGCGAGGCTGTGATGATCGGCATGAATATGGCGCTGGCCTATTCTGTCGACCGGGGATACGCGCCCGAAGGCGATCTGGAAAAATTGCGCAAACATTACAAAAGGCACGATCTTTGGCCAAAATGGAACAAAACCTATAGCGCCGATGACATGCTGACGCATATGCAAAAAGACAAAAAGAACATAAAAGACCGTATTGTTTTGATTTTGATGCGCGGTATTGGAAAAAGCTTTATTGCAAAAGATGAAAACGCCGCCGACATCAAAGATTTTCTTGCCCGATATATAAAAGGACGTTAAAAGACTCCCGTTATGGATATAGATATAAGCGCTTTATTTTCGCAAATTGATTCGGACGTCTGGTTTTCGATCGGGGCCATTTTCTTTTTACTCTGTTTATCAGCTTTTTTCTCGGGATCTGAAACCGCGTTAACGGCGACATCTCGTGCACGCATGCACTCGCTGTCACGTGACAAAGAAAGCAGTGATAGTGACCGCGCTGATCTGGTGACCGAATTGCTCGAGAAGAAAGACCGCCTGATCGGTGCGCTTTTACTGGGTAATAACCTTGTCAATATCCTGGCTTCTGCCCTTGCGACATCTGTTCTGATCAAAATTTTTGGTGAAACAGGCGTTGTATATGCCACTTTGGCCATGACCATGCTGGTGCTGATCTTTGCCGAAGTTCTACCGAAAACCTATGCATTGAATAATGCCGACAAAATGGCGCTGAAAATTTCACCGATCATTCGTGTTTTGGTTGCGGTGCTTTCACCTATTACCGAGGCCATCATCAAGATCGTACAATTCACAATGAAGCTGTTTGGCGTAGATGTGACGCAGGTTGGTATCGGCAACCATTACGAAATTCTGCGCGGCGTGATTGAAATGCATCAGGGCGAAAACGAAGAGACGAATGAAGAACGCGCGATGCTGCGATCCATTCTGGATTTGCCCGATGTCGAGGTTGAAGACATTATGATGCACCGCCGCGATGTCATGATGCTGGATGCCAGCATGCTGTCCGAAGATATAATTTCAGCTGTGCTCGACAGCCCCTATACGCGTCTGCCCCTATGGCAGGATAATCAGGAAAACATCGTCGGCGTACTGCACACAAAATTGCTGCTTAAAGAATGGTACAAATGTGGCGGCGATATGTCCAAGGTCGATATTAAAAATGCAACACTAGACCCGTGGTTCATTCCTGAAACAACAACACTGTTTGATCAGTTGCAGGAATTCCGCACGCGCCGCGAACATTTCGCGCTGGTGGTTGATGAATACGGATCTTTCATGGGGATTGTGACTCTTGAAGATATCCTTGAGGAAATTGTCGGCGAGATTGACGATGAATATGATGTCGCCGTCAAGGGCGTGCGCCCACAGCCCGACGGATCATATATGATTGACGGAAAGGTGACGATCCGCGATCTGAAACGTGAATTCGAATGGGATTTACCAGATGATGAATATTCTACATTGGCCGGCCTTATATTATATGAAACACAAACAATTCCATCGATCGGTCAAAAATTCCAGTGCTATGATTTCCGTTTTGAAATTATGCGCCGCCAACGAAACCAACTGACCCTGATTCGTGTTACCCCCCCGGAAGAGGAAGAGCACGAAATCGTCGAAACCTAAGTTTTCCAGTTTTTCAACTTTGATGTTTGGCCGATGCCAGGATTGAAACTGTTGGTCGGGTCCAGTTTTTTATAGAAATCTTTTAATTGCGGTTTTGCTGTATAGATTTGCCCTACATTATGCTCGGCCGGATATTCGGCGCCACGTGTATCATGATATTCCAGCATGCGGTTTTTAATAGCCTCGACGTCATATTCTTTTTTAATCAGATAATCCTGATGAAAGACATGACAGAAAAAATGACCGTAATAAAGGCGGCAGTCAATTGCGTCCTCAATATCCTGTGGTAAATCTTCAAACCAGTTTTGATCGTTACGTTTAAGGGCGATATCAAGGGCGATCATGTCGTCAATTTTATCAGCATGAATATTCTGATATCTTATGCCGGCCCCTGCCGCAGCAAAACGGTGAAGGCCTGCGCGTTTGGCTTCATCATCCGAACATTCAAACCAACCTGCATTTTCCAAGGTCGATAAATATGCGCGCATTTCATTTTGCGTCGCATCGCCCGCCATATTGATCATCAGATAATGATCATATTTTTTGCGAAAACCCTGAAGCCGTTCGGGCAGATGGTTCGGGAGAAACCGACTGATAAACTGCATGACATGGTCGGATAGGTTTTTAATACCAAATTTTGCAAAAACAGAATCAACACGGCTTTTTGATTTAAATAAAATAGGCAAATATTCCGTGCCGAAATGATAGATGATCCAGAATATATCGCGGCCGTATTTTTCGGCGATATCATAGGCCTCGGCATGCATATATTCACCCGAGACAGGCAAATGTTTGAAACCGCCCAGAATATCGCGCCGTATTTTCGCCAGAACATTCGTATCCTTTGCACCTATGTAAAACATCTTGGTTGCGCCCTGTTTTTCAAAACTATCAAGGCGCACGGCGAATACCGCAATCTTTCCAGCCGAACCTGACGCCTCATAGAGTCTGCGATCATCTGCATTGTAGCGCGCGGGACTGTCGGCATAAATATCACGCACATGCTGGCAATATTCTGAATCGGATGCTTTTTTATCCGTTTTTTGAACATTAAAATCACCTGTCTCCAAACGTTTTAAAATCTCTTCAGGCTCGCCGCCCAAATCAATGCCAAGATTATTGACCAGCGCCAGCTCGCCCTTTTCGTTCACCTCGGCATAAAGGGAAAGTTCGGTATAGGCAGGCCCCCTTTGGATCAGTGTCCCGCCTGAATTGTTACAGACCCCGCCAATGACCGACGCACCAATGCAGGACGATCCGATCACCGAATGCGGGTCGCGCCCTAGCGGTTTCAGTTTCTTTTCCAACTGATACAGGGTCGAGCCCGGCAGGCATAAAACCTGCCGCCCGTCTTCGATAATCTGAATATCATCAAGACGCATGACATTAATCAAAACAATGTCGCGGTCATAGCCATGATCATCAGGCGTTGATCCGCCCGTCAGGCCTGTATTCGCCGCCTGCATGATAACGATCACATCATGATGGACGCATGTTTTTAAAACAGACCACATTTCAATCAGGTTACCAGGACGCACGACCGCCAAAACCTGCCCCCCACCCACGCGCCAGCCTTGTGTATATGGTCGAACAGCCGTTTTGTGCGTCATGACGTGACGATGACCGGCTATCGATTTCAGGCTGGATATGATATTTTTATCATTCATAGGACTGTATTATATAGATACTATCCGCTACAGTCTAAGCATGTTTATAGCGCTTTTGATCAAAGTTCTTCCCCTATACCTCATGATAGCGATCGGCTGGTTTGCCGGACGCTATGCAGAAGTATCCGATAAACAGATCGCCGATTTCACAATTCATTTTATTGCGCCGCCCGTTTTATTCTGCATGGCTTGGCAAACCGATTTGGATATCGGTACATCTTTTGCGTTTATTCTGACTTTAACGCTACTCACCTTGTTTATGGCGGGCACATCATATCTCTACGGCAAAAAGCTATGGGGCGATAAACGCAAAAATCTTTTTTCTCACCAGATTCTTGGCTCCAATACAGGATATTTCGGCATTCCGGTTGTCTTTGCGCTGTTCTCCGAACAGACGGCAAACGCGTGGGTTTTGGTGATGATGGTTTCAACTATTTTGCATACCTCGTTGGGGTACTGGATTTTGGCAACCGGGAATCTATCCCCTATGGATGGTTTAAAGCGCCTTTTAAAATTGCCGCTGTTCTGGGCCATGGTGATCGGCCTTGCTTTTGGCTTTGGCGGAATACCCTGGGTTGACGGGCTGGAAGAAACGCTGTCGATGTTCAAAGGCGCCTATTTCGTTTTGGGGATGGCCATTATCGGGTTGTCGATGGCCAAAATCAGCCGCGTTCATTTTGATTTTAATTATATTTGGAATGCGGCACTGTGGCGCTTTCCAGTCTGGAGCCTTGCCGCCTTTGCCATCGTCTTGGCCGATATCTGGTTTTTTGATGTGCTACCGTCCGATTACCGCGCCTTTATTATTCTTTATGCCGCAATGCCCCTGCCCGCGAATTCAGTTGCCTATGCCGCGCAATTAAATGTGCATCCGCAAAAAGCCGCGAGCGCCGTTCTGGCAACAACGCTGATTGCGCTGGCTTATATTCCAGCAATCATGATGTTCTATCAAAGCCAATTCGGATATTGATCAAAGATAATCCAGCCGCCCCAGCGCACCCTGCAAAATATGGCAGGCGGCCATTTTATCGACGACTTCGGCGCGGCGTTTTCGGGATAAATCCAGATCGTCAATCATAAAGCGCTCGACCGCCGCCGTTGACAGACGTTCGTCCCAAAAACAGATCACGGGATCGTGGCCTAAAACATCGGCCTTGCCGATCAGATTATCCGCGAAATGACGCACGGACTGACAGCGTGGCCCTTCTGTGCCGTCCATATTTAAAGGCAATCCGATGATATAAGCCCCGACTTCATAGGTTTTGACAATGTTCGCCAGTTCAATAACATCCTTTGAAAACTTGGTACGTTTTATGGTCTGGAGGGGAGTTGCAACGGTCCACAGCGGGTCAGAAACCGCAAGCCCCAACGTTTTTGTGCCGTGATCAATACCGATCAGGCGTTTTTTTCCGCCAATTGCTGTTTCAAGGTCTTTTAAATCGATAATTCCCATGCTAAGTTTCTGTAACATTTAAAAGGATTTTGCAATGACTATTACAACAACCAATCCCGAGCGTAGCGACGACGCATTGGTGACAATTGATAAAGAAACCGTTGCCAAGGTTGCAAAACTGGCACGCATCAAAATTACAGAGGCTGAACAGGAAAAATTCGCGGGCGAGCTGACCGGAATCATGAACTGGATCGAACAGCTTTCAGAAGTCGACACCGACGGGGTCGAACCGCTGACATCCGTTGTTGATGTGACATTGCACCAGCGCAAAGATGAAATTACAGACGGCGATATCCGTGACAAAGTCCTGTCAAACGCGCCCGAAGCGCAAGAGGGCTTTTTCGTCGTGCCGAAAGTTGTGGAGTAAGAAATATGAGCGATCTGACAAACCTGACCATTACCGAGGCCCTAGACAGCCTGAAGAAAAAAGAGATTACATCGGTTGAATTGACCGAGGCCCATATTCAGGCGATGGAACAAAACCGCCACTTAAATGCCTATATCGTTGAAACACCTGAACTTGCGCTTGATCAGGCGCGTGCCAGTGATGCGCGCCGATCTGGTGGCGACGTCGGCGTTATCGAAGGCATTCCGATGGGGATGAAAGATCTGTACTGCACGGCAGGTGTTCAAACAACCGCCGCCAGTAAAATTCTGGAAGGCTTTAAACCCGAATATGAATCAACCGTATCCAAAAACATGCTGGATGAAGGCATGGTGATGCTGGGTAAACTCAACCTTGACGAATTCGCGATGGGCTCCTCGAATGAGACCAGCGGTTTTGGCGGCGTTCAAAACCCGTGGAAGCGCAAAGGTGATGACACGGTTCTGGTCCCGGGCGGATCATCAGGCGGATCATCTGCCGCGGTTGCAGCCCGCATCGCAATGGGCGCAACTGGTACAGATACGGGCGGTTCCATCCGCCAGCCTGCAGCCTTTACAGGAATTTGCGGGATCAAGCCGACATATGGCCGTTGTTCACGCTGGGGCATTGTTGCCTTTGCCTCATCCCTCGATCAGGCCGGTCCAATGGCGCGTACGGTTGAAGATTGCGCCGTTATGCTACAGGCAATGGCAGGATATGATGCGAAAGATTCAACATCGGTGAATTGTGAAGTTCCCGATTACCGCAGCCTTTTGACAGGTGACATCCGCGGCATGAAGGTCGGGATCCCGAAAGAATACCGTATCGATGGCATCTCTGATGAAATCAGCAAGCTGTGGGATGATGGTATCGCGTGGCTGAAAGATGCGGGTGCCGAAATTGTTGATATTTCCCTGCCGCATACGAAATATGCGCTGCCTGCTTATTATATTATTGCACCTGCAGAGGCATCATCAAACCTTGCGCGCTATGACGGCGTGCGTTACGGTCTGCGTGTCGCGCCCGAAGGCGGCAACTTGATCGATATGTATGAAGCCACCCGCGCCGCCGGTTTCGGTGACGAGGTGAAACGCCGCATCATGATCGGAACATACGTTTTATCAGCTGGCTTCTATGATGCCTATTACAATAAGGCACGTAAATTGCGCAAGCTGATCTGGCAGGACTTTGATAATGCGTACAAAGATGTCAATGTCATCCTGACCCCGACTGCGCCGTCTGCCGCATTCGGCGTTGGCGAGAAATCGGATGATCAGATCGCGATGTATCTGAACGATGTCTTTACTGTGACAACAAACCTTGCCGGATTGCCGGGTATGTCGATCCCTGCAGGGCTTGATGCAAATGGCCTGCCGCTGGGTCTGCAGTTGATCGGCCGCCCCTTTGACGAAGGCACGGTGATGAATGTTGCAAAGGTCATGGAAAAGGCCGCAAACTTTACCGCCATGCCAGAAATGGCGCAAAAGAAAGCCGCTTAAGGGCCATTAACATATAGCATTGACTTTCATAATCAGATTCCGTAATGTTGCGGCATTGCGAAATTAATGAAAGTTAAAGCTATGAAAAAAATATTTTCATCCATTAAAAACCTGTTCAGCTCCAAAGGCTCGAAATACCCACAAGATATTACAGATCAGGCGCTGGCCTTCAACGGCACTTTACCCCTGACTGGCACAACGGGCAGCGCCAGCGTATCGAAAGGCGGGGCACAGGACCTCTGGACCAGCTTTTGGGAGAATATTGCCCAAGATCTTGCCCCTGTTCAGGACGTGCCAAAAGGCCACCGCGTCGAATATTTTATTACAGCGGGTAGAAAAATGGACGTTAAAGAAATTCTGGTTACGGACAAAAAAACACTGAAAATCACTTTTGAAGAAACGCCCGCCGCGGGCACACATTATCTGATTTTCACATGCCCGGATAAAAAGAATATCGAATATAAATACGATAAAAAATCAGCGCCGCAAACAGCACCTAAACCCCAGAAATAATATAAAAGTAAAAATAATAATGTCTGATAGTCAAAAGAGAATTACCGAAGTCTTCAACCAGATCAGTGATGCCGCAGGATCGCTTATACACACGGAAAAAGCACTCACAAATGCGGACAGCCTTTCATCTGCTGAAAAAGGCCAGCTTGCTTTAAAAATAGAAAATGAAATTATTAACTATTTGCATAGAGCGAACAAGCGCGTCCCTGCAAAAATTACAAATTTAATATTTATAGACTTACTAGGGGGGAACGTGCCCAAAAGCAGCGCGAGGCAAAACCTCAACTTGATCTCTTTGTTTCGCTGGGTTCATAACAATACAAAAGACCCTTCAGAATACATCTGCGACATGGTTAAGACTGTTGATTTTATTGGAGAAGAGCTCTTAAGCGATCCAAAAAAGTTGGAGAGCATCATCAGGACAGTCGATAAAAGACACTCCCCTAAAAAACCTTGATTTTTAAAGCCCCTCTTTGGCGGGGTTTTTTATTGCGCTTTGATGTATCCCGTTTTATGATCGCCCTTGATAATTAATCGTTTTTACAGGTGATAAAATGGCAGAATTAATCAAAGGCGAAACAGGCGCATGGGAAGTGGTATTGGGTTTGGAAATCCATTGTCAGGTGACGTCAAACGCTAAACTGTTTTCAGGTGCCGCCACCGAATTCGGCGCGGCTCCAAACAGCCAAGTCTCTTTCGTTGATGCCGCCATGCCGGGCATGTTACCTGTGATCAATGAATATTGCGTTGAACAGGCTGTTCGCACAGGGCTGGGCCTGAATGCCAAAATCAATCTGACATCTGTATTCGAGCGTAAAAACTATTTCTATGCCGATCTGCCACAAGGCTATCAAATTTCACAACAGGAAATCCCTGTTGTCGGCGAGGGAGAAATTGAAATCGATCTGGCCGACGGTTCAACCAAAATGATCGGGATCGAACGCCTGCACCTTGAACAGGATGCCGGTAAATCCCTGCATGACCAACACCCGTCAAAAAGCTTTGTCGACCTGAACCGCAGTGGCACCGCCCTGATGGAGATTGTCTCAAAACCCGATATGCGTTCATCCGAAGAAGTCGTCGCATACGTGAATAAAATCCGCGCGATTGTCCGTTACCTCGGCACATGTGACGGGAATATGGACGAAGGGTCGATGCGCGCTGATGTGAACGTATCCGTCCGCAAGCCGGGCGATGAACTGGGTACGCGCTGCGAGATCAAGAACATGAACTCTGTTCGCTTTATCCAGCAGGCGATTGAATACGAAGCCCGCCGTCAGATCGAAATCATCGAAAACGGTGGCAAGGTTGATCAGGAAACACGTCTGTTTGACACCTCGACTGGCGAAACACGCACCATGCGTTCAAAAGAAGATGCGCATGACTACCGTTATTTCCCCGACCCCGATCTGCTGCCATTGGTTTTGGATCAAAAATGGGTCGACAATATCAATGACAACCTGCCAGAACTGCCGGATGCGAAAAAACACCGCTTTATCGGCGATTTCGGGATGAGCCATTATGATGCCAGCGTTCTGGTTGCAGACAAACCACGCGCAGAATATTTCGAACAGGTCGTCGAAGGCCGCAACCCGAAACTGGCCGTGACATGGGTCACGACCGAGCTGATGGGCGCATTAAACAAGGCCGACAAAGACATCTCCGAAAGCCCCGTCAGCGCAAAACAGCTTGGCGGTCTGGTCAGCCTGATCGAAGACGATACAATTTCAGGCCGTATCGCCAAGGACGTTTTTGCCGAAATGTTCGAAACTGGAAAAGATGCCGATACGATCGTCGAGAAAAAGGGACTTAAACAGGTTACCGACACCGGCGCGATTGAAGCCATCGTTGACGAAGTTCTAAAAGAAAATCCAGACATGGTCGAACAATATAAATCCGGTAAAGATAAATTGTTCGGCTTTTTCGTTGGGCAAGTCATGAAGAAAAGCCAGGGTAAAGCCAACCCTGCGATGGTGAACCAGTTGCTAAAGTCCAAGTTATCTTGACCTTCCGATTAAAATCGGCTACTTTCAGCTTATGACAAAATTAATATGCTTTGACTTTGATGGTACGCTTTGTAACAGTTGGCCGCCTTTTGAACAGGCCGCCCTGCGTTATACGGCTCAGAATAACCTGCCCGCGCTATGCACAAAAACGTTATTGGAGGGCTACGGCTATCCTGAAGAACACCAATTTTGGGAAGGGCTGCCGCAAGACCAACAGCTGGAACATCTTTATACCCTATACCGTCTGGTTGATGACCCGCGCCATGAATTAATGGAAGGGCTATTCCCGACCCTATATGATGGCGTTCTGGACACATTAGACGATCTAAAGTCCAGGGGCTACACGCTGGCAATCGTCACCGCGCGCCCGAATGATCCGCTTCAGGTTATTTTAAACCATCACGATATGCACCGTTTTTTCTGTGGCTATCGCACGCATGATGACGTCAAAAACCGTGGTGAAAAATGCAAACCCCACCCGGATCAGCTTCTTAGCGTGATCCGCGAGCTGAATTTCACACCTGAAGATAGCTTTATGATCGGCGATACCTGCATGGACATGAAAATGGCCAATGCCGCCAAGGTCAAGGCCATCGGCGTGACATGGGGCAATCACTGCATTACGCGCCTGTCTGAGAACGGCGCAAATCATGTTGTACAGGATGCTTTCAGCGACCTGCGTGATGTGATTGAAAACTGGGATCTAGAATTTCAGGCCGCTTAATTTACGCACTACCTTTTGATAGTCTTGCTCGAATGCGTCTGATATGCCGTATTCCTGTTCCATTTTGCGGCGCACATCTTCGGGCGGCGCCGCGCCAGAGCCTGACATCAGAACATCACCATAGTCTGCCAGATCATATTCACCGCTGCTCTCTGCCTGTTTAAAATCCTCGTACTTTGATGGTGCGATGGATGCGTAAAACCAGCACATTTCATTATTTTGGTTCTCTCCGGTCACAAAAACGATGTAGCCGATTTCATTATCCAGTATCTCCGAGAATTCGTTATCATCACTCATGGCGATCTCCCTGATTTATGTGTCGGTGCATTTGACTGATTTGATGCTTCGATAACCTGACGGGCTTCGCGCCTGAGGCCCATATCCCCCATTGCCATACTAACAGCCCCTGTAATATAGGCAAGGCCGCCGCCAATGGCCGCAGGATCTGTGCGCAGAATACCGTCCCACGTGCGCATCGTCCCCCTGACAAGCAATATGGCCGGCATCAGATGTCCGCTGCGTTCAATCGTATCCAGGCTTCTGTTGCGCGCCTTTCGCGTTTTACGACGTAAATATCTGTATCTTTTTCCACGGTTCAAATCCAGCCCGACCCGCTTTGACATTCCCTTTACAATTTTTGTTGGAATACCGTCTTTGTTCACATTGTCGGGATCCGCCTTTTTCATGCGGTTATAGGTGATTGTACTGGAAATGGCTTTAACCGAATACCCCGCAATCAAAACCATGGCCCCGATACGTTCTGGAACTGTCGAGGCTGTGACCGCCATTGGAATGTTGGTCAAAGCCGGAATCGCCATAAAAAAGGGCAAAACGGCAGCCTTCGAGAATTTTGCGCTTAACTTGTCCATGGCAGCGCCTGCACCCGCATTACGCACTAAACCCATGGCAGGTGACGCCGCGCGTCCCCAGTTTCCTTCCATTATGCCCGAGATGATAACGCCGGTATTTCCGGCTGCGTTCGCAAAAAAAGTATTGCGGTAACCTTTATCCTGCGCCCATTGAAACAGTCTGGATCGTTTGGTCGGGGCGATCGACATCAGTTTCGATGTCCCCTTTTTTATTTGTGTCCCGTTTTTGTTATTATTATCCGACATTCCTCAACCGCATCTGTACCAGTCCTTTTTAACAATAAGGCATTTTCCCTAATATTATCCTAAGAAATACGGTTTTTTTGTTGAATGACTTTTGCTAGGATAGTTCAACAAAGGAGCCATCATGTCCGAAAATGCAAAATATGAATATAAGGTCGTTATCTACCGCGAAGCCCTGCTGGGGTCGATTTTTCTGGGCGGGTCCCGCGTAAACCCAGTCCGCTATAGCGAGTTTTTAAATAATAATGCACAGGAGGGCTGGCGTGTTAAAACAATGGAGCGCGAAATTCGCCGTGAATTCATCTTTTTCAAACGCGAGGCCTTTGTAACCATTCTGGAAAGAAAGATAGCGTCATGAGTATTTCAAAAAACACCCTTCTGGTACGTATGATTGTTGGGCTGGTCGTTATTGCCGCGGCCTTGCTTTTGGTTCAACTATGGTTTGAATCTATATCATGGATCTTTTTCTGGAAGATTTTGACGACCGTTGTCATTCTGGGCGTTGTTATCAGCTTTATAATTGCGGTCATGGCGGACTTTTCAGGTGAAAAATCAATGAAAGACGATAAATATCTCGATTGACTCTGCACCGTGTAACAGGTAAAAATGACCTCGGATGGTGACGTGGCCGAGCGGCTGAAGGCGACGGTTTGCTAAATCGTTATACGGGTAATCCCCGTATCGTGGGTTCGAATCCCACCGTCACCGCCATTAAGCCTTTGTTTTTAATGCCCTTTTTGATGTCGCACCTTTTACCCCGCAAACTGCGGGCTTTTTTGTGCCTGCTGATTTGGACGCACTGCGAAGAATAGGGTTTTCATTTAATTTGCCCCTAAATTCTCCAATCGTAATTTTGCGGTGCGTTTGCCTGCTAATTCCCTGATAACAGGGAATTTTACAGGGAATATTTATTTTTATAATGTTGATGCTTAACAAAAACCGAGAGAATATATAGCCTGAGAGCCTATTTGGGCTAATTTGTTATTAAATTATCAGGGAATTAACGGGGAATCAAATTTGGCGTATCAGGGAATCAAAGCTCTTCATGATCGTACTTCTAACATATGAGCTGCTGTAACCTTCCGTTTTTGCAATATCTGACATTTTTTCACCTGCAAAATGTCGGTCACGCCAGTCAATGCCCTGGATCAGGCGCTTCAGCTCATCAGCTGGCAGATCCAAGATGTCTTTTTTACTGTGCTGATCGGGATTGATGATGATCGCCCCATTTCGGCCCCGCCGGACAGAATATGGCACGGTTATATTATCGTCTGTGATCGCGTTTTCAGGCAAGGCGATCTGAAGACATTCTTGCGCCGGAATCCTGAGCCCGTCCCGGTTTATGCTGATTTGAAGATGATCGAGATCAATTGTAATTTTAGTTACAAGGTTTTTGATCAGGACCGGCCCCGGGATCTCCGGCAGATGTTTTATCAGATGAGCCTGTCGTGGGTCATCAGCGTTATTTAAAAGTCTAGCAATATTTTTTCTCAAGTTCAACTCAACCACTTGTTC